>CAZPVX010000024.1:0-68737 GCA_964590135.1 uncultured Anaerolineae bacterium | reverse complement strand
CGCCATAAGGGATGTTCGCCACGGCGCACTTCCACGTCATCCACATCGCCAGTGCGCGCACCTCTTCCAGATCCACTTGCGGCGCATAGCGCAAACCGCCCTTTGTCGGCCCGCGTGAGGTATTGTGATGGACGCGGTAGCCGGTGAAGGTTCGCACTTCGCCGTTGTCCATCTTGACTGGGAAGGAGACGGTGAGTTCGCGGCGGGGCACTCGCAGGATGGACGCCATGCCGGCGTCGAGATGCAGAATCTGCGCCGCGCGGTCAAATTGTGCCAGCGCTGTGGCATACGCACTGTCCTTCGTGGTTTCGGGCGTCTTGCCGTTTTGCTCGTGTTGCGCTGATGATGAAGGACGCGCGGGTTCAAGGATCGTCATGGATCAAGCCTCCTGAATTTCGTTCGTCGCACCGCAAGATCTTTTGCGGCACGCAATGCGCTGCATCATGGCTTTGCATTCAAAATCATTCTATTACAAGCTGACTGTCGCGCCATCAGTCTGATGGCTGCATGAGCATCATGCTTTGCCATCGCGCACGCATAGCTGCTGACTCCACGTATACTTTTCGCATGCACATCGATGGCGAAAAAGTGCGACTGAATCCGCGCGATCCACATTTCTATAACAACCCCTACCCGCACTACGAGGCGTTGCGGCAAACAACGCCGGTGTTTTATTGGGAAGATTTCGACCTGTGGTGCTACGTCAATCACGAAGACGTGAGCGCGCTGTTTCGTGACCGGCGCCTGGGCCGGCAAATTACGCACTTGAAGACGCGCGAGGAGCTAGGCTGGCCGCCCATTCGCGAGGATCTGCAGCCGTTTTACAAATACGACGACCTCTCGATCATCCAGCAGGAGCCGCCCAACCACACGCGGCTGCGCGGGCTGGTGCAGAAGGCATTCATGGCGCGCCAGATTGAGGGTATGCGACCGCGCATTCGCCAGCTTTGCAACCAACTGCTGGATGAAGTGCAAGGCGCCGGCGAGTTCGATCTGCTCACAAAATATGCCACGCCGGTTCCAGTGATCGTGATTGCCGAGATGCTCGGCGTGCCAGTTGAGATGAGTCCGTCACTGCTGCGCTGGTCGCACGCGATGGTGGCGATGTTTGAGTTGGGTCGCAGCAGCGAACAGGAGCAACGCGCCGTGCAGGCCACGCTCGAATTTGCAGAATACATTCGCGCGCTGGTGAAGGAGCGCCGCCGGCAGCCGAAAAACGATCTCATCACGCTGCTCATCGAAGCTGAGGAGCGGGGCGAAAAGCTGACCGAGGATGAGCTGGTGGCGTCGGTCATGCAGTTGTTGAACGCCGGCCACGAAGCCACCGTCAACGTCATCGGCAATGGCGTATTTGCGCTGATGCAGCACCGCGAGCAGTGGGATGCACTGGTGAGCGATCCGTCGCCGGCGCTGGTGCGCAGCGCGGTGGAAGAGCTGCTGCGCTACGACACGCCGCTGCATCTCTTCAGCCGCTACGTGCTTGAGGATGGCTTCACCTACAAGGGCAGGACGTACGCCTTTGGCCAGCAGGTGGCGTTGCTGCTCGGCGCAGCCAACCGCGACCCGCAGCGATTCGCCCGCGCGGACCAGTTGGACATTCGCCGGCCGGTTGAAGACAACCCGCATGTGTCATTCGGCGGCGGCATCCACTTTTGCGTCGGCGCACCGCTCGCCCGCATCGAATTGCAGGAGTCAGTGCAGACACTTGCGCAGCGCATGCCGCAACTGCAACTCGCCGCGCAGCCGGAATACCGCGACGCCTTTCACTTTCACGGGCTGAAGACATTGCGCGTTGCGCCGGCTTGAGCCTCTCACGCCACCATGCTAGTATCAACTGACCATGTCAAAGCGGGTGGCATATTTCGTAACGTGCATCATCGATGCATTGTTTCCAGACATCGGCGAGGCAGCGCTGGACGTGTTGGAGCGGCAGGCTGTGCAGGTGGAATTCCCCGAGGCGCAGACGTGTTGCGGGCAGCCGGCGTTCAACGCCGGCTTTCAAGAGGAATCGCGCAAGGTCGCCGAACATTTCCTCGATGTGTTCAAGGGCTACGATGCCATCGTCACACCCTCCGGCTCTTGCGCGGCGATGGTGCGACATTATTACCCGGAACTCTTCAAGGCGCATCCGCGCCGAGATGAGGCCCTCGATATCGCAGCAAAGACGTTTGAATTCACACAGTTTTTGGTCGATGAGATGGGCGTGACCGATGTGGGCGCAGCGATGAGCAAGCCGACGCGCGCTGCGATCCACGACTCATGCCATGGCCTGCGCGAGATGCACATCGACCGGCAGCCGCGCGCGCTGCTTAGCCACGTCAAAGACCTGACCTTGACCGAGCTTGCCGGCCACGATCAGTGCTGCGGTTTTGGCGGCCTGTTCGCCATCAAGATGGGCGAAATCAGCAGCGCGATGCTGAAAGACAAACTACTGAACATCAACGCGGCCGACGCCGACATCATCATCACCGGTGATGCAAGCTGCATGATGCACATGAATGGCGGCCTCTCGCGCAACCAGTCGAAAAAGAGAGTCGTTCATATTGCTGAGGTGTTGGCGGGAAGGGTTTGATGGTTGGTTGATCGATCGCGGCGCTCGCGCAGTTCGAAGTGCAGATCGCAAAAGCAAGCCATAAGAAATCCACAACAAGAGATCTGATGGAGACCAATCCTAAAAATTTCATGTCGTCCGTGGTCATCGCGCTGCACGACATTCAGTTGCAGACCGCGCTGGATCGCGGCACGACACGCGGGGTGAACGGGCGCATTGCCGCGATGGGCGAGACGACTGATGCCGATGGGTTGCGCCGGCAGGGCCGGCTGGCCCGTGAACGCGCGCTGAACGCCCTGCCCGACCTGCTCGAACAGCTCGAGCGCAACGTGATCGCCAACGGCGGCAAGGTGCTGTGGGCGCGCGACGGCGATGAGGCCAACCAGTTGATTCTCGATCTGTGCAAGCAGCACAACGTCCAGCGCGTAAGCAAGGGCAAGAGCATGGCGACCGAAGAGACCAGGCTCAACCATGCGCTCGAAGCGCATGGCATCGAAGTCAACGAGAGCGACCTCGGCGAATACATCGTGCAGCTCGCCGGCGACACACCCAGCCACATCGTCTTCCCCACCCTGCACAAGACCAAAGAGGCCACCGCGCAACTGCTGCACGACAAGCTCGGCATGCCGATGACCGACCAGCCCGAAGAGATGACGCGCTTCGTGCGCGGCGTGATGCGCGAAAAATATCTTGAGGCCGATATGGGCATCAGCGGCGTGAATTTCGCCATCGCCGAGACTGGCACGATCGCCACGGTCGAGAACGAGGGCAACAACCGCCTCAGCACCGGCGCGCCGCGCATTCACGTGGCGATCATGGGCATCGAGAAAGTGATTGCCACGTGGGAAGACTACGCTGTGCTGGTGCAATTGCTGACCCGCAGCGCCACTGGCCAGCGCATGAGCGTGTACAACAACCTGATGAGCGGGCCGAAGCGCGCCGGCGAACCCGACGGTCCCGAACTGTTTTATCTCGTGCTGATGGATAACGGCCGCAGCGGCATCTATGAGACCGAATATGCCGAGAGCCTGGCGTGCATCCGCTGTGGCGCATGTCTGAACGTGTGTCCGGTGTATCAAAACATCGGCGGCCACGCCTATGGCTGGGTATATCCTGGCCCGATCGGCTCCGTCATCTCGCCGCTGCTGCTTGGCATCGAAGAAGCGCCGAAGTTGCCCTATGCCAGCAGCCTGTGCGGCGCGTGCATGGCCGCCTGCCCAGTCGAAATCAATATCCCCGATATGCTGCTCAAGCTGCGGCGCGACCTGGTAAAGGCCGGCGACCCCACGCTGGAGTGGAGGGCCGGCATGAAGCTGTGGCAGCGCGCCATGCAATCGCCGCGCCTGTTTTTGCTGGGTGTGAAGATGGCGCAGGCTGGCACAGGCGTGATCGCCGGCAAGAACGGCAAGATCAAATCGCTGCCGCCACCTCTGAATGCCTGGACGAACAGCCGCGACTTCCCGGCCTTCCCGAAGGAATCGTTTCGTGAGCGGATGAAGAAGCGAAAGGCAAGCCGGCAGGCAGCATCATGATTCTCGCCAAAGATCGCGACCCGCGCTTCATCACCCTGCGGCGCGGCGGGACGCTCACGGATGCGGATCACCGGCTGCTCGCATTGTGGGCTGCGATATGCGCAGAACATGTCCTGCATCTCTTTGAATCTGTGCAGCCGGCAGACATGCGACCGCGTCAGGCCATCGCGGTGATCCGCCAATGGATCCGGGGCGAGGTCAGCATGTCTCACGCGCGCACCGCCGCCGGCCACGCCAATGCAGCAGCTCGGCATTTCCAGGGCGCTGCCCGCTATGCTGCGTATGCCGCCGGCCAGGCAGCCGCGGTCGCACATGTGGCTGCACACGAACTAGGCGCGGCAGCCTACGCGATCAAAGCGGCGCAGGCGTCCGCACCGAAGAGCGAGGCGGAAAGCGCCGGCAGGCTCGAATGCCGTTGGCAACGCGAGCAGTTGCCCGATTCGATTCGTGCATTGGTGCTGAACGATCAGCAGAGGAGAAACGGCATCTGCTGGTTTGTGTTCGATTGCTGACTGTCCGTCACGAGAAACGATGAGGTGGCTGCAAAAGCTCAACGCAAAATCGTTTCGCTTCACGCGCTTGACTTGAACGGTCAAGCGCGTGAAGGGTTTTTGCGCATCCTGTGCCGATACGACAACGGCCAAGCCGCCTAAGCCGGCTTGGCGCCGAGCAGCGCCTGCTCCAGACGAATCGCCTTGGGGAAGAGGATGTTGTTCTCCAGATGCACGTGCTTCTTGGTGTCCGCATCGAACTGCTTCAGCAGCGCGTAAAGGGTGCGGAAGGTGGGGCAGGCGTCATCGGGCGGGGTATAACCGCCGCTCAGGCGCGCCAACTCTGCCAGTTCATCGCCGGTGGCCTCATGCTCCGCTTCCAGTTTCTCGATCAGCTCCTTTAGCGTGCCGGTCGGAAGCGGCTTCGGCGCGGTTCCATCCTCCTGACTGTGCACCAGGCGCTTGATGTAAGGGAAGACCAGCAACTCTTCCCGTTGCATGTGCATGCTCATTTCTCCCTGCACGTTGGGCCAGAGCTTTGCGATGGTGATCGTCTCGGGGTGGACTGCGCCATGTACTTCAGCCACAGTGGTTGCATACTCCGCGATCTGCGGCATCGTCTTGCGGTTGGACTTGTGGAACTGGTTGACGATGTAATCGGCCAGAAAATCCAGCGCCCACTGGTCATATTGCTCGCCGTCGCCAGCGACCGCGGTCACCTGGCGGGCCTCATCCAGCAATGTCTTTAGATTGATGCCTTTCTCCGCGCAAGCCTCAGTCAGCGGTTTGTCGCCACCGCAACAGAAATCGATATCGTGGCTCTCGAACAGCGCCGCCAGCCGATAGTCGGCTGTGACCCAAGCACCGACGCTCTGTTCGGGACTCAGGTTGGGGATTTGTTCCATTTTGGTCATGAGTAAACTCGTTGTGTATGATCAGCCAGTTGAAAAGTTGCTTGATGCCGATGCGTAGAATGCACAACAAAAGCATCTGCGTCACATCACCTTCATTGGCGATCCGAGTATACCCTTCGCATATGAGAGAGCCTGTCTGCGCCTCTCCGAACAAATCGACACACATTCAACACACATGAGCAATTCTGTATCGACCGTGCCGGCTGCGCCACCCGACACAGGCCGCGTCGCCTACAAGTGGAGAGTGCTGATTTCGGTGGTGTTCGGCATCTTCATGATCATCATCGACAGCACGGTGGTGAACGTTGCCTTTCGCACGTTGCAGCGGGAATTTGGCGGCAGCATCGCAGAATCGCAATGGGTGCTGAGCATCTACGTGCTGGCGCTCGGCATCACCACGCCGATATCAGGGTTTCTCGGTGACCGTTTCGGCACCAAGCGCATCTACCTTCTTGGTCTGATCTTGTTTGTCATCGGCTCGCTCCTGTGCGGGCTTGCACCGACGCTGTTTTTGCTGATTGCCGCGCGCATGGTTCAGGGCGTCGGCGGCGGGCTGGCGCAACCACTGGGGCCGGCGATGCTCTTTCGCGCCTTCCCGTCCAGCGAGGTCGGCGCAGCGCTCGGTCTCTTCGGCATTGCCCTCGTCGTCGCGCCGGCGCTCGGCCCGGTCCTCGGCGGATGGCTGGTCGACGCTGACCTATGGCGCTTCATCTTCTTCATCAACGTGCCGATCGGCATCCTCGGCGTGATCCTCGGCTCGCGCTTTCTGCGCAACGACAAGGCGCCGAAGCAGCCCAGATTCGATCCGCTCGGCCTGATATTTGCAGTGATCGGATTTGGTGCGGTGCTGTTCGCCGCCAGCACAGCCGAGACCAATGGTTTGACCTCGCCGGCCACACTCACCGCTTTCGGCATCGGCATCGCCGGCCTCATCATCTTCGCCATCGTTGAACTGTTCATCGCAAAGGAGCCGCTGTTGAACCTGCGGCTGTTCAAGATTCCCACGTTCATGAACGCATCGCTGGTTGGCTATGTGACGACGGTGGCGTTTTTTGGCGCTGAGTTCCTGATGCCGCTGTATCTGCAGGCGATGCGCGGCCTGTCGGCGCTGGAGACTGGTTTTGTGCTGTTGGCTGTTGCAGCGGCGTCTGGCATCACCACGCCACTCGCCGGCCGGCTCTACGACAAGATTGGCCCGCGCGCGCTCATCGTCACGGGCTTCACGCTGCTGTGCATCAACACGTGGCAACTCTCACAGATCGAGGCGCTCACGCCCATCTCGTGGATCGTGTTTTTGCTGGTCATTCGCGGTCTCGCCGTCGGCCTGACCCTGCAAACGACCTTCACCACCGCATTGGGCAGCATCCCGCAGGCGCAGTTGCCGCGCGGCTCATCATTGCAGAATTCCACGCGCTTCGTCGTGCAGGCGGTGGCAGTCGCCGCGTTGGCAACTGTGCTGACCAGCACGCTCTCGCCTGAAACTCTGGCGCAACAAAATGCTGCGCATGCTGACGTCAACGCGCCGATGCAACATTACGGCTTGTGCGAGACACCCGGTGTTGCGCCGGAGAACAACCTCCCTGCAACCGCGCTGGATGCGTTAAAGCGCATGCCGGCAGAGCAACAGGACGCAGCCAGGTTAAAGCTCCTCGCTGGCATCCAGAAAGCGTGTCAGGAGAACGTCGCCGGCTTTGAATTGGTGTATCGCATCACGTTCTACGCCTCGGTGCTCGCGCTCATCATCGGCGCATTCCTGCCGGGCTGGCCTGGCAAATGGGCTGGCCGTGCCGCCATGCGCGGGCAACCCATGCCTGCCGGCCATTGACGGCAGGCGTCATGGCCAACATCAAAGAAAGCCTTTCAACAGCGCTATAAACAGATCGGGCTGCTCAAAGTGAACGGCGTGGCCGGCACGCTCGACGATGTGATGCAGCGCATGCGGCATACGCTGCGCCATCGCGCGATTGATCTCGACGAACTTCGCGTCGAGCGCGCCGGTGATGAGCAGGGTTGGCTTCGTCCACGCCGGCAACCGATCCCACAGTGACGGTTGCGCGCCCGTGCCCATGCCGCGCAGGCTGAGCGCGAGGCCGGCGGGATCGTTTTGCAGGCGCAACGCGCGCAGTCGCGCCCGCGCCCGCTGCGGCACCTGTGCTTGAGATGCAAACAGCGGCAGACGCTCCCATGCATCCATAAACGGCTCGATGCCATCGCGCACGATGCGCATCGCCAGCGCTTCATCACTCGCGATGCGCGCCTGTCGCTCAGCCAGGCTTGCCAACCCTGGAGACGCACTTTCGAGCAGCAGCTTTTGCACGCAGACGGGATGATCCAACGCGATGCACAATGCGAGCCGGCCGCCCATCGAATAGCCAAGCAGATTTGCAGACCCGCCGATGACGTCGCCGATGAATACGCTGATCTGCCTTGCGACGAAGGGCATCGCAAAGTGCGCCGGCTCATTTGGCGCTGCAGTCTGGCCATGACCCGGGAGATCGATGGCAAACACGCGATATCGAGATTGCAACTCTCCCATCGCATCCTGCCAGTTCGCAGCGCAGCCGGTAAAGCCGTGCAGCAACAGCAGCGGTTCGCCGACGCCGGCTTCGACGTAGTGATAGCGCGTTTGGTCAACCTTAAAAAAGGGCATGGCGACATGCAAGCCGGCGTCAATCGAAGAGCCGCGCAGCGCCGGCGCGATCGATCTTGCCGTTCGGCAGCAAGGGCAACTGCGACACGATGCGCATCACGCGTGGAATCTTGTAGCCGGCGATGCGACCACCCAGCGCGTTGCGCAAATCAGCTTCAAGCAGCTCGCCATCTCTCGGCATTATCAATGCCGCCACGCGCTGCCCCCACTCCTCATCTGGCAGACCGATCACCAAAGCATCTTCCACGCCATCGATTGCGCGCAACGCCTCTTCCACCTCCGATGGATACACGTTCTCACCACCGGTCACGATCAAATCGCTGCGGCGCTGCACGAGGAACAGATCGCCGTCATCATCGAGATAGCCGAGATCGCCAGTGAACAACGCGCCATCGCGCAGGGCGCGCACAGTTGCCGGCGCATTGCGAAAGTATCCCTGCATCACCGCCGGCCCGCACACAACGATTTCACCGATCGTGTTTGCCGGCAATGTGCTGCCCGATGCGTCGACGATGCGCACTTGTGTGAACAGCAATGGCCTGCCCACGCTCGCCGGCTTGCGCCGCGTTGCCTCGGGCGTCTGTGTTGCTGTCTGCGATGCGGTTTCGGTCAACCCATACGTCGTGACGATGGGGATGCCGCGCGCCAGCGCCTCAGCCAGCAGCGCAGCCGGCGCAGCCGCCCCGCCCAGCAGCATCGCGCGCAGCGATGCCGGCCACGTCACATCCGCATCCATCAGGCGTCTCAACATCGTCGGCACGAGCGACACGAGTGTGATGGGTTGATCCGCCAACGCCCGCTTGAACGCAGCGACGTCGAAGCGCTCGTGCAGCGCGACTGTGAAGCCATACAGCGCCGCGCGAAACACGACCGAAAGGCCGCCAACGTGATACAGCGGCAGACAGCTCAACCAGCAGTCGGTTGGCAACGCGCCAAGCCGCGCCGCCGAGCCAAGCGCGCTGTAGAAGTGATTGCCAAAGGTGAGTGATACGCCCTTCGGCGCGCCAGCGCTGCCCGAGGTGAAGACGATGGCCTGCATACGGTTCAGTTGAAGGGGTTGTAGCTCGAATGCCTGCGCCGGCTGCGCAAGCAATGCATCCATTGTCACTGCCTGCGGCGTCACATCGCGCATGGCATCACACAGCGCGGCATCGTTGCAGATCAGCGCATCTGCCTGCAACAGCGCAAGCTGCGCGCGCAGTTCGGCGCGCGTCAGACGCGTGTTCAGTGGCGACAGCGTGAAGCCCATCCGCGCAGCGGCGTGAACGCATTGCACCGCCTGAGCGTTGTTCGGCAGATGCATGGCGATGATGCCGCCGGCCGGCAAACGCAACGTTGCGAGCCGGCGGCACAGTGCATCCACATCCTCATGCAATGCGCGCCACGTCCATGCGCTGCCAGCAAACGTGAGCGCCACACCGTGCGGGTTCGCTTGCGCCTGCGCCGACAGCCAATCATCCATCATCTCGTTAAACACAGCGCTCATCAGAGACGTGATGTGCATTGCGCAAAGCGTTTCGCCTGCGAGACATCACAAATTGTGCCTGATGATTCATGGCCTCCACGGATATTTGCGATAGTTAGGCTTGCGCTTGTTGACATAGGCGTCGCGGCCCTCATTGCCCTCTTCAGTCATGTAGTAGAGCATCGTCGCATCGCCGGCCAGCACCTGCAAGCCGGTCTGCCCATCCTGGTCGGCGTTCATTGCGGCCTTGAGAAAACGAATAGCTATCGGACTTTTCTCCAGGATCTCCTGCGCCCACTGCACACCCTCTGCCTCAAGCTGCTCCACCGGCACGACCTTGTTCACCAGACCCATGTCCAGCGCTTCCTGCGCGTTGTATTGCCGGCACAGATACCAGATCTCGCGCGCTTTCTTCTGGCCGATGACCCGCGCCAGCGTGGCTGAGCCATAGCCGGCGTCGAAGCTGCCGACCTTCGGGCCGGTCTGCCCAAAGATGGCATTGTCCGCGGCGATCGTCATGTCGCAGATCACATGCAGCACATGGCCGCCGCCAACCGCGTAGCCGGCGACCAGCGCGATCACCGGCTTTGGCATGGTGCGGATGATGCGTTGCAATTCCAGGACGTTCAAGCGCGCGCGGCCATCGCTGCCCACATAGCCGGCGTAACCGCGCACCTTTTGGTCGCCACCGGAGCAGAACGCATATTTGCCATCCTTCGGCGATGGACCGTTGCCGGTGAGCAACACCACGCCCACCTCTTCATCTTCCCATACATGCCGGAAGGCGTCGATCATCTCGTTGATGGTGGTTGGGCGAAAAGCGTTGCGCAATTCAGGCCGGTTGAAGGCGATGCGCGCCATGCCATCGGCCTTTTGATAGGTGATGTCAGCATATTCCCTGACCGTCTTCCACTTCGTCTTGCTCATGTTGTGTCCTTATATGCACAGAGAAACAGCTTTGAAATTTGCCGTCGCTCTGCGTTCAAAATTGTTTGTCATCCGCGCTGGCTGCGCGAATGCGCTCAAGCATGCGCCGGCGCTCTGAGGCATCGGCGCGTGAGTCGGTGCTGATCTCGATGAGTTGCGCCGGCGCATCATTCTCTGCGCGCCATTGCTTGCGCAAGATCGCCTGCAGTTGCTCGCGATTCTCCGCGCGCAGGTAGCGCAATCCGTGTAGTTTCGCCGCCGCTTCAAAGCGCAGACCATGCGGCGTGAGAAACAACTCGGTAAAGGGCGGATCGATGCCGGCGATGGGCAGGCGATGGAAGATGCCGCTACCGTCATTGTTCACCACGATGATGGTGGCATTTTGCAACCGCTTCATCGAAAGCAGGCCGTTCATGTCGTGAAGAAGCGTAATGTCGCCGATCAGGCCGACGGTGGGCCGGCTGACGTCTGCGGCAGCGATGCCCAGCACGGTCGACACATTGCCGTCAATGCCGCTCACGCCGCGGCTGCCGAATATCTCCACCGGCTTGCCGGCTTGCGCCAAGATGTCGACATGCCGCACCGACAGGCTGTTGCCTGCAAACAGGCGCGCATGGGGCGGCAATGCAGCCAGCACATCGCTCACCGCCTGCATGTCGAACCATGCACTGGCATCCAACTCGCGTTGCAGTGATTGTTGCGCGCGCTGCTCGGCTTGCCGCCATTCGTGCAACCAGCCAATTGCACGCTCTGCACCCAGCACGGCGGTTACGCGCTGGCAGACTGCCGCCGGCTCGGCGTGCATTTGCCATGTGGTGCGAAAGTCGTCATCCGCCCAGGCGCCATCCGCAGTCACTCGCACACGATGTCGTGCGCCGCATGTTGCCAGGGCATCGTTCAACGCCTGCGATGTCGGCACCGCGCCAAAGCGAATCACGACCTCCGGCGTAAAACCGTCCGGCAAGCGGCTTGCAAGCTTGGAATCAAGCAACAGGTCGTAGTGCGCAAGGACGCCGGCGTGTTGTCGCACATTCGACAAGGCATCGGCAAAGATCGGATAGCCGCATGCTTGAGAGAGGGCCGCCACACTCTCCGCTAAGGCAGCATCGCCGCTGCGCGGTCCACACACGATCACCCCGCGCGCGTGCTGATGAATCACCGCAGCAAGATCGTCAATCTGTCGCTTGGTCGGCTGCAACATGCCGCGATCCATGCGCGTGAAAGGCGCGTCCAATGGCAAATGCCGCGCATGAACCTCGCCGGCAGCCGGCTCCAAGGGCTTGCGAAAGGGGAAATTGAGGTGCACCGGCCCCTTCGGCGCGCCATTCGCCATCGCCATGGCGCGCGCGGCCATGCTGCGCACATAGCGCTGCACCAGCGCCGGCGGCTCGGCCTCCGGCAAGGGCATCTCGGCAAACATCAGCACATGATCGCCATACAGCTTGAGCTGATCCATCGTCTGATTTGCGCCACTGCCGCGCAACTCCGGCGGCCGGTCGGCCGTCAGGACAATCAGCGGCACACGAGATTCGCGCGCCTCAACGATGACTGGCAGAAAATTCGCCGCAGCGCTGCCGCTGGTGCAAAGCATCGCGACCGGCTCATCGATCACAAGCGCGAGGCCGAGCGCAAAGAAGCCGGCGCTGCGCTCATCCAGATGCATATGCACCTGCACTTCGGGATGCGCTGCAAATGCCAGCGCCAGCGGCGTGCTGCGCGAACCCGGCGCGATGCACACGTGCCGCAACCGGCCCTTCGCCAGCGCATCCACAAACAAGTCCGACAGGAGCAGATTTGGATTCATCATTCAGTAGCCGTCAGCCAATGGCGATGGCAGCGTGCTGCGCGCCATTGTTTGCACAAGAGAGAATTTCAGCTGCCAGAAACCAATCACCCCTCTCCCAGCGCCAGCAACATTGCCTTGAACTTCACCGCGGTTTCATCCCATTCGTCATCGGGCGCGGAATCGGCGACGATGCCGCAGCCGGCATAGAGCCAGGCGCGATGGTCGTGCGCCACTGCCGAGCGAATCGCCACACAGAACTCACCGCCGAGAGTCGGGCGAATCAAGCCGACCGGCGAGCCATACCAGCCGCGCAGCACCGGCTCGTTGATCTCGATGAAGCGCATGGCCTCATCGCGGGGTTGTCCGCCCAGCGCCGGCGTTGGATGCAATCGCTCCACCCACGGCAGCACCCCTTCGGCCTCACGCAACGTCGCCGTGATCGGCGTGTGCAAATGCTGGATATTGTTGAGCGTCATCACGTCTGGCTGATTCGGAGCCTGCAAGTCCAGCGCGCGTGGCGCGAGTCGGTCACAGATCATGCGCACCACCAACGCATGCTCACGCAAGTCCTTTGCGCTGCGCAACAGCTGGCTGGCGAGCGCCGCGGTTTCATCCGCGTCTGTGCCGGCGCGGATGGAGCCGGCCAGCCCCATCGTCTCAAGCTGATCGCCTGCCACGCGAACCAGCAACTCCGGCGTCGCGCCGAAGAACGCATGGCCGGCGCGCGGCTCGAAAAGAAAGCGATAGCAGCCCTCGAAGCGCGCATTCAAGCGCTGCAGCGCCGGCTCAACTTCGATCGGCGCAACGCAGCGCAATTCGCACATGCGCGCCAGCACCACTTTCTCCAGGTTGCCGCGCCGGATGTGATCGAGAGCATGAGCGACCATCTTGCGCCACGCCTCGCGCGGCATGGGATAGCTCATCGTCGTGTGCGCAGGCGCAGGCGGTTGGATGGCCGGCTGGGCAGCCAGCCAATCTGCTCGCTCCCGCAGCGCCTCCCGTAGCGCATGTTGCGTTTCACACGGGTTTTCATCGCGTTGCGCCAGCACATTCGCCGTCAGCCAACATTGCCCGTTCACCTGCGCCAATTGCACATGCGGCAGGATGAAATGCGCGGGATGAAAAGCTGCCCAGACATGGTCTGGAACAAAATGATCCGTGAAGGCGAAGCCACCCACCAGCGCCGGCAGCGCCTCGGCCGGCGTGTGGTCGGGCAAGATTGCGCCATCGAACAGCGCGCGCGCCTGCCCTGCAATCTCCTCGAAGCGGCGCGCACCATAGGCAAAAAGCTGCGCAGCTGCGCCGATGCCATGCACCGCGCATGCCGCGCGCGGCGCGACATAGCTCACGCGCTCCATGCCGCGCGCGCCGCGCAGAAACACGAGCGGATCTACTGGATCAACCGCGATGGCTGCGCTGACCAACCGCGCCGGCACCGCGCCCGGCATCGCATCCCAGTCACTCGCGCGCGGCGCGTCGATGTGTTCTGTCATGCGGTTTACCCTGCGCGGTGTAGCCCACGCTCATCAATAGAGCCGGCACCAGCGCGTTTACGATGCGCTCTGGCGCCGGCTCATTCGTCGTCACCCAGCGAATCACCAGCGCGTAGATCGCACCCATCCACGCCGATGAAATCACATCCACGTCGCACGGCGGAATCTCACCCAGCGCGACAGCCTCATCGAGATACAAGGCGATCAACTTTGCGAAGCGCTCGTTTGTGGCATTGCGCTTGTCTTCGAAGGCTTTGCCGATGCCGGCGGCCTGCACCAGCAGGATCTTCGCCGGACGGCGGTATTTCGAGAACGTTTCCAGGCAGGTGGTGACTGCGACGCGCACGCGCACCATGCCGGCATCTTCCTGCTTGATGGCCGCCTTCACCCGCCGCTCAAGCAGATCAGCAAATTGATCGACCAGGCCAAGAAAGAGTTTCTCCTTGTTCGGGAAGTGAAAGTAGATCGCGCCTTTGGAAGCGCCGGAGCGCTGCACGATATCATCCATGCGCGTGGCGTGATAGCCCTCGCGCGAGAATACATCCAGCGCGGCATCGAGGATGCGATGGCGCGTGCTGCCAGCATCACCCTCCCACACGGCCACATCAATAGTGTCTTTGGTCATGTCTCAACACAGTTCATACTGACCGACTGACCAGTCGGTTTGCGAGAAGTATACCGAAAGCGACTGCACCGGCGGGTATCATCGGGAAACTCGCAGTATGCGCAAGCCAATTGAAAAATATCTGCCGCAGGCCGGCGGAGAGATATGCGTGTTTGACTGGCGTGGCGAATTGCCGGCGCTGCTCTTTGCACACGGCGCGAGCTTCCACGCCCGCTGCTGGGATGCGGTGATCGAGCGATTGCCAAACCGCTGTATTGCCATTGACCTGCGCGGGCATGGCCGCAGCGATGCGCCGGCGCTGCCGCTGCGCTGGCGCGAGTTCGCAGAGGACGTGATTGCAGCCGCGCAGGATGTACAGGCCGGACAGTTGATCGGCATCGGCCACTCGCTCGGCGGACATGCCGTCGCCCAAGCTGCTGCGCTGCGCCGCGATCTATTTGACAGGCTGATGTTGATCGATCCCGTGATTTTGTCGCCGGCGGCATACCGCCATCGCGGCGATGCGGCAAATGGCGCAGCCCGCCGGCGCAGCGAATTCGCATCCATCGATGAGATGAAAGACAAGCTCGGCGCGCGACTGCCTTTTTCTGCATGGGATGCGCGAGTCTTTGACGATTACTGCCGCTTCGGGTTGTTGCCAGATGGCGATAACTATCGACTGGCATGCGCGCCGGCGACCGAAGCAGAGATCTATGCCGCCGGCGCTGCGCACGATGCAGATCTGTCGAGGGTGTTGCCACAGATCACGACGCCGGCGTGGGTGATTAGATCCGCGCGGCCACAACGCGACCCGTTCGACTTCATGGCTTCCCCCACCCGCGCCGACCTTGCGTCGCTCTTGCCACACGGCAAAGATGTCATTGTGGAAGGCTCGCACTTCATCCCGATGGAAAGACCGGCGCAACTCGCCTTGTGGATCAAGCGGTTCCTCGGCGCATGAGTTCCTGTTAGCGATGCAATCCTTTTCGTTACAATCACGCCCATGAGCAGCAGCCAATCGACAGAGCAGCATCGCCAGATCGCGGCAAAACAAGGGCCGGTGAAGGTGGCCATCATCACCGTGAGCGACACGCGCACGCGCGAGAACGACAGCGGCGGCGACCTGATCGCGGATCGCATCATGAGCGCCGGCCACGAAGTGGTCTTCCGCGCCATCGTGAAGGATGAGCCGGCGCAGATCGGCGACCTGCTCGACCAGATCACCGGCGAGACCGAAGCGCGGCTGGTGCTGTTCACCGGCGGCACTGGCATCGCCCCGCGCGACACGACCTACGACGTGATTGCGCGCAAGCTGGAGAAGACCATGCCTGGCTTCGGCGAGCTTTTTCGCATGTTGAGCTACAGCGAAGTCGGCGCAGCGGCGATGCTCTCACGCGCGACCGCCGGCGTCTTTCGCGGCCGCGTGATCATGAGCATGCCCGGCTCGCCCAATGCGGTGCAGGTGGCGATGGACAAACTGATCATGCCGGAGATTCAGCATCTGGCGTGGGAAGTGGCGCGATAGCAAAAGGGTCGAAGTGCTGCTGCAAGCACCTCGACCCTTGGCTAGCTACCTTCGGGAGTTGAACCCGAAACCTATCGCTTACGAAGCGATTGCTCTGCCGATTGAGCTAAGGTAGCGCGAGACCTAGAGTATACCGTAACTATGCTAGCAGCGCGCCAAGCGCGGTGGCAAAGCCGGGCATCGCCGGCACGCTGATGTCTGCGTCGTAGTAGCCGGCAACCGTGCTCAACACCTGCCGCATGCACAACAGATCGACCAGATGGCCGACCACCACAATCTTGTCCAGCCCCTCGGCCTTCGCAGCGTTGATGGCAATGACGGCGATGACCTGCCCGACCAGCACAGCGACGCCGGCAGCGCGGTCTTCGCGTGAAAGCGTGTGCATCGCATCCTCATCGAGCGAGGCGATGCGACCGAAATTCACCGCATTGGCGTCCTTCGGCAACCGGCCAATGGCGCCGCCTGTCGCCTCGATCAATGTAAGATCGACCTTGTTGGAGTCTCCGCGCAGCGCGAAGTCGTTGATTGCCTGCGGGTCGCTCGTGCCGATGAGCAGCCGGCACAGGCCGAGCAGCGTGCCACCGCCGACGGCGCTGCCAGTGACGTGATGGCAACCGCTTTGCCGCGCGGCGATCATCGCAGTGCCGGAGCCGGCGCTTACCACCAGCGCCTCTTGTGCGCCGGCCAGTGCCAGCCCGCCGCGCCCAATCGCATCGATCTCACCGACCTTTACGATTGGCACGCCGTCAATTTCATCTGGCAGCCTGCGATGCTGGCCGCCGGTGACGCAGACGCGGTCGAAGTCACGCGGGGTGCTGCTGAGGGCGTCGAGCGCGCGGCGCAGTTGCGCCTCATCCACGCGCCGGCGGCTTGGCGCCAACGCCGATCGCTCAATCTGCCCGTCAAAGGGATGCGTCGCGATGACGACATCGATGTTCGTCAGGCCGAAATCAATCGCTGCTTGCATGGTTGCTCCACCTATAATCATCGCATGACTTCAACCGATCCCATCGTGGTCGAAAAGCTGAGCAAGACTTACAAAGTCACCGACCGCGAGGGCGGCTTCTCCGCATCGGTCAAGGGCTTTTTCAAGCGCACTTTCAAGGATGTGAAAGCTGTGCAGAACGTGAGCTTTCGCATCGGCAGAGGCGAAGTAGTTGGCTTCCTGGGGCCAAACGGCGCCGGCAAAACCACTACGCTGAAGATGCTGTCGGGGCTGCTCCACCCCACCGCCGGCAAGGCCAACGTGCTGGGCTTCACGCCCTGGCAGCGCAACAACGATTACCTGCGCAGCATCACACTCGTCATGGGCCAGCGCAACCGGCTCTCGTGGGACATTCCCGCCGCCGATTCATTCCTGCTCAACAAGGCGATCTACCGCATCCCCGATGACGAGTACAAGGCAACGCTGAAAGAGCTGGATGAGTTGCTGGAGCTATCGCCGATCATCCGCAAGCCGGTGCGCAACCTGTCGCTCGGCGAGCGCATGAAGTGCGAGCTGGCTGCCGCGCTGCTGCACAGGCCACAGGTGCTGTTTCTCGATGAGCCGACCATTGGCCTCGACATTGGCGCACAGGTGCGCATTCGCAACTTCCTGAAGGCATACAACCAGCGCAGTGGCGCAACGATTATTCTGACCAGCCACTACATGGCCGATGTGACTGCGCTGTGCGAGCGCATCATCATCATCCATCACGGTCAGTTGAGATACGACGGCGCCATCACCGACCTTTCACATCGCATCGCGCCTTACAAACTCATCGGCGTGTCGTTGGCCGAATGTCAGTCGTGCGACATGAGCGCATATGGTCTGGTGATGCCGAGCGAGGACGAGGGCAAGGTGATGTTGCAGGTAAAGGCCGAGGACACGCCGGCGATCACTGCGCGCCTGCTGGCTGAGCAGCCCGTGCTCGACCTGACGATCGCAGATCCGCCCATTGAAGACGTGATTGAGCGGGCATTTCATGAATGAAGGCGGCTGGCAGAAAAAACCTCGCAAGGTTTTGAAACCCTGCGAGGTCAGATTGGCGAGTGTTGCCCAGCAATAGCTCGGCTAACTGCCGAGGATGCGCGCCTTCTGCGTGGCGAATTCCTCTTCGGTGAGGATGCCGGCCTGCTGCAATTCAGCCAACTTCTTCAGTTGGGCGATTTTCTCATCAGTCAAGCCCGTTGGCGCGGCCACCTGCGCCGGCGCCTGCTGCGCGGCAATCTGCGCTTGCAACTGCTGCGCCTGCAACGCCTCAATCTGCGCCTGCTGTGCAGCTAATTGCTGTTGTGCGGCCTGTTGCTGCGCGGCGGCCTGCTGCCCGGCCGCCTGCCGGCTATTCACGGCATTCGCCGTTGCAGTGGCTGTGCCGGCAATTACGGCCGTGCGCGCCATCGTGCCGATCAATCCGGGGCCTCTGCGCGGGGGTGCAACTACGACTCTTCTTGGCATTGTGATTCTCTCCTTGTGCCCTGACACAATCTGGCGGGCTAGGCCGCTTCCAATTCCTCAATGACGCTGTGTGGAATGCGCTCATTCAACAACACTTCGCCGCTGGCGCTGCGCACCGCGTTCATGAACGGCGCAGCCCAGGTATTCTCGAACAACATCATCGCGACAGATGAATTCGGCTCCATCGCAGCCGCCCACGCCTTCGCGTCCTCTTCGCTGAGGATGCCGGCCAGGCCGCTAAGAAGCGGGCCGAACGACTCGTTCGTTTCGTCATCCACATCATTGATCTCCAACACCAGCACATTGCCGGCGCTGTCCTTCTTTACGAACAGAATATCGATGATGTGAACAGTGTCTGCATCGACGAGCTTCTTCAACTCGGGGACGATTTCGCCTTTGAACTGGTTGCCGGGGAATTTGATGACAACAAGTTCAACAGGTCCGTATGCCATTTTCTGCCTCCATGTTTACAACTGTGCTTACTGGTTTGAATTGCTTCTCGCAGGCTATTCTACTAAGCTGCGTTAGAAATTCATGTGAGCGAGGTTCTCTTGCTCAACGGTATGATTTGCATCATCAACGGACAGGCATATCAGATTCAAGCGTGACAAGGAGAACGATGAAGATCGCAGTTTTGGGCGGGACCGGCAAGGAAGGGTCGGGGCTGGCGCTGCGCTGGGCGCATGCCGGCCATGAAGTGGTGATCGGCTCGCGCGATGCCGAGAAGGCGCTGCGCGTGGCTGAAGAGTTGAATTTGATGCTTGGTGAGACGAAGATCGCCGGCGCAGACAATGCAAGCGCCGCACAGCACGCAGAGGTCGCAGTGTTGACGGTGCCCTACAGCGCGCACAAGCACACCCTCTCCGACCTGAAGGGCGCATTGCAGGGCAAGGTGCTGGTGGACGTGACCGTGCCGATGAACCCGGATGATTTTCTGCGCGTGATGGTGCCGGCCGGCGGCTCGGCGGCGAAGGAAGCGCAGATGCTGCTCGGCGATGGTGTGAAGGTCGTCGCGGCATTTCAAAACATCTCGGCCACGCACCTCAAAAAGCTGGATGCCGCCATCGATTGCGATGTGCTGGTATGCAGCGATGACGAGGGCGCAAAACAAGCCGGCATGGCGCTGGTAAAGGACGCCGGCATGAAATCGTGGGATGCCGGCCCGCTCGACAACGCCGTCATCATCGAAGGCCTCACGCCCATTTTGCTCGGCATCAACAAGCGCCACAAGGTGAAAGGCGCTGGCATTCGCATCACCGGCGCATAATCCAACTACCGAATGTTGAATTGCAATATGATGCTCGTGCCTTGTCAGGCTGCGCCGCAGCGATCGCAAGTCAACTTCCTGCATTCAAAAAAATTGATTCAGCTAATTCCTCTCGCCGACCTGCCCATCATCCAGCCCGGCGACGATCTGGCAGCGATGCTGGCCAGCGCGCTGCAGCCGCTGCAACCTATTGCCGGCGACGCCCTGGTCGTCACGTCGAAGATTGTGTCGAAGGCAGAGGGGCGCTTCATGAACCTGCGCGATGTGACACCGAGCGCGCAAGCCATCGAAGTCGCCGGCATCACAAACAAAGACCCGCGCCTGGTCGAAGTGATCCTGCGCGAATCGACCGGCATCTCACGGATGGGGCCAAATGTGCTGATCACCCGCCACCGGCTCGGCTTCGTCTCGGCGAATGCCGCCATCGATCATTCAAATGTCGCGACTGACCCAGATGCCATTTTGCTGATGCCACAGGATCCCGATGCAAGCGCGTGCGACCTGCTGATGAAACTGGAAATGCGCCTGGGTGTGCGCCTGCCGGTGGTGATTGTCGATAGTCATGGCCGGCCACACCGCATCGGCACAGTCGGGGTGGCGGTTGGTGTCGCCGGCATGCCCGGCGTGGAAGACTGGCGCGGCCGTGCTGATTTGTTTGGTTTTCGCCTGCAGCACACCGAGATCGGCCTGGCCGACATGGTCGCGAGCGCTGCAACGCTACTAATGGGACAGGCGGCAGAGGGTGTGCCGGCGGTTCTGCTGCGCGGCCTCACCTTCACGCAGCGCGACGGCTCCGCCGCCGAAATCATCCGCGCGCCAAAGTCAGATTTGTATGGCTGAACGACGCATGATTCGGCGCTACACCGATCAGCCCGTGCCGCGCGAGCTGATCGACGCGTTGATCGAGGCCGGCACACTCGCCCCCTCGCCACACAATCGCCAGCCATGGCGCTTTGCCGTCGTGATGGGTGATGCGCGCTCACGGCTGGCAACTGCGATGGGTGCGCAACTGCGCAGCGATCTACAGGCCGATGGCGCGCCGGCAGACATGATTCAGAAAGACGTGGCGCGCTCGCACCAGCGCATCACCAGCGCGCCGGTGTGCGTTCTCGCATGCTTGACGATGTGCGACATGGATGTGTATCCCGATGCCCAGCGCAACACTGCCGAGCGATGGATGGCCGGCCAGGCTGTCGCCGCAGCGCTGCAAAACATATTACTGAAGGCAACCGAGTTGGGGATCGGCGCGTGCTGGATGTGCGCGCCGCTGTTCTGCCCAGAGGTCGTCGTGCAGACGCTGGGTCTGCCGACGGATTGGGAGCCACAGGCACTGCTGACGATTGGCTTTCCAGCCGATGGCGGCAAGGCGCGCGGCCGCCGGCGTCTGGATGAAGTGCGGGTGTGGGTGGCAGAATAACGCTCGCCCTACGCCAGCGAGCGTTTGTCATTCGAACAAGATAAAGCAAGCATGACTTTGCAAAATTGATTAGTTTGGTTGGTGAATGCGCATCTTCACCAGCCTGCTCACGCTGGCGCTGTGCTGCTCGCTGCTCACGCACCCAACCGCCGCACACGCACAACCGCCCGACCCCACGCCGGCATTCATCGCCGCGCTCGACGCCATCAACCAACAATCTGCCGGCGAGATTTACACTCTCGGTGAAACAGGAATCTCCGGCGCGTGGGCCTATGCCATTGCCACACCGGCCTTGCGCAACGCCAGTCAGCCATCACACAGCTTTGTGCCAATGGTTGCGACCTTCGTCGATGCTGCCTGGGTCGTTACGATCGGGTCGCCACAGAACGCAGCCGCATTCAACGCAGTGCTGGCGCAGATGCCGGCGACGCTGCTTGACCAAGCCACCAAAGACTTCCTCGCGCCGCCTGTCGCCGGCGCGCATCCCCTTGCTGCAAGCAATGTGGCCGGCCATCGCCTGCCCTGGCGCAAAGGCTTGCAGGGCTTCGTCGCACAGCGTGATGGCAGCGGCCATGCCGGTCAGGTCGACTTCGACATTCAGGGGCTGGCTGCGGCAGGAGACGTGGTGGCGAGCAAAGCCGGCACGGTCATCTTCGTCAAGAAGAGCAGCAGCAGCGGCAGCTGCGATGGCGCAAACTTCAGCACCGTGTGGAAGCAGGCCAATATCGTCGTGATTCGGCATGCCACGAACGAATACAGTTGGTATGTGCATCTGGCATACAACAGCGTGCCAGTGCAGGTGGGTGATGTGATCAGCGCCGGCGCGAAGATCGGCGTGGAAGGCGCTACCGGCTACGCCTGTGGCACCCACCTGCATTACATGGCGTCAAGCGCCATCCCCGCGAGCTGGACCGACCCGGCCAACCCCAACGTCGCACCATGGCCGCCGGCCAGCAGCATCACGCAGGTTGACTTCGATGAATCGGCCTGGCTCGCGCTTGCGCCCGGCGCATGGATCACGTCGCAAAATGATGGCGCGCCAACCTGCGCCGCACCTGCGATGCAGGCGCCGGCGGAAGGCGCGACGATCACCGCAACAACCATCACAGCATCCTGGAGCGCAGTAAGTGGCTGCGCATTCAGCGGCTACACGGCGCGCGTGAGCGAGACCGCCAGCGGTGGCACACCCATCACCGAGGTGAGCACCAGCGCGCTGAGCACAACTTTTATCCTGGATGCAGCCTGGCAAAACCACGAGGTGTTCGTGCAAGTGCGAGCAAATGGCGCCGGCGCGATCTGGGCGACGCGCCGCATACACTGGCAGCCCGCGCCACCCGGGAATTACACCTTGTTCGATGGTGTAAATCGTGCCGGCGCAGCTTTCAGCAGCAGTCAGACCATCACCCAACTTGCAAGCGTGAACTTCGATGACAAGACGCGCTCCTTGCAAGTGGACGCCGGCGTGGGCGTGGTGTTGTGCAGCGAGCCAGACCTGCGCGGCACTTGCGGGCGCGTGGCCGGCGCAAGCGATGTGAATGATGTGAATACGCTTGCGACAGGATTGTCTGGCGACATCTCCTCGATCATCGCGTGCTTTGACGCATGTCCGCCAGCGCCGATGACGCCGACGCTTACATCGCCGCTGAACGCCGGCATCACCTTCAGTGGAACGACGGTGCTGCAGTGGCGGGGCGAGGGCGATGAATTCGAGGTTGAAGTGAGCGGCGGCGCATTGACATCCACACAGCATTTGGGATGGGTGAACGGCGCCACGCGCGCGATCAGCCTGCCGGCGAGCGATCAGCCGTATCAATGGCGCGTGCGCGCAGCGAATGCCTTCGGCAGTGGCGCATGGGCCGGCGGCAGCTTCAGGGTTGTCAACGCATCACAAAGCGTGTTCCTGCCGGCGATCGTGCGCGAAAAGTGAGGCGCGCATTCCCATAGATGTGCGTCGAGGTCAGTATAATCGCGCAACTCCACGACGAGATGGCACTGCCACCACGCCGGCGAAGCACTTGCTCGCCGGCCTCGACACAACATCTGGAGTTGAACCACACAATGAGCAACAAGAATCTGCGCGTGTTGATTGCAGACGATGAGTCAATCATCCGCATGGGGCTGCGCACCATTTTGACCGAGTTGGGACACACGGTTTACAGCGCCGCTGACGGCGTGGAAGCCGTGACGCTGGCGCATCGCGAACAACCCGACATCGCCTTGCTGGACATTCGCATGCCCTTTCGCGATGGCTTGGATGCGGCAGCGGAAATCCTGCGCCAGCGCCCCATCCCCATCGTTATTTTGACTGCCTACAATGAAAGCGCGCTGCTCGACCGCGCAGCCGAATTGCCGGTGCAGGGCTATCTGACCAAACCGGTGAAACGCGACGATCTGATTACAACCATGCGTGTGGCACTGGCACAATTCAGCAATCAACGCCAGTTGAACGAAAAAGTCGATGAGTTGGAGGAGAAGCTCACCGCTCGCAAGTTGATCGAGCGCGCAAAGGGCATCTTGATGAAGACCGGCATCAGCGAGGAAGAGGCCTATCATCACATTCAGATGACCGCGCGCTCACGTCGCACCACCATGAGCAAGGTGGCGCAGGAAGTCATCGATCGCGCTGCGAAGAGCGCAGACGGTGAGTAGCAATTGAACTCTCTCCCCGCCCCGATCCCTTGGGGAGAGAGTTGCAGTCACTTCAATCAGTCACTTCGCCGGCCAGCGCATCCAGCACACGGCGAAAATCCTCAGGCAGCGGCGCATGCAGTCTGATCTCCCCGCCCCTTGAGGGCGAGATGAACGACAGTTCGCTGGAGTGCAACAACTGGCGCGGCGCAATCTCTTTCGTCAGCGGATCCTTTCGCGCGCCATAGACTGCATCGCCCACAACGGGGAAACCCATCGACGCAAAATGCACGCGCAGCTGATGGGTGCGACCGGTGAGCAGGTTCGCTTTCACGTATGAGTAATGCCGCGTCGTGCCGCCGTCCTTCAACCTGAACACCTCGCGCACCACATATTGTGTGAGCGCATCGCGTCCGCTTGCGACCACAGCCATGCGCTTGCGATTGCCCGGGTCGCGGGCGATGGGTTTTCGAATGAGGCCGCGCGCTGGTTGCACCTCGCCCACGCACAACAACACATAGCTCTTTTTGATGGTGCGCAATTTGAATTGGCCCTGCAAAGCCCGCAGCGCAGCATCGTGCTTTGCAATCAGCAACACGCCGCTGGTCTCCTTATCCAGCCGGTGCACGATGCCTGGCCGATCCTCGCTGCCGACGCCGGCGACTTGCGGCGCGTACGACAGCACTGCATTCACAACCGTGCCTTGCGCGTTGCCGGCGCCCGGGTGCGCCACCATGCCCGCCTGCTTGTTGATCGCAATCACGTCGTCGTCTTCGTAGAGAATGTCGAGCGCAATGGCTTCGGGTTGCGGGGATGCCGGCGCGGCTGCAGGCACATACGCAACGATGACATCGTTGGGTTTCACACGATGGCCGGCATCCCGACCAACGCCATTCACCTGCACATGCCCCTGCTCGATCAATTTCTGCGCCGCGCTGCGGCTGAGATCAGGCAGCAATGCAGCGAGCGCCTTGTCGAGCCGGCTTGCCTTTTTGACCGTGACCGTGCGCATGTCCATGCGCGCAAGTGTAATGCGCGCCGACACCGCGCCATCGGAGCCGCAAGGCCGCGACGACGAGCGCGCTGGCCGTGTGTCGTTTTGCGCCAGAGCTAAGATGTTTGAACGGACTTCTTGAGGTGGTCGGTGATGAGATGGTTGATGACGCTGTGAGCGTCTTCGATGTAGCCATAGTGCGATGAGCGCACGATGACGGCATGATCGAGCATGGATCTGACCCTGCCGCCTTCAAAGCCGAGCAAGCCGGCAGTGGTCATACCGATCGCCTTCGCCGCCTCCACCGCCTCAAGGATGTTGGGCGAATTGCCGCTGGCGGTGATGACGATGAGCAGGTCGCCGACATCTGCAAGATTGCGCAGCTGCTCGGCAAACACCATGTCATAGCTCACGTCATTGCCCCAGGCAGTGATGAGCGGCGCATTGTCGGTGAGGGCGATGGCGCGCACACGCTTCGCCGGCAGCGCTTGCGCCTTGCCCAGAGTGGTTTTGGCGAGATCACAAGCCATGTGCGAGGCGGTGGCCGCACTGCCGCCATTGCCGGCGATGAACACACGCCGGCCCTGCTCAAACGCATTGCACACCATCTGTGTGACGCGCTCGATTTCGTCTACGTCCATCGCATCGATCACGGCGGTGAAGCCGGTGCGATATGCATTCACAAACTGGGTCAAAGTCATGGATAGTCTTCGGTATTTGGTAATCAGGGCCTGATGATTGCGCCATCACGACGATGGCTCACCCTTCTCATTTGTCTTCTGCTCGCCTTTCTATTTGCCCACCTTCCCGCGCGCCGCTATGCCGCGATGCGGAACGACTGATAGGCGGCGAAGGCATCGAGCAAGTCGTCGGCAACATCAAACCACATCTCGCCGTTGCAGCGCGCCAGTTCGCCTGCGCCACGGCCTGTGCGCACCAACGCGCAGTGCACGCCGGCCGCTTGCGCGGCGCGCATATCGCTGATGGCGTCACCCACCATGAATGAATGGGCGAGGTCGATGTCGTGTTCACGCGCAGCGCGCAACAACATGCCTGGCTTGGGCTTACGGCAATCGCAATTGTCCTTCTCGGTATGCGGGCAAAGGTAAGCATAGTCGATGCGGCCGCCGCGCCGGCGCACCTCGCTCACCACGCGCTCATTGATGCGCGTCGCCTCTTCCAGTGCCATCTGACCCTTGCCCACAATGGCCTGATTGGTAACGACGATGACAGCCACGTCGAGCGGCGCAATCTGACGCAACGCGCGAATCGCCGGCTCGATGAAACATACATCGTCCCATGAGCGCACGTAGTTCTCGCAATTTTCGATGATGACGCCATCCCGATCCAGGAAAATAGCTGGCCGCATAACCCCTCTTTTTGCGCAGGCTGGAAGATTTGCAGACGATCATGTAAATGATCGAGCGCCTGCGGCTACTGCCCCGCATCTGGATAGTCGCGCCGGCGGGCAATGGCCGCATGGAAAAACAAACACGTCCGCGCAATGGCGGACGTGTGGTGCAGGTGAAAGCGCGAACGAAATTCAGGCGGCCGGCGCGACCGACTTGACGATAGCTGCGAACGCGGCCTCGTCTTTCACAGCCAGATCGGCGAGGATCTTGCGATCGATGTCGATGTTGGCCGTCTTCAAGCCCTGAATCAATTTGCTGTAGGTCGTGCCGTTCAGCCGCGCCGCCGCATTGATGCGGGTGATCCACAGGCTGCGCAGTTCACGACGGTTGTTGCGACGGTCGCGCGTGGCATAGGCCAGCGCGTGCAAGCGGGCTTCGCTTGCCTTGCGGATGTGCTTGTGACGCGCGCCAAACTGGCCGCTCGTCTCCGCGAGAATTCGGTTGTGGCGTCGGCGCGCCTTCGCGCCGCCCTTTACTCTTGCCATTTCCCAGTGTCTCCTGTTGAATGCGCTCAGTGCCTCAAGGGCCGAGCGTTGATTACTTGTTCTTCATGTATGGCGCGAGCTTGCGGATGCGCTCCTGCACGCCCTTGCCTTCGACTTCGTGCATCTCCACAAACAACGCCTTCACTCGCTGCGGCTTGGTGCGGCGGAAGTGGCTCTTGCCCTGGCGGGTGCGCATGATCTTGCCGGTGCCGGTCACCTTGAAGCGCTTGGATGTGGACTTGTGCGTCTTGATCTTTCCCATGATGCTCTTTCTGCTTTCACCTTTGCGATATCGAGGATGAATCAGGGCAGCCCGAACTGCTCGTTGGCGCGCTTCTGCGAGAGTTTCTCGCGATTGGCGGCCTTGCGGGCAGCGGCCTCTTCCTCTTTGGTCAGCGGCTTGGCCGGCTGTGCCTCTTCTTCCATCTCGTCATCTTCTTCGTCGATCTCGTCGATCTCTTCCTCGGCTTCGTCGTAGCCGGCGGCCTTGTCGGCTTCACGCTCGGCTTCGATGCGCTGCTGAGTCGACTTCAAGTGCACCGCGGCCATTGTGGCTTGCGTCGGCGCCAGAATCAGCAGCATCGCCCTGCCCTCGACATTGGGATTTACCTCCACGATGGCGATGTCATTCACGCCCTGCACAACCTTGTCCAGCATCTTGCGCGCCACATGCAGGTGCGCCGCCTCGCGCCCGCGAAACCGCAGGCTGACCTTGACCTTGTTACCCTGCTCAAGGAACCGGCGCGCTGCGCGAATCTTGAAAGCAAGGTGATGATCGGTGGTCTTGGGGCGCAGTTGCACGCCTTTGATGTCGATGACCTTTTGGGCTTTCTTGGCTGCGCGATCTTTCTTTTCCTTCTCGTAAAGAAAGCGGCCATAGTCCATGATGCGGCAAACCGGCGGATCGGCGTTCGGGGCCACTTCAATCAGATCCTTGTGCGCATCACGCGCCATTTGCAGTGCATCGCGGGTGTCTACCACACCGCGATTCGCGCCGTCTGCCATGATCAGGCGAACCTGCGGCACGCGAATCTGGTTGTTAATGCGAAACATCGGTTGTTGCGGTCTGTGCTGATGAGGTATTGTTCCTTCCTCCTCCGCTCTCGCGGGACTTTCCTATATCACTCACTATACGAATTTCTACGTAACGGGCAGGGATTATAACGATTTTCCACGACTTCATCAAGGACGCCGGCGAGACGAATTGCACGCTGATAAGGTAGTGGATCGACTGCCACACGCCGGCTGCATCTCTTTCTTGCGTCAACGCAAAGCTGCGCTTAGAGACGCACAACTCATATGATAAACTTACAAAATAATCTCTGAATGCAACTTAAAGGCAACTTTTCACCGATACAACAACAACGATGTGGTTTTGCGAAAATGACGGCGCATCAAGCTGCATCAACGACCGAGGGAATGCGCACAGCCACCATTGAGCGTCCATGCTCATCTCACAACTGACTCAACACAGCCTTTCATGACATGGCAACCGAAAATAATCACTCTATCGCGCTCCATCTTCGCAGCCCGTTCGACGACACCCTTTACATTGATGGGTTCAGACACGCCGGCGTGCAGATCAGGACAGTCAATTTGCTGGCAGACGCCATCGTCGCGTTGAGGGCGCTCGCCGCCACGCCGGCCTTGTTCGCCATCGCGCCGGCGCAGCACGGCGGGATTACGCTCCTGGATCTACTGGGTGAAATTCCTGACCTCTCGCATGTCAAGGTTGTCCTGATCGATCCAGAATCTGACGTTTCCACAGCGATCAGGGCGCTTCGCCTTGGCGTATCTGACTACTTCTCCGGCGGCATGATGGAGTCAGAAATTCAAGCGCGTATTCATGCATTGTTGCATTGCCGCGCACGAAAACCATCAGCGGCAGTTCAACCGTCCGCAGGAATCGTGACCACCGTTGCAACGCCCCTGCTCGAATCACCAGATCCCTTGAGCGACGACGTCAGCATCAACAATCGACTGCATGCCATTCGCAAAGGCGACATGTGGGTTTCGCTCAGCCCCATTGAATGGCGTGTGTTTGAGGAATTGATCCACAATCGTGGGCGGGTGGTGCTTTTCTCAGAGTTGGTCCGGCGCGCCCTGCGCCGCGAGCGCGTGACGTCGAGCGAGACATCGCTATTGCGGCTGCACATGTCGCGGTTGCGTGCAAAACTGAACGCGCACTTCGACCACGAACTGCACATCATCACGATGCGCGGGCGCGGTTACATGCTGGCTTGACGCAGGGCAGATGCGATGTCGCCGATATCCTGGTAGATGTAGTCCGCGTGGATATCGCCGGCCTGCGCATCCGCTGCAGCGGTGACACCCGTCAGCACAAGCAACGTGGTGAGGCCGGCGTTGATGCCACCCAGAATATCCGTGTCAAGCCGGTCGCCGATGACGGCGGTGGTGGCCGGAATGCTGCCCATGCGCGCCATCGATTGCAACATCATCTCGGGCATCGGTTTGCCGATGATGAGCGGCTCGACGCCTGTGGACACGCGCAGCGCGGCCAGCGTCGCGCCATTGCCTGGCACGATGCCGCGCGCATCGGGATACGTCACGT
Organism: uncultured Anaerolineae bacterium; assembly: GCA_964590135.1. Classification (GTDB taxonomy): domain Bacteria; phylum Chloroflexota; class Anaerolineae; order J036; family Brachytrichaceae; genus JBDHWI01. The sequence continues at coordinate 39,587 of CAZPVX010000024.1, read as the reverse complement.
CGGGGTTGGTGCCAATGAAAGTCGCGCCGGCTCGAATGAGCAGACATGCTTCAGCCAGCTTGGCATAGCTCAAGGTGCGATCCCACCCCACCACGACGTGTGTCGCAGTCTGCGGCGCCTCATTCACCACCTGCAGCCCGTTCGCCTGCAACTCCACGGTCAGCCCCGGCTCACCGATCACGTAGATTTTTGCCGCCGGCGCATGCTGCGCCAGATACATCGCCGTGGCCTGCGGCGAGGTGAGAATTTCATCCAGCGCCACGTCTACGCCAAATTTCTTCAGCTTGGCAACGTATTCATCTCCGCTCTTGCTGGCATTGTTGGTGGCAAGGATGAAGCGAATATCCAGTTCGCGCAAGGTTCGAAAGAAGGGGATGAGCGCCGGCATGGGCTGATCGCCCAGCCACAACACGCCGTCCATGTCGATGATGAGATGCTTGATGTGCTTGATCAGAATCACAGTTTTCCCTTTTGCAAAAACCTCTGCTACACCTCTTCGCCAAAGCGCAGACTGTAGCGCCGAAAGATCAGATAGCCAACAGCCAGGAAGGCAAATGCCGTGAGCGCCGTGCGCAATACAAAATCGAGATCGGTGACATGGCCCCAGTACATCAGGTCCTGATAGATGTTGACCAGCGAGGCCATTGGGTTGAGCCGGCGCACCCACAGCCCAATCTCCGGCGACACCTGCCCGATGTCGTACCAGATCGGCGTGAGAAAAAACAGCGCCAGCATGCCCAACTCGAGGATGAATTGCGTGTCGCGATAGAACACATTCAACGTGGAAAGCAAAAATGTCACACCGACAGTGAAGACCACCTGAATGGCAATGACGAAGGGCAGAAAAAGCAGCGAGAGATGCAGCGCGTGACCGGAAATCACCGTAACGATCAGCCAGACCGGCAGCGCGAGCAAGAAGTTGACCAGGCTGGAGATGACCGCTGAGACGGGCAGCACCGCGCGTGGAAAGAACACCTTTTTCACCAGCGCGCTATTGGCATTGATGCTGCCAGAGCCACTGATGACGGCCGCGGAGAAGAAGTTCCACGCCAGCAAGCCCGACAGGATGAACACATTGAAGTGCGGCATGTTGGCCGGCCCGCGATTGATGACGGTGAAGGCAAAGGTCATCACCACCATCATGCCCAGCGGCTGCAGGAACGACCACAGCACGCCAAGCGCCGAATTGCGGTAGCGCGTCTTCACGTCGCGCACGACCAGCATGCGCAGCAGCGAGCGGTATCGCCAGAACTCGCGCAGGTCGGCAACGATGCCGATCATCACGCGCTGCGGCAAGGGAAGTGTTTTAGTCATTGCGCTGTGCCGCCGACGCCGGCGCAGCATCAACTTGCACCCGCAATCGCTCATACACCGAGTTCATCGTCATCGCCGCGCGATCCCAGCCGAAATGTTGTACGGCCATGCGCCGCGATTGCTCGCCCAGCGCGCGACGGCGCTGCGGTTGATCGATCAACTCGGCCACGCGCTGCGCCAATGCCGCGCTATCGCCCATCGGCGCATACACACCGAGCGCGCCCAGGATCTCGCGCTGCGCCGGCGTGTCAAAGGCCACTGTCGGCATGGCCAACGCCATGTAGTTCAATATCTTGCCGCTGCCCTCGGTGAGCGACAGCTTTGGCGCAATGGCGATGTCGCCCATAGCCAGCATGCGCGGCGCGTCGGCATACGGCACGCGGCCGGTAAACACCATGTCGGGCAGCACGCCGGCGGCCTGCGCCCGCGACTGCCACATCTCCACACTCGGGTAACCCATCATCAGCCAGCGCACGCGCCGGCCCTCGCTTTTCAAGATGGCTGCAGCTTCGATCAAATTCTGGATGCCCTGGTGTTGCGCCAGCAAGCCCAGGAAGACCACCGCCGGCTCTTCTGGCGCAATACCCCAACGCGCGCGCAACGCCGTGCGATCTGCTGGCGAAAGTGCATCGGGGCGAAAAACAGCTGTGTTCACGCCATCGGGCAACGCCTCGATGATCGTTCCCTTGCCGAGTTGTTGTCGCAATGGCATCACAGCGTTGCGCGTGCTGGTGAGGATGGCGCTCGGCAGGCGATTGGCAATGCGCTCAACGCGCGCAAATGCGCGGTGAGAAAACGTGCCGGCCCGGATGAAGCGGTGCTGCAACATCTCGTCGGTCATGCTGCCTTGAAAATCGAACACGACCGGTATGCGCCAGGGCTTCGCCAGCACGCCAGCAATCAGCGCACCCTCATGCAGATGCGCGTGAATCACATCGAAGCGATTGCGTGCCAGCACCTGCAGCAGCCGGCTGCCCAGCAGCAGATCGAAGGCAAATTTGTGGCGCGATGAACCGACTTCATATTCTGATCGCCACGGCGTGGGCGAAGTGCGGATGATGTCCAGCCCAGCCACATCCGCGCCCTTGTAATACGTCAGCAGCGTGACGCGATGGCCGGCGCCCTGCAGCGCGCGAGCTTCTTCCAGGATGCGCACATGGCAGCCGTAATCGCCAAAAAATGACGTAGGGGCAAGGCTGAGAATTCGCATCGTGCAAGGTCAATTCACGGCAAGGCTGCGCGCCGGCGGTCACTTCTTGCCCGACAGCTTTGCGGCCATGCGCTGGCCGACAAACAGACTCATCACCCCGCCGCCTTGCTTTTCAATGGGCTGCCGGCCATCATCGTGACGGCCTTTGCGCCAATCAGCCAGCCACTGCTCACGGCGCGCCTTCGATTCGGTGAGCATCTGCTTCACAGCCTTCTCGTCGCGCGCGCTTAACGCATCACGCAAGGCCAAGCACTGCAACATGATTTGGTTGAGCCAGTAGGCAACGGTATCAGGTTGCTGCATCAAGAGCGTAACCTGCTTGTCGGCATCGTTGGCGCCGGCTACCGCCTGGCCAAATGCCGCGCCGGCCATCCACTGCCGATCACGCCACGATGCATCATTGCTCACCGCGCGCAGCAGCAGGCTGCCTATCACGCTCGGCAGCACATCCACCGACACAGCCATGCCGTCGCGCTCGGTGGCGTCCACAAACAGCGGCATCGCCCCAAGCTCACTGACCAGCGAGGTGAAGATATCGACCATCTTCGGGTCGGTGCCGGCGCGCGGCGCGATGGTCCACATGGCATTCTTCACCGTCTGCGCCGTCGGCCACGGCTCAGTCGGCAGCGCGCGATCGGGATGAATAACGAGCGTGCAACTGAAAAACGCAGCATCACGCGGCAGCCACTGGTCAGCGGCCTTGATCGCCGGCGTATGCAGAGCGCCGATCGACGCGACGAGCGTCTTGGGCATTGCATCGGGCGCGATGGCCTTGAATACCGTATCGTAGTCATTGGCCGGCGAGCCGATGAAAATAGCCGCTGCGCCTTCCGTGATGTTGGGAATGTTCCAGTCACACCGGTCCACCATCTTCGCCATCTCAGCCTGTTTCATCACATCGCGGTCGCGGTCATGCCCGACGATCTCGACGTCTTTGAGCAGGTTGCGCACGGCCTGGCCGACAGCAAGGTTGTTGTAATCAAGGCCGATGAGGGCCACGCGGGTTTTTGCCATGGGTCAGACTCCGGTGAATAGTTGTAACAGGAAGCTTGCCGGCGGGATGATAAGCCGGCCCAGAATGCCGGTGGCCGACAGCGCGATCAGGATGATGAAGCCGTAGCGCTCGAGTTGATCGACGATGGCCTGCCCCTGATCAGGCAGCACGGCCGCCAGCAGGCGCGAGCCATCCAGAGGCGGGATGGGGATCAGGTTGAACAGCGCCAGGAAGATGTTCAGGTTGACGGCGGTGAGCAGCGCAAACAACACCATCTGACCGAACTGATCGCCGCGCACGACGCCGGGCGCGACAACGCGAAACAAAACAGCGAAGATGATGGCGAGGATGATGTTCGAGATGGGGCCGGCGAATGCGACGATCGCGAACGACGTGCGCTGGTTGCCCTGCAAACGCCACACGCTCACTGGAACCGGCTTGGCCCAGCCAAAACCTGTCAGTGCGAACAAGATCGTGCCGAAGGGGTCGAGGTGCTTGAGTGGATTGAGTGTGATGCGCCCCAGCCGCTCGGCGGTGTCATCACCCAGGGCGCGCGCGGTGACGGCATGCGCCAGTTCGTGAATCGGAAATGCAATCAACAACAACAAAATGAGGACGATCAACTCCGCAAAAACGATATACCAGTTGCCGGATTGAATGCCCTGGAGAATGCCAACGAGGGGGCCGCTCATAAACGCAAAAGATTATACAGGCCGGCAACTCATCTCCAGGTTTACGCCTCAATGCGCGTCCACAGCCCTGCTGCCATGCCATGACGAAATGGCCGATCAGTCTGCGCTGCGTTCAACATCCTATAATCGCTTTCATGGCGCCGATTTCTATTACACCGATTGCCATCGGAGATGCGGTGCGTTTGCGCAAGCCTCATCCCTGCGGCAGCCACGAATGGACAGTGGTGCGCGTAGGTGCGGACATCGGCTTGAAGTGCCATCAATGCGAGCGGCGCATCCTGCTCACGCGGCGCGAATTCGAACGCCGGCTGGAGCGCGTTATCACAACATCGAGCGCCGGCAAAGCGTAATCGCCGCCGGCGCTGTCAGTTATCCATGAAAAAGAAGATCGTCCTGTTGTATGGCGACACCGGCGGCGGCCATCGCAGCGCCGCCCTGTCCATCCAGCAAGGTCTGCACATCGTGTATGGCGATGCGCTCGACGTGCAACTTGCCAACGGCCTGATGAAGGTGCCGCCGCTCATCAGCGCCTTCACCGACACCTATCCGATGTGGGTGAATCACGCGCGCATGCTGTATGCGCTGGGTTTTCATGCCACGAATGACCGCCGGCGCATCATCGCGCTGCGTTCCATGCTCGAACCACTCAGCGAGAAAACCGCCGACAGCATCGTCGAAAATAACCCCGCCGACGTGTATGTGTCGTGCCATCCCCTGTTTGGCCAAAGCATCCCTGCAGCACTGCACCGGCTTGGCATGACCACGCCGTTCATCCATGTCGTCACCGATCTGGTCACCGGCCACGCCGCGCACTACGTCACCGATGCCGACCACATCATCGTGCCGACGGCAGAATCGCGGCGCGAGGCGCTGCGCAACTTTGTGCCGCGCAAGAAAATATCAGTCACCGGCCAGCCAGTCGCGCCAGATTTTGCCAGCCGCATCGGCCGGCGCGAGGAAGTGCGGCGGCAATTGAACCTGGATGACAACCTGCTGACGGTGCTGCTGGTGGGCGGCGGCGATGGCATGGGCCGGCTCGAACTGACCGCGCGGCATCTGGCACTGAGCAACCTGCCAGTGCAACTACTCGTGGTATGCGGGCGCAACCAGACCGTGAAGGAGAACCTGGAGTTCATCAACCCGCGCGTGCCGATGTATTTGATGGGCTTCGTCAACAACATCCCCGAGCTGATGGGCGCGTCGGACGTGTTGATCACAAAGGCCGGCCCCGGCACGATCAGCGAGGCGTTCATCGCCGGCTTGCCGATCATCCTGTATGACGCAGTGCCAGGACAAGAGGAAGGCAATGTGGATTTCGTGGTGGATAGCGGCGCCGGCGCGTGGTGTCCAGCGCCCTGGACGGTGGAGCGCCGGCTGAAGAAATGGATCGACAATCCGCAGCAACTGGCGCGCACGCGCAAAGCATCCCTGGCGCTGGCGCGGCCTAATTCCACCGTGGAGATCGCCCGCATCATCGGACGCTTTGCAAAGGTGGACGAGCGAATACAGCAGGGAAGCCGCTAGTTTTCACTGGCGGCTTTCCCGTTGGCGCGTGGCAATTGACAATCAGCCCGCGGCAATGGAAGCAGCGCGCAACACGCGCCCAAATCACCCGACGCCGGCGATGGATCAATCGTCGTCATCCATGTCGTCGTCGTCATCATCGTCCCACAGATCAAGGTCTTCATCCTCATCGTCATCGAGGTCATCAAGATCAAGGTCCTCTTCTTCCTCGTCGAGATCATCCTCTTCCTCGTCGAGTTCTTCAAGCGAGACCTCATCGTCCTCTTCGAGGGACTCTTCCTCTTCCAACGCATCGAGATCGTCATCCTCAAAGTCGTCGGGGTCGTCAATGTCGTCATCGTCCTCAAGCTCGTCGTCATCATCCGGGCCGTAATCTTCTGCCAACCAGTTGGCGACAGCAGGTATCAAATCGATTTCGGCCTCGTCCACAACGAGGTCCGCACTGGACTGCAAAGAAGTGATCATTGAAACCTCTTCAAAAAAAGACAGAAATAGCCGTTTCGCGCGCGATTATAAAGATCGTCGATGGCTTGTCAACGCGCTTTTGTCAGAATGGATGCCGCTTCCATGCCCACTTCCACTGAATCAAACAGGCTGAAAATAGCACTGAAGCCGACCATGTCGAAAACTTCGCGCACAGACAGACTAAGCGCACACAAAAAGAGATCGCCGCCCTTCTTGCGAATGGCTGTGCGCTCCGAGAGCAACACGCGCAGCCCGCTGCTGGAAACATAGGTAAGCCGGCTCAAGTCGATGACGGCCGCGCGGACGCCGGCAGCGTGCGCATCAGCCAGTGCGCGCTCCAACTGACCGACCGTGCTGGCGTCCAGCCGGCCGGCCAACTGCAACAAGGTGATGGGCGAGTCATCTGCGCGCTCGCACGTAATGGTTAACAAGGCATTCATAGGCGCTTCACCAGCGTGAGGCGGTTGAAGGTCGCCGGCTCATCCGGCCGGTTGCCCGCCACATTGAATTCGTATCGCACGTCGTCCATCGCCTGACGCATCAGAAAAATCCCCAGCCCGCCGACCTTGAGATTGTCCAAATCGACATGGGGATCGTGCTGCGGCACCTCGTCGGGGTCAAATGTCTTGCCGGTGTCGATGAAGGTGATGACGAGCCTATGACCGGGCTGAACGTGAACGCGCGTGGTGATCTTGCCGCCGGCCAGCCCATTGTAGGCATGGAGGATGATGTTCGCGCAGGCTTCATCCACCGCAAGTTCGATTCGATGCACCTGCTCAGGCGCGAACCCGGCGTGGCTGGCAATTTGCGCCACGAAGTTTGTGACGAGGCGCAAGTGATCCAACGACGCCGGCACTGTCAGCACCGCATCGTTGCCCAGATCATCAGAAGGAATCGACGGCCTTGAGGACATCGTCGTAATGCGGGAACAACGTGTGGAAGCCAACCAGTTTCAACGTATCGACCATGTTCGTCGTCGGCGCAGCAACGACCACATTGCCGCTCTTGTTCTTGGCTGCCTTGAGCGCAGAGACCATCACGCGCAAACCGGCGCTGCTCATGTAGTTCAACTCTGCCATGTCCAGCACAATGCAATGCCGGCCCTGTTGTTGCAATGCGTTGATGGCGCTTTCGAATTCAGCAACGTTGGCGCTATCGACGCGCCCCTTGAGCTTGACGATATCTACTTTCTTGAGGGATTGAACTTCGATTTCCAGCATTTCCATGTGCGGGATTGTAGCAGCGAGAAAGGATCATTGAGGCATTGAAAATGAGATTCAGGCCATGGTCAAATGGCTCAATCACGCAGTGGCTCAACCCGCAATTGCGTTGCCGCGGCCAGCGCGATGACCGACCATAGCAGCATGACCGAATTGTGGAAGTCGATATTGAAAAAGTAATGGTCAAAGATGCCGGTAAACAGCGCGCCGAGCACCGCGCCATGCGCGCCGATGAAGATGGCGCTACGGTGTGGATCGTTGCGCACCGCCGGCCATGCCCGCGCCGCGCCGATGAACAGCGCCACAAACACCGCCAAAAAGGCGAGCAGCCCCAGCAATCCCATCTGCTGCGCAATCAGCAAATACATCGACGACACACCGATGTACAGATCTACGTCCGGCGTGCCGATGAACCCAACGCCCAATACAGGATAGCGCTCGATCAACTCCAGCGCGTCTTTATACTCGCCGAAGCGCATCTGCGTGGCGAGGTCGCTGCCGGCAAAGCCGGCCGCAAAATGCGCGATCAACTCGCGCGTCTGCGGCAAGATCAGCATGAGCAGCACCACCAGCGCCATCATCGCAAGCAGCCGGCGATAGCGCAGCAACCCCATCAGCACAGCCACCATCGTCAGCCCCAACATAGCGCCGCGTGAAACGCTCAGCACCAGCGCCATGGCGATGAGCGCCATGCAGCCGGCCACCAGCGCGCGCGGCAAAAGCGGCTTGCCAGAAAAGAGCTGCGGCAGGATCAACGCGCCGATGACGAGCAGATAGCCGCCAAAGGCATTCGGATCGATCCACGTGCCTGTGGCACGCTGCATCAGCGCAGGGTCATCCAGGATATAGCGCAACACACCGGGGCCGGTGGGGTAATCGAAGATGCGCAAGCTCGACAGCAGGCGCATGGTCATCTCATCGGGGATGACGTACAGCACGATGCCAATGAGCGCCGAAAGACCGCCTGCCAGCATGGCAACCCTGACAAAGAACTCCTGCATCGGCAATTCTCCAAGCACCGACACCAGCACCAGCGCCATCAACAGGCTTAACACGAGTTCGGCAAAACGCCGCGCCACCAGCGTGGTGAGCGCGCCATTGGGCAGACCGACGATGAAGGTGGCAATGGCGACACAGATGAGCAGCACAATCGGGACAGTGATGACCGAGCGCCGCAGCGGATGCCGGCGCGGACCCAGCAGTCCTGCCGCCCATGCCAGCAACACTGCGACGAGAGTCGCGTCCAGAAACGTCGGCTTGAAGCCTATGCTGACCGGGCTGGCGAAGCGCGGCATCACGGCCAGCACGATCAGCATGGCAGCCAGCGCGTGCTTCACATCGCTCAATGCCCACACTGCTACCGGCGCAACAGCCGCGAGCGCGAGCAGGTAGAGCGGGTTGATCAGCGCGGCCGCCGCGCCGACGAGGACGCCGGCGGCAATGCAGGCGCCGGCGACCAGCGGCCACCTCTCCCTTGCCTGGGTGGATGGGTTGAGCGTTGACACGTTACGCCGCCTTGTCGAGCCGCAAGCCGATCAGCCGGCCGGCCTGGTCGTAAAGCTTGGGAGCGGCCTGACCACGCACCGCCAGCGCATCGACGACCACCTTGCGAATATCGCGCCGCGAGGGGATCTCGTACATCACATCCATCAGGGTGCGCTCTACGATGCTGCGCAGCGCGCGCGCCCCGCTGCCGCGCTTCATCGCCTCATCCGCTGCCGCGCGCAAGGCATCGTCACCCATCACCAATTCCACGCCGTCCAGGCTGAGCAGGCGCTGATACTGCTTGACGATGGCGTTGCGCGGCTTGGTCAGCACGTCAATCAACGCGCGTTGGTCAAGCGGATCGAGTGACACCATGACCGGCAGCCGGCCCACCAGCTCTGGGATCAGGCCATACAGCATCAGATCGTCTTGCGTGACGAGCGAGAGCAGGTTGTCGACACGCTTCGGCTTCGCCTCCAACGCCGGCGTGCCAAGACTCATGCGGCGCTTCAAGCCGGCGCGCTCGGCAATCAGGCCAGTCAGGCCCTCAAACGTGCCGCCGCAGATGAACAGCACGTCACTCGTATCGATGCGCAGCATATCGGCCTGCGGGTGCTTACGCCCGCCATCTGGCGGTACGAACGTGATGCTGCCTTCGATGATCTTGAGCAGCGCCTGTTGCACCCCTTCGCCCGACACGTCGCGAGTGATGCTGGGGTTGCCGGCGCTTTTGCGCGCAATCTTGTCGATCTCGTCGATGTAGATAATGCCGCGCTGCGCGCGCATCACATCACCGTCGGCAGCCTGAATCAGGCGCGCCAGAATGGTCTCGACATCTTCGCCGACATAGCCGGCTTCGGTCAGCGCGGTCGCGTCTGCGATGCAGAAAGGCACATCCAGCAATTTCGCCAGCGTCTGCGCCAGCAGCGTCTTGCCGCTGCCGGTGGGGCCAACCAGCAACACATTGCTTTTGCCAAGCTCCACATCCGTAAAGCGCGCCTTGCTCTCAATGCGCTTGTAGTGGTTGTAGACCGCGACGGCGAGTGCCTTTTTCGCTTCATCCTGCCCAATCACGTAATCGTTCAGATGTTTGTAGATGGCGCGCGGCGTGAGCGTGGCCGCGCCGATGTGGCTAGGCGCGCGGTTGTCATGCGCCGAGCGGCGCTCGCCATCCAGGATGTCCTGGCACATGGCGATGCACTCATCGCAGATGAAGACGTTGCGCGGGCCGGCGATCAGCCGATTGACGTGCAGTTCGCTCTTGCCGCAGAACGAGCAGTTGTTGGCGCTGTTGCCGGGCTTGGGCATCGACCCAAAGTATAAACAACAAAAAACCTGACAGGCTGCAGAGAGCCTGTCAGGTTTAAGTGCGTTTGCAAGGGCAATCAATTCGCCGCCGGCAGCGCCTGCGCGACTTTGCCGTTCAACAGCGCCAGCTTGGACTGATTCAACTCTGCGATCGAGTCGATCACACCCAGTTCCTTGGCTTGCTCGGCGGTGAAGTAGATGTCGCGATCGGTGTACTTCAGCACCTGTTCCTCGGTCATGTTGGTGTGGCGCATGATGATGTTGTTCAACGTGGTCTTCAAGCGCAGAATTTCGCGCGCCTGAATCTCGATGTCCGACGCCTGGCCCTGCGCGCCGCCGAGTGGCTGGTGCATGTGGATGGTGGCGTTGGGCAAGGCATAGCGCTTGCCCTTGGTGCCGGCCAAAAGCAGCAGCGTGCCGAAGCTGGCAGTCAGGCCAACGGCGAATGTCGCAATTGGCGCATTGATCATCTGCATGGTGTCGTAGATCGCCATGCCAGAATACACCTGGCCGCCGGGCGAGTTGATGAAGAAGTTGATGTCCTTCTCACCATCTTCGCGATCGAGAAACAACAGTTGCGCCACGATCAAGTTGGCCACCTGATCGTTGATCGGCGTGCCGAGGAACACGATGCGCTCCTTCAGCAGCAGGGAATAAATGTCATAGGCGCGCTCGCCGCGGCCGGTGGTCTCGATGACCATCGGGATGACGTTCTGAATCTGGTCAAACTGCGCCTGCGAATAGATCGGAACCATAGTAACCTCTTCTCGGTGGATTGGGCATTGATTGGCGATGGGCTGCGCGAGAGCGCGCGCCGGCCAACTGCTATTTGCGAATTACAAATTACTAACCGCCGAGCATTAGTTCTGCATTAGCTTTCCGCGGGGGTTTCGGCTGCCGGCTGCGCGTCTGCCTCCGCCGGCGCGCTGATCTCGCCCTTGGCAAGCTTCACCATCCGCTCCATCACTTTGTTGGAGAGGATGTTGTTCTTCACTGTGCCTCGCGTGTCTTGTTGCGAAAGCAACTTGCGCACCTCGTCCTGGCGCTGACCGTAACGCATCGCCGTCATCTCCACTTCCATCGCAATCTCGTCATCGCTCACATTCAAGTTTTCAGCGATGCCGACCTGGCGCATGACGAGGCCGCGCTTGCCGCGCGTCTCAGCGGTGGCACGCAACTCATCGCGCACCTCTTTCTCAGTCTTGCCCTGCAACTTCAGCCATTCATCAAAGGGCATGCCTTCATGCTCGCGGATGTCTTCCTTGAATTCGGTAAAGTAATCGTTCAGACGATCTTCGACAAACTGGGGCGGATATTTCACGTCAGCCAACTCGGTGAAGGTGTCCAGCACCGTCACAGCATAATCTTGCGTCGTTTGGCGCTCCTTGAAGTTGTGCAGATTCTTGCGCAGGTCTTCACGCAATTCGGCCAGCGTGCCAAACGAACTGCCGGCTTGCGCCAATTCATCGTTGACCTCCGGCAACGCGCGGCTGCTCACGCGCTTCACATCGATATGCACATGCACTTCCTTGCCGCGCAAAGGCTCCACGCCAAAATCATCCGGCAAGGTGAGCGAATCTTCCTTCTGGTCGCCGGCGCTCATGCCAACGATCATCGCAGCCAGTCCTGGCACGCCGAAGCGCTCATCATCGACGACCACGCCGCGCCGGCTGCTGGTGTGGAACACCTCTTCCGCCTCGATGTGGCCATGAATATCGGCCTCGACCAAATCGCCCAACTCCGCCGGCCGCTCCACCTGCTGCACCACCGCGTTCTCCTCGCGGAGATATTGCAGTTGCTGCTCGATCTCGTCTTCCGTCACCGTGATTTCGGGGAATGGCACGCGGATCGACTTGTAGTCCTTCAAATCGACCGCCGGCTCCAGCGGGATGCGCGCGATAAGTTGATACGGCTCCTGCTTCACCTCTTCAATCGCGCCCGGGCCATATGGCTCGATGCCCGATGCGTCGAGCGCCTTCGGATACACCTCGCGCGCCACCTGATCAACGACTTCTGCATTCAATACCTCTTCGCCGCCGATGGCGCGGATGACGGCAGCCTGCGGCGCCATGCCCGGGCGAAAACCAGGAATGCGCACCTGCTTGGAGAGGTTCTTCAATGTATCGCGGCGCGCCTTGTTCAAAACATCCTCATCCACCGTGATGGTGAGGCGCACTTCGTGCGTGTCGAGTGGTTCAACTTGGAGATTCATGGTTGTTTGTTTAGGAAAGATGGGGATGGTGGGACTTGAACCCACATGCCTTTCGGCACATGATCCTAAGTCATGCGCGGCTGCCAGTTACGCCACATCCCCGTTCAGCAGTTGCCAAAGCGGCGAGATTATACTATTGCGTCCTGCGCCGACAGGGTGCTTGCATTGCATGAGCAGAACACGTTTGTGGCTGGAACGGCTTGGGGTGGCGTTGATCACGGTGGTTGCGCTGGGTGCGCCTTTCGTGTGCGGCTTCATCTATTTCCTTGCCGTGACAGATGGGCTTGAGATCAACGCTGGGGAGCCGTTGCGCGAGGCGCGCGTGTGGATGATCTGGGAGAAAGGCCGGCCAAGCGGCATTGGCTGGTTTCGCAACACGCCGGCGGGCAGTCCGCAGGCCGGCGTGCAGTGCGCGCGCGGCCAGCTCACGATCTTGAACTGGCGTGGCGGGCTGTCCATCGATGACAGCGTGAATTACTGCAAATGCTATGAAACAGATGGAAGGGGCGGGTTGAGGGAGATGACCATTGCCTGCCCATAGCGTAGAACTTGACACTCAGAACACGGAACCCACATGTTGAAACAACTCTATATCATTCGTCACGCTCAGCCACAGCAAGGCACCGGCATCCCCTATGACCGCGTGCCGGGGCCGCCACTATCAGATGTCGGCAGGGAAGATGCCATTGCCGCCGGCTTGTATCTTTCACAATGCGGCCTGCAGATGCTATATGCCTCGCCGCTGGATCGCACCCAGGAGACGGCGAACGCCATCGCCGCAAAAACCGGCCTGCGCGTGGTCACCGAGGAAGATCTTGCCGAGCATCGCAGCGATGAGTCATTTGACAGCGTGATGGCGCGCTCGCGCAATATTTTGGCGCGGGTGGAGACCGAACCGGTTGAGGTTGCCGGCTTTGTCACGCACGGCTCATCTATCAAAGCCTTCCTGCAGATTCTGTCAGATGAGAAGCTCGAGCTGACGGACTATGTGTTTGACTTCGGCAATCATTCACCATGCGCGGGCGTGTGGCGCGCCGAACGCCGCGATGGAGCTTGGACGCTGGAGCTGGTGTTTACGCCGGCGATGGTCAGGGCAGCGTAATGCAAGTCACGACTGGCAGCGCCAAAGGGCGCAAGCTCAAGTCTGTCAAGGGCGATACCACGCGCCCGATCACTGACCGCGCCAAGCAGGCGCTGTTCAACATCCTCAGCGACGATGTGCGCGGCACGCGCTGGCTCGACCTGTTCGCCGGCACCGGCGCTGTCGGCATCGAGGCGCTCAGCCGTGGCGCAAGCGAAGCGACTTTCGTCGACATGGCGCCGCAAGCCATCGAGGTCATCAAGGAGAACCTGCTCGCCACGCAACTTGCGGCGAAGGGCAAGGTGGTGCGCTTCGATGCCTTCAAATTCATCGCCGGCCGGCCCAACGCCAGTTACGATTTCATCTACATCGCCCCACCCCAGTATCAGGGCCTATGGTCGCGCGCATTGCTGGCAGTGGACAACAACATCGGCTGGCTGCATGATGAAGGCACCGTCATTGTGCAAATCGACCCGAAGGAATACACGCCCCTCGCGCTGAAACACTTCGAGTTGGGCGATGAGCGACGCTACAGCAAGACGTTGCTGCTGTTCTACGATCGCCTGTCGTAAGGCCGATCAGCAGCGCCGCTACTTCGCCATCACAGAGATCACCGCCGGCACCGGGTCGAATGAATTCATCGACACGCCATCCAGCCCGCCAGCCAGCCACAACCCCGACGACGCGCCGCCATCCAGATTCAGCGCGCTGACCACATCGAGCGATTCGGCGCTTGCCAGATAGTCCGCCAGGTCGGTCAGCGTCCACTGCGCCATCTGCGTCACACCCAGCAGCACGCGCCCCTGCGCATCGATGGCGACGAAGCTGCGGCGGTTGCGCTCGCCGTTATCGTCCATCAGCTCGATGCGCTCGCCATTCACCACCAGCATTGGAAAACCCTGCACTGCCTGCACAATGTCTTCGCCGGCGCGGTAAGGTTGATCGCGCAGCCAGCGCAGCGCCAGCGCTCCATCCTGCCCCACCGAGAACATGCCACCAAAACCGCGATAGCTGCGACCCGAGGATTCGCCGTCGGTCACGATCAAACCGGTCACCTGATTTTTATCGTCGAAGAAGCCGCCGTTGATGACGAGGCCGGCTTGCGTCTGCGCCTGCCATTCGCGTGCGGTTTTTGGTTGGTGCGGATCGTAATGGGCGCGGAAAGTCACCTGCGCCGGGTCGACCCGCGCCATCAGCAGCCACTCTTCGCGCCCATTTACCTTCACCTGCGCCAGCATGTACTCCACGCCGGGCATCGCCGGCTTCCAGGCGCCGTCGTATTGCGCGCCGAAGGGCGTTTCTGTCGGCTGCGGCTGTGGAGCATTCCGGGTTGGGTAAAGCGTGACCTGCGGCGCAATGGCTGTCGCTGTGATGGGTGCATCTGCCGCCGGCGGCGCGCTGCACGCGCTGAGCACAAGCGCCGCGCAAGCTATTGCAAATCGCTGTTTGAATGCGTCAAACACACAAGCCATTCTATCCACGCGGGTAGAATCATCGCGACTGATGAGCGACAACATCCCATCGACATCCACGATCAATGTGATCGGCGGCGGGCTGGCCGGCACCGAAGCTGCGTGGCAGATCGCCCAGCGCGGCCTGCGCGTGAGACTGTTTGAAATGCGTCCGCGCAAGATGACGCCGGCGCACACTACCGACAAGCTGGCCGAGCTCGTTTGCAGCAATTCGCTCGGCGCAGATCAGATCGACAAAGCACCCGGATTGCTGAAGCACGAGATGCGCACGCTTGGCTCGCTGATGATCGCATGTGCGACGCAGGCGACCGTGCCGGCTGGCGGCGCGCTGGCCGTCGACCGCGAGGCCTTTGCAGCGCTGGTCACCCAGAAAATTGAATCGCACCCCAACATCGAGGTCATCCGCGAGGAGGTGACGCACATCCCCGATGGCATCATCGTGATCGCATCCGGTCCGCTCACGTCGGACGCGCTGGCCGGCGAAATCACAAAAATCAGCGGCAACGAATACCTGTATTTCTACGACGCCATCGCGCCCATCGTCGCGCTGGAATCGATCGACTTCAACATCGCGTTTCGCGCCTCGCGCTACGGCAAACATGCCGATGGCACCGTGACCGCGCCTGGCGAAAACATGGGCCAGGGCGATTACATCAATTGCCCGATGACGAAGGATGAGTATCACGCCTTCATCGACGCGCTTGCCACGGCTGAGACCGCTGCGCTGCGCGACTTCGAGTTGAACAGCGAGCAGTTCTTCGAGGGCTGCCTGCCGGTGGAAGTGATGGCGCGGCGTGGACGGGACGCGCTGGCATATGGGCCAATGCGTCCGGTCGGCATCCGCGACCCGCGCACCAACAAGCGGCCGTATGCGGTGGTGCAATTGAGGCAGGACAACATCGCCGGCACGCTCTACAACATTGTCGGCTTTCAGACCAATCTGAAATATCCAGAGCAGGATCGTGTGCTGCGCATGATCCCCGGCCTGCAGCATGCCGAATTTGTGCGCCACGGTCATATGCACCGCAACACGTTCATCAACTCGCCGGCGATGCTGGACGAAACACTGAAATTGCGGTTTGAAAATGATGCAGTGGCGCAACAGCTTGGACGGGATGTGTCATGCGTAATCTTCTTCGCCGGCCAGATCGTGGGCGTGGAGGGCTATGTGGGCAACGCGGCAACAGGCTTGCTGGCCGGCATCAACGCGGTGCGACAAGCGCGCGGCGAGCCGCTGGTCACGTTGCCGGACACCACCATGCTGGGCGCCCTATGTCACTACATCACGCACGCCGAGCCACAGCACTTCCAGCCGATGAAGGCGAACTTCGGCATCCTACCGGCGCTGGAAAACCCATCCCGCGACAAACGCGCCCGCGCCATGCAATACGCCGAACGGGCATTGCGCGATTTTCAGCATGCAGTGGAAGCGCAAGGCATATTGCATGATGTGGTGAACACAGTGGCTGACGCTCATCGATGAATTGGAACCAGCAGCTGCGCGCATGCCATTGCCGGCTCGCCGAATACTGACTGCCCATTACCATTCCACCATGTGGATTCGCTACATCACCGTTGCTTCATTCATCGCGCTATGCATCGCGTTTGGCGCATCATTGCTGGTGGGTTGGTCACTCGCCGGCCAGGTGCCAGGCTTGCAAGGCCCGCAGCATATGACTGCACTGGCGCGCGGGTTGGCGCTCGCTGTCATCGCATGGCCGATCTGGTTCATCCACTGGCGCTGGACGCGACGAGACTGGCTGTGGGAAAGCAACGCCGCGCAGTCCTACCTTGCATTCTTTACCATCTGCGGCCTGATCGCCTGCACGTTCATTGGCGCGCAGTTTGCCGCGCGTTTGCTCGACGTGCTGCTCGGCACACAACCGATGCGAAGCGATACCGCCGGCTTTCTGTTGGGCGCGCTGTGGTCCACGCTGTTTTCGCTGTGGTTGTGGGTGTATCACGGGCGCATCTGGCTAGCGCATCGGCGGCGTGCTGGGTAGGCCTGGCTTGCGCAAGTTCATCCCATTCCTGAGCGCGTCGAAGGAACAAAGGGCGCTTTTGCGGCATCGTGACTTTGCGAGAGATGCGCGTCGTGCATTCGTTGGCAATGCGGCGTGCTGTGGTTGCGGGCCTATTTACCCACCTCTCATCTCACTGCGCTAGGATGGCGCCTCATGCGTCGCCATGTCTTCGCCGGCGTCATCATTTTTCTGCTGGCGGTCATCGAAACCAGCCTGCTGCCGGCGGTATTCGGCACTTTCCCGCGCCCGAATCTGGTGCTGATCGTGACGTCGGCATGGGCAGCGATGCGCGGCAACGAGGGTTTTCTGTGGGCAGCATATGGCGGGCTGCTGCTGGATGCGCTGTCCGGCGCGCCTTTTGGCAGCAATCTGGCCGGCCTCGTGCTGGGCAACACGCTTGCCATTCTGCTCGATCGCGTGCCGATTCCGTTTCAGATTTTTCGCGTGACAAACTGGGTGGCTGTGACAACGATGGGATACTTCATCGTGCTGCTATTGGTGCTGGCATTTTCAGGCCGTCCCTACAGCATCTCGCTGGCATTTACACAGGTGATCCTGCCGGCGCTGCTCCTCAATCCAGTGCTGTCCATACCAACCTACATGATGTTGAACCGGATGCAAGACGGCCTGCGCGAGCAAGAGCGATTCCTGCCACAGCGATGAATGATTGCACCTGATGATGCCTGAGACAATGCCAGACTGGTATTAGCACGATCCATGATTGTTGATGATCTCCCCATCCGCCGGCGCTCCAGCCAGACGCCGCCGCCCGACAACGAAGGCGGTCGGTTCCGGCTGATCCTGCTCGGCGTCGGGATGGTCATCGTGTTCGGTTTGCTGATCGTGCGGCTGTTCGATCTTCAAGTGAACAACCAGCGCACATTCAGCGAGCAGGTCGGCCAGCGCTCGGTCATCCTGCGCTCGTTGCCGGCCACGCGCGGGCTGATCTACGATCGCAACGGCGTGCCGCTGGTGCGCAACGCGCCGGCCTATCAAATCGCCATCGTCCCCATCCAGCAAATTCAAGAGGACGACCGCATCCAGCAGCGCATGGATCGCATGGCGATGTACAACAAACTGGCTGAGATGATCGGGCAGCCTGGCGTGACCGCCGGCGACATCTACACCAAAGTCTTTCAATCCACTGCACCCTACCAGCCGGTCGTGGTGGCCGACAACGTGCCGCGCGAGAAGGCGCTGGCGATTCAAGAGCAATCGCTTACGCTGCGCGGCGTGGTGGTGCGCACCGCTGGCTCACGCACCTACCCTTACAAAGTGTTGATGGGCAACATCCTCGGATATACCGGCAAAATCTTCAAGGAGATGATCGACCGCGATCCGACCTTCTACAACGCAGATGTTTACGATTACGACAACGATCGCGTCGGCATCGTCGGCGTGGAACGCGCGGTGGAAGAAGAGGTGCGCGGCCAAAAGGGCAGCCGCGCCATTCTCGTAGATGCATCCTACGAAGAGATACAAGTGATCAGTGAGACCAAGCCGGTGGATGGCAATAGCGTGCGATTGACCATCGACCTGCGCCTGCAAGAGATCATCTCCGATGCGCTCATCCCGGCGATGAAAGAGCGCAACTCGCCGCGCGCCGCCGTTGTCGCCATCGACCCGCGCGACGGGCAGATTCTGGGCATGGTCAGCGTGCCGGGTTACGACAACAACACCTTTGCGCAGGGCATCTCGCAGGCGGATTACAAGCGGCTCTCGGACGACCTGCACAAGCCGCTCATCAACCACGCCACCCAAGATCGCGTGCCGCCAGGCTCGACATTCAAGATCGTGACGACGGCTGCACTGCTGCAAGAAGGCGCAGTGAGCGAACAGACGGTGATCCATGACCCGGGCATCTTCAATCTGCCCGATGAATATGACCCAACCAACGCGGAAAAGGGCCAGAAGTTCTATTGCTGGTTGCGCGCCGGCCACGGCAACCAGACCATACGCGACGCGCTGCGCAACTCGTGCGACACGTATTACTACAAGGCGGTCGGCGGCTATGCGCCAGAGAACATCCAGGGCATGGGGCCGGACAAGCTCGCAAATTGGGCATCCCTGTTCGGCATCGGCGAAGACAATACCCTGCAGATCGACCATGCCGTCGGCATCGCGCCGACCAAGAACTGGAAACTGCGCAACGTCGGCGAAATCTGGACCACCGGCGACAGCTACAACATGGCAATCGGGCAGGGCTACCTGCTCGCCACGCCGCTGGAGATGGCGAACGTGGCTGCGACAATCGCCAACGGCGGCACGCTGTATGAGCCGCAGATCATCCGCGATGTGATCGACGAAAAAGGGCAGGTGATCAAACCTTTCCAACCGAAGATTCGCCGGCAGCTTCCGCTCGACCCCTACTGGATGAAGCTGATCCAGGATTCGCTGTGGCGCGTGGTGAACGAGCCTGGCGGCACGGCACATCAGGCGGTAATCCCGGGCTTTGAATACGCCGGCAAGACCGGCACCGCCGAGTTCTGCGACGACGTGGCCTACGAGTTGAAGATCTGCTATCAGGGCATCGAGGTGCAACCGACACATGCGTGGTTCGTGGCCTATGCGCCGGCGCAGAACCCGACCATCGCCCTGTCGGTCTATGTGTGGAATGGCGGGCAAGGCTCGGGAGTGGCCGCGCCGATCACCCAGCGCATCTTGAATAAATACTTCAATCTCGGCATCCCCGAGGACAAGCTCATGCCGATTCAGAAGAGCACCTCAGAGTGATTTGTCATTTGTCGTTGCATGCTTCTTCGTTGGGCTCCGGTTTGTGTTCCGGCGGGCAGCGACAGCTGCTGAGAAAATGAAGTCAAAATGACAAATTCACGTTAAACTCGCATCTCGCATGATTGCCATCAAAGGATTGCGGCAGGGACTGCTGATCGTGTTCAGCGGGCCGGCGGACGAGCCGTGGCTGACGCGGCTGCGCGAGCTGGAGAGCAAGCTCGACGTAAACGCCGGCTTTTTCAAGGGCGGCACAGTCGCTTTCGACGTGCGTGAGATGGCGCTGAGCGATGACGACTTGCAACGCTCACTGGCGCTGCTCAAGGCGCACGATGTAACGCTGTGGGCGGTGGTGTCACAGGACGCCGGCACCCAGATGCGCGTACGCGGATTGGGGCTGAGCGACACGCTGGCCGCGCCAAAGGCAGCGCAGCCTACTGCTCCGCCGCAACCGAATGGCAAGGGTGAGGTCGCGTCGCCGGCGCAGCCCCCATCCTCAGAGGTGAAACCGCCGGCAGTCGCAACGTCCGTTGCCCCGCCTCACGCTGACGAACCGGTGACACTCACCGAAGCCACGGATGGCTTGCTAGCCAAGCGGCGCGTGCGCAGCGGGCAGGTGCTGCGCCACCCGGGCCACATCGTCGTCATCGGCGACGTCAATCCAGGCGCGCAGTTGATTGCCGGGGGTGATATCATCGTATGGGGCAAATTGCAGGGTGCTGCACACGCCGGTGCACTGGGCGACGTCCGCGCGGTCATTTGCGCGCTGGAAATGTCGCCCTCTTTGGTGAAAATCGCGGATGCGGCGCTTGCCTTGCGCCCAAATGAGCAGAAAAAACGCAACCGAGCCGGCAAGGCCGAACAAGCACAACTGATCGACCAGCAAATCACCTTCACGCCATGGGACAAGATCGTTTAAGCGCTTCTGGCGCGCAACTCCACTCACAAGCGAAGACAACATGGAAGGCACTGTAGTTACCATCACCTCGGGCAAGGGCGGCGTCGGCAAGACCACCACCACCGCAAACATCGGCGCAGCGCTGGCGATGCTGGGCAAGAAAGTGATCGTGATCGACGGCGATATTGGCCTGCGCAACCTCGACATCGTGATGGGGCTGGAAAACCGCATCGTCTATGATGTGGTGGATTATCTCGAAGGGCGCTGCCGGCTGCGTCAGGCGCTCATCCGCGACAAACGCGCGCCAGAGTTGTATCTGCTGCCCACTGCGCAAACACGCGACAAATCGGCGGTGACGCCGGAGCAGATGGTGCAGGTATGCGATGAATTGCGCGCCGAAGCCGACTTCATGCTGATCGACTCGCCTGCCGGCATCGAGCAGGGTTTTCAGAATGCGCTGGCGCCGGCGAACAAGGTGCTGGTCGTCACCAACCCCGAAGTGTCGTCGGTGCGCGACGCCGACCGCGTGATCGGGCTGGTCGAATCGAAGGAGAAGGGGCCGGCTCAACTCGTTATCAACCGGCTGGTGGCCGCGCGCGTAAAGAAGCAGGAGATGCTCTCGACACAAGACATCATGGACGTGTTGTCCACGGACATTATCGGCATCGTGCCGGAAGACGAATCCATCCTTTCATCGACCAATCGCGGCATGCCGGTGGCGTTTAACGGCGCATCGCCGGCGGCCGGCGCCTTCCGCGACATCGCGCGCCGACTATGCGGCGAAGACGTGCCGCTGGCGGAGCCAAAGTCGCCATCGTGGTGGCAGAAGCTGTTTGGCAGGGCCGAATGAGGCAAAGGAACAAAGGTGCAGCATGAGTTTCTTTGACAAGCTCTTTGGCCGCAAGACCAGCGCAGAGACCGCCAAGCAACGCTTGCGCTTCGTGCTGGTGCACGACCGCGCCGAGATTCCGCCCGGTGTGCTGGCGCTGATCAAGGATGACATCATCGCCGTGATCTCGCGCCGCGTAAACATAGACCGCGACCATGTGGAAGTGAACGTGACGCACGAGGACACCGAGAGCAAGTTGCTGGTCGACATTCCTCTGATCCCCAATATCAACAGCACCCAGACTGGGCGCGTGAGCGGCACGCCAGCGCGCCGCAAACCTGGCAGTTGATTTTTTCAGCAAGTTTGGCATGGACAGCAGGCTTTGGCGAAGATATGACTGGTGGCTGCTCGGCAGCGTGATCGTGCTCATCGCAATGGGCATCGCCATGATCTACAGCGCAGCGAAGGGCGATCCGATCATCGCGCGGTCGTGGCTCGATCAGGCAGTGACAGCAATCGCCGGCCTGTTCATCCTCATCCTCATCAGTGTGCTGGATTACACGCTGCTGAAGAACGTTTCGCCCTTTTTGTATATTGTTACGCTCGCCATGCTGGCGCTCGTGCTGGTGCCGGGCATCGGCAAGGAGCAAAACGGCGCTCGGCGCTGGTTCGACCTCGGCGCAACCGACTTGCAACCCGGTGAGGTGGCAAAATTGACGCTGGCGATCGTGGTGGCAAAGGTGATCTCCGATCGCGAAGGTCGTCGGCCCTACCTCGAAACGCTGTTCGTCTCCTTGCTGCTCGTCATACCCTGCGCCGCGCTCATCCTGCTGCAACCCAACCTCAGCACCGCGCTGACCATCATTTTCATGTGGCTGGTGATGGCGTTCGCCGGCGGCATCGAGCGCAGGCACATACTGATCATGGCCGTCATCGGCATCGCCATCGTGCTGATCGTCACACAGCTGCCGTCCTTTCAGGACTACCAACTGCGGCGCATCGAACTGTTGCTCGGGTTGGTGGATGAGCGCGGCGCCAACTATCAGAGCGAGCAGGCGCTCATCGCGCTGGGCAATGGCGGGTTGCTAGGACAAGGCTGGGGGATGGGGCAACAAACGCAGTTGCGCTTCTTCCCTGTTCGCCACACCGACTTCATTTTCTCCGTGATCGCCGAAGAGCTGGGATTTGTCGGCGCGATAATCTTCATCGGACTGCTGGTGTTCATCATGCTGCGCGCACTGCACGTGGCGATGATCTCGCGCGACACATTTGGCCGGCTGCTCTGCGTCGGCATCGCCTCAATGATCTTCCTGCAAACCTACATCAACCTTGGCATGCAGGTGGGGCTGATGCCAGTGACCGGCGTGGTGCTGCCCTTCGTCAGCTATGGCCGCAGCAGCTTGATCTCAGTCATGCTCGCCATCGGCATCATCGAAAGCGTGGCAATGCGATACAAGAGGCTGGAATTTTAAATTTCGAGCGCAGAGTGATCGAGTTTGCGCTCGAATCCAGGCACGCAGAGCCATTACTGCATTCGCAGCAGCACTGGCGCCTTGGCCCACAGCCCTTCAAGGTTGTAGTACGCGCGCAGGCTGGGTGAGAAGATGTGAATGATGACATCACTGTAGTCAACCAGCACCCATCCGCCGCCGCTCAAACCTTCCACATGACGAGGTGACTTGTTCACCGTCTTCTGCAGGCCCTCGTCAACGCCGTCGGCGATGGCGCGCAACTGGCGCTCACTGTTGCCAGAGCAAATCACGAAATAATCGGCCACAGAGGAGAGGCCGCGCAGATCCAGCAGGACGATGTTTTCAGCTTTTTTATCAGCAGCAGCAGTCACTGCTGCACGGGCGATGGCGAGGCTCTCTTCTGCTGGGTGTTGGGTCATTGCGCTCAATTATACTTTGGTAGATGCACATTGAGATGGTCAGCGGTTTCTTGCTGCCCGCCGGCGTCTGGCTGATCGTCTCGGCTGGCGCGCCGTTGCAGGCGCAGCGCCGGCTTGCCTCGGTCACCCTCATCGCACTCGCCGCCTCACTGCTTACCTTCGCCGCCTTCGGCTTTGCGCTCGCATTCGGCGGCATCGGCGCAACCGTGCCAGAGTTTGCCAGCACGCTGAACGCGCCAATCGCCATTCGCGGTGCGCAAGACACCTGGACATTCGCCGGCGCGAGCGGTTTCCTGTTGAATGCGACATCGCAACCCGGCGTGCTGGCGCTGTTTGTGCAGGCACTGCCATTGGTGCTGACCGGCGCTGTGCTGATGGCTGGCGTGTTGGCCCAGCGCGCTCGCCCCATCGCCCAACTTATCCTCGTCGTCGTCACGTGCGGCTTTGCGCTGCCGCTGGCTGGCGGCTGGCTGTGGGCGAATGGCTGGCTGCACACGCTCGGTGCGCACGATGTCGGACAGTTGGCGGTGGTGGGGCTGGCAGCCGGCGGTGCCGGGCTGGCATGGCTGCGGGCAACGCCGCGCCGCAGCCTCACACCCGCGCCGCAGCTGCCAGAGGCGCTTCTGCCGGCGCGGGCCATCGCCGGCGTGTTGCTCGTGCTGGCAGGCATGGCTGGTGTGCTGATGGCGCAAGATGCTGGCGCGGCCCTGCGCCAATTTGTCAATACCGCCATTGCCGCGGCTGTAGCCATCATCACCGCCGGCGCATACACCGCCTTCACCACCCGCAACGCAGACGCGCTGAGCGCCAGCCGCGCCATGCTGGCAGCCATTTTCATGGGTAGCGCCGGCGCAACGCTGCTGCCCATCTGGCTGATGGCATTGCTGGGCGTGGCATGCGGGCTGCTGGCGACGCTCGGCTTTTATTGGGCGAACGAGAAACGCCTGCTGAACGATGAGAGCGCGATTGTGACGGCTGTTTTGCTGCCTGCAGCTGCAGGCATGCTGGTGGCGGGCGCATTTTCTGACGCCGGCGCCCTGGTTGCCCAAACCATTGCCGTCACAGCCATCGCACTGCTGGCACACGCAGCGACGCAATTGATGTTGTGGCTGGCAAGCGCGTTACGCTGGTCAGTGCTGGCTGCGCCGATCACAATAGCTGAAAATGCCGCCGAGCAAGAGATCACTACGCCGCCTGCCGTCGTCGCAACGCCGGCCACGGCTGAGGCCATGCCGGCGCTTGAAACATCTGCACCAGTCCGGCCACAAGCTTCATCCACCACCGAGCAAACTGAGACAGACGTCGCGACGCACAAGCCGCGCGGCCTGCTGGCATGGTTGCGCGGGGGGCAAGCGGCAGACGCGGCTCCGAAGCAACCGCGCAAGGTTGCGTATCCCTACCGCATTGGAGGCCGGCGCATGACGGCGCGCCCGTCTGTCAATGACGCAACGCCGGTCGACAGCACATCAACCATCGACGCATCGTAGCGCCGACAAACCACAGCCCAGTACACTTGCGCCACTCGCGCAACCTCAAGGAGTTCTTTTTCGAATGCAACCCCCGATGACGAATATCGCTCAACCAGAAGATCACTCGGATGAGATTGAGATCGATTTGAAGAAATATGTGACCATCGTCACATCACGCTGGCGCCTGCTTTTGACTTCGACCATCATCGCCGGCATCCTCGGCACCATGATCGGGCTGGCGCTGCCCTCGCCATACGAAGCCACTTCGACCATCGCCATCGTCAAGACCAGCACGCAGGTGGAATTCGACCCGCGCTTCAAAACGCTGACGCAGGACGAAATGAATGCAAATGCCACCACCGCCGACACGCGCCGCGCCACCTTTCAGGGATTGGTGGAGAACAGCGTCATCGCCAGCCGCGTGATGAGCGATGTGGCGCCGCTGCTGACCAACAACGAACGCACAGCCGTAGAGTTGCTGAACAAAGTGGATGCGGCGCTTGGCGGGCGCGGCGACTTGATCCTGATCAAGGTGCGCGACGACAACCCACAAACAGCAGCCGAGATTGCGAATGCGTGGGCGCGCGAATATGAGCGCTATGTGAACAGCCTGTATTCAGGCGCGCCAGCCGAATATTCGTCGTCCATCTCCACAGAATATCTGCGCGCGCAGACCGAATACAACACTGCGCAGACCGCGTTGGAGCAGTACATCGCCACCAGCCCCATCGAGCAGTTGCAAAGCACGATCAGCGAGACCAAGCAGTTGCTCGACTCGTTGCAATCCGGCAAGCAAAATGCGCTTACGCTGGTCATCAGCGAGCAACTCAAGGTGAACTCCGAGATCATCTCTGCATACCTGGGCGCGCAATCGGCCAACCGGCTGGTGGCCTTCGAGAAAGAGCAGGAAGGCCGGCGCAATCTGGTAACAGCCTATCTGGACGCGCAGAATCAGGCCGAGGTGAAGGCCTTCAGCGAGCAGGTGCGCGCCGACCTGTTGCTGCTGACCAACTTGAGCAATGCGCGCAGTCGCGTGCGGCAAATGATTGGCGACGCGCAGGCGATGCGCGAGCAGGTGCGCGCCGGCGGTGACGCGGCAGCGCAATCGAACGTCATCGCGCTCAGCCTGATGAAGGCCAATGCCTTTGCACTGACCACGCCCATTTCAGACAGCGTGCCACTGCAATTGCAAATGCAGGATCAAACCACGCCGATCACTGCCAGCGCGCAGTTGGCCGATCTGGAAGCTTTTGTCAAATCGCTGCAAGCGCGTGAAACGTCGCTCACCCAGCAGATCAACGACGTCACAGCACGCTTGCAGACCGGCGATGGTTACACACTTCCGAATGGCAGCAATAGCCACTCGAGGATCGCGCAAGCCATTTCGGACACCTACCCACTGCTGTTCGACATGGGCGACATCGGCCAGTTGAGCGAAAATGTGCCCATCACGAATCCATTGACGACCGCCGCCCAGAGCAAAGCCGCCGAGATTTTGAACTTCAGCATCGACAATTTGACCGCCGGCTCCTTTGCCAGCAACAACATGTCCAATGCCGTCATCGAGCGGCTGCAAAAACGTCTGAGTGAAGCGCAGGCCAGCCTTGAAAAAGAGCAAGCCACGCTGGATCGCCTGAAGGCCGAGCGCGATCTGCGGCGCGAGACATCTGAGACGCTGGCGCGCAAGCAAGCCGAGGTGACGCTGGCGAGCGCCGTTTCAGGCAGCGAAGTGCGGCTGGCATCGCCGGCGCTGCCCCCAGACCGTCGCACGATGGGACTGCTGCCAAAAGTGGCGATCGCTGCGCTCATTGGATTGCTCATCGGTGTGGTGCTTGCCTTTATTGCCCACTACGCGCTACAAGAGCGCATAAATCACATTCCAGACAAAGGTGCGTTCAATCGCATGGCGCGTTGGGTGTTCAAAACCTCGTCAACTGGATAGCACGTGTCGGTAGAAAGTCTGAGACGTTGATTGCCTTCTTTGCAGCGCATGACTACAAACAGGCCAACGCACGTCATTTCTCTGAAGTTTGATTAGAAGACGCCATACGAAATGGCGTCTTTTAGCATACTGAGAACACAGTCAGAATTCCGTAGAGCGACATGATTCGATCTTCATAGAATGATTCCTCACGTTCATCTGAATTGGAATCATGGATCGTATCAGCGTTCATCGCTTCATTGCATCAGGATTGAAAGTCGTCATCAGCACAGCAATTTGTTTGCTAGGACTGTCGATCCTCCCCGTGCAACAAACACATTCACAAACCATTGACGTCTGGCCGGCAGAGCAAGCGTTGCCAGCCGAGCTCTCGATCGATCACGCGCCACAAGCACCCATCACCATCAACGCAGATGCCGGCGCCAGTGCCAACCAACTGATCGCGCGCGCCTATGTGCCGATCGTCACGCGCGCCGACGCAAGCGCCACTCCTCGTCCGGAGAGCACCAACCCGATCGACATTGTCAATGCATATCGGATCGCCGCCGGCGTGCCGGCGGTCGCGCTCATCGATTCGCTCAGCAACAACTGCTGGTACCACTCGCGTTACATGGCTGAGGAAAACGAAATCGCCCACAGCGAACGCACCAATAGCCCGTGGTATTCGGCAGAGGGACAATCTTGCGGGCAAAACAGCAACGTGTGGCTGGGCAGCGAATATAGCAAACCGATCTGGCAGCCGATACATGCCATCAATGGCTGGATGGATTCTGTGGGGCACCGCATGTGGCTGCTGTATCCAACCACGCCGGCATTCGGTTTTTCGTTCTACACCGCAAACAACAATCGCGCCGGCTCCGCACTGGATGTGCTTTCCCGCATCAACACCAGCAAGGATCTGACCTATGCCGGCTGGCCAGTGCGCTACCCCGCGCCCAATCAGACCGGCATCCCTGCGCAGGCCTACTCCATCACGCTGGGCTGGCGCTATTTCGGCGCGACGCCCACCGTGTCATCCGTCAGCCTGACTGCCAACGGCAATCCGATACCCCTCAGCTATACCACGGCGTTGCCGGTGGGTCACAAGGGCATCGAGATCCGGCCGTCGCAGTCGCTGCCGGCAAACAGCACGATCAACGTCTCGGTGACCGGCAGCTACGACGGCAAGCCCTTCAACTATCAGTGGTCTTTCAAAACGGCGAGTTGAGCATGAATGGCTGCCCGTGTCCCTTCCAGATCGAAGCACGCGCGCTGGTTGCCCTGCATGAAACGGCGCGCCAGTGAGATCGCCTGCCGTTCGGTAAGCTGCCCATCATCCACTTCGGCCTGCAACGCGCGTGTCAGGCCGGCGCGCGCCTGAATTGCGTAGCCCACGCTGATCGTCGGCACGAAGGAATCCCCGCCAAACACAAACAGCTTGTTTGACGGCACGGCATGGATCATGCGGCGGATGAATTGCGCCGCGCTATGTGGATCGATGCTCCACGCCCAGCACATATCCACCCACACATTCGGGTAGTGCTTGGCCAGCGCAGCGATCTCATGGTCGTGCGGATACGAGTCGTGCATCAGCACAAAGCGCGTCTGCGGATATTGCCTCAACAATGGGGTCAGTTGCAGCGCGCGCATGCGATCCAGCTGCATGTGACGGTTGCCAGCGGCATAGCCGGTGTGAATCTTCAAAGGCAGATTGTGTTTTGCGCACAACTGCGCCGCTTGTCCCAGCGCCCAGTCGCCAAGGCAGTTTGCCTCTGCCTCACTCACTGGATCATCCCGCAGGCGTTTGGACAGCACAGCTTCCGCTTCGGCATCACTGCGCAGTTGCCAATGCAGCGTTCGTTCATAGGCATGCTGGCTTTTCACCGCAATGGCGGCCGGCGCGTATTTTTCAAATACGGCTTCGAACACGCTGCGCAACGTGGCGACGTCTCGAATTTCAATGCCGGTTTCGGCGCGCATCTCCTCGGCATCCACCCTGCCGCAAGCCCAGTTAGCCCACGAGATGTCATACAGAAAGAAATCCGGCCCGCTGGGGTCCGGCGCAACAGCCAGCGCAAAATCGTCAGTCTGGATGTGATCGAGGCCGGCCACATCCCGCAACAATCGCAACCGCTCGCCGGGCTTATGCAAGGCCAGTGCTAGAGGCGCGGCTTTCTCCAGAGCGTCGGCAGTCAGGTCGTGAATGCCAAAAACATGCTGCGCAACCAGCCGCACGCCTTCCCCATATCCGGTGAACTGCATGGCTTCCCATGCCTCGCGCACAGCCGCGAAACGGCTGCGCACATCGGGATCGCTTTTGTCCACCAACCGCTCTACCGCCACGTCGCTTGCGCCGGCGGTGATCAGATCATTCTGCGCATAATTGCCGAACAGGCATTGCAGAATGTCGGGGCCATCCTCGACGAAGGACTGCTCTGTCCCCATGTGTTCGTGCGTATCCATCAACGGCGTGGACTGGATCAATGCGGCAAGCTCATTCATGCGGCTCTCCCTTGAGATGGAGGGAGAGGAAGAAAGTGCGAGTTGCAGATTCCATCTTCTCCCCTCTCTTTCTCAAATCACTTGTCCCACCTTCGATCGGGCTGCCAGAAGCCGAGCTTTGGCGTGTCCCAGGCGCTCGTCTCCTCAAACAGGCCGCTTGGTGGGCGCAAATTCGCCTCGATGCCCTCAAGATTCAGATCAAGGCCAAGGCCGGGCTTGTTCGGCACCTCGACGTAACCACTCCGGATATAGTCCTTCGGCAAGCCAGTGACCAACCCCTCCCAGAACGGCAGGTCGAGGCCATGATGCTCCAGCGCGACGAAGGAGGGAATCGCGGCGGCAGTATGCACGTTGGCCATGAAGGCGAAGGGCGAGCCGGCGAAGTGCAGCGCCGTGGGAATCTGGAACGTTTCAGCGTAGTCGGCGATCTTTTTCGTCTCCAGCATGCCGCCGCTTGTCAGCAAATCGGGATGCACGATGTCGACGGCGCGATTCTCGATGAAGGGCTTGAAGCCTTCCATGAGATACCACTCCTCGCCGGCAGCCACCGGCGTCAGGATCGAATCGCGCACCTCCTTGTGACCGTCGACGTCGTAGTGATGCACCGGGTCTTCGATCCATGCCAGGCCATATGGCTCCAGCGCATTGCCCAGCTTGATCACTTCCTTGACTGTCATCATGCCGTGACCGAAATGGTCGATGCACAGCGCTGTGTCCCAGCCAACCGCCTCGCGCACGGTGGCAACGACTTCAGCCATGCGGGCGATGCCCTTGTCAGTCACGCGCACCACTTCGCCGGTGCCGGGCGCGCGCCACCACCACTTGCCCATCTCGGACTCAAACTTCGTCGGCTGGCCAATGCGCATGTTCTTCATGCCTTCGAGCAGATGCAGGCCAATGTCGAACTTGATGAAGGTCATGCCCATCTTCTTGCGCCCGATCACGCGCTTGGCATAGCCTTCGGGCGAGGTGTCGGTCGGCGCCGGCGTGTCGGCATACAGCCTCACCTTGTCGCGATATTTGCCGCCAAGGAACTGCCATACCGGCACGCCATACACCTTGCCGATCAAGTCCCACAGCGCAATCTCGATGCCACTGACGCCACCGCCCTCACGGCCCCAGTTGCCATAATGCTTGATGTTGCGAAAGATCATGTCGATGTTAAGCGGATTCTGGCCAAGCAGCATGCTCTTGAACTGCAGCGCGTTCTCCTTGTGGCCGGCGTCGCGCACTTCACCGATGCCATACACGCCCTGGTTCGTATCGATCTTGATGATCGGATAGTCATAGTTGCTGCACACAACCGCGATGCGCATATCGGTGATCTTCAGCTCGCTTGGGCTGGAGAATGTATTCACGCCATCCAACGCCTTTTCGAGATACACATCCTTCTTCTTGCCTGATTTTGTCTTTGCCATCTTTTTCCTCAGAGATTGGGAATCGTCACATCACCGCTTCCACAACAGATGCGGCGCGATGCGCTCATAGGCGCGGTCGATCTCGCGCAAGTCGTCGGCGTCCAACGGTCGCGCCTGCGCCCGCATGCGGTAGTTCTTGAACACGCCGCGCTTCATCACGAAGTATTTTGCAAACGCCATGCCCATCGCAAACTCCAGGTTGATGATCGGCAACGCGCGCTCATACCACGTCTCCGCTTCGGGCAAATTGCCGGCGTCCAGCAGCGCCCAGATCTTCTGCACCACGTCGCAGATCTCACACGCGATGATCGTGCCGCACGCGCCGCGCGCATGTTCGGTGATGACGTATTGCCCGCCGCCGCCGCCCATGATGCCGTGAATGTGCGGGCTGCGCTTCGCCGCCAGCGCGCCGATGCTGCGGTGGCGCGGCGAGACTTCCTCCTTCACCCAACTCACATGCTCGATCTCGCTGCACAGCTTCACCACCGCGTCCGGCGAGAGCGGCGCGAGGTCGGCGTTCTGAATCATCACCGGCAATTGCGCGGCCGCCGCCACCTGCTTGATGTAATCAAAGGCGCGCTCGCCATCAAAGCGAATGGTATAGGGCGGCATGGCGATCACGCCATCGGCGCCCAGCTCGCGCGCATAGCGCGCATACGCGACGGCAGTGGCGGTGTTCACGCCGGCGGCATTCACGATCACCGGCACGCGCTTGTTGGTGTGCTGCACCAGGATGCGCATGAACAGCCGGCGCTCATCTTCACTCAGCGCCTGAAATTCGCTCACCAGAATCGGCCCGATCACGCCAGGTGCGCCGGCCTCGATCATGAAGTCGATCTCGGCGCGCAGCACATCTTCATCGATGGTGTCATCGTCGGTCCACGGCGTCATGGGGATGGCGAACGCCCCGCGCCAACGCTGCTTGTTGCTCATGGTGTCAAGTAAAGGGGAGGCGCAGCAAGTTGGCAAACGCAAAACGATGCGCACAGAACGCAGAGCGAAGGATAATTCGCCTCATGATGGAATCGAACTTCATTGAGGCCAACGGCATTCGCATGCACTATCTGCGCAGCGGCGGCAACAAGCCGCAAGTGTTGCTGCTGCACGGTCTGACCGACAACGGCGCGTGCTGGACGCCGGTGATCGAGGCGCTGGCCGGCGACTACGACTGCATCGCGCCGGACGCGCGCGGGCATGGCCTGAGCGAAGCGCCGGTGACAGGTTACGCGCCGGCCGATCACGCCGCCGATGCCGCTGCGCTCATCAAGGCGCTCCAACTCAGCCGCCCCGCTGTGATCGGCCATTCGATGGGCGGCGCAGTGGCAACCTTGATCGCGTCGCAACACCCCCAGCTTGTGCGCGCGGCGATCTTCGAAGATCCAGCATGGTTCGCCGAAACGCGCATCCCCTCGCCGGAACAAGGGGAAGCCATGAAACACGGCTGGCTCGAAGGCATGCGCGCCAACAAACAGAGGGCGCGTGAGGCGGTGATCGCTGAAGCGCATGAAAGAAACCCGCGCTGGTCAGATGGCGAATTGCAACCATGGGCCGACGCCACCGCGCAAGTGCATGAGGAAGTGCTGCAGTGGATGGACGCGCCGCCAATAGATTGGCGCGCCGCGCTGAAGCACATGCAATGCCCGGCCCTGCTCATCACCGGCGACGTCGATCACGGCGTGATCATCTCGCCGGCGCAGGCAGTCGAAGCACAATCGCTGCATCCACGTCTGCAAGTGGCGCACATCGCCGGCGCCGGCCACTGCATTCGCCGCGACGATTTTTCGCCTTACCTGGCAGCTGTGCGCACATTCCTCGCGCAGGCCAGGTAGTGGACAAAAAACGGGCGCACCAAATAAGGTTGCGCCCGCTTTTTTACACCCGGCAACGAGTTGCCGGCAACCTTGCCTTACGCCGGCACAGTCAACGCCTCGATCTCCTTGAGCGTGCGGTCATAGACTTCGTAATGCTCGCCCTCGGCCTCGTCAGGATCGACCCACTTCATCCACATCGCCTGCTCGGGATGATCACCGGAAAGCTTGCGACGAGATTCACGCACGGTGCCGTCCTTGCTGTGCCACTGCACCTCGCCCATTTGCAGCAGGATGTATTGGCCGGCGTATTTGCGCTGAATCTCGCGCGCGTGGTCGCGGTAATACAGACCTTGCTCGGCGGTGGTCTTGCGCCAACTGAACACGATCTCGCGGCTGTCGGTGATCTTCGCAAAGAACGGCCCATCACCCACCGGCGCTTTCATCTCGCTTTCGAAATCGATCTGATTCAGGTCGACTGAGCCAAAGCCGCTCTCGGCAGCCACGCGCAGGGAGTTGCGGTCGCGGTGGAATGGCTCGACCTGCCAGTCGCCGTGCTGTGGGTCCAGCCCCATCAAGTGCGCGCCGGCGGCATCGGTCGCCACAACATGATCGCCGGCGATAAGCGTGTCGGCGATGCGACGCGCCTCGCCCTTGCCCCACTCCTCACCGGCCTGGCACACCATGCCATCCAGGATGTTCAGCGCGGGGTTGTAGAGCTTGCCGAGATCTGCCAGCATGTAGGGCATGCGCACCAGGTGATGGTAGTACGTGCGCGGCCGGCCAGCCGGCTCAGTTGGCATCAACCCGAACAGATTCTTCATGCACAACGTCACACCCATGAAGGCGTGGTTCTTCAGCTTTTGCACGCTGATCCACTCATCCATGTCGGCAAACTCGCGCGTAACCGGGTATTTGTCAAACATCAAGCCGCCGCCTGGCACCTCTGCCCACACCACATCCCGGTTGCCATCGATGTAGGTCACGCCAAACTCTTTCAGCAGATGACCGATCTGCAACGTCTGCACCCCCTTCGCCTGCTCCACATAGTGCTGGTAGAAGCTGACATCGACGCAGAACAATTCGGCTTGCGTGTTCTCGCGCAGCAAACGCAGCGTGGCGCGCACCACACTGTCGCTCACCAATTGCACGCGGTGATTCTGCCATGTCACCAGGTTGCGCGGTTCCTTGTCCTGGTTGAATTTGATGGCGATGCGCCTGGCCTTGCGCAGCTTATCCCATGCGCGGGTCAGCGGTTGCGTCGCGCGTTTGAGCGCCTGATACACCTCTTCGTCTGTGGCGCGATGACTGCAATGCATCGCGCGCACCTTCCACTGCTTTTCAGATGACATCGTTCACAAAACCTCGTATGAAAATCCCCCATTTACCATTCAGCCGGAAATTCCAACAGCGCACTGATACCGCCGTCGATCAACAGCGGCGCGCCGCTGATAAAGCGGTTCTGATCACTGAGCAAATGCGCCACGGTGGCGGCGATCTCCGCCGGCTCCGCACCGCGATGGAGCGGGTAGTGGCTGGTCATGCGGTTCCGCTCGACATCCGGGTCGGGGAACTTGCCGAAGTATTCAACCGCCAGCGCGGTCATGGTCAGACCGGGTTGGATGGCGACCGAGCGAATATTGTCGCGCCCCCACTCCAGCGCGATCGATTTGGTCAGCGCCAGCAGCATGGCCTTGGCGACATTGTAGGGGAAGACGCCGGGCAGCGTGCGCTCGGCATTGACCGATGACAGGTTGACGATCATGCCGCCGGCCGCTTTGAGATGCGGATACACCTCCTGGCTAAGCGCCCAGGCATGATAGAAGTTCACCTTGAAGCAGTGATCGAGCTGCTCAAAGGTCGAAGTGGCGACGCCATGCCACAAATTTGCGCCGGCGTTGTTTACCAAACCATGCACGCCACCCAGCGCAGCAATTGCTTCCTGTGCAAACTGGCGCGCCGCACTCAAATCAGTCAAATCGACACGTTTGAAAAACGCACGCTGGCCGGCGTCCTCAATCGCCTTCGCTGTCACCTCCGCACCCTGATCGACATGCGCACAGAACGCCACGTCCGCGCCTTCCTGTGCGCAGCGTATAGCGATCGCCTGGCCAATGCCGCTCGTCGCACCGGTGACGATGATCTTTTTGTTGGCAAGAATTCTCATGGTTGCATCATTACCCAATTGCGATATCGAACTGCCGCGAACGACGCGTCGCCCAACATCGCCAGACCTTGACACCCCTCCAGCCTATGCCGGCGCCGGCATCACCTCTGGCTCCGGCAACTGATCGGGCAACAGGGTCTCCACCTCACGGATGGCGCGCGCCTGCGCCGAGATGGCGATGGTGATGAGGATGCACACGCCGGTTGTAAGCATGATGAGCGACATGCCGATGCCTGGCCCCACCCCAAGCACTCTGCCAAACAGCTGTGCCATTGCGCTGCTCGGGTCGCGCATCGCCGGCTCCATCACCACGTCGGCCAGCGGGCCGGCAATCAACGGCGTAATCGGGCCGGTGAACCATGCAATCAAGCGCCGCGCTGAAAATACGCGCCCCTGCAAATCTGGCGCAACCTTGGCCTGCCAGATGGCCTGACTGCTGCCATTGACCAGCGCAGAGGCTGCTAATCCCAAGAACGAAGCCGCAGCCCACAGCGGCACATCGCGGCCCAACGCAAACAAGATCTGACCAAAGAGCGCTATCCAGACCCAGCCGAGCAACACGCCCCACACGCGCCGCTTGAAACCACCCCACACGCTCATCAGGATGCCGCCGACCACGCCGCCAATCGCACCCGCCGTTTGCACTGTGCCGTACGCGAGCGAGTTGCCACCCGTATGCGACAGCACCATCGGCGCAACCAGATTGTTGAAAATGCCACCGAAGAGGTTGCAGACGAAGAACACCAGTTGCAACCCGAGCAAACTAGGCCGGTCGAAGATGTAGCGAAAGCCAAAGGCAGCCTCCTTGAGCAGGTTGCCCTCGCCTTGCCGGCCCTCCTCCGTGCGCGGCGGCTGCGGCACAAACACGACCAGCAGCGCACCGACCGCGATGATGAACGTCACGATGTCAATCATCAGGATGCCATTCAGGCCGATGATGCCGATGAGCGCGCCGGCGAGCAGCGGCGACAACACTGACGGCCCGGCCTCCATCAGTGACATCAACCCATTCGCGCGACCCAGTTGCTCCTTCGGCACCATCAGGCTGATACTGGCAGAATACGCCGGCCACTGAAACGCATTGAACGTGCCGGCGATGACGCCATACAGATACATGTGCCACAGTTGCAACTGGCCGGTCATGCTCATCAGAAAGATGAAAATGGTCGCGACGCCGGAGCCGAGGTCGCTCGTCATCATCATCAGCTTGCGGTTGTAGCGGTCGACCATGACGCCGGCAATGGGCGAGATGAGGAGGAATGGCGCGATGAAAAACACCTGCGCCAAGCCCATCGCGGTGGCGCTCTGTGTCAGTTGAAACACCCAGATCGTCAGCGCGAACCACGACATGTTCGACGCCACGATCGAGATCATCTGGCCGATCCAAACGACGATGAATGCAATGAGTCCAGTGGGCTGGCCAGCGCGCGGATTTTTCATCAAGCTCATGCCGGCCATTCAACCACGAAAATACAATCCGGCTGATTGGCCGCATTTGACAGATTTCTACATATTCTGACAGCTGATTTTTATGCTCACCAGCGGAAGGCAACTGCATGAAAATGTTCCTTGTCGTTGAGCAGACCGTCGTACATTTCCTTCGCTTCTTCGGCATCCGCCACATGCGTCACAATGTCATTCAGGCGAATGCGCTCAGTCTCCAGCAGATTGACCAGCAGGTGCATGGCGCGCGGCACAGTGAAGGGGAATTTATCGCGCGGCTCCCATCCGATGGCGCTGCCATGCGCGCCGATCAGCGTGATCGAGCGGCCATGCAGATCCCAATAAAAATCGACGTCGCCGGCGATGCCGCGCGGGCTGCCGACCATCACCACGCGCCCGCCATCCTGCACGATGTTCATCGCTGTCTTCACCGTCTGCGGAAAGCCGGTCGCATCCACCACGATATCGGGCAATTTGCCAAAGTTCAGCGCACGCAATTTGTCTTTGAATTGCGGGTCGGTTGGGTCGAGTGTGGCGATGACGCCAGGCGCTTTTGCTGCGAGGGCGCGGCGCGCTGCAACGGTGTCGATGCCGATGATGGGGTGCGCGCCGGCGGCGCCATACAGCCGCGTGGTGATCTGCCCAATCGTGCCAAGCCCCATCACCGCGACGCACTGGCCGATGATGGTGGCGCTTTGCACCAGCGCAGAGAGCGGGAAGCGCGCCAGGCCGAGAAAGGCTGCAAGGTGCGCCGGCACATCATCCTTGATCGGGAAGATCAGCGCGTGCGCGTCTTCGACGTTGACCACGGCATGCGAAGCATGCTGCGAAGGCCAGATCACACGGTCGCCGGCTTTCACCCGCGTGACGCCTGCGCCCACCTCCAGCACGCGCCCCACCCCGCTGTAACCCGGCACGAATGGAAAGCGCGGCCAGGTGCGGGTGGGATCGTTCAGCCACTGGTGAATGCCCGTGTAGACAGCCAGTTCAGTGCCGGCGCTGATGGCGCTGGCCTCACACTTGATCAATGCCTCGCCGGCTTTGAGCGCCGGCAGATCGGCCTCTTCGACGTTGCACTTGAACGGTTCAGGCATGACGACGCGAATGGTTTTCACGGTGTTTCCAAATCCTTCAACACACGCTTCAAGTGTGTCACGGTGCGGTCAAGCTGACCGCGCTCATAAGCTTCACATTCCTCTGCCGGCGCCTCGCGCTCCCACGGCGTTTGCCAGGCGACAGCATCGCTCTGCGTGTGCTGCGCCACGAAACGAAACAGCGACAGCATCTCGCACACGTCGCGCTGTGGATAGCCGCGCCACCATTGATCTTCATACAGGCGAATGTGGCGCGCATTCAACGCCGCCAGTTCAACGTGCCACACCGCCTTCGGCGCGATGCGCCTGATCAGCGCCAACATGCGCCCCCAATCGATGCAGCCTTCGCCGGTGCTGGCGCGCACGAGGTTGTAGCCGCTTTCGGTGCGGTGAATGGTGTAGTCCTTGATGTGAATGTTGAAGATGCGGTCGCCCAGCCGCTCGGCAAACTCATATGGTTCCTCGGCCACCGCGAGCGGGTTGACCACATCGAGTGTCGCGCCGACGCGCGCTCCGCCGGCCTGCGCCAGCGCGAGGATGTCGGCAGAGCCGGCATCCTGATGATTCTCAATCGCCAGCAGCATGTCGTGCTCTTCCAGCAATGGCTGCACCGCGACAACGCGGCCGATCATGTCGCGCATGTAGGCATCCCAGTCGGGAACCTGCCTGGCGCGCGCGCCCTCAAGGAATCCACTGATGGTGCAGCGCGCGATCTTTGCGCCGGCGCGCTTGCCCAGCGGCAGCACACGCCGCATCTCATCCACGTTGATGATGCCCATATCGAGGACATACTGCATACCCTTCGATTGGAGCAACGCGCGGAAGCGGTCGAGGCCGGCTTCGGAATGATCGGGAATGATGGTGTGCGGGAACTCGACGCTGGTCATGCCATATTGCGCCGCGAGATCGACCAGATCCAGCCCGTTCATCGGCTTTGGGCAGGCCGAAACGCCATCGCGCTTCAGGAAGCCGCAGCTAAACGGGAAGGAGTAGCAGGACAAGCCAAAATTTACGTTTTCCACAACACTGCGGATATTAGAGTGAATTGCGATTAACGCAAAGCAGCCGCGCATCTGGGGATGCGCACATGGGTGATCGCGGGATAATCGAGTCCGATGAAACTGGCTCCATCGATCTACACAGCAGACTTCGCGCGGCTCGGCGCGCAGGTGAAAGACGCCGAACAAGCCGGCGTCGACTGGATGCACCTCGACGTGATGGACGGCGCGCTGGTGCCAAACATCACCTTCGGCGCGGCGGTGTGCGCGGCGGTGCAGCGCAGCACGTCACTGCCGTGCGAGGCGCACTTGATGGTGCAACAGCCCGAAAGATTTTTTGAGGATTACGCCGCCGCTGGCATGAAGCGCCTCATCGTGCATGTCGAAGCGTGCCCGCACCTGTATTCCACGATCCAGGCCATTCACAAACTGGGTCTGCAGGCCGGCGTGACGCTCAATCCGCTCACACCGCTCAGCGCCATCGAAGAGGCGTTGCCACTGATCGACCTGGTGTTGATCATGTCGGTGGAGCCAGGCTACGGCGGGCAGGGCTACATCGCCGGCGCAACGCAACGCATCCGGCGCGCGCGGCAGATGCTCGACGCCATCGGCAGCAAGGCCGAGCTGGAAGTGGACGGCGGCATCAACGCCGGCACCATCCGCGAAGTGCGCGACGCCGGCGCAAGCATCGTCGTGGTCGGCAGCGCCGTGTATTCGCCAAAGCACAGCGTGGCCGAAGGTGTGGCCGCGTTGCGGGCGGCGCTCGCTGGATAGGCCAGCGGGCATTCACCCGTTCGCTCTCCAAAGTCTCACCCCATGGCAACGCGGGCAGCGCCGAGCAGTCCGCTCTTCGTGTTCAAGATCACGCGGACGGGGATTTGCTGCATCAGGTTTGACAGCCGGCCCTTGTAGCGAAACGTGCTCATGAACGATTCGCGCTTGAGCAACGGCAGGATGCGCGGGGGAATGCCACCGCCGAGATAGATGCCGCCAGTCGCCATCACCGTGAGGCCGAGGTTGCCGGCCTTCGCCGCCAGCACCGACGCAAAGATCTCCATCACCTTGGCGCACAATGGATCGGGCGTCTCGATCAAGGCATTCGTCACGATCACCGGCGTGGGATCATGCGCGCCGGCCAGTTGCTCCGCCACCCACTGCGATTCAGGCACATAGAATCCATCGCGCAAAAAGGCATAGATATTGGGGATGCCGAGACCGCTGATGACGCGCTCATAGCTGACGCGGCCGTATCTGCGCTGCAGATAGCGCTGCAGGTCAGACTCCAACTCGTTGCCCGGCGCAAAATCGGCGTGGCCGCCCTCTGAGGCAAATGCGGTGTAGCCAGCTTGTGTCCACACTAGATCGTAGCGCGGCAGCCGGCGCAGGATCTGGCCGGTGAGTGGATCGAACATCGACAG
>CAZPVX010000023.1:0-70512 GCA_964590135.1 uncultured Anaerolineae bacterium | reverse complement strand
GCAGTCGGGCCTAGCCAGTGACCATATCTCAGCGGCAATGACGTTCCTGAGAGTCGCGAAATTAGGCAGGAACATAGGTCAACCGGATCACAGCCTCGTCAATCCGGTCACTAGCTATAAAGCGGAGCGACGGCCGGGGTCCAGCGAAATATGGCTTGCCGTGACCAAGGACGACGGGATGCAGGTAGATTCGATATTCATCGATCAGGCCAAGTTTGGTTAAGCTGTGCGCCAAGTCTGGGCCAGCAACTTCGATCTCCCCGTCGCGTTCGGCCTTTATCTCGCGGATCGCGCCCTCGAGATCTTCCTCAACAAGTTTGGCGTTCGGGCCTACCGAGTTCAACGAGCGCGAGACGACCCATTTCGGTTGGTTTCGCCACGCAGCCGCGAAGGCGCGTTCCTCCGCATTCCATTCAGGATGGTCGTCGTCCCAGTAACGCATGATCTCATACATTCGGCGGCCGTACACACTGCCCGCCTGCCCCTGAGCTTCCTTGATGAAGTGGCGAAATAGCGTGGGGCTGGGCGCGAACGCCATATGGTCGACGTACCCGTCCAAGGACTGATTCATTCCGAATACGAGCTTAGCCATGTTCTCTTCCTATCCTTGCGCGCGGACGTGTTTCCTGCGGTCTAACTAATTAGTATACAGAACGAACGACGGCCCAGAGTATATCTTGAGAATTCAGTATTTGCACCGAAAAATGGGTTGTATGCAGAGCCATTTCATAGCCAATATCGGTATAATTCGAATGTGCCTGATACACCAACACCTGTGCCCGCACCGGCAACCCCAATCGTCTACGCGCCCAGAGACAGCCCGTTCCTGAACGAGGTGCGCCGCGTCATCCGCCTCAAGCACTACTCGATTCGCACCGAGAAAAGCTATCTCAACTGGATCCGTCGCTTCATCCTCTTTCACGACAAGCGCCACCCCAACGACATGGGCCGCGCCGAGGTGGAGGCCTTTCTGTCGCATCTGGCCGTCCGCGAGCATGTCTCATCTTCCACGCAGAACCAGGCGCTCTCGGCGTTGCTCTTCCTCTACAAAGAGGTGCTGCATCACGACGCCGATGCCATGTTCGGTGCGCTGGGCATCGCCCGCGCTCAAACGCGCCGGCACATCCCGGTCGTGTTAACCAAGGCCGAGGTGCAGCAGGTCATCGGCCTGATGCACGCCGAGTATCAACTCATGGCCAAGCTGCTCTATGGTTGCGGGCTGCGCCTGATCGAGTGCCTGCGCCTGCGGGTCAAAGATGTGGACTTCGGCCAGCGCCAGATCATCGTGCGCGAGGGCAAGGGCGACAAAGACCGGCTGACCATGCTGCCCGAGGCGCTGGTCGAGCCGTTGACCGCTCACCTGGCGCGGGTGAAGGCGCTGCACGAGGATGACCTGGAATGCGGGTTGGGCTATGTGCCGTTGCCCAACGCCTTCCGGCGCAAGCACGCCTCGGCCAGCACGGCCTGGGAGTGGCAGTTCGTGTTCCCGGCCAGCAAGCTCTCGCGCGACCCGCGTAACCCCGACGACCCGCAGTTGTATCGCTGGCACGCCCACGAGACCAGTTTGCAGAAGGCGGTGTCGCAGGCGGCGCGCCGATCGCACATCCCCAAACGCATCAGTTGCCACACCTTCCGGCACAGCTTCGCCACGCATCTGCTGGAGGCGGGCTACGACATCCGCACGGTGCAGGAGTTGCTCGGTCATGCCGACGTGAGCACGACCATGATCTACACCCACGTGCTGAACAAAGGCCCCAAGGCAGTCCGCAGCCCGCTCGATTCCTGATAGCCAGGGTTAAGCTTCCCACATGAACCTACGCGAGCATCTGGTGAATGGCGGGCGCGTGGAGCGCGAGGGTGAGCTGTTCCGGCTGGTCATCCCGCCGGCAACGAGCGCCGGCTACACCGATGCGCAACTCGATGACTACGATCACGCGCTGCCGCGCACGTTTGTGAATCAACCCCCGCAACACTTGCGCCTTCGGGCGCGCTTCTCGCACCCCGCCGGCGCGCTGAAAGGCACGGCCGGCTTCGGCTTCTGGAATCATCCCTTCACCCGCGAGGGTGGCGTGCTGGCAGCGCCGCAGAACGTCTGGTTTTTCTACGGCTCGCCGGAGAGCGACTTGCAACTGGCGAAGGGCAGGCCCGGACACGGCTTCAAGGCTGCGTCGCTGTCATCGCCCCTGCCCGGGCGCGAGGCAGAGGGCCTGCGCGCCGGCATCGCGCAAGTCGTCATGGCCGCCGGCAACCTCGCGCTGCGCCTGCCGTTCGTCTCCTCGCTCGCCATGTCTGCGGCGCGCAACCTCGTCACCGCGCAGGAGACGCCGCTCGACCTGGACATGACGCAGTGGCATGACTTTGCGCTGGACTGGTTGCAGGATGAGGCGCGGTTCAGCGTGGATGGCCGCGCTGTGTTGCGCGCCACGAAACCGCCGCGCATCGCGCTCGGCTTCGTGGCGTGGGTGGATAACTATCGCGCCATTGCAACGCCGGATGGCCGATACGAATTTGGCTTTGTCGACGCGCCGGCGGCGCAGTGGCTGGAGATGAGATTTGTGAGCAGAGAAGAGTAGAGACTGGAGATCGGGGTTCGCAAATGACGATGGGCGATGGACGACACGCAAACATCGTCCATCGCCAGTCGTCAATAACGAATCTCCAATTGCTCAGATCGGATCCTCGAACAGCGCGCTGATCGATTCGCCATTGTGGGTGCGGCGAATGGCCTCGGCGATGAGCGGCGCGATGGACAGCACCTGCAGGTTTGGCAGGCGCTTCTCGGGCGGGATGGGCACAGTGTTGGTGGTGACGATCTCATCCACGCCGGCCTCCACCTTCAGGCGCTCGATGGCCGGGCCGGTGAACAGGCCGTGCGTGCAGACGACCGACAGCCGGCGCGCGCCGCGTTGCCGCACCACGTCCAGAATTTCGATGATGGTGCCGGCGGTGGCGATCTCGTCGTCCATGATGATGACGTCCTTGCCATCCACGTCGCCGACGAGGTCGATGGCGACCTTCTCGTCGCTGATGCGGCGCTTGTTGCCGGCGGCCACCGGTGATTTCAGCAGCCGCGCAAACTTCGCCGCGTTTTTTGCGTTGCCCAGGTCGGGCGATACGACGACGGTGTTTCCCAGATCGCCGCGCTCGCGGAAATAGCGCGCCAGCACGTTCAGCGCGTTGAGATGGTCCACCGGCACATCGAAGAAGCCGTGCACCTGCGGCGAATGCAACGTCATCGTCAACACGCGGTCGGCGCCGGCGGTCGACAGCAGGTCGGCCACCAGCTTCGCTGTGATGGGGATGCGCGGCGCGTCCTTTTTGTCGGAGCGGGCGTAGGCGTAGTAGGGGATGACGGCCGTCAATCGCGCTGCGGCGCTGCCGCGCGCCGCGTCCAGCATCTGCAACAATTCCATCAAGTGATCTTGCACGGGCGGGCAGAGCGGCTGGATGAAAAACACGTCTGCCTCACGGCAACTGGCGCACAGTTGCACCTGGATGCAGTCGTTGCTGAAGCGGTTGACAGCGGTGGGTGAGCGGGGGATCCCCAGATAAGTGCAGATTTCCTCGGCCAGTTCGGGATGCGCGCTCCCGCTGAAAATAGTGATTCCTCGCATGAATACTCACTTTAAGCGCGTGCGATGTGATGTTGCACGGCTTCAGCTTGAATCATACTCAGATTTGTGTCAGCAATCGATTGCCCTGCTCGGTCAGCCAGTAGGTGGCGGCGGGGAATTTCTTGTTGCTGCTGATGAGGCCGGCGTCCACCAGCGCCTCAACATCTGACCAGTTCACCAACTCGCCGCTGTCGTCCTCGCGGTGCAGCACGAATGACTTGTGGCCTTCGATGTCGCGATGATCCTTCAGCCGCATTCCATGCGCCATCGATTGCAGCAGCGCCAGCCGGCGTTCGCGCGCCGCCGGCTCGCCCAGCGCCCTCAGCAGCGCATCGATTTCATTGGATGTGGGTTCACTTTGCGAAGGCATGCTCGGTGCTCAGATAATTCAAGACCAGATCGATATTTTCACCGAAAGTTGCCATGGCGTCCACCGTGAGATGCGCTTCCTGCCACGGCGTAAAGTAGCCGCGCACGCGCTCCACGTCGTTCCAGGTCAATTCTGGCCAGCCGGCAATGCTGCGCTTGCGCCCTTCCAGCCGCAGCCGGTGCGTCTCGGCGTCTGAGCATACGCATTCGATCACGCGCCATTCCGCGCCGCGCGTGTGAGCCAGCGCGCGCCAGGCGTTGCGAATGCTGGCGGTGCTGGTGACGGCATCGAGGATGGCGGATTGGCCCAGCCGAAGCTGGCGCGTGGCGAGGGTGGTGAGCAGTTCGTAGCCGGCCCAGCCAAGCTGCTGGCGCGCGTCCTCCTGCTCGGTCATGCCGGCGCGCACGATCGCCGCTTCCAGCACGTCTTTCGAAAATACCGAGATGCCGAGCCGCCGGCCAACCGCATCTGCCAGGCTGCTTTTGCCTGTGCCGGGCAGGCCGGAAAAAACAATGAGCTGCATGTCGGATATATCCTGACATGCAGCTTCACTTTGAAACTGGACGACTATTCTGCAACAACCATGCGAGGGCAGGGCGAAGGGTTGCAGTTGTTTTAAGGCGCTACAGGCCGGCCGAACTCTGGCTAGCCCAACTCGTGCACATATTCCTGCAACTGGCGCTGGTTGATCTTGATGTATTGATCCTTGATGATCTGATCCATTTCCTCCTGGGTCAGCCGGTACGAGAGCGTCTTCAGCGCGTCTTCGGGCGACTGACCATAGACTAGTTTCTTCTTGCCATTCTTCATCTCGAACAGATACATGAAGTGGGGATTGCTAAAGGAACTCATCTTTTTGATTTGGATTTCGGGTTTCAGATTTCGGATTGGCGTCGATGCCGAACCCAAAATCTGAAATCCAAAACAGCTACGCCTTTGCCAGCGCGTTCCAGTAGTCGAGACGCTGCTGGCGAATGGTCGCCATGCCGCGATTCACCTCATCGTCATATTTGCCGCTGAGCAACTCGCGGTAGAACTGGTAATCCACGCCAATCACCTTCTCATCGTCGGGGTAGCGGTGGTAGTTCTCCTTCGTCATCTTGCTCTTGCCTTCGGCGATGATCTGGTGGCCGAGCGCGGAACCCGGATAGGGCGCATAGAACGAGATCGAGGGCATGATGCGCTTGGTGTAGTTCAACATGCGCAGAGTCTTGAAGGCGTCTTCGCGCGTCTCGCCGGGGATGCCGAGCATGATATTGCTCCAGAACACCGGCGCCTTTTGCCCCTTCGCCTCCATCTCGTCGCCGATGCGCGTGAGCAGGTCGATGGCAAAGTAGTTGTCCTCTTCGGTGCATTCCTTGTTCAGGATCTTCAGCACGCGGTCGCTGCCGCTTTCAAAGCCGATGGA
This sequence comes from uncultured Anaerolineae bacterium, assembly GCA_964590135.1. Classification (GTDB taxonomy): domain Bacteria; phylum Chloroflexota; class Anaerolineae; order J036; family Brachytrichaceae; genus JBDHWI01. The sequence goes on along the minus strand of CAZPVX010000023.1, from coordinate 65,120 downwards.
TACCGCTGTCCAGTTGGTTTTGCGCACCACAGCCTCGAACAGATCCGGCCATTGGCGCACGGTGTCGGCGCGCGCGGCCGCCCAATATGGCCATATCTTGTTGGCATATTTTGGGTATTTCTCCACCCACTCTTCCAACCAGCTTGGGTTCTGGAAGAACATGCTGTCGTGGATGACGATCGAGCCGATCGGGCCGAAGGTTTCGTCGAGATAGTTCAACTCTTCGATCACCATGTCCACCGGCCGGCGCCCCATGTTCGGGATGTAGCTGTTCTCGTTGCAGAAGGCGCATTGCCACGGGCACACGCGACTGGTGAGCATCGTGACCACCGGCGCCGGCCCCCAACCGCACTCCGGCTCCAGCGGCCAGTTGAACTTTGTCGCCAGTTGCTTGCTCGCCGGCTGCGGCCACATCGTGCGGTCGATCATCGGCCACTCGGCCATGCTCTTCGCGCCGATGCCCAGAATCACGCGTGGGAAGGCGTCGGGGTTGCTGACGAGGTTGACAATGACGTTCTCGCCTGGCCCCTGGCAGATCTTGTCGAACTCCGGCACCGCCTTCATTTCGTCCAGCGCCACCGTGGCGTGCATGCCGCCGGCCAGCACAATGCCGTTCGGATTGACTTCCTTGAAGATTTTCGCCGAGCGGTATCCAGAAGGGTAGGTGTAGCTGCGCACGTTCATGATGAGCATGTCATAGCCCTTCATGCGCTTCGCCACCTCTTCCCAGCTGGTGCATTGGCGCGTGCTGAACATGTCGGTCATCAGACCGTTCTGGTGCAGGATGGTGCGCAGCAGAGCGAGGCCGTGATCCTGCCACTGCTCATGCGGGCCGGCGGGGTTGACCAGGTCGCCCAGGTCGCCCAGGTCGATCCACAGCCGCTTCATCTCCTTGCCGTCTTTCGCTTCCGGCTTCGGTTTGGGGTTAAAGAGATTCTTGAACATGAAAAAAAGTTCCGAGTGCCGAGTGAAGAGATCCGAGCATGAACACTCGAAACGTTGCACTCGGCACTCGGAACTCGTTCCTCGAAATTGCGATCAGTGACAGCCGCAACCGGAGCCACAGCCGCAGCTTGCATCTTCGTCGGTTGTGCTGGAGTCCTTCGTTTTGAATGAGCTGCCGCAACCGCAGGCCGACATGGCATTGGGGTTTTCGATCTTGAAGCCGCCGCCCATCAGGCTGTCGACGTAGTCGATGGATGCGCCGTCAAGATACATCAGGCTGGTTGGGTCGATGAACAGCTTCACGCCGTTCTGGTCGATGATGGTGTCAAATTCGCGGGCCTGCGCTTCGAAGGCCATGCCGTATTGCAGGCCGCCGCAGCCGCCGCCGGCCACGAACACGCGCAATCCATGATTCGGGATGTTGCGCGAAACAAGCAGATCGCGCAGCTTCTCTTCTGCCAGCGATGAAAGGGTCATCGCCGGCGCTTCCACCATCTCGATCTTGGTCTCATTCTCGGTCAGTTGAACCGTTGCCATGTGTGCGCTCTCCTGAATGGTTTTCAAACCGGACGCGGCTCCGTTTTTGCGTGAGCAAAAACGCGCAGCCGGCGCCGCAAAATTCACAAGCACGATTCTAGCACGTTGAACTGAGCGACACATGAATGGAGATGAAAGTGCGGAGGAATGAGATGCGACGGGTGAAAAAGCGCATTCGATAAAAAACAGCAGATGGGTATAATCGTGTCGAATTTCACATGCGGGATCCGGTGTATTGGGATGATGCCTATCCAATTGCGCTGCTCTTGCGCGAAGCGCATCCTGACGTCACCGATCCATCGCTGCTCGAGCCGGCGGTGTTGCACGCATGGGTGATCGCGCTGGATGCCTTCGCCGATGACCGCGCGAGCATACCCACTGAATGGCTTGAACAGATTCTTGTGGAATGGGTGGAATTGATCTGAGCGCGCCGGCCTTTTGCGCTGGCGCGAAAATCGACTGCAATCAGATTTGGAGAGTGAGATGGCTGAAGCGAACACAAGCGCAGCACAGAGCGCGCCGGAAGTGATGCAGAACGACCCGCGCGTGCCGGAAGACTTGAAGAACAACGTCTTCATCACGTCGCTGGACAAGATCTACAACTGGGGGCGCAAGCGCAGCGTGTGGCCGATGCTGTTCGGCCTGGCGTGCTGCGCCATCGAGATGATTTGCACTGCCGCCAGCCGCAATGACCTGTCGCGCCTGGGCTGGGAACTGATGCGCGCCAGCCCGCGCCAGGCCGACTTGATGATCGTCTCTGGCACCGTGACCAAAAAGATGGTGCCGCAAATTGTGCGGCTCTATAACCAGATGCCCGAGCCACGCTATGTGATCTCGATGGGCGCGTGCGCCACCGGCGGCGGTCCCTTCAAGGAAGGTTACAACGTCGTCTCCGGCGTCGACAAATTCATCCCGGTCGATGTCTACATCACGGGCTGCCCGCCGCGCCCCGAGGCGCTGCTGCACAGCTTCATCAAGCTGCAAGAGAAGATCGAGAAGCAATCGCTCAGCACAGTGAGTTGGTATCGCAAGGGCGAATCCGACTCGATTCCGGTGCCGGTGCTTGGCCCCGATCTGGTGGATCTGCGCCGCGCAGAAGAGATCAAGGAAAAAGCTGCTGCAACCCAGTGACGTGACCGATGTGACCAACGTAGCGTGGCAATCGCCGATCACAGATCACTGATTGCTAATGACTTCTTCAAATGACTGAAGAAAATACAACCCCAACCCCGACCGGCGGCGCACAGAGTGAAGCGCCCAAGCCAGCCCCAGCCGCCGCGCCAAAGGCTGCGCCTGCTGCGGCTGCCAGGCCTGCCGCAGCCAGACCGGCTGCTGGCGCGCATGGCGCTGCGGCCAAAGGTCCGACGCCGGCGACGATGACGCCGGAGATGACGCAGTTGCAGCAGAAATTTGGCGAGGACGTGATTGCGCCGGCGGCCTATGTCGGCGTGACGATTAGCGACAAGAGCAAATTGGTCGAGATCGCCACCTATCTGCGCGATGAGCTTGGCTATGCCATGCTCGACAACCTCACTGCGGTCGATTACATCAAGGACAACGAGATCGAGCTGGTGTATCACGTGCAGCGCATGAAGGGCGGTGAGCCGTTGAACTTCAAGGTGCGCGTGCCGCGCCCACAAGGCAACGAACTCACCGAGCCAGTGCCGTCGCTCACGCCGGTGTATGCTGGCGCCGAATTCCAGGAGCGCGAAGTCTACGATCTGTTTGGCGTGCCATTCAGCAGCCACCCGGACCTGCGCCGCATTTTGCTGTGGGAAGGGTTCGCCGGCCACCCGATGCGCAAGGATTGGAAAGAGGCATATTACGAGGAAGACACCAAGCCTTTCGAGAGCCGCTGGCCGAACGGCAAACACGAGATGGCCGAAGACCGTGTGCCGTGGGCAGACAACGTGAACTTCCCGCCGGGTTTCGATCCGCTGAATTTTGCAGTCGACCCCGATGCAGGTTTGTATGACTCGATGGGCGCCGGCGTCGCTGGCGTGCCGGTGATCGACCAGAATCGCACGGGCGAGCAACCCTCCGGCCTGGGTGCGGCGGTGTCTGTCTTTGACCGCGACAGCAACAACCTTGCCGATGTCGACGAGATCAAGACCGATCAGATCATCGTCAACATGGGGCCGCAGCACCCCTCCACGCATGGCGTGCTGCGCATGGTGGTCAAGCTCGATGGCGAGACGGTGACTGATCTGAAGCTGGTGCTGGGCTACCTGCACCGCAACCACGAGAAAATTGGCGAGCGCAACACGTGGCTGCACAACATCCCCTTCACCGACCGGCTGGACTATCTGTGCGGGCTGGTCAACGAGTGGGGCTATGTGCTGGCGGTTGAGAAGATGATGGGCGTCAAGCCGACCGAGCGCGCGGAATATCTGCGCGTGATCCTGGCGGAGTTGAATCGCATCTCGTCGCACTTCTGGGCCACCGGCTTCCTGCTGAACGACCTCGGCGCGTTCTACACGCCGGCGCTCTATTTCATCACCGAGCGCGACCTGATCATCGACCTGTTCGAGGCGGTGACGGGCAGCCGCATGATGAACAACTACATGCGCTTCGGCGGCGTCTTGCGCGATATGACGCCGGAGCAGTTTGCGCATGCGAGGGAGCTGGCCTTTGAGCGCATCCCGCGCAAGATCGACGAGCTGGAAGAGTTGCTCACCGACAACGAGATCGTGCGCGCGCGCACCATCGGCGTGGGCTACCTGCCGGCCGAGCGTAGCGTGAACTACAGCCTGACCGGCCCGTGCCTGCGCGCCGCCGGCGTGCCATACGATATTCGCCGCGCAGATCCCTACGGCATCTACGATCGCTTCGACTTTGAGATTCCGGTGCTGTACAACGCCGATGTGTATGACCGCTATCGCATTCGCGTGCAGGAGATGCGCCAGTCGGTGCGCATCGTGCAGCAGGCGTTGAACCAGATCGACGCGAATAGCAAGTATGGCGACATTCAAGCCGGCAAGAAGGCTTACAACCACCGCGTGCCGGCAGGGCAGACCTATGCGCGCGTCGAGATTCCCAAGGGCGAGCTGGGTTTCTATCTCGTGAGCGAAGGCAGCCACAATCCGTATCGCTACCACATCCGCTCATGCTCGTACATCAATCTGACTGCGCTGAAGGAAATGACCGTGGGCCACAAAGTGGCCGACGCTGTCGTCATCCTCGGCTCGCTCGATATCGTGCTGGGAGAAGTGGATCGTTGAATTGAGTGATTTGGTGCTTGCGTCACCAGGCCATTCGGCATTGACCGGATGACCTGATGGCGCAAAGAACGAATGGAGCTATGTTGAAATGGGACTGATGGGTTCAGGCATCCTGAAGGGCATGGGTGTGACGCTCAGGCACTTCATCAGCACCTACGCAGAGGACCTCAAGTACCTGCTGAACAAGAGCGGCGTGCAGGAACCACGCCCGCTGCGTCGGCAAAGCCCGAAGAACAGGGGCATGGTGACGGTGGAGTATCCGAAGGAGCGCTTGCCGCTGCCGGAGAATTTTCGCTATGTGCCGTTTCTCGTGCATGACACTGCCAAGGACGAGATCAAGTGCACCTCATGCGGCATTTGCGTGAAGGTGTGCCCGCCGCAGTGCATCTGGATCGTGCGCACCGAGGACCCGGTGACCAAGCGCCCCATCCCCCAGCCAAAAGAGTTCTATATTGACACGACCATCTGCATGAATTGCGGCTATTGCGCGGAATTCTGCCCGTTCGAGGCGATCAAGATGGATCATGACTTTGAACTGGGCTATTACCCGGGCGAACATCCGCATGCGCGTCTGGTGCAGGACAAGGACCAACTGCTCAAGCCCGACACTTATCATGCAGCGCTTCACCCGCTTGACTGGACGCGAGAACTGACTGAAAGAGCAGCCGAGGAAGAGAAGAAGCGCGCTGCGGCAGAGGCGAAGGCGAAAGCCGATGCAGCCAAAGCGGCAGCTGCCGCAGCCGGCGGCGCCAAGCCCGCTGCTGGCGCAACTGCACCCAAACCACCTGTGGCTGGCGCGGCCAAGCCGCCTGCATCTGCAGCCAAGCCAGCGGCGCCGGCGAGCGGACCTGCTGTGACACCGAAGCCCTCACCCAAGCCTGCCGAACCGCCGGCGACTGCGTCAGAGGACAACCCACCCGAAACGCCAAAAGCGTAAATTCCAAAACCCGACTTCCCCGAAGTCGGGTTTTTGATTCCGATCACTTCCATGCCCTATACCCCCATCACCGGCACGCTTGGCTATGTGCTGTCACCCGACCGCGCGAAGGTGCTGATGATCCATCGCAACGCCCGCCCCGACGATCAGGCCTTTGGCAAATACAACGGTCTTGGCGGCAAATTGGAGCGTGACGAGGACGCCGCCGAATGCATGAAGCGCGAGATTCGTGAAGAGGCCGGCATCGAGATCACCGCGATGCAATTGCGCGGCACGATCAGCTGGCCCGGGTTTGGCAAGAACGGCGAAGACTGGCTCGGCTTCATCTTCCTTATCACCGCGTTCGAGGGCGAGCCGCGCACATCCAATCATGAAGGCACACTGGAGTGGGTGGATGTGCAGCGCGTGGTGAATATGCGTATCGACATGTGGGCCGGTGACCGCTACTTTCTGCCGCTGGTCTTCAGCGACGATCCGCGCCAGTTTCACGGGGTCATGCCCTACAAAAATGGTGAACCAGTCAGTTGGCAATACACGCTGGTGTAGACGCGCGAAACTGAAACGGCGCAAGCGGGGAGATCATGCGTGCGGCAAATCTGGGATCGTGTAGACCAGGCGGCCTGTCTCGCGGAATCCGATCTTGCGCGCGACGGCAAGTGAAGCGGCGTTGTGTTCGCCGGCGCTCCACACGGGGATGAGGCCGCGTTGCTGCATCGCTTTTGCCGCCGGCGCAGCGCAGGCTGTCGAGAAACCACGCCTGCGCTGCGCCTGATGCGTAAACACGCTTACATCACAATAGCGTGCTGAGATGGCATACGTCAGCGCCCACGCCACCAGTTGCCCATCGACGATCGCGCCGGCCAGCGCGCCTTCGCGCAAAATCCATTCGATCTGTTCGTGCGGCGTATCGGGTTGCGCTGCGGTGATCAGTGGCAGATCGGCCATCCTGAGCAAACGCACCTGCGGGTGGGGCAGATCAGGCGCCGGCTGCGTCAATGTGTGGTGAATGTCTTGCAGGGTGCGCACCGGCGCCTGCAGGTGTTGCTCGATCAAAGCGCCGAGCGCCGGCGCAACTGCTTGCGACGATTCGATGCACGTCCAGCCTTGTATGTTTTGCAGTAAACACCAGATCGCCTCAGCGTCCTCGCCAAAGCTGCAGGGTTCGCTCGGGTTGTTTTTGTGATGCAGCACGAGCGCGGCGAAGTGCTGTGGCGCGCCGGCGACCCAGGCGCGGCACCAGCGCCGGCGCAGCAGATGCGTCGAGATCACCGTGAACGGCGAATCGCCCAATGCGCCGGCCAGCGCGTCAAAATCTGCCGCACCCACTTCGCCGTAAAACATGGCATCATTCTATTCGGCGCACCGTTGGACGATTGAGCCATTGGGTGATTGTGTGCAAGGCGCGACGCAATCGTTTCATCACCCGATGGCGCAATCACCCAACAGGTGTATGATCGACACTAAACCTATGAAGATCACACCGGAGATTGAGGCGATTGTGCGCCGCGCGCTGGACGAGGATGTCGGCGATGGCGACGTGACGACGAACTGCACCGTGCCGGCGGATGACTGGCTCACGGGACGCTTTGTCGCGAAGGCGCATGGTGTGTTGGCCGGCTCTGCTGTTGCTGCGCTCGCCTTCACCCTGCTTGATTCGCGCGTGAAGCTCACGTGGCAGGTTGCGGACGGTGAAACCGTGTCGCCAAGACAGACGCTCGCCACCATCGAAGGGCCGGCTCGCGTCCTGCTCACTGGCGAACGCACTGCGCTCAACCTGTTGCAACGCATGTCGGGCATCGCCACCGCCGCGCAGCGCTTTGTCCAGGCAGTGCAAGGCACGCGGGCCATCATCCTCGACACGCGCAAAACTGCGCCTGGACTGCGCGTGCTGGACAAAATGGCGTTTGCCGCCGGCGGCGGGCAAAATCATCGCATCGGCTTGCACGACATGGTGATGATCAAGAACAACCACATCGCGGCGTGCGCCGGCAGCATCACAGCGGCGGTGCAGCGCGTGCGCGAGTGTGATACTCGCAAGCGCCTCATCGAAGTGGAGGTGCGCGATTTCGGCGAGTTGAATGAGGCGCTGGCGCTGAACGTCGACCGCATCATGCTGGATAACATGAGTGTGGCTGATATGCGCAGCGCGGTGCAGTTGGTGCAGGGCCGCGTCAAACTAGAGGCAAGCGGCAATGTCACGCTCAACACCGTGCGCGCCATCGCCGAGAGCGGCGTGGATTACATCTCCACAGGCGCGGTGACGCACTCAGTGGTCGCGTTGGACATCAGCTTGTGGTTGGATGAACAGAAGTGACGCATGACGGATCGTGCATCGCGCTTCACGAAATTACGCGTGAAGCGATGCAGGACACAGGAGGCAAGATGGCAACCCCAACTTCAAATATCACGAATGCGGAAGACATGTATCACGCGCTCAAAAAGAAACTGAGCAACGTGGCGCCGGACGCCGAGTTGTTTTACAAGGCAAAGATCGCCGCGCAGATCAACCAGCTCAAGGTTGAGCGCAACGCGGTGATCCTCGGTCACAACTACATGGAGCCGGCGCTTTTCTACTCCATCCCCGATTTTGTCGGCGACTCGCTCGAACTCAGCCGCAAGGCTGCCACCACCGACAAAGACGTGATCGTGTTCTGCGGCGTGCGCTTCATGGCCGAGACGGCGAAGATCCTGAACCCAACCAAGACCGTGCTCTTGCCGGCAAAAAAGGCCGGCTGTTCACTCGCGTCGAGCATCACTGCGCAGGACGTGCGCGATTTGAAGGCGCGCTTCCCCGGCGTGCCGGTTGTGACCTACGTGAACACATACGCCGACGTGAAAGCCGAGACCGACATCTGCTGCACCAGCGGCAACGCGGCCGAAGTGGTGAAGTCGCTCGACAGCGACAAGATCATCTTCCTGCCGGATGAATACCTCGCCGGCAACATCGCGCGCGACACCGGCAAGCGCATCATCTTCCCGACCAAACAGATGAAGGCCGGCGACCCGAACCTGCAATACGAGATGATCGGCTGGCATGGCCGCTGCGAAGTGCATGAGAAGTTCACCCTCGAAGACATCCAGAATGTGCGCAGCGATTATCCCGATGTGGTGATCCTGGCGCACCCGGAATGCTCGCCGGAGGTGGTGGCTGCCTCGGACTTCAGCGGCAGCACCACCGCGATGATCAAGTATGTCGAGCAGACCAACGCGCCGCGCTATCTGCTGCTGACTGAATGCTCGATGGGCGACAATATCGCCGGCGCCAACCCCGATAAGGAGATGCTGCGCTTGTGCAGCGTGCGCTGCCCGCATATGAACGAGATCACACTGGAAGACACGCTGCTCGCCCTGCAAAAGATGCAGTACGTCATCGATGTGCCGGAAGACATCCGTGTGCGCGCCTTCAGCGCTGTCGATCGCATGATCAAGATAGGTGGATCAGGGAAGAAAGACTGAATGACTGAACTTATCGAAACCGATGTGCTCATCATCGGCTGCGGGATCGCCGGCGGCACCGCTGCGCTGAAGCTGGCGCAGGCCGGCGTGCAGGTCACGCTCATCACGCGCTCGTTCCAACCCGACGATGCCAACACCGCCTGGGCGCAAGGCGGCATCATCTATCGCGGTCACGACGACTCGCCTCATTTGCTGGCCGAAGACATCGATCGCGCCGGCGCCTACTTCACCAATCCCAAGGCGGTGCGCGTGCTGTCGGAGCAGGGGCCGGAACTCGTCAAGCAGATTTTGATCGAGCAACTGCATGTGCCGTTTGACCATCATGGCGATGGCGTGTCGCTGGCGCGCGAGGGCGGTCACACGCTGCCGCGCATCGCCCACGCTGCCGATGCCACCGGCGCTGCCATCGAAAAGCAACTGCTGCATGCGCTGCTCCACGAGCCAAATGTCATGCTGCTGGCCGGCCACACCGCCGTCGATCTCATCACGCCCGATCACCATGCGAAGAACCGTCTGACGCTCTACGATCCCATCTCGTGCATCGGCGCATATGTGCTGGATCGAAGCACGGGGCATGTGAAGCGCGTGCTGGCGCGGCGCACGGTGCTTGCCACAGGTGGCTTGGGCCAGATTTACCAATACACCACCAACCCGCATGGCGCGCGCGGCGATGGCCTGGCGATGGCGTATCGCGCCGGCGCGCGCGTGATCAACTGCGAGTTCGTGCAGTTTCACCCCACCGCTTTTGTCAAGTTGGGCGCGCCGCGCTTTTTGATTACGGAAGCCGTGCGCGGCGATGGCGGCCGGCTGGTGCATGAAGACGGCACGCCATTCATGCAGAATTACGACGCCGAATGGAAAGACCTTGCGCCGCGCGACGTGGTGTCGCGCTCGATCTACTTTGAGATGCTGGCGAAGGGCGTGCCGAACGTGTTTTTGGATCTGCACGATTACATCAAGCCTGAACGCATCCGCGAGCATTTTCCGAACATCTATGCGCAATGTCTGGAGTATGACGTGGACATCACGCAAGAGCTGGTGCCGGTCGCGCCGGCGGCGCACTACTTCTGCGGCGGCGTGTGGGTGGATGATGTCGGCCGTACCACGATTCAAAACCTGTACGCAGTCGGCGAGGTGAGTTGCACCGGCCTGCATGGCGCAAACCGGCTGGCCAGCACGTCGCTGCTGGAGGGGTTGGTGTGGGGCAAGCGCGCCGCCGACCACATTGTCGAACGCGTGTGCGCAGACCGCCGGCACGACCCCAACGACATCCCTGAATGGCAGGACAGTGGTCCCGAACAGCCGGACCCGGCGCTTATCGCGCAGGACATGAGCACCATCCAAAGCATGATGTGGAACTATGTCGGCCTTGTGCGCAACAAACAGCGTTTGGGCCGCGCATTGAACGAGCTGCGTCACATTGAAACGGAAATCGAGCGCTTCTATCGCAAGACCCAGGTGACTGATGAGTTGCTTGGCTTGCGCAACGCGGTGCGGTCGGCGGTCATCGTCGCGCAGGCCGCCTGGAGCAACAAACAGAGCATCGGCTGCCACTACCGCGAATCGTGATCTGCTCTTTTTGCAGGATGGATGGACAGGCCCGAAAAATGAAAGCGACCTCGCGTTTCTGCGAGGTCGCTTTTGTGCTTTGAACCGTGGTTCCTTCACGCACTACTGCTGGCTTGCGAGGCCCTTGTGCATCGCCGGCTTCTGCTCAGGCGCGGGCTTATGCAACAACGCCTGCAGGTGCGCCACCAGCTTGTGCATTGGGCTGGTGTCGCGCAGCACTTCGCGATAGCGGCGGTATGCATTTGCCTCATTCAGCAGATCCTCGTAGCGGTTCAACGCTAGTTTGAATTCGATAAAGTTGATCATGATTTCTCCTTTTGCATCCCGAGCCAGGCTCGGGTTGTTCCACCCTTCGGCTTTGCGCAGGCTGCTGCTGCAACCGCGGGCAAAGATCCCGGGAAACAAGAAAAGTCCCGCTTGCCGCGAGACTTTCCTTGACCTTGGAGGGCGTGTCTGTAGTCTAGGTTAGTGTGTGGCAAGACCCTGGCGCATTGCCCGGGCTTGCTTTGCCTGCGGCTTGGCAAAAACAGTCTTCAGCGCAGTCACTGCGCGGTCAATCACCGACGGGCCGCTTAGCGCGCGCTCCACTGGCCGTGCATTGGCTTCGGCAATCAGATCCGCAAAGCGTTGCTGAGACGCATATAGAACATCGTAATTAAGCATGGTTCTCCTTGTGTAAAAACCGTTTTAGAAAGCCCGTTGCTTTCTTTCTCTCTTGTGTTTCGACGCTTTGTTTATACGCCGGAGCGACTTGTCAAACCCGATCTTTCTTGTCCAAAAGTTGTCAGACGTTTCTGACAAGTTTCGATTCGCTTTGTCGCTTGATGTGGCAAGAGCGCGTGAAAAACGAACGACCCGCTGGCTGCCCAAAGCCGGCGGGTCGTTCAATCACCCGAATGCCAACCCAAAGTCACTCGGTCGCCAGGGCGCGGCGCACAGGGCGCGTTGCCGGCGAAGCCTTCGGAGCGAAAGCTGCCTTGATAGTGGCGATCGCATCGGCGATCACGTTGGTGGTCTTCACCACCGGTTCGATCTCAGCGCGGCATGGCCTTGACGACACATCCACATACTTCTGCCGGGCCAATGCCATCTCGTTGTAGTTCAACATCGATTGACCTCCTTGATCCCATTACAATCCAACAACTTACGCCTGCAGTTTTATCCGCAAGGGAGTGCGAAAAGTTGACCTTTTGTGTCATGCGCTTGTCAAGTTTCCTGACAAGTTTTGACAAGAAACCGCCGGCCGCGCTCTCAGCAATCTCACCGAATGTGTCAATCGCAAGTAGAATTTGGACGCGGTTTGCGTCGAAACAACGTCGACCTCACACACACATGACCGAAGTGATGATCACCCCGCCGGCATTTCGCACTTTTGGCGAGATGCTGCGCCACTTGCGCCGGCGCGCGCGGCTCACCCAGCGTGAGCTGGGCATCGCCGTCGGCTACTCCGAAGCGCATATTGCGCGGCTGGAGAGCAACCAGCGCACGCCCGATCCGGCGGTGATCAGCGGTGTGATGATCGAGGCATTGGACATGCACGCGCAGTCAGACGAAGCTGCGCAATTGATCGCGCTGGCCGAAGCCTCGCGCAATGGCCAGCGCGGTGATCCCCCGACTCCGGAGCGGCCGCCCACCAATTTGCGCGCGCAACTCACCAGTTTTGTGGGCCGGCAGAATGAAGTGCTCGAGGTGCAGCGACTGCTGGGCGTGGCGCGGTTGCTCACGCTCACTGGCAGTGGCGGCGTGGGCAAAACACGGCTGGCGGTGCAGGTGGCTGCGGATCTGTTGCCTTCATTTGCTGATGGCGCGTGGATTGTGCCGCTGGCCTGTGTGCACACGCCTGAAGGCGTAAATGACGTCATTGCGCTCGCGCTTGGCGTGCAACCCGCCGGCGAACATGCCACGCTCGATGAGATCATCCACTGGATGTGTGACAAACACGCCCTGCTCGTGCTGGACACCTGCGAGCATTTGATCGACGCCTGTGCAACGGTGGCGGTGCGCATGGTGCAAGCCTGCCCAAACATGACGTTGTTGGCGACCAGCCGCGAGGCGTTGGCTGTGCCTGGCGAGGTGACCTGGCAGGTGCCGCCGATGCGCGTGGAAGAGGCAGTGCAGCTGTTCCTTGAACGCGCGCGCACAGTGCGATCTGATTTTGAGCTTTGCGAAGGCGAGGATGCGCTATTGGTGCAGCTGTGCCAGCAGCTCGATGGCCTGCCGCTGGCGATTGAGCTTGCGGCATCGCGCCTGCGCCTGCTCACGCTGGAGCAGATCGCCGCGCGGCTGGACGATCGCTTTGGCCTGCTGACCAGCAGCAATCGCCTCGCCCCATTGAAGCAGCAAACACTGCGCACGATGATGGATTGGAGCTACGACCTGCTCTCTGAAAGCGAGCGCAGGATGTTGCGCCGACTCTCCATCTTTACAAACGATTGGACGCTCGACCAGGTCGAAGCTATTTGCGCTGACAGCGCCGAGCCGGCCGACCACAACGACGATCTGCTCCAGCGCGGCGAGGTGATCGACCTGCTGATGCAACTGGTGAACAAATCCCTGGTGATCGTGGATGAGGGCTGGCCGCAGGCGCGCTACAGCCTGTCGAACACGATCCGGCAGTATGCGCACGAGAAGTTGGTGGAAGCCGGCGAGTTCGATGAGGTGCAGCGTCGCTATCTGAGGCACCTCTCGCCCGCGAACAAGCCGGCGAAAGCGAGCGCCTCATCTGCGAAGCGCAAGGCAAAAGAGCGCAAAGCGTAAACTTTTGCCCCAACGCTCTGCACACTCACTGCACATCCACCGGCTGGCCTGTCTGTGCGGACGCATAGATCGCAGACAGCAGCGCAGTGGCGCGGCGCGCATCGCCGATGCTCACCGGCAACGACCGCCCCTGTGTAATTGCCTCGTGGAAGCGCATCAGTTGCGCGTCGAAGCCCGCCGGCGGCGCGATACCCTTCAACCCGCCGGCATTCTGCGGATCAGTGCGCGCATTTTCTCCATCGCCGGCAATGGTCGCGTCGATCGCCGGCTGCGCGGCTGCATCGTCCGCCGTGAACGTCCACGGATCGTCACCGTTCGAATAGGGCCGCAGATTGGTCTCGGCCACCAGCTTCTCGAATACAAAGCGGTGGCGCGAGATTTCCACTGCTGAGCCAAGCGTGGCCGAGATGGTGACGAGCGCGCCGCTCGCCATCTCCATCGAAATCGCTGCGCAATCCTCGATTTCCACCGGGTTCGACCGCGTGGCAGTGAATGCGCACAGGCGCTTCGCCGGTCCGACGATCTCCATCAGCATGTCGAGGGCGTGGATGGCCTGGCTGGTCAGCACGCCGCCCAACTCGGTTGCCAGCTTACCGCGCCAGGGCACGGCGGCATAGTAGCCAGCACGCCGACGCCAGTGAATTTCCACGCTGGCGACCAGCGGTGCGCCGGCCAATCCTGCCTCCAGGATGCGCTTCATCTTGCGCACGCCACCACCGAAACGATATTGGAAGATCGGCATCAGGCGTTTGCCACTTTCGCGTTCGACCTGTGCAAGATGATCGATCACCTCGAGCGACAGGGCCAGCGGTTTCTCGCAGATCACATGGCGGCCGGCGCGCAACGCAGCTTCCGCCTGCGGCGCGTGCAGGTGCGGCGGCGTGCAGATGTCGACCACGTCGATGTCCGGCAGAGCCAACACGTCTTCGAAGCGGGTAAGCGTGTGGACCGCGCCGAACTCGGCGGTTGCGCTCTTTGCATTCTCCAGATCGAGCCCGCAGACTGCTTGAACGGCGAAGCGGTCGGGCATGTTGCGATAGGCGAGCGCGTGTTGCCGGCCGATGCCGAGGCCGACCAGCGCGACGCGCAGTTTTTGAGGCGGCAGGTGTGTCATTGCGCGCCCATTGTGCATGAGGATGGCAAAGCGCGCCGGCACGCAACTCGCACTACTTGCGCGCAACCTATTTGCTGTCGAGCAGTTCGCTGATGGCCTTGTCGAGATCGTGACCGCGCAAATGCTTGGCTGCGATTTTTCCGTCTGGCGCAATGAGAAATGTAGACGGGATGCCCATGACGTTGTAGAGCTGCGCAATTTTGCTGTCGTTCCAGCCGCTTTCGCACACGTGCTGCCAGGCCATGTTCTTCTTGGCAATCATTGCGCGCGCTGCACCGCAATCGTCGTCGAGCGAGATGCTGAGAAGGGTGAAGCGATCACCGGCAAACTTCTCACGCACGCGCTGCAGATGCGGCAACTCGCCAATGCACGGTCCGCACCAGGTGGCCCAGAAGTCGAGCAGCACGACCTGGCCGCGCAGGCCGGCCAGGCTGATCGGGTTGCCATCGATGTCAGTCGCCTCGAATGTCGGCGCCAGTTGCCCCACATTTAGATTGTCCATCTCATGGATTGTGGACTTGGCACGCTGGACGTAGTAATCCGAGGCGTTCATCGCGATGACTTGCTGGCACAAATCGCGCGCCTTCTCGTAATCGCCGGCAGACATCATGTCGCACGCCAATCCATACAAAAGGTTGGAGCGTGATTCATCCGAGTCCAGCTTGGCCAGCAGACGTGCCGTGAGCGCCGGCACTTCGTCCTCGCGGTCATCCCATTCATAGGCGTTGATAATCGTGTGCGCGAGAAAGTTCAGCGGGTGGACATCGCTGTCCATCTGTGCGAGCGCAGCATCGATGTGCCGGCTACTGTCGTCCACGTTCATCCACATGTGAAATGCGTGTTGAACAGCCATGAGGCTGATGTCGTCGGGCCGACGTGCCAGATACATCTCAAAGAAGTACTTGGCATATTTCAGCGATGGATCGTCTGGCTGCGTGGGCAAATCGGGGTGCTCTGCCTGCATCTTCTCATCGTAGGCGCGAATTTTCTGCCATGCAGCATTCACTTCGGTATCGAACGCTCTCCGCTCAGGATCAGGCGTGTATTCGGCTGGTTCGTCGTTCGTCTCGTGCTCGCTCATGGCATCCCCCGGTGTGTGTGAATATCGATCCTCAAATGCGCGAATAGGATACGGGAAAAAAGACGAAAGATCAATTCTGGTTTTGGCGATGAAGGTTGAAGTTGCGATGTCTCGCGCTGATAGAATTGAAGTTCTGAACAACAATGCAGCCGGCTGCGCGCAGCGCCGGCATGGAGTGAATCATGGCTGTTAGTGAGAAAGATGTGATGTCCGCGCTTTCGCGGGTGATTGAACCGGAACTGCACAGAGACCTTGTGTCCTTGAACATGATCAAGGATTTGCAGATCAGCGGCAACGATGTGGCATTCAAGATCGAGTTGACGACGCCGGCCTGCCCGCTGAAGGACGTGATGGAAAGGGACGCCCGCGCCGAGTTGGGCAGGATCGCCGGCCTCGGCAAGATCGACATTGGCTGGACGAGCAACGTGCGGGCCAACGCACACATGCGCAGCGCGCTCAACCTGCCAATCAAGAACATCATCGCTGTCGCGTCGGGCAAGGGCGGCGTGGGTAAAAGCACCGTGTCGGTGAATCTCGCCATCGCGTTGGCGCAGGCCGGCGCAAAGGTCGGCCTGCTCGACAACGACATCTACGGCCCGAATGTGCCGCTGATGGTGGGGTTGCCGGCGGCTGAGCTGCTGCCCGACGGCAATGCCATGCCGAGCGTGGCGCAGCAGAACGGCAAGCTCATCCCTGAAGAGAAATATGGCATCAAGATTTTCAGCATCGGCTTCGTCTATCCGCCGGAGCAGGCGCTGGTGTGGCGCGGCCCCATGTTGCACAGCGCCATCCGTCAGTTCTTGTCCGATGTGGCGTGGGGCGATCTGGATTACCTCATCATCGACATGCCACCCGGCACCGGTGCCTCGCAGCTTTCACTGGCGCAGACTGTGCAGGGTGCGATGGGTGTGATCGTGACGACGCCGCAGTTGGTGAGCATGGGTGACGCGCTGAAAGGCATCGCAGCCTTCGAGCAACTCAAGATCCCCATCATCGGCGTGATCGAAAACATGGGGCCGTACATCGACCCGAAGACTGGCGCGAAAGTGGCGCTGTTTGGCGAGGGCGGCGGCGAGCGGCTGGCCGGCATGAAGAATGTGCCATTCCTCGGCAGCGTGCCGCTCGATCCAGCCATTCGCATCGGTGGTGACAGCGGCAAGCCGGTGGTGGTGGGCTACCCTGAAAGCGAGGCTGCCAAGCGCATGGGTGAGATTGCGCAGCAGGTGGCTGCCCGCGTCAGCGTGTTGAACTTCCAGCAGCACGACATCGTCCCAATCAACATCGTTGGCTGATCAAGTTGTTGGGTCGGTGGGTCATTCAGCCATTGTGTCTGACCCACCGACCCGCTTGGCCTGACTGACATGGACAATGTCTTTGTCTACGGCACGCTGCGGCGGGGCGGGGTGAGGGAGATGCCGCGCCTCTTCCCGCAATGCCCGTTCGTCGGCCTTGGCACGGCGACGGGCCGGCTGTACGACTTTGGCGCATATCCGGGTTTTCTGCCAGATGCAGATGCCGACGACGTGATCGGCGAAGTATATGAAGCGCCGGCGATTGTGTTGCAGGCGCTGGACGACATTGAACGTTACGAGCCGCACAACGAAGCCGATAGTTACTACCTGCGCCGTGAAGTGCGCGTGACGCTGCAAGGTGGCCGGCAAATCAGCGCGTGGGTTTATGTGTGCAACCCGCAGTTTTATGATTGCAGCGATCCCATCGCCAGCAACGACTGGATTGTCCACGCCGCTGCGAAGGGGGAACTGCCGGCGGAAAGCTGGCCGGATGGCGCGCCGATCAAGAGATGACGCAAACGACATACAATGACGCCATCCAAGTCGTACGACGATATGACAATCGATGAGTGAGACGAATCCAAATACACCTGTTGCGCCGGCGAAAGAGCCGTCGATGTTTGACTCGCCGGAGTGGACGGGCGTTTACCCTGAACAAAGTAAAGAGAACCGCGCCGACCTGAAACTGGTCGGGGTGCGTTTTCAGTCGGTTGGCAAGGTGTATCACTACAATGCCGCCGGCTATGACGATCTCAAGCCTGGTGATTGGGTCATCGTAGACACGGCGCGCGGCCGGCAGATGGGTCAGATTGCCACCACCAAGCCGCCAAAAGACAAGGGCGGCGGTCCGTATAAAAAGATCGAGCGCAAAGCCGTTGGCCGCGACATGGCCATGCGGCATTTCTACGAGGGGCGTGAGTTGGAGGCGATGATCGCCTGCCGCGCCGAGAGCGCCGCGCTCAAGCTGCCAGTCAAGATCGTGCGCGCCGAATATAGCTTCGACGGGCAGACGCTGACTTTCATGTACTCCAGCGATCAGGAGGAGCGCGTGGAGGCCGGCGCGCTGCGCGAGGTGATGAGCCGGCTCTACCGCGCGCGCATCGAAATGCGCCAGATCAGCCCGCGTGAAGTTGCCAAAATCATCGGCGGCATGGGCGCATGCGGCATCGAGGAGCGTTGCTGCTCACGCTTCCTCACCGAATTCAGCCCGGTGTCGATCAAGCACGCCAAGGAGCAGAACCTCAGCCTGAACCCGCACGACATCACCGGCATGTGCGGCCGGCTGCGCTGTTGCCTGGTGTATGAATACGAGCAGTATGTGGAAGCGCGCCGGCATCTGCCCAAGTTGAAGAGCATGATCGGCACGCCCATGGGCGAGGGCAAGGTCGTTGAGATCCTGCACCTGCGCGATGCTGTGCGCGTGAAGATCGGCGAGGGGCCGGAATCCCGCGAGATGGAGTTTCATCGCGAGCAGTTGATCCCGCTGGAGGAAATGAAGCGCCTGCAAGAGAAGGCGATGAGCGGCACATGCGACCGGCATGAAGGTGGCGGTTGCGATTGTGGGCGCGCCAAGCCAAAGGCAAATGGCGACAAGCCCATCGAGCCGCTCGGCAAACCAGATATACCGCCGGCAGCCCAGGCCTACATCAAACAAAATGAGCAGCGTCAGGACGAGCGACGCCGGCGTGAGCACGACCAGCGCCGCGACAACAGACCGAAGGCAAACGATGTGCAGCGCCCATCCAGGCAGGATCGCCCTGAGAGTGAGGGCAGCGAGCCGCAAACCGGCGGCGCACAACCCAACGACAACCCGTCGCAACAGCAGCAACGCCCGCGCCGGCCACTGATGCGGCGCAAATCTGACAACCCATGAATATCCTCGTCATCGTCGCACATCCCGACGACCCAGAGTTTTTTGCCGGCGGCACAATTGCCCGCTGGTGCGCCGAGGGCCATGATGTGCGCTATGTCATCGTCACCGGCGGCAACAAGGGCAGTGACATGCCGGAAATGACGCCGGAGAAGCTGGTCGCCCTGCGCCGCGAGGAACAGCGCAACGCTGCGCTCAAACTCGGCGTGACGGACGTGAATTTTCTCGCCTACGTTGATGGCGAACTGCTGAACACGCTGGCTGTGCAGCGCGACCTGGTGCGTGAGATTCGCCATGCCCGCCCTGACATCATCGTCACGACTGACCCATTGACGCTGCATTACGGCGCGGTGCGGGTGAACCACAACGATCATCGTATGGTTGGCATGGCGGTGTGCGATGCGATCTTCCCCGCTGCCGGCAACCGCATGTACTTCCCGGAATTGCTGGCCGACGGCTTTGAACCGCGCTATCCGCTGGAGATTTACTTCGCCGGCGCGTCTCATCCCAACACACTGGTTGACATTACCGATTTCGCTGACAAGAAAATTGCAGCAATTCGTGAACATGTCTCGCAGGTGAAGGAGCCGGAGAAGGTGGATCTGCGCATGTTGCAGGGCGCGCTGCGCATGACGGCCGGCGGGCGCGCCTTTTTTGCGGAAGCCTTCCGCCGCGTGCTGTTGTAGTTTTGACGCGCCGCTGATGGCGGGATCGATGAAAAGATGCCGCGCAACTTTTCTAAGTGAAATATGAGTTGCATGGTTTGAGCGGGTGTATCACTTTTTTGTCATGCTAGAATCTTTCATTGCGAGACTTGAACACCAGTCCCACTGGGGAGTGGCATGCCGGCATACGCACATGGGAGTAGCTTGAGGTCAAGTTGCGATAGTGCCGGAGAACTGGCTGCAATGGACTGACGATGCGGTAGACGCAACAGTTCGATCAGGTTCGCTGGAGTAACAATTACACATGAACGGTCCTTCGGAAATCGGGGGTTCGGGCAATGCGACGCCACAGGCGCCGCAAGCAGATCCTGGATTAACAGAGATACCGGTCATCGACCGCATCCCCCGGCACACTGCCGGAAAGAAGAAAGGCCACAAACCGCCCCGTCCCACCCGCGAAACACCGCGCACCCAACTGCTGATGCCTCAGAGTGGCAGAGGCTGGGTCAAGATCGGTGGCGCAGTGGCCGGCGCGGTGCTGGTGGTCGCCGCTGCATTGGCCGGCCTGCGCCTGTTGCGTGAGAACGGTTGCGAGGAATTCACAACTGAGAGACAAACCGTCGCTGCCGGCCCGCTCCAAATTAACGTGCTGCCGACGGATCTTGTGGGCAGCTTTGGCGTGAAGACCAACATTGTGCCGCTGGCCGAATTTGGCCCATCGGCCAAGGCCGGCGAGGCGCTGACTGCCGCTGCTGGAATCCCTCAAACGTTGACACCGCAGAGCGACTTCGTTGAGGTGCGCACTTGCAGCGTCAACCCGAAGCTCATCACCTTGCGCATGGCCGTGCCGGCGGAGATCACCGCGCTTGGCAATCTCGATCTGTACGGCTGGAACGCGCAGAGCAAGGCATGGAACTGGATTGGCGGCGAGATCGATCAGACAAACCGCGAGGTGGTCGGCTATACCAACGAGATGCCGAACGCGATCATGCTGATGAAAACTGCGCCGGCGCAACCGATGCTGGGGTTGGATGTGCCGCCGGCTACACAGCAAACGGTTGAACAGTTGAAGTCGTTGTCGATCATCGCCAATGAATTGAGCAGCAGCGGTATTTACATCGCCGACCTGGGCAACCTGACCGGCGATCGCAACCGGCTTCTGCCCGCCGGCAGCAATGGCGCAAAGGTGATTCCGGCCATTCGCAATTGGGGGGAAAGAGGCGAGGTCAACCATACGCTGCTGCGCAACGTGCTGACCAACGAAGGCGACCGCGCCAATCACATCGCCAACCTGGTCGGGCTGGTGGAAGCCGCCGGCTATGACGGCGTGGAGATCGACTATCGCGGCGTCAAGGCCGAGCAGCAGCAGGCTTTTTCTGATTTCATCGCGCTGCTTTCGCAACGCCTGCACGAGAAGGGCAAGTCGTTGATCGTGAGCGTGCCGGCGCCGGTGCTGGATGGCGAGACACTTGGCACGCCTGGCTATGACCTGCGCCGGCTGGGCAAGCTGGCCACGCAGGTCAAGCTCGATCTCACTACCAATCCGGGTTTGCTGCTGTCAGCGCAACTGGGCAGGATGATCGACTGGGTTGCCGGCCAGGTCAACCGCTATCAGTTGCAGCTCGTGCTGCCGGTGACCAGTGTGCAGCAGGATGCCAATGACCGCACGCGCCTGATCAGCCTGGACGAAGCGCTGAAGGGGCTGGGACAGCTTGAGGCGTTGCCTGGCATGGTGCAACCCGGCGCGACCGTGCAACTGAAGTGGAAGGGCGCAGACAAGCCGGTGGAAGTGCATTTCGACCCTGAGACGAAGGCGTTCTGCTACAGCTATATCGACGAACGCGGCATCAAGCAAACAGTGTGGCTGAACACTGCCGCCAGCCTGCGGCGCGTGTTGGATCGCTTGAGCCAGCACAACCTGCGCGGCATTACGCTGCGTGGGGCGTTGAACGCCGGCAACGATGAAGGCGTGCAACAAGTGGTGGAAGGTTACCTGCACGGCAATCTGGCTGACGCCAATCCACCGGACCCGCAAGTCAAGGTGGCCTTTGGACAAGGCACACCCTTCAGCCTGCCATTGGGTAAGGATGCGATGGCAGTGACTGCCCCAGGCGGTGAGGGCGTGTATGACCTGCGCGCGCAATTCAACAGCATCCGCGCCATTGATTTGGGTAATACGACAGTGCAGGTGTCGAAGGATGCGCCGGCGCCCATCGGCGGCGCGCAGACTCCGGGTGCAACGATGGCGCTCACGGATACCACCGCGCAATCTGGCACGCTTGCCATTGCTGCGCCCACTCCGGGCGTGGTGGCTGGTGTAAATGCCGAGCGCTTCGAGTTGGGCGGCCATGTCAACGATCTGGCGCACATCACGCAGATGAAAGGCGCCGGCATGACGTGGGTGCGCACCGAAGCGTCAGGCTTGAATCTGCCGGCTGACTTCATCAAAGAGGCAAAGGCCAAGGGCATGAAGGTGCTGGTGACGGCGGTTGGTGATCGTGCGCGTGTCATGGACGAGGCCTACCGCGCCGAATGGACGCAGCACCTCGGCCAAATCGCTGCCGCCGGCGCAGATGCCATCGAGGTGTGGAGCGGCCCGAACTACGAAGCTGATTGGCCGACCGGCAACATCAACGGCGCGTCTTACACTGCGCTGCTCAAGCAGGCTTACGACGCCATCAAACAGGCCAACCCGAATACGCTGGTCATCAGCGGTGGCCTGGCGCAAACCGCCGGCGCGTACAGTGGCGGCTGCGACGAGCGCGGCTGCGATGAGATGGCTTTTCTGGGACAGATGATGGCCGCCGGCGCGAAAGATGCAATGGACTGCATTGGCGTCCACTACACCAACGGCATTGAAGCGCCGTCGTCAGTGGGCAACAACCATTACTCCATGTACTTCACGCCGCTATGGAATGCCTATTACGGCGCGTTCAACGGCGCCAAGCCGGTGTGCTTTACCGCGCTGGGCTATGTGACGGCAGAAGGGTTCAATGGCGGGATGCCGGCGAACTACGCTTTTGCCGCCGGCAACACCCTGAAGAACCATGCCCAATGGCTGGCTGAGGCGGTGAGGCTGGCAAAGGCAAGCGAGAAGGTGCGGCTCGCGATGGTGTGGAATGTCGATGCGACGTTGTGGCGCGGCGGTGATGACGGCGACCCGCAAGCCGGCTACGCCATGATTCGCCCCGACGGCACCTGCCCAGCCTGTGAAACCTTGAGCGCCGTGATGACGTCACAGTAGTTGAGTGCAAGGGCAGTGCGCGGTGCAAAAGATGCGCATGCAAAGGTCGGAGCGCTTCACACGCTCCGACCTTTTGCGTGATGGGGGATAATATGCTGCTGCATTGCGCGCTATGCAATAACACGAGAGCTGGTGAATGAGCCGTTATACCTTCAACCCAAAACTAGACCCCAACCGTGACCGCAACCGCCGCATTCTGATTGGCGCCATCGCCTTTGGCGTGGTGATCGTGCTGGGCATCGCATTGCTGATTTTCGGCATAACACAATTGACGGGCAATGCCAACAACACGCCGGCAGCAGACTCAACCACAGCGCCGACGATGGAGATCGGCGTGACGATCTTTGCGCCAGTGGCCACACCGCAGGACGCAGCAGCCCTAGCAGAGACCGCTCACCCTTCAGAGGATGCCGGCGCACAAGCTGGCAATGAACAACCTGTAGCTACCCCTGTGCCGATGGATCCGCGCGGCAAAGTTGCCGGCATCGATGATTTCTCCTGCAAGAACGCCAGGCCAGCGCCGGCGGCATTCGGCTATGGCATCCAGAGCAACTGGTCAGTCGGCGACATCGGTTACTGGAACAGCGTGATGGCCGAGCAGATGAAGGTGAACTGGACGCGCGCGAAGATCAACTGGTATGAATACGAGCCGGAGAAGGGCAAGCAGAACACCGGCCAGTTTCAGTTGCTCGATGCTTTCGTGGGCGATGCGAGCCAGAAGGGTTTGAATATTGTGCTGACGATCACGCAGCCGCCGCAGTGGACGCGCGTGACGCAGCCGAAGAAGGCCGGCGACCGCCCCAGCCCGCCCGAAGACGTGAATGAGGGCATCCGCTTTTTCAACCTGATCACTGCGCGCTACAAGGGTTGCGTGCAAGCCATCGAAGTGTTGAACGAGCCGAACCTCGACCGCGAATGGGTGGTCGCATCCGGCGAGTTGAAAGCAGCCGACTATGTGGAATTCCTGAAAGCGGTGACGCCGGGGATGCGCGAGATCGACCCGACGTTGTTGATCGTGATGGCTGCGCCCTCGCCGACCGGTGCGAACATCCCGGGCGGCGTGCAGGATGATTTCGCCTACCTTGAAGATTTTGTGAAGGCCGGCGGCGCGGATCTGGTCGATTGCATCGGCGTCCACCTCAACGGTTACAACATGCCGCCGAATGTGCGCTACAACGAGGGCTTCAACAACCCCAAGGCCAAGTTCCGCGGGCCATTTGACAACCCGAATCACTCATGGTCGTTTCTCAGCACCATCGAGGGTTATCGTGAGCGCACCAACAAGCCGATGTGCGTGACAGAATTTGGCTGGGCATCGATTGAGAACCTGACCCGCAAGGATGGCACGCCGGTAACGACTGCGCCGCCAGGCTTTGATTTCGCGCTGGACAATACGGAGAAGAACCAGGCCGAGTGGATCGTGATGTCCTACAACATGCTGCGCGAGATGGGCTATGTGCGCTTCGCCAGCGTGTTCAACCTCGATTTCATCCAGAAGATTGGCGAGAGTCCTGATGAGCCGCGCGGTGACCCGGCGCTCTATAGCGTGATTCGACAGAATGGCGCGCCGAGGCCGGCGTTTGAAGCCATCCGCGACATGCCGAAGCCGTAGCAATTCAAACCTGACAGGTTGAATATCTGTCAGGTTTTTTTTACTGCCAGGTAAATCTCTTCCACGTGAATGTATGTGGCACATCGAAGGTGTGTTGCAGCGTGCCATATTTGCGCAGCGCGTTTGCCTTTAGCTGTGCGATGATCGCCGGCAGCGCGTCATCCGGAATCGCCCATGTGGATGACCAGATGCGTTTGGCGATGGCATCGATCTCCTCGGCGATGCTGCCCTGCGTGATGATCGCCGGCGTCTCGCGCGTCTCCACCTTCGCCCCGCGCCGCAACAACTCCCTCTCCACGTCATCCTCGCGCGCGCCGAGGCTGGAGCGCCGAATGCCGAATTTGTCCATCAGGTCGCCCAATTGCTCGCGAACAACTTGCGCGTCGTTGGGG
Source organism: uncultured Anaerolineae bacterium (assembly GCA_964590135.1). GTDB lineage: Bacteria > Chloroflexota > Anaerolineae > J036 > Brachytrichaceae > JBDHWI01. Next base: position 40,428 of record CAZPVX010000023.1, on the reverse strand, counting down.
TGATGCGTGTTGCGACCCAGCAGGAGCGCGCCGCCGGCTTTCATCACGCGCATCGCCTCATCCAGCGCCGCCTGCCAGCCCGACACCAGGTGCAGGATGTGCACGCCGATGACGGCATCGAAAGCGCGGTCGGCAAAAGGCAGATGAGTGATATTGCCTTCCAGCAACGCCGGCGCCGGCAGACCGCCCAGCGTCTCGCGCAGCCGGTTCATCATGCTGCGCGAGAGGTCGATGCCAGTGACTTGCACGCCAGCAGCCAGCAGCGGCTTGGCGATGCGGCCGGTGCCGACACCGATCTCCAGCACGCACTGGTTGCTATTGCCGAGCAGCTCAGCCGCTGTTGCAGCAACGAAGCGCTCCATGCCGGGTGGAAACCCGCGCGTCTGGTCATAGAAGCCGGCGGCGCGGTCAAAGGAGATGGATGTCATGGCTTGAAATGTATGACAGAAGAGAAAAGAAGTGTGGGGCTGGAGATTCTAAGGCGTGGCGCGCAGGAGTCATGACGCTTCAGGCTCTATTCCCGGATCTCATCCCTGACCACTTCCTCAATCTCCCCCTTCCACAGCCGGCGCATCTCCTCACTTGTCTCCAGCAACTCATCCAGCTTGCCCTGCGCTTCGATGCGACCATCCTTCATCACGATGATGTGGTCAGCGCGTTGCAAGGCTGCGCGACGGTGCGACACCGCGAGGATTGTGTATTCAGATGCGCGCTGACCGTTGTTCGAATGTTCCGCTCCCAAATCCGAATTCACGATTCTTTCCCACATCGTGCGCTCGGTTTCAACGTCCAGCGCGCTGGAGAGATCGTCGAAGACCAGCAACTCGGCGTTGCGCATGAACATGCGCGCGGCGGCGGTGCGCTGCATCTGCCCGCCGCTCAACTTCACCCCGCGCGGTCCCACCATCGATTCGAGACCGTACTCCAGTTGTTCGATGTCGTACTCCATCACGGCGCGATGCAGCGCGTCCTCGATCTCCGCTTCACGCCAGCCCATCTCGATGTTGTCGCGCAGAGTCTCGCTGAACAGGCGTGGCGCCTGCGAGGTGTAGGCCGTGCGCGGCGGCACGAAGAAATCGGCAGGATCCTCTACGCGCTCACCGTTCCAATACAGTTCGCCGGCGTCCCGCGGCAGCAGGCCGAGCATGACGCGCAGCAGCGTGGTCTTGCCGGCGCCGATGCGTCCCGTCACCACCGTAAACTCGCCGCGTGCAATGTGCAGGTTGACGTTCTCAATACCGCGCCCCGAATCAGGATATCGATATGCCAGCTCTTTCACATCGAGTGAGCGCAGGCGGTCGGCAGCGGTCTTCGCCGGCGCTTGTGGCAAGGGATAGGGCTTGCGCAGGTAGATCTCGTCGCGCTCAGTCAGCGCGCTCTGCGGCGTGCCTTGCAGCAGGCGGATGAGACGCGAGAACGACACCTCGCCCTGCCGGTAACGCACCAGATATTGCCCTACGCGCGCCGTCGCCTCAGTCACGATTGACAGATATTGCACGAACAGCGCAAAGTCGCCGACGCTAAACTGGCCCTGCGTCAGGCTTTGGCTGGCGACGAGCAAAATCAGGCCGGTGCCGATGTTGGTAGTGTTGGTGAAGATCGAGTCGAGCGCGCTGCTGAACAGGCGATCCTTCAAGGTCGCTTCACGGCGGATGTTGTTCAACTTTTTGAGCTGGTTGACCACGCGCGGCTCAGCATTTGCCACCTTCACCGCCTGCACGCCGCCGAACATCTCAGCAATGAAGCCGATCACGCGGGCAGAGGCGGCCTTGCGCTCACGGTTGTATCGCGTGACGCGCCTGCGGGTGACGCCGGCGGCGATGAACACCACCAGCATCGGCGCAGCCACTGCCAGCGTCATCAGCGGATTGATGCGCCACATGATGATGTAGGCGATCACGGCGAACACGCTGTAGGCCACCAGAAAGGGCAACTCGCGCAAGGGAAAGAACGCTTCAGAGACGTCATCGCGAAAGCGGCTGACGGCAGCGCCGGGCGCTTCGGGCAGGGCTTTCGCGCCGGGCTTGCTCAGCACCACGCGCAACAGGTTGCGCCGCACCAGATTGCGCGTGGAGAAGTTCCAGTAGTTGTCAATGGTGATGTCGGCCAGGATGATGGCGCCGCGCCCCAGGGCTACGCCGACGAACATGGCGCAGATGGTCCAGATGTTGAAGCCGGCGTTGGCCGTGCCAGTGAGCGTGTTGAAGTAGGCGCGCGTGACCAGGCCGGTGATCAGCGGCGCAACGGCGAAGATCAATGTGCGCAGGAACATCACCACAAGAATGGCGAGCGGCTTGAAACGCGCCAGGCCGGCGAGATAGCGCGGGTAATTCGGCGTTGCCTGATTTGTCATGTTCTCTCTCATGCCAGCGCCTTCTCCAGCCCAGTCTGCAAAAGCTGATAAAAGCGTGACGAAGTGTCCTCGGCCAGTTGTGCGCGATCGCCATGCTCGCGAACCTCACCATCCTCGATGATCATGATCTCATCGGTGCGCTGCACGGTGGTGAGGCGGTGTGCGATGATGATGGCAGTGCGTTTGCCGCCGGCGAGCAACTTGTCCACTGCGCGCTCGATCAATCGCTCGGTCGAGCGATCCAGCCGCGAGGTCGCCTCATCCAGAATTACCACGCTGGGATCGTGCAAGAAGACGCGCGTAAAGGCGAGCAGCTGTGCCTCTCCCGATGACAGGCCGGCGTTGCCTGACTGCAATTCGGTGTCGAGGCCCTTCGGCAGGCTGGCATACCAATCCCGCAGTCCAAGATCTTCGATAACCGCGAGGATCTGCTCGTCGCTGATGGTTGGGTCGAAGAAGGTGAGGTTGTCGCGGACTGTGGCGTGAAAGAGCTGCACGTCCTGGGTGACCATGCCGACCTTGCTGCGCAGCACATTGAGTGGCAGGTCACGGATATCGATGCTGCTCTCTTCTCGCGCTGATCCCCCTGAAAGGTGGGATGAGGGCGTGGCGGGAGAGGGGAGCAAGAGGATTGCCCCGTCTGTCACGTCATACAAGCGGAACAGCAGGCGCGCGATGGTGGTCTTGCCGCTGCCAGTGCGACCCAGCAACCCCATCACTGCGCCAGGTTTCAACTCGAATGACACCCGCTTGAGGATCAAATCCTCGCCATAGGCGAAATTCACGTGGTCGAATTGCACACCCATCGCGCCGGCAGGCAATTGCGCGATCTTGCCATCCAGCACCGCCGGCTTGATCTCGAACAATTCCTCGACGCGCCCGATGCTGGCAGATGCCTGTTGCAGGTCTTCAATCTGCGCGGTCAGGCGATTGAGCGGTTGTTGCAGCAGCAGCGTGTATTGGAAAACGAGATATACGCTGCCGATGCTGAGCGCCCCTTGCGCGTAAAAGAAGGCGCTGATGCCCAGCGCAAACGCGGTGCCGATGGCAAACAGCATCCACGTGATGTTGAGCATGGCATTGCCGCCGAATGATGCCTTCATCGACGTGTTGAATGCCATGCTGAGCAGGTCGTGAAAGCGCTTCATGATGTAGGGCCGCGCGCCGCTGCTGCGGATGTCCTCGGTGCCGGCGAGGCGCTCCTCAAGAAATCCGTAGAACTCTGCAAAGGCCTGGCGCTCCTTCAACCACAGGCTGGTGGTGATGCGCCGCAGCCGCAGCAACATCATGAACACGATCAGCACGAACAGCGCAAGGCCGAGGCCGATGGCGATGTTCTCGCGCGTCAGCAAAATCAGCACGCCGGCCATCAACAAGATGTTGCCGAAGACCTGGATGATGAACTGCGAGAAGAAGTTCGCCAGCGCGCTGACATCACCATCGATGCGCTCAATCATCTCGCCGGGTGTGCGCAGGTTGTGGAATGGCATGTCCAGCCGCATGCAGTGCGCTGCGAGGTCGGCGCGCAGGGCATTGGTTGCCGTCCAGCCGACGCTCTCGCTGGTGTAGGTGGCCGTCACCTGCACCACCTGCTGAATGATGGCGGCGCCGATGAACAGGCCGGCCATCAGCATCAGGCGTGTTTGGTCAGCCTGTTGCACCTGGCTGGTGATTGTGTCGATGAATGCCCTGAGAATTTGCGGGATTAGCAGTTGCAAGCTGATGCTGGTGAGCAGCAGCAGCGCGAGCAACAGCACGCGTTTTCGTTGCGGTCTCAGGTATTCAGATAGGAGCGCGGCGTATTGCCGAATCGGAATGTTCATGTGTCAGTAGATGCCGGCTCTATAGTAACGCAGGCCGGCGATGTTGCAGCACGCATGAACAACGACGATGTTTCGTCGATTGGCGTGATGATGATTCCACAAATGTTGGCGCGCGCGGATATGCGGGTTATGCGCCGGCGCAAGGATGAAATCAAGCCGATGCGCCGCTGTAGCGTCGCGTCGCCGCGCGCCACAGCAGACGCGCGGCTGTGAACAGCACGAGCGCCATCACCACCGCCAATGCGACTGATGCGACAGTCAGCCGGTTGGTCAACGCTTGCGCTGGCACGGTGATCGCGAAGGCGATGGGCACGAGGAAGGTGAGCACGCCTTGCAGCCAGCCGGGGTAGATGCCGACCGGGTAGCGGCCGGTCTGATACATGCCCTCGAAGATATCGAACACGTCGCCGACGCGCACGAACCAGAACGCGCTGGCGGTGAACATCAACCACACGCAGTAGATCATCAGCATGCCCAGAATCAGCAGAAACACGAAGGCGGCCAGTTGCGGCAGGCCGAACGCCTCGCGCAGTTGCCAGACGGCGAACGCGATGATGCCGGCGCCAAGAACTACGTCGGTCAATTGCCACAGCCGCGTCTCGCGCACGCTGACGAGCAACTGAGAGTCTTCGGGCTTGGTCAATGCGTAGTCGAGCGTGCCTTGCTGCACGTCCTCCTGCAGGCGCTGCATGTTGGGGTCAATGAATGCGCGGATCAACCCGCCGACGAGCGTGTAGACGCCCAGCACGGCCAGCAACTCGGCCCGACTCCAGCCACCCAACGCGTCTGTGTAGCTGAATACCAGATACAGCCCGAACAGACCGACGAACAGCTTGATGAGCGAGTCGAAGATCTGAATAATGAAGTTGGCGCGGTATTGCAACTCGCCCATCGCGCTGACGCGCAGATAGCTGCGGAAGAGTGTGAAGTAACTCATGGCCGTTTGCGATTGCCGATGATCAATCCAATATCGGCAATCGAAAATTCCTAGGCGCCCACAGCCGAATACTTTCGCAATGCCGAGCGCCACATCACGGCGATGACCAGCAAGCCCACCAGAAACCAGAAGGCTTGCGCTAGAAAGCCAAACAGCGTCTGCTCCGGCGTGAGCTTGCCCACGAGCAGTTCGAGTTGAAAGCCGAACGCCCACTTGAACGGCAGGAAGTTGCTCAGCGTCTGCACCCACTCCGGCATCAGCGACATCGGCACGAGCCGGCCGCTGAAGATGAGTTCAGCCATGAAATACAGCTCGAAGAATGCGCGCGGCCGCGTCAGCCAGAACGTGCTCAGCCCCAGCGCCCACGTGAGCACGAAGCGCATCACGAACGCGGTGAACAGCACGATGGCGAAGCAGGCGTATTGCCACGGCTGCGCGTCGAGCGTGGGCCGGAAGGCGATGACTAATGCAATGGCGATGGGAATCCACACAAGCATCTGGATCACCTTCATGCCGATGAAGTAGCCGAGGTCGCTGTGAAATGGATGCAATGGCCGCAGCAACTCGCGCGACAGGTCGCCCTGGCGAATGCGCTGTTCCCACGCGAACGGCGTGAGCGTGATGTTCATGTGTCGCACCAGCGTCCAACCGATGTAATACGTGGCGAATAGGCCTGCGGTAAAGCCGCCGACCTCGCCGCCTTGCTGTACGGCGATGGTGCTCCACACGACAAGATAGATCACTGGTTCCACGACCAAGCCGATTAGCCACAGCAGCACGCCGGCGCGATACTGGAACTGTTGCGACACGGATGTGCGCGCCTGCGTCACGTAGAGGTCAAGCCAGCCACTCATAGGGCCATCACGCCTCCTTTGCCGTCTGGCTCGGCGAGGGCAGCGGCGTCGGTTGCGAACACGCGCTCGATCACGTCCTCGATGGGCGGCGACTCGACGGTGAGGTCGTTGATTGGCAGGTCGTTCAGCAGGCGCGCCGTCACGCGCGGCGTCTCCGTCTTCGGCACGCGCAGGGTGATGCGGTCGCTCTCGCGCGCAGTCACCTCGCCGTAGGCGCTCAGATCGAGCGAAGTGTCGTTGACCATCACGCCGATGGTCTTGTAAGCTGAGAAGCGTTCGACCAGCACGCCGAGGGCGCCATCGAACAGGATGCGGCCGTGATGGATCACGATCACCCGCTTGCACAGCGCCTCGACGTCGGCCATGTAGTGGCTGGTCAAGAGCACGGTCGCGCCGGTGCGGCGGTTGTATTCGCGCACGAACTCGCGGATCTTCTTCTGCGCCGTCACGTCCAGGCCGATGGTCGGCTCGTCAAGGAACAGCACTTTGGGCGTGTGCAGCAGCGCGCCGACGATCTCCATCTTCATCCGCTCGCCGAGCGACAAATTGCGCACCGGTTTTTTGGCGAGATCTGTCAGGTCAAGCAGTTCGAGCAAGTCGTCGCGCGTCTGAATGAACTCGTTCGTCGGCAGGCGATAGATGGCGCGGAGCAGGTCGAACGTATCGAGCGCGGGGATGTCCCACAGCAATTGATTGCGCTGGCCCATCACCAATGCGATTTGCTTGAGGAAACTCTTCTCGCGTTTGGAGGGCGTGTGTCCAAGCACGAGAGCCTCGCCGCTGGTGGGGTAGAGCAGGCCAGACAACATCTTGAGCGTGGTGGTCTTGCCCGCGCCGTTCGGGCCGAGGAAGCCGACTACCTCACCGGCTGCGATGTAGAACGAGACGCCGTCCACAGCCTTGATCTGGCGCGTCTTGCGCTTGACCAGGCTGGTCGCCGCAGCCTTCAAGCCACCCTCGCGCTCGGGCGCGTCGTAGGTCTTGCGCAGTTCGCACACGTGAATGGCAGGTTGCATATCAGGTAAGAGTGACTCTCGCAAAGCCGCAATGGGCGCTAAGGCCGGCTCTGCTTTGTGGCCTTAGCGGGCTTCGCAGGCTTGGCGAATGGTTTCGGATTTGTCTGCATGTAACTGGGCGAGGCGAAGAATGCGTAGAAAAAGCCGACCGACGTCCCTTCCGGGTCAGGCCGTTCGGCCAGAAAGTCATCCATGATGACCTGGATGCGTTGGGCGTAGCGTTCGATCTTTTCTTCGGACAGCCTGGCGCGCGGGAAGCCCGACATGGCAAAACCTTCGCCCTCTCCGGCAGCCTCGCCCTTATTCTTGTTCTCCTCAAGCGCAGCCATGTACTCGCGTTGGGCGGTGTTGAAGATGTCTGTGATGGATGCCTTGCCGCCGCCAAGTTCCTTTGGCAGGTCGAACACGAAGATGCGCGCGGTGCGGGTGTAGTACTTGGCGATGATGCCGCGCGTGACGCGCCGCGCCACCACCTGCGCCAGCCCGGCATCCTCCAGCACCTTCAAGTGATGCCCGATCGCGCCCGGTGATGCGCCAAGCCGATCGGCGATCTGCTTGGCCGTGGCCGGCTGGTGCTGGATGACGCTCAGGATGCGCGTGCGCAGCGGGTCGCTGACTGCCTTGAACTGCTTGAGCGTGGTGATCGGCACCTCGCGCGGTAGTTCTGGCATCTCGACCGGCACGTCATCCGGCAGGGCTTTGGGCTCGGTGTTTTTCTTCTTCATGTCTTCGACGTGCTAATTTCGTCGCACGTGCTAATTTAGTCACACGTGCTGAAAATCTAGCACGTCAAGGCTAAATTGTCAATAGGCAAATGTTTACGAGGCCTCGTCGAACTCCGGCGCGAAGCGCATCGCGCCCGTGCGGCCGGCCAGCGCGCCGGGATGTAACTCAGCGATCATGAAGTGCAACGCGTCGTCTGGGCGATCCGCCCACCACACGCCTTTCGTTTTGCTTGGCGCGAACCCGAAGCGCGGATAGTAGGTCGCGTGGCCGAGCAGGAAGACCACATTGTGACCCATCTCCAAACATGCAGCCAGGCCGGCGCGCACCAACGCCGAGCCGACGCCGCTGCGCTGATGCGCCGGCGACACGGCCAGCGGACCGAGCGCGAGCGCCATCCAGTCGTCGTCGGGCGATGAGATCGTTGCCGGGCTGAAGGCGATGTGGCCGATGACTTCGCCGTCGCGCTCGGCCACGAGCGACAACGTCAGGCGGCCGTTCGCGCGCAGCGCGTCCACCAGATCGGCCTCAAGCGATCGGCCAAATGCGGCGGCGTTGACGGCGTGAATCGTCTTCAGGTCGTTCGGTCGTTCGGGTCGGACGGCGATCATGCCGGGTTATCCAGAACGCCGACGACTTGCAGCGACTCCACCGGCTGTTCCAGGTTGTGCTCCAGCCGCATGCCGAGCTTGCGCATCACGCTCTGCGAGTTGACGTTGACAAGCTCGGTCGCGGCGATCACGCGCTTCACGTGCATGTGGGCGAAGGCATAGTCAATCATCGCCCGCGCGGCTTCGGTCGCGTAACCCTTGCGCTGGTGATCCGGGTCAATCATCCAGAACAGGCCGAACGCAAGCGAGTCGTAGCCGGCGTCCCACATCTTGAACGACGCCAGATATGGCACGTAGCCGACCGAGCCGATGGTCTGGCCGGTCGCCTTGAGGACAATGGCGCGGTCGCCGTAGGGCGGCTGATACAGCCGCGCCAGCATCTCTTCGTTCAGCACCTGCCACTGCAACAGGCGGCGCGCCTCTTCGATGGCCGTCGGGTCGTTCAAGCGCGAGCCGTCTTCGAAGCACAGCTCGGTGCAGCGGTGATAGGCGTGCAGGTCGTCCATGATGAACGGCCGGATGGTCAGTCGTTCGGTTTGGAGGATGGGCACTCTTCGCATGTTGTTGTCTCCCACCCTCACAGGGTTCTAAACTCTGTGAGGGTCTGAATGTCATCGTTCATCGCACTCAGCCGCTCCGAGCGCTCAATCTACGCAGATGTTGATCTACAGACAGCGCTCGGAGCGGTAACTACGTGTCATTCGCGCAGGTCCGAAATCCAGGATCTATTTGCCTGCCACTCCTCGCGCAGGATGGACATCTGCACCACGTCCACGTATTCGCCTTGCAGCCACAGCACTTTGCGCGCGCGACCCTCCTCGATAAATCCGCACGCCAGGTAGCAGCGAATCGCTCGGACGTTCTTCTCGTGTGGGAATAGTTCGATCCGGTGCAGGCCGAGATAGGCGAAGCCGTAGTCCAGCATCAACTTCACGGCCTCGCGTCCGTAGCCGCGCCCCCAGTAAGCGCGGTCGCCGATCTCGATGCCCAGCTCCGCGCACCTATTGCGTGACTGAAGGTGCATCAGCGTGATCCCGCCGATGTATTTGCCGTCGGCTTCGATCGCAAAGTGCGCGGTGTTGTCATCCTTCTTCACGCTGTTCTCATAGTTCGCTTGCGCGATCTCGATGGGCGCGGGGCGCGGGGTGTCGCAGTCCAGCACATACAGCTCCGCATCCTGGTTGAACTCGTGCTGGCGGGCGATGTCTTCGCGCTTCATCGGCCGCAGTAAAACCCTTTCGCCTTTGAACATGTTAAGCCTCCTCCATCAGCATGCAGCTAAAGCGTCAACTGCATGCCATACAGATTCGCGTAGACGCCGCCGGATGTAATGAGTTCGTCGTGCGTGCCTTGCTCGGCGATGCCGTCATCCGTCAACACGACGATCCGCCCTGCGTTACGAATCGTTGACAAGCGGTGGGCGATGACGAGCGTAGTGCGGTTGTGGCTCAATCGTTCCAACGATGCGCGAATGGCGCGTTCACTCTCGTTATCCAGGGCGCTCGTCGCTTCGTCGAAGATGAGGATGGGCGGATCTTTCAGAAAGACCCGCGCGATGCTCAAGCGCTGCTTCTGCCCGCCCGACAGCTTGACGCCGCGCTGACCGATGTCGGTGTCGTAGCCATTCGGCAGCGCAAGGATGAAGTCGTGGGCATTGGCCTGCTTGGCCGCCGCGACGATCTCTTCGTGCGTGGCGTCGCGCTTGCCATAGCGGATGTTGTCCGCCACCGTGCCGGCGAACAGATACACATCCTGATGCACGATGCCGATGTGCTGGCGCAAGGCTCGCAGTTGAATATCACGGATGTCGTGGCCATCGAACATCACACTGCCGGCGCTCACGTCATAGAAGCGTGGGATGAGCGAACATAGCGTGGTCTTGCCCACACCAGACGGCCCGACCAGCGCCACATACTCGCCGGCGCGGATGTCGAGGCACAGGTTCTTCAGCACATGATCTTGATCCTCGCGATATTTGAAGCTGACCTGGCGAAAGGCGATGTTGCCGCACACACGCGCCGGCACGATCGCATCAGGCGCGTCCTCGATGTCAGGTTGCACTTCCAGCATATCCATGAAGCGGTCGAAACCGGTCACGCCTTCCTGATACAACCGCGCAAAGTTGACGTAGCGCTGAATCGGCTCAATCAAAATGCCCACATACAACAGATAGGTCAGCACATCCGGCAGCCCCAGCGCGTCCTGCACGATCCACATGCCGCCCAGCACAACCACGATCACCGGCAGAAGCTGAGTGAACGCGACCAGCGGCTCATAGAACCACACGTCACTGCGATAGACCTCGCGCCGGGCGGCGACGAAGCGGCCGTTTTCGCGCGCGAACTTGCGTTGCTCGACATCCTCGTTGGTGAATGACTTGACCACGCGGATGCCGCCGAGCGTATCTTCCACCTGGGCGTTGATGTCGCCGATGCGGTCACGGCTGGCTCGCATGGCGCGGTTCAGCCGTTTGTTGGTGTAGAGCGAATATGCCAGCACGAACGGCATCGTCAAAAACAAGATCAACGTCAGAGGGACGTTGATCGCCAGCAGGATGATGAACGTGCCGACATACTTGAGCGTTGCGATCAACACGTCCTCCGGCCCGTGATGGTAGAACTCGCTCAACGACTCGAGGTCGTTGGTCAGCCGCGTCATGAGCTGGCCGGTCTTGTGATTGTCGTAGAAGCTGAACGACAGCTTCTGGTAATGCGCGAACAACTCGTCGCGCATGTCGCTCTCCATCAGCGTGCCCATCATGTGGCCTTGATAGTCCACAAACGCGTTGCACAGCGCGTGAATGAGGACGAGGGCGATCATGATCGCGCCCATCGCGTAGATGTGCGTAAGTGGGTTGGGTATGCCCCCTTCCAACACGTCTTTGGTGATGTAGCGCACGCACAGCGGCAAGACGAGGACGATGGCCGACACGATGAACGCGCAGGCTAGGTCAGCTATCAGCAGGCCGCGATAGGGCCGGTAATACGAGAAGAACTTTCGAATCCGAGGTGGCATGAGCAAGTCAAGGAAGCCAGATGTGCCTACTTGTCTACAAGCGCCTTGAAGCGCGGGTCATTCTGGATGAATGCGAACTCCGGATCAATGCGCGCCCAACCGCGTTGGACCTGCGCTTTCGCCAGCCCAACCTCGAGTAACGCAATCGCTTGATCTGTCTCGCCGCTGACGCTGGCCAGGCAGGCCAACCCATACTCGCCGTCGGCCTGGGCTTGCGCCTGCGCGATGCGATAGTGCTCGTCGGCCTCGGAACCGCGGCCGGCCTGTCGGTATAAGCGGGCGAGCGCGCCACGCACCTCATAGTCGCTTGGCGCGGCGGAGATCGTAGCTTCCAGGTGCGCCATGGCTTTGTCAGGTTGGCCCAGCAACATGTAGGCATAGCCGGCTGTGCGGTGTCCGTCTTGTGCATCCCCGAATTCAATCTGGCGAGCTGTGGCTTCAACGGCATTGGCATATCGGCCGAGGTGCAGGTAGAGCAAACTGAGCCAGCCCAATGCAAAGGAATCCGAAGGATCCTTTGCCCGCGCGTCCTCGAGCCGAACTACTGCCTCATCCACCTTTCCCATGCGTGCGTATGTTGCGGCGATGGAATCGGCAAGCAGCAGATTGCCCGGGATGGCCGCCAGACCGCGCTCGAAGGCGGCGATCGCGCCGTCGTAGTCCCCGAGGCGCGATGACAGAAACACGCCGATGCCGTAATACGGATGCACATCGTGCGGGTCAAGCGCAATCGAGCGCTCATAGGCGTCCATCGCCTCGGCCTCGGTGCCAATGTTGTAGTGCACGCGCCCCAGGCCATTCCAGGCCGCGGCATTCCGAGCGTCGCATTCGATGGCGTCCTCGAACGCGGCCTTGGCCTCGATATACTGATTGGATTCGATAAGCGCCATGCCGCGTTCGACGTGCGCGGCGGCCGCTTGATCAGCGTGAGTGATTGTCATGCGTTTCCTCCAGAAAGAGTCTCAAACCAGCCCTGCCGGAGCCGCCTCTGACGTATGGGCCGGCATGGCCTCAACTTTGCGTCGCAACGTGCGACCGAACAGCGCCAGGGTGGGCGCGAGCAGCAACGCGGACACGCCGATCGCGGATCGGATGCCAAAGCCGCGGCCAATCGCGCCAACCATGGGGCCGCCCGCAATCTGGCCGAAGGCGTTGGATTGGCTGTTCATGCTCAGCACGGTGGCCCGCACGCGCGAGTCGGCGATGCTCTGGTTCAGCCACGTGCCGGCGACCGGACCGGCCAGCGACCAGCACAATCCGCGCACGACGAGCATCGCCATCGCCAGCGCGAAATTCCCGCTCAGCGCCAGGACGAGCGTCGCGACGATCGCGACCGCATACGCGGCCATCAACGTCCTGGCCAGCGCTGCGTGACTCTGCATGTTGATGCGCCGCCGTGCAACCTCGAGCACCGTGACCGCCAGAATCGCGCCGATCACCTCCAGCACGGCGAACCAGGCGATGGGGTCGAGCGGGCCGATGACGGGCAGCGACAGGACCGGCAGGGCGTAGCCGGTCAGGATGAGCGCCTCCCACAGCCGGTCGAACCCCTCGGAAGATGCGCCGCGGATCGCTTCGGCCACGAGCAACAGCAGCAACACCGGTGTGGCGCGCACCAGCACCGCGCCATCGCGGAGTGTCTCGAACATGGCCCGGAAAGTGCTGCGCTCGCCGCGCGGCGTGGGCTTGAAACCCGTCTCGGGCATGGTGAAGGCGAGAAAGACGTTGAGCGCGATCAGGCCCAACCCGCCCAACACGATGGGCACGCTGTAGCTCGCGACGGTGGCCAATAGCACGCTCAGGCCGACGCCGACCAGCGACGCCGCCTGCCACAGCTGCCCACCGCGTAGGAACACCAGCCCGACGTTCTCGGCGCCTACCTCGTCGGTGATCCAGGCGTCGAACGCGCCGCTGATGAACGTCTCACCGATGCCGCGGATGACCTCGGCGATGACGATGATCGCGAAGACCGGCGCCAGCCCGGTCAGGACATAGCACACACCCACGAGCACGCCGCCGATGATGGATGACAGGCGGCGCGAATAGATGTCGGCCACCACCCCTGTCGGCACTTCGAAGATGAAGCACGTCAGCTCGATGGCGGTGCCCACCAGCACCAGTTGGAGCGGATCCATGCCCACTGTCCGGACGTAATAGGCCGATAACCCGGTGAAGATCAAACCGCTGCACAGCGCAGCGACGATCGCGTGCAGGAAGAAAGCGCGCCGGGCGCTCATGCGCTGCAGCCTCATCGCGTCCACCTCCCGCGCTGGATTTCCTTCGTCTCGGAAGGCTCCACGCCCAGCACCTGCTTCCACAGGTCGCGCGCCAGCAGCCAATGCCGCGCCTCGATGCCATACTGGCCGAAGTATTCGCATACGCGCTCCACGTCGCGCGCGAAGATGCGATAGGCATGCGGGTTTTTGTAGGGGTTTACCGCCTGCGGGAAGTCGATGATGCGGATGTCGCCCTGCCAGTACAGGATGTTGTAGGCCGACAGATCGCCATGCACTACATTGTGCTTGAGCATCAGGCGGATGTTGTCGACGACGAGGTGAAAGAGCTTGCGCGCTTCGTCATCGCCGAGCGTGACGTGGTTGAGCGCCGGCGCCGGCTGCCCGCGCTCGCCGAGGTATTCCATCAGCAGCGCGTTTTCGCTGTTGGCGAACACCTGCGGCACCAGCGCGCCGGCGGCGTGCAATGCCGTCAGCGTGCCGTATTCGTTGCTCAGCCACGACTGGTGCAGCATTTCCAGGCCGACTTTGGTGCGCTTGGCGACGGCGCGCTGCTCGCGCTCCTTGCGCAGCGCCTTGCCGTCCGCGCCGACCAACTCGCCGCCCTGGCGATATTCGGCGTCGTTCTTCAGGTTGCGGAACATGCGCGGACGGTACAGCTTGCCGGCGAGCAACTCGGGACCGACGTGCGGGCGTGCCACGCACACATACACGTTGGCTTCCTTGCCGCCCTTCACCCGCGCCACCACGTCGCTGATGAGGTTGTTGTCGTAGAACCCGCCGAAGTATTCGACCACCCAGTCACGTTCGAAGAACTTGCAGACAAAAGACGGGTTGAATACGTCGGCTTCCACGCCGCTGGCGGCCGCCTCCTTCAGCACCTCTGCGGCTTTCTCGGACTGGCGGGTGAGTTTGGGTTTCTCAGCGCCGGCCTTCTTGATGGCGCGGCGGTCGCGGTTCTTTTTGACGAAGGACGCATCGTCGAGATCGTCCTCAAATGTATCGGTCAGATCTAAAGACTGTAAAGACATGGTAAGTCTGCAAACGGAATGGAAAAGAAAACCACGGACACACAAAGGCGTTGCCGTGGAAGACTGTTGCAAGCGCCGGCGGGCGACAGGCAACAAAAAACCACGGGCCGGTGAGGCGCCGTGGCAGACCGCAAGCAGACTGATTCAGTCGGAGCTTTAGGCGAGCACAGGCGCACTCACAACGAGCGTGCGGGCAGGGGTGTTGAATTGAACTTGCATTGCGTGTGCGCCTCCTTTTTGAAAGTTTTTTGACCGCGCAAGAGGATAACAGGGAATGGCGGGATGTCAATAGGCGAATTTTCGAAAATAGCGGACTTGAGCCATTGGGTCGTTGAGATATACGTTGATGACGCAATCGTCCAGTCGTCAGATGGCTCAATCACTTAAAAACCCAACACGCGCTTCGCATTCTCCGCATACACCTTGCGCAGCACGTCGTCGGGCAGGTGTATGCCGTAGGCCATCCAGCGACCTTGTTTGGGCGCGCCGGCGTTCGGGGTGTAGTTGAAGTATTCATCCTCGGTTTCGAGGAAGCGGTAATACAGCCGGTAACTGGCGAGGTCGGGGCCGGCGTCGATGCCGAACAGGATGCGGTCGGCATGTTCGATGAAAAAGCGCCGCGCCGCATACGGCTGCCGGCCAAGATCGCCCAGCCGCGCGCTGATGTCCACGTAGAAGTTGGGGCAGCGCTTCAGCACGCTCGACACCCATTGCAGATTCTCGGCGTAGCAGCCGACATGCGCGCCGATGAAGGTGACGCCGGCATGCCGCTCAACCACGCGCGCGAAAGCGTTCACGATGTCGAGGAAGGGCGGGAAAGGTGGGGATGGAAATTGCCAGTCGGGATGCGCATGCAATTCTTCCCAGCGCTCATTGGTTTCATCGACCGGATCGAAGAAGGCGACCGGGTCGGCGACATGCACCAACACCGGCAGCTTGAGTTCGCCGGCAGTTGCCCACAGTACATCCAGTCGCGGGTCGTCCACCTTCACCAGCACGTCGTGCTGATCGCGCACATGCAGTCCGAAGGGCTTCCAGATCTTCAAGCCCTGTGCGCCCCAGCGAACCTGCTCGCGCAAGCGCATTGCTGCGTATTCGCCGAAGCGGTCGCCGTGCTCGGACCACTTTTCCCAGGCCACGCCGGCGAAAACCTGATAGCGCTGCGGCGCAAACGCCTTGAATGTGTCGAGCCGGTGTTGCAGGATGGCTTCTCCCCAGCCCCCGTCGAGGTCAACGTAGGCGTCGACGTGCGCTTCATCCAGCGCGGCAAACAAGTCCTGCGGCGGGCGCTGGTCGTAGTTGCCGCCGAAGATGCCGAGGTGGTTGTGCGCATCGATCACAGGAAACTTCGGTCGCTCGATCAACGTGGTCTTGGTGACCATCTTCGAATGCGGTTGGAAGTTGGGAAGAGATAGGGTCATGATTTCCTGCCGTAGTTAAAAAATTTCAACGCGCGTTTCACGTATCGCCAGTTGATAATCGTCCGCCGCAAAGTGTCCGCCGCCAACTGACATGGCATTGGCTGCGCCGGCAGCCACCGCACTGCGCAACGCCTCATCCATTGCGCGGCCCTCGCACAATGAAAGCACCAGCGCGCCGAGGAAGCAATCGCCGCTGCCCACGCTGCTGACCGCCTTCACCGCCGGCGGGTGCGCAATCCACCTGTGATTTTCATCTGCGCAGGCAGCGCCGCGCCGGCCCAGCGTGAGGATGACCCGCTGCAAATGAAATCGCTCGCGCAGGGCGGCCGCGGCCGGCGCGGCTTCATCCAGCGTCGTCACGCTTGCGCCGAGCAGCTCGGCCGCCTCCTCGCCGTTTACCTTGATGTTGATGCGCGGCACGCCGGCGGCAGCGCGCAGCCATTCACCGCTGCTGTCGGCCCACACCTGTGCGCCTTGTGCTGCGCACACGCCGAGCAGCGCGGCGAACTGCGCCGGCGTTGGCCCCTTCACCACGCTGCCGCTGAACGTCACGGCGCTCGACTTTGCGGCCAGCGCTTCTACGCAGGCTGCAAATTGCAACCACTCTTCATTTGTCACCGGTGGCCCCGGCTCGTTGATGAGCGAGGCGTCGCGCCCGCTGCCGTCGGCGACGATGATGGCGAGGCGCGTCTCGGCGGCGATCCATGTCCATTCGCTGCGCAGTCCCTCTGCGGTGGCAAGCTGCGCGAACAGCCGGCCGGTGTGACCCCCCAGCACGCCGGCGCAGGTCGCATCACCGCCAAGCTGTTTGATGGCGCGCGCGGCGTTCAGCCCCTTGCCGCCGGCGACTGCGATCACCTCCGTCGCGCGGCTGACATCATGCAGGCGAAAGTCCGGCACCACCAGGGTGCGATCGAGCGCGGGGTTGGGGGTGACGCAGAGAATCATGGATGAGCCAAGAATCGAAAGCCAAGTCTATTTTCTATTGTGCGACTGGACTTACGCAAAACGTCGATTTGTGATGCTGACCCCACCCCAACCCCTCCCCATTGGGGAGGGGTTGGGGTGGGGTTTGTGTCATCGTGCGTAAGTCCAGGTGCGATCACATTACCCGTGAATCCAGTTCATCTTGCTGATTACCTGAGTTTTTTCGTCATTCCCGCGAAAGCGGGAATCCAAGCTTGTATCGGCTCTGGATGCCCGCCTGCGCGGGCATAACGATGTGAAACCTAAAAACCTTGGGGAATCAGTTCATCTTGTTAGTCCTGTCCAAGAAAAGCCATCGCTTCTGCGAGGGTGGCCTGGGCGGCAGTGCCGCCGGCGGCGCGGGTCGACAATGCGCCGCACACGCAGCCCATGCGCAGGCTCTTTGTCAACTCCCAGCCGGCGAGATAACCGTAGATGAAGCCGGCGTCGAAGCTGTCACCAGCGCCGACAGTATCCACCACGTCCACCTGGATGCTGCCGGCGGTAAACACCTCATCGCCGCGCTGTGCCTTTGCGCCGGCCTTGCCCAGCTTCACCGCCGTCAATGGCACGATGGCGCTCATCGCCTTCAACGCCGCATCAATGTCGCCCTGCTGCGCAATCTGCATCAGCTCAGTGTCGTTTGGCAGGAATACATCGGTCCGGCGCAGGGTGTCGTGAATGCCGCCCTGCCACTGCTCAGTCGGGTCATAGTTTGTGTCGATGGAGATGGTGAGGCCGGCGGCATGCGCGGCGTCGAAGAGCGCCGGCACATCAGGTCGCAGATGGTCCAGCATGTAATAGCTGCCGACGTGCAGGTGCCGCGCGCGCTTCACCAGCGCGAGGTCGATGTCGCCGGCGCGCAATTCACGGATGCTGCCGGAGTAGGTCAGGATGGCGCGATCGCTGGTCTTGTTGAAGATGACCGACAGGCCGGTTTTGAGATCGGATTGCACGAGGACGCCCAGCGCGTTCACACCGCGCCGCTGCAATTGCTGGATGCAGAAGTGGCCGAGGGCATCATCGCCGACCTTGCCGATGAATGCCACACGCAGACCGAGCCGCGCAGCGCCGCACGCGAAGATGGCTGATGAACTGCCCAGCACGAGTGAGGCGTCATCGATGAGTTTCTCCACTTGCCCGAATGCCGGCGTCACGTCACCGCTCAATACGAGGTCGGCGTTCAACTCGCCGACGACCACAATGTCGAAATCGCGTGCTTCCATGTTGCAAGGGATTGTAGGGGATAATCGCCTTTATCAGGTCTGCGTAACGCCGCTGGGTTTTGAAAAAGCGAGTCGCCGTGCCTGTAAAAACCATCCTGAACAACACAGTGTTTGACAATTGACCAATTGCGCTCCTCAATAGGCAAGGAAAACATCATGGCAGAAAAACCAGGTAAACACACGATCGAAGAGATTCACTCGCAGCCCAGCGCATGGCCGGCGGCCCTGCAAGTGGCGCAGGAGAATGCAGCGGCGTTGCAAGCGCTCTGGCAAGCCGGCAATTACGCACAGGTGCTGCTCACAGGTTGCGGCTCGCCGTACTACATCGCGCAGGCGACTGCGGCGAACTGGCGCGAGTTGGGCTTGCCGGCGGTGGCTGCGCCGGCATCTGAAATCTGGCTCAACCCGCGCAACACCTATCTCAAGAAGCCGACGTTGCTCGTTGCGCTCAGTCGCTCCGGCGCGACCACCGAGGTGCTGCGCGCATGCGAGGCATTTGCGGGTGAGGGCGCCGGCGATGTGTTGACGATTTCGTGCTACCCGCAAGCACCGCTCGCCACGCTGGGCAAGGCGAACCTCGTTGTGACGAGCGGACAGGAAGAGAGCTTCGCCCAGACCCGCGCGTTCACCTCGCTCTATCTGGCGGCGCTGGCGAGCGGCGCGACCTTTGCCGGCCACGATATGCAGATGCGCGACCTGTTGCAGACTGGCGAGGCGTGCAAGCGCGTGCTGGCCGTCGCCGCGCCATTGGCGCAGCAGCATGGCCACAACGCCGGCTTCGACCGCTACTATTTCCTCGGCAGCGGCGAGCGCTATGGCCTTGCCTGCGAGATGAGCTTGAAGATGAAGGAGATGTCACTCAGCCACAGCGAGCCGTTCCACTTCATGGAGTTCCGGCATGGACCGCAAACGATGGTGAACAACTCGACGCTGGTGATCGGGCTGGTGAGCGAGCGCAACGGCGAGCGTGAACAGGCGGTGCTGGCTGACATGCGCAAGCTGGGCGGCACGACCCTCAGCATCGGCGAGGCCGGCTGTGACGTGAACTTTGCATCGGGCTTGCGCGAGCCGGCGCGCAATGCACTCTGCGTTGTCGCCGGCCAACTGCTGGCCTATGAGCACGCCATCAGCAAAGGGCTGAATCCTGACCGCCCGCACAACCTGAACGCGGTGGTCAAACTGTAATTTGAATTGGGAGAAAAATGACAAAGATCGCATTTATCGGCGCTGGTAGCCTCGGCTTCACGCGCAACCTCGTCCGCGACATTCTCACTTTCCCGCTGCTGGAAAATGCAACGCTCAGTTTGATGGATATCGACAAAGAGCGGCTCGACTTCATCCACAAGTCGATCAACAAGATCGTGCAGATGGGCAATTACCCGGCAAAGGTGGAAGCCACCACCGACCGCGCTGAGGCGCTGAAGGGCGCCGACGTGGTGATCGTGACCGTGCTGGCCGGCGGCTTCGAGGTGTGGCAGCACGACATTCTCATCCCCAAGAAATACGGCGTGGACACCAACATTGGCGACACGCGCGGGCCGAGCGGCGTGTTTCGCGCACTGCGCACGATTCCCCTGCTGCTCAGCATCATCAAGGACATGGAGAAGTATTGCCCGCAGGCGGTGATGCTGAACTACACCAACCCGATGGCGATGCTGTGCCGCGCCATGCAGCGCGAGTCGTACATTCCGGTCACGGGCTTGTGCCACAGCGTGCAGGGCACCGCAGAGATGCTGGCCCGCTGGATCGGCGCGGACATGAGCGAGATCACCTACACCTGCGCCGGCATCAACCACCAGGCGTTCTACCTGAAGTATGAGCGCAACGGCGAGGATGCCTATCCCGCCCTGCGCGCGGCGATGAAGAAGAAGGCCGTCTACAACGAAGAGATCGTGCGCAACGAGATGTTCATCCATCTCGGCTACTACGTCACCGAGAGCAGCGGCCACAACAGCGAATACAACGCCTGGTTCCGCAAGCGCCCTGACTTGATCGAGAAATACTGTATGCATGGCACGGGTTGGAACCCGGGTGAATATGCCTACATCCTGAAGGCGTACAAGAATCGCGCCCACAACTGGCGCAAGGATGCGCAGAAGTGGCTGGCGAGCGATCACCCGATCAAATTGGAGCGCGGGCATGAATACGCAGCCTACATCATCAACGCGCTGATGGGCGGCGAAATCTTCGGCTACAACGGCAATGTGGCGAACAAGAATTTGATCGACAACCTGCCGGCGGATTGCTGCGTGGAAGTGCCGGTCTATGTGGACAAGAACGGCTTCCGCCCGGTGCATGTGGGTGCATTGCCGCCGCAGTTGGTGGCGCTGGTGCACACCAGCGTGATGGTCGAAGAGATGGCGGTGGAAGCGGCGCTGACCGGCGACCCGAACCTTGTTTACTGGGCATGCGTGTATGACCCACTCACATCGGCGGTGCTGTCGCTAGCCGAGATCAAGAAGATGGTGAACGAGATGCTCAAGAAGAACCAGCCGCATCTGCCGGCGTTCAAGCACTTCAGCGTTTGATCTTCCCCGCCTTGGGCGGATCTGAATCGCATCTAAAACTCGCGGAGCCCGGAAGGTCCGCGAGTTTTGCGTGCCATTTACAAAACCGGTTTCACGAATAAAATTGCAGGGTTGAATTTAATGTTGATTTAATGCCGCCAGCGTTAAATCGACCTGTTCAAGGAGTGTCAGTGCATGGTGAAGTTGACGAAACTGGAGAAGACGATTCTTGAGGCTATCAAGACGGCGCGGCTGGGGTTGCCCGATTGGCACGCGCTGGCGAAGGCCGAAGGCATTTCGTACGACTATGTTCAGCAGCGTGTAGAGTGGCTGCGTCGCGCCGGCATCATCAAATAGGCGCCGGCTTCTGGCCCGTTCTGTTCTGAAAGAGCGGCATCACACAGTGGATGCCGCTCTTTTTTGCCTTTCGATATTTACAAGGGTGGGGAGGCTCGGCGGGCAGGTGACAGGCAACAGAAAGTCTGAAGGTATAAAACGTTGCGAATATTCGTCAAAGGAGAATCATGCAGAGAAAATCACTGATTGCACTTGTTCTGCCGGCACTTTTGCTGGCTGCCTGTGGCCAAGCCGCGCCGGTTGCACCGGCAGCCACCGCGGCCGCGGTTGAGGTGACTCGTGAAGTAGAAGTGACGCGCGTGGTGGAAGTGACCAGCGCGGCTGAGCCGGCTGCCCCTGTAACCGCCGAGACGCCTTCTACCGCGGCCACAGCCAGCGAAACCAACGCCGGCTTTGGCAGCACGCTGGCGGCTGTGAAGGCGCGCGGCAAGCTGCTGTGCGGCGTGAACGGGCAATTGCCTGGTTTCAGCGCCGGCGATGCAACCAACATGGCCGGTCTCGACGCCGATTATTGCCGCGCCATCGCTGCCGCCATCTTCGGCGACAAGAGCGCAGTCGAATTCAAGACTTACAACGCCGAGCAGCGCTTCTCCGCGCTGGCCGCCGGCGAGATCGACGTGCTGATTCGCAACACCACCTGGACGCTGAGCCGCGATGCCGAGGACCAGGTGAACTTCGCCGCCGTCACGTTCTTCGATGGGCAGGGCCTGATGACGAAGAACAGCAGCGGCATCACAGAGGCCAAGGGCGTCGCCGGCAAGGGCGTGTGCGTGCAGAAAGGCACCACCACCGAGCAGAATCTGGCCGAGTTTGCGGCCGCCAGCGCCATCACTTTCACCATCGCGACGTTTGACGATGCCGACCAGACCTTTGCGGCGTATGTCGATGGCAAGTGCGACGTGGTGAGTGCCGACAAATCGGCGTTGGTGACGCGGCGCGGCGTGCTGGCCGACCCGCAGAATCACGTCATTCTGGATGCTACGCTGTCGAAGGAGCCGCTTGCGCCGGCGGTGCGACACGGCGATGACCAGTGGTTCGATATCGTGAATTGGGTGGTCTTTGCCACCTTCGCCGGCGAGGAGTTCAACATCAACACAACGAACGTCGACAGCATTGCAGAGGGTGACACGCGCGCCGAGGTGCGCCGGCTGCTGGGCAGCATGCCGGAAGTTGATCTGGGCGCAAAGCTTGGCCTGCCGAAGGCGTGGGCATTGAATGTGATCAAGGCAGTGGGTAACTACGCCGAAATCTATGACCGCGCCTTCGGCCCGACGACAGTGAACCAGATCCCGCGCGGGCTGAACAACCTGTATCGCAACGGCGGTTTGCACTATGCGCCGCCATTCCGATAATGCGGTCCGCCGGCTTGCCCGATCATGGGCGCCGGCCATCACCCTGAACAACCCCGGGTGATGAGGATCGTCTTTGCAAGGCTTTCAGTCAGGTGGCACAGCCGCTGCCGCAAGCTGTGTCACCGGCATGAGCATCAATCACATTCTTTCATATAATCGCGCGTCACAGTTGATTTCAACGGTCTCTCGTTATGCACATCAATTCAAATGGAGGAAAGAAGTGAGAATCACACGCACTGCAAAATGGATCCTAGCCATCCCGCTGCTGTTGGCAGCCTGCGCCCAGCCAGCTGCGCAGCCGGCGGCACAACCCGCCCAGCCGGTTGAAGTGACCCGCGAAGTCGAGGTCACGCGCATCGTTGAGGTTACGGCCGCCGCGCCGGCCGCCGCGCCGGCTGAGGCCACTGCTACACCCGTCGCTGCTGCGCCGGCCGCACCCGCCGCGCCGGCAGGCTTTGGCGAGACACTGAAGACGATCAAGAATCGCGGCAAGCTCATCTGCGGCGTGAACGCTCAGGTGCCGGGCTTTGGCTTTGTAGATCCGTCGGGCGCATATACCGGCTTCGACATCGACTTCTGCAAGGCGCTGGCTGCAGCCATCTTCAATGACGTAAGCAAGATCGAATACCGCCCGGTCACTGCCGAGCAGCGTTTCGCGGCCTTGCAGAGCGGTGAGATTGATGCGCTGTTGCGCAACACCACCTGGACGTTGACCCGCGATACTGACAACGGCGGCAACTTTGTGGCCACCACGTTCTATGACGGCCAGGGCATGATGGTGCCAAAGGCATCGAACATCACCAAGCTCGAGGACCTGAATGGCGCGACGATCTGCGTGCAAAAAGGCACCACGACTGAGTTGAACCTGGCTGACCAGATGGCCGCGCGCAAGCTGACATACACGCCGGCGGTATTCGAGGACGCCAACGGCACGTTTGCAGCCTACGCTGAGGAGCGCTGCGATGCTGTGACGACCGACAAGTCCGGCCTGGTGTCGCGCCGCTCGGTGCTGCCCACACCCGACGACCACGTCATCCTCGATGTGACGATGTCGAAGGAGCCGCTCGGCCCGATGGTGCGCCAGGGTGACGACCAGTGGTTCGACATCGTACAGTGGACGGTGTTCGCGACGATGGCCGCTGAGGAATATGGCATCACGTCGCAGAACGTGGGTGACATGATCGCCAATGACGCCCGCCCCGAAGTGAAGCGTCTGCTCGGCACCGACGAGAAGGTGGACCTCGGCGCGAAGCTCGGTCTGAGCAAGGACTGGGCGGCCAACGTGATCAAGGCTGTGGGAAACTACGGCGAGATCTACGATCGCAACCTGGGTGAGACGACCAAGACAGCCATCCCGCGCGGCATCAACAATCTCTACACCAACGGCGGCATCATCTACGCCCCGCCGTTCCGATAAACAGATCACAAAGGAGTCGGACTTATCGAAAGAGTCCGACTCCTTTTCGTTGGCGATGGCGAACGCACCTCTCCCGCCTCCAACCTCACCATCAGCCCGATCAAATCGCGCCTTCTGGCGCGATGAGCGCTTCATCCAACTCGCGGCGCAATTGGTCTTTTTGGGGTTGGTGATCTGGCTGCTTGTGACGGCCGTGCAGAACATGCTCGGCTCGCTGCAGCAGCAGGGCATCGCGCTGGGCTTCGACTTCCTCGGCAATGGCGCAGGTTTCGACATCGGCGAAGCGCTGATCAAATACGCCAACACCGACACGTTCGCGCGTGCGCTCTTGGTCGGTCTGCTCAACACGCTGCTGGTGTGCGCGCTGGGCATCGTTTTTGCCACCTTGCTCGGCATTGTCGTCGGTGTCGCGCGCCTGTCGAGCAACTGGCTGGTCAATCGCATGGCATGGTTGTATGTCGAATTGATGCGCAACGTGCCGCTGCTGGTGTTGCTGGTTCTTCTCTACACGGCCTTCTTCCTCAAACTGCCGCGCGCGCGACAGGCAGTCGTGATTGGGCCGGCGTTTCTGAGCAACCGCGGCGTGGCGCTGCCGTGGGGCGAGCCGACCGAGACATGGCCGGCCTTTGCCTACCTCCTCATCGCTGCGCTCGGCCTGGCTATTCTGGTCGCTCTGGGCATGCGCTTGTGGCAGGGGCGCAGCGGACGCCCGAAACCGGTCGTCTTGCCCAGCTTGCTGACGTTTTTGGGCATCACCCTTGCCGGCTGGTTCTTTCTGCCACAGCCACCGCTCACACTATCGCTGCCGGAGATTGCCGGTTTCAACTTTCGGGGCGGGCGCGTGTTCACGCCGGAATTTCTCGCGCTCTTGATCGGCCTGGTGATTTATACCGCCGCGTTCATCGGTGAGATCGTGCGGGCCGGCATCCAGGCTGTGCCGAAAGGGCAGATTGAGGCTTCGCGCGCGTTGGGGCTGAATGCATCACGCACACTGCGTTTGGTGGTTTTCCCGCAGGCGTTGCGGGTGATCATCCCGCCTCTCACCAGCCAGTATCTCAATCTGGTCAAAAATTCGACGCTGGCGGTGGCCATCGGCTATCCCGACCTCTTCGCCATCGCCGGCACCATCATCAACCAGACTGGCCGCGCGGTGGAGATGATCGCCATCATCATGGCGATTTATCTCTTGATCAGCCTGTTCACTTCACTGGCGATGAACCTGTACAACCGCCGCGTGCGTTTGGTGGAGCGATAAGCGATGCGCATAACGACACCGACTCTGCCCAAGCCGGCCAATGTGTTGCCACCGCCAACGGAGCGCTATTCCGTGCTGGGCTGGCTGCGGAAGAACCTGTTCAGCAGTTGGTACAACACGCTGCTCACCATCGTGCTGGTGATCATTGCAGTGCTGTTCGTGCGCGGCACGGTCGAATGGATCTTCACCGCGGCGCGTTGGGAAGTCATCACCACGAACTTCCGGCTGTTCATGATTGGGCAATACCCGGCCGGCGCTGTGTGGCGCGTTTGGGCGTGTGTGGTTTTGCTGGCGTTGTTGATTGGTCTGTCGTGGGGCATCTGGGGGCGCAGTCAGCGCGCAGGTGCGATTGCCTTCGGTGGGCTGCCATTCATCCTGGCGCTCATCACAACGGATGAAACGGCGCGCATGGCCTTGTTGATCGCCGGC
This sequence comes from uncultured Anaerolineae bacterium, assembly GCA_964590135.1. Taxonomy (GTDB): domain Bacteria; phylum Chloroflexota; class Anaerolineae; order J036; family Brachytrichaceae; genus JBDHWI01. The sequence goes on along the minus strand of CAZPVX010000023.1, from coordinate 14,901 downwards.
CTTGCAGGGTTGATTGGCTATGCCCTCAGCCGCTGGCGTGGCGAGTTGTTGCACCGCATCAGCCTGATCGCATGGGCGCTGTATTTCCCCATCATCATCGTGCTGATCAGCGGTTTCGGCGGCGAAGGGAGCCTGCTGCCACAGGTCTCGACCAATCTGTGGGGTGGCTTGCTGCTCACGCTGTTGTTGACGGTGGTTGGCATCGTGTTTTCATTTCCGCTCGGCGTGCTGTTGGCGCTTGGCCGGCGGTCGTCGCTGCCCATCGTCAACACACTGTGCGTGATCGTCATCGAGGTCATCCGCGGCGTGCCGTTCATCAGCGTGCTGTTCATGGCGCAGCTCATGCTGCCGCTTTTCCTGCCCGGTGTGACGATCGATCGCGTGGTGCGCGCGATGGCCGGCATCGTCATCTTCAGCGCGGCCTATCTGGCCGAGAATGTGCGCGGCGGCCTGCAATCCATCCCGCGCGGGCAATACGAAGCAGCCAGGGCGCTTGGCTTGAATACATGGAAGATGATGCTGCTCATCATTCTGCCGCAGGCGCTCAAGGCCGTCATCCCGATCCTGGTCGGTCAGTTCATTGCCCTGTTCAAGGACACATCGCTGGTGGTCATCGTCGGCCTGCTCGACCTGATGGGCATTGCCAAGACTGTGCTGGCGCAGCCGGATTTTCTGGGCTTGCAGGCCGAAGTGTATGTGTTTGTGGCGCTGGTATATGGCGTGTTCTGCTATTTGATGTCGGCCTTCAGTCAGCGTCTGGAAGTAAGGTTGAACACGGCAAGGTGACAGGCGATACGTGAAACTCATGAGCGAAGACAACAACAATGCAAACCATCCCATGATCATCTGCCGCGACGTGCACAAGTGGTATGGACAGTATCACGCGCTGCGCGGCATCGATATGCAGGTGCACAAGGGTGAGGTCGTGGTGATCTTCGGCCCGTCCGGCTCGGGCAAATCCACTTTCATCCGCACCATCAACCGGCTGGAGGAGCATCAACGCGGAGAGATCATCGTGGATGGCATCGCGCTCACCCATGATGTGCGCGACATCGAGCGTGTGCGCATGGAGACCGGCATGGTTTTCCAGCAATTCAATCTTTTTCCGCACCTGACCGTGCTGGACAACATCACCCTCGCGCCGGTATGGGTGCGGCGCATGACCAAGGCGCAGGCCGAGGAAGCCGGCATGCAATTGCTCACGCGTGTCGGCATCCCCGATCAAGCGCGCAAGTTCCCCGGCCAGCTCAGCGGCGGCCAGCAGCAGCGCGTGGCGATTGCCCGCGCGCTGGCGATGCAGCCCAAGATCATGCTGTTCGACGAGCCAACCAGCGCGCTTGACCCCGAGATGATCAAGGAAGTGCTGGACGTGATGATCGAGCTGGCCAAAAGCGGCATGACGATGATGGTTGTCACGCACGAGATGGGCTTTGCCCGCGCTGTGGCAAACACGATGTATTTCTTTGATCAGGGGCAGATCGTGGAGAGCGGGCCGCCGGCGCAGATCTTTGGCGACCCACAGGAAGACCGCACCAAGTTGTTCCTGTCGCAGGTGCTGGCGCACTGAGGCAAAAAACTTCCTCCCCGCGTCATTGCGCGGGGAGGAAGTTTGAATCTGTCTGCCAGGGCGAATTGCAGAGTGAGATTTAGCCGAGCGCGGCGATGTCCTTCTTCACCGGCTCGCCTTCCTTCTCCAGCGTGGCCTGCACCTCAGCGAACACCGTGGCCACGTCCTCCTTGCCGACGAGGATGCGCTCCAGACCCTTGCCGATGATGATGTCACCGCCAGGGATGAACACGCGCGCAGCATCCTGGGCCTTGGTCTTGGGCAGTTGCTCCACCGCCGTCTGGAATTGTGGCTTCTCGGCGAAGAATGCCTTGTAGCTTTCCGTCTGGGCTGTGCTCAGGCGCACCGGCATGTAGCCGGAATTCTGCGCCCAGAACGCGCCGCCGTCGTTGCCGGTGGCGTACGCGATGTACTTCATCACCGCCTGCGCCTTGTCGTTGGCGGTTGTGGCCGGGATGGCCAGGCCGGAGCCGCCGGTGCAGCAGCCAAACTGCTTTTCCATGGGCAGGAAGGCGGTGCCCACTTCGAACTTGGCGTCAGCCAGCACGCCGCCGAGCGACCCAGTGGACATGAGCGCCATGGCGGTGAGGCCGGCCTTGAAGTCGTTGTCTACTGCCTTGGACATGACGGCCCACTGGCCCTTGTTCACGCTGTCGGCATAGAACTGGCCGGCGCGGATGGTGTCGGGCTCGGTGAGCATGAACTTTTCCAGCGTGGCGTCACTGTAGCCGCCGCCATGCTGCCAGGCCACGCACTGGAACAACCACGCGATGTAGCTTTGCCCATCCGGGTGGGCAAAGGCAGATACCTTGACGGCGTCGCCCTCCTTCTTGGTGAGTTTGGGCGCGATTTCCACGATCTCTTGCCAGGTCTCCGGCGCTTTGTCGACACCGATTTCCTTCAGCATGTCTTTGTTGTAGTAGAACAACGGCGTGGAGCGGGCAAACGGAATCCAGTACTGCACGTCCTTGCGCACCCCTTCGTTCCACAGGCTTGGCACGAAATCGGCTGGGTCGATGCCCTTTTCGCCGGCGATCAGATCGTTCAGCGGCAGCAGCGCCTTGGCTCGCATGAACTTGAACCACCACACATCGGAAAGTAGCGAGAAGTCAGGCGCGCTGTTGGCGGCCAACGCGGCGGTGAGCTTGTTGGCGGTCTCTTCGTAGTTGCCCTGCACCTGGTCGTCTACGAATACCTCTGATTGCATCGTGTTGAATTTGTCGATCAACTCCTTCTCACGCTTCTCCAGGTTGCCGCCGCTGAAGCCCCAGTAGGTGAGCTTGACGGCGCCGTCACCTGAAGGGGCTGCCACTGGCGCTTCTGTGGCGGCTGGCGCTTCTGTAGCGGCAGCAGGGGCAGCCGGCGCCTCTGTGGCAGCCGGCGCAGCAGGGGCAGCTGGGGCAGCGCAGGCGGCCAGCGCAACCGCACCCGCGCCATAGCCCAGACCTTTCAGAAGATGCCGGCGTGAAATCGTCTTGTTCAGTAGCTTCTTGGACATGTCTCAACTCTCCTTGTTCTTTTTGGCGCATCCATTTTGGAGGCGCTTCAACTAAATGTGAACCAATCTGTAATCACCTGGGTTGAACGGTGGCTCACCGATGGCATTGCAAATGCAAACTAACCTTTGACAGCGCCGGCGGCGATGCCCTCCACCACAAAGCGTTGCGCAAACAGAAACACGATGACGACGGGGATGACGACGAATAGCGCGCCGGCCATCAACACGCCGAATTGCGCATTGCCCTCGGCGTCCTGCAATCGCGAGATGCCCGTGGTGAGCGTGCGCATCGAGTCGGTCGAGGTGATGATGAGCGGCCACAGATATTCGTTCCACTTGGCGGTGAATGACAGCAGCGCCGTCGTCGCCACGGCCGGCATGGCCACCGGCACGATGATGCTCAGCATGGTGCGGAAATGTCCGGCTCCGTCCACCCGGGCTGCGTCGGTCAAATCCAGCGGGATGGTGCGGAAGTATTGACGCAGCAGGAATGTGCCGAGGGCGATGCTGGCGCCGGGCAGGAAGATGCCGGCGTAGGTGTTGACCAGCGAACGGGGCGGCCAGACTCCGCCGGTGATGCGCGCCGGCCATTCCGTCAGCGTGAGCAACACGCTTTGGATGGGGCCGCTTGGGTGCCAGGCGGCCAGCGTTAGATAGTTGGGCACGATGACGACTTGCTCTGGCACCATCAAAGCCACCAGCAGCAGCACGAACACCGCATTGCGGAATGGAAAGCGCACAAACACCAGCGCATAGGCCGTCGTCACCGCGAGAATCACTTCGGCGCCGGCGCCCAACAGCGTCGTCCAGATGCTGTTGACGTAGTAGCGCCCGAACGGCGCGCTCTGCCAGGCTTCCACGAAGTTGCCGAAGTGAATGCGCTCTGGCAGCAACTTTGGTGTGATCGTCAGAATCTCAGGGTTGGTCTTGAACGAGCCAGTGACCAACCATGCAATTGGCAGGCCGATCAACAGCACGAGCAAGGCCATGCCGGCGTAGCCAAGCGCCTTGGACACGATGGTGCGGGCATTCAGGTTCAAGATCATGATCAAGCGTAGCTGACACGGCGCTCCAGATAGCGCAACTGGAGAAGCGTGACGAAAAACATGATGACAAACAGGATCATCGCCACCACCGAGGCCCGCCCAATGTTCGAGATCTCGGTAAAGCCCAACTCGTACAGAAAGTAAATCAGCACATTCGTGGCGTTGGATGGGCCGCCGCGCGTCATCACGCGGATGATATCGAAGGCTTGAAACGAGTTCAGGATGGTGGTGACGAGCAGGAAGAAGGTGACCGGCGACAAGCCGGGGATGGTGACATGGCGAAAGCGCTGCCAGGCGTTCGCGCCATCCACTCGGGCGGCCTCATACAGATCGTTGGGGATGGCCTGCAGACCGGCGATATAGATCACCGTCGCGTAGCCGAGCACCTTCCAGACATACACGATGATGATCGCCAGCATCGCCCACTGCGGGTCTGTCAACCAGCGCGGAGAGGCGATGCCAAACGGCCTCAGTATCTGGTAAATCAGGCCATAGCGCGGGTCGAAGATGTAGATCCACACGATGGCCACAGCAGTGCCGGCCAGCACGGTGGGCGAGAACAGCAGGCTGCGCACGCCATTGCGAAAACGCAGCTTCTGGTTCAGCAGCACGGCCGTCAGCAGCCCCATCGTCAGCACCAGCACCACCACGGCAGTCGTGAACACGAAGGTGTTCATCAGAATCTTCGCCGTCTGTGAGTCAGAGGCGATTGTCTGGTAGTTGGTCAGGCCGATCCACTCACCCGAATTGGTGAAGATGTTGAAGTCCTGAAAGGACAACAGGAAGTTGCGGATGAGCGGGTAGTAGGTGAAAAGCACGAAAAGCAGCAGGTTTGGGCCTGCCAGCACAATAAAGGTGAGCCATTCGCGCCATTCACGGCGCAGCACTTTCATCATGGGATGTGCTCGTATGACGGATATACCCTGGGTTTCTTCCAATCACCTGTGGTGATGTGCGCACCATTCTATGGGCGCGGCAGTGATTTGCCAAATCAGGGATGAGCGAGCCACTAACGCAATGCTAGTACGGCATCGTTATATCTCTAACGCGTGGAACGTAGCATCTTCCACGTAATCAGAAATCAACGCGCGGCCCATGGCTGCGACGCTGCGATCAAAAGCATGGAATGGAGGAGCAAGCGATGGCAAAGACTGTTGGAATTGACCTGGGCACCACGAACAGTGTGGTGGCAGTGTTGGAAGGCGGCACGCCGACGGTGATCCCGACGGCGGAGGGCGGCAACCTGGTGCCGTCAGTGGTGGCGTTCAAAAAGGACAGCGAGCGCCTCGTCGGCCAGGCGGCCAAGCGCCAGGCCGTGGTGAATCCAGAGAACACCGTGTTCTCGATCAAGCGCTTTATTGGCCGGCGCTTCGATGAGGTCGAAGCCGAGCGCAAGATTGTGCCGTATCAGGTTGTGGCTGGGCCGAAGAATGACGCGCAGGTGAAGATCCCGAACACGAACAAGACCTACACGCCGCAGGAAATCAGCGCGATGGTGCTGAACAAGTTGAAGGCGGATGCTGAAGCGTATTTGGGCGAGCCGGTGACGAAAGCTGTCATCACGGTTCCCGCTTACTTTAATGATGCTCAGCGCCAAGCGACGAAAGATGCCGGACAGATCGCCGGCCTTGAGGTGCTGCGCATCATCAACGAGCCGACGGCAGCTGCATTGGCCTATGGCCTGGACAAGAAGAAGGATGAGACCATCCTCGTGTTCGACCTCGGCGGTGGCACGTTCGACGTGAGCGTGCTGGAAGTGGGCGACGGCGTCGTGGAAGTAAAGTCCACGCACGGTGACACACATCTTGGCGGCGACGACTGGGACGCCGTGGTGATGGACTGGATGATCGCCGAATTCAAGAAGGAGCAGGGCGTGGACCTGCGCGGCGACCGTCAGGCTTTGCAGCGTCTGCGCGAGGCGGCAGAAAAGGCCAAGATCGAATTGTCTTCGATGATGGAGACCGAGATCAACCTGCCCTATGTGACCGCCGATGCGAGCGGCCCCAAGCACCTGTTGCTGAAGCTGACGCGCGCGAAGTTCGAGCAACTGAGCGAAGGGCTGGTGAAGCGGCTGCGCGGGCCGGTGGAGCAGGCGTTGAAGGACGCCGGCTTGCAGGTGAAGGACATCGAAGAGGTGGTGCTGGTCGGCGGCGCGACGCGCATGCCGATGGTGCAGGCGCTGGTGAAGCAGATGACCGGCGGCAAGGAGCCGAACAAGAGCGTCAACCCCGATGAGGTGGTGGCAGTCGGCGCGGCCGTGCAGGCCGGCGTGCTGGCCGGCGACGTGAAGGACGTGCTGCTGCTCGACGTGACGCCGCTGACGCTGAGCATCGAGACGATGGGCGGCGTGGCGACGCCGATGATCGAGCGCAACACCACCATCCCGGTGAAGAAGAGCGAGATCTTTAGCACCGCCGAAGATAGCCAGGGCGCGGTGGATGTGAAGGTGTTCCAGGGCGAGCGCCCGATGGCAGCCGACAACACACTGCTCGGCCAGTTCCGGCTGGAGGGCATCCCGCCGGCGCCACGTGGCATGCCGCAGATCGAAGTCACCTTCGACATTGATGCCAACGGCATCATCAACGTGACGGCCAAGGACAAGGCCACCGGCAAGACGCAGAACATCAGCATCACCGCCAACACCAATCTCAACAAGAATGACATCGAGCGGATGGTTCAGGAAGCGCAGGCGCACGCAGCAGACGACGCCAAGCGCAAGGAACTGGTGGATGCGCGCAACGCTGCCGACCAGATGATCTATCAGGCCGAGAAAACCTTGCGCGACATGGGCGAGAAGGTGAGCGGCAGCGACCGCGCTGAGGTTGAGGGCCAGATCAATGATCTGCGCGACGCGCTGAAGGCTGGCGAGGTCAACCGCATCAAGCGCGCGACCGAAACCGTGCAGCAAACGCTGATGCGCATCGGCCAGAGCGCCTATCAGCAGGGCGACCAGCCCGGGGCGAATGGCGCAGGCAACGCCGGCGGCGCGAAGCCGGATGACGGCGTGGTCGAAGGCGAATATCGCGCGGTTTAGTTCGTTGGGCAAATCCCCGACTTCGTAGAAGTCGGGGATTTTTGTTTGCCAACCCACCATCCACCGCTACACTCCGCCACCAATGACCACACAACGACAACAAGTGCTGGTGCTGTATCTCGCCAACTCCGCGCTCGACAGCCGCGTGAAGGGCTGGACGAAGCGGTGGAATTGGCGCTCACAATGTCAATGTCAAGCTGATCGGGCAATGGTCGCTGCCCATCACATCATCGTGAATCTCTGCGGCGGCGACGCGATCTTTCAGGTCTTGTGAAATGAGGAAGTAGTCGATGCGCCAGCCGACGTTGCGCTCGCGCGAGCGCGTGACCTGATCCCACCAGGTGTATTTCTGGCTATCTGGATTGAGCATGCGGTAGGTGTCGACGAGGCCGGCGTCGAAGAATGCGCCCATCGCGGCGCGCTCTTCCGGCATGAAGCCGCTCTTCTTCACGTTCTCCTTCGGCCGCGCCAGGTCGATCTCGGCAAAGGCGGTGTTGACGTCGCCGGTAACAATGACGGGGCGGCCGGCGCGCATATACCCCTGCGCCACCTCCAGAAAGCGCGCGTAGAACCTGAGCTTGTGCTGCACCCACTCCGGCCCGCGCCCGCCGTTGGGGAAGTAGATGTTGAAGAACACGAATGGATCAAACTCATGGATCAGCACGCGGCCTTCGTGATCGAAGCGCGCATCGTTAAGGCCAGTGACGACGTTCTGCGCGATGAGTGATTCGCGCCTGACGTAGGTGGCGACGCCACTGTAGCCTTTTTTCTCGGCGCTGGCCCAGTGCGCGGTGTAACCCGCCGGCGCCAGCAATTCCGCCGAAAGCTGATCCGGGCTGGCCTTCGTCTCCTGCACCGCGATGATGTCGGCATCGCTCGCGCGCAGCCAATCGAGGAAGCCCTTCTTCTCGGCGGCGCGAATGCCGTTCACGTTCCACGACAGTAACTTCAATGTTGACATGGCGCGATTGTAGGGGAAGAGTGGTTGGAGAGACGAGAGTTGGAGATTTGGCGCGCCAATTGCAATCTCCAATTCTCAAAAGTTCTCAAATCTCAGCGAATCAGCACGCTGAGGGTGAAGCCGCCACGCCATGGTTCGCCGGCCATGGTGTTCTGGCCGATGTAGATGATGTAGACGCCGGTGCTGGGCAGCGCGATCACGTTGCCGCTCCCGTCGAAGGGGCCGTCGCCATTGCCGTCGGGAAAGGTGATGCCGGCGCGCAGCGGACCCAGCCCCACGAACGAGACAGTCATCTGTTGGCCGGCGCGCGCGGCGATGGAGTAATAGCGCGTGTCGGGCGTGCCTGTCAACACGCCATTTGCCATCGCGCCATACGAGCCGCGCGCGAAGCGCAACGGGATGGGGCAGGCCGCGCTGGCGCCGGCCCGGCACGCTTGTGGCGCAGTCGCCGACGCCGGCGATGCTGCCATCAAGCCGAATACACACAAGATCGCAATTGCTGAGACGATGCGCTTAAACATGCGGAGCCTCCTGAAAGATCGAGAGAATGTGACACCCAATCGTAAAACAAGAATATGAAGCGCAATGGGAAGATGGGAGAGATTGCGCGTCCTCCAAGGCTCAATCTCTCAGCGCCAGCAGCCGATCGGGGAAATCGGTGTTGATGCCATCCACGCCGAGTGCCATGATGCGCCGCAGGTCGGCTGCCTCGTTGATCGTCCACGGTTGCACTTGCAGGCCGCGCGCGTGCGCCGCTGCGATGAATTGCGGCGTGAGCAATTGAAAACCGCCGCCACGTTCGGGGATTTGCAGCGATTGATACGCCGGCGTCACCAATCCGTGCAGGCCAACCAGATGCGCGAAGAAGATCACGCGCACTTCGTCTTCGACGGCAGATGTTGCCACCTCAGGGCATTCGCGCCGAAAGGCATCCATGTTCGCCTTGCGGAAACTGCTCACCAGCACCCTGTCTTGCATTTGATACTTGCGAATCAGCGCGCAGAATGGCGTCGCCACTTCGGGTGGCGTCTGCTTGATCTCGATGCCGTAATGCATGTTGGGATACTTCTGGAAGAGCGCCTCAAGCGCCGGCACTGTCACACCCTGGCTGCGATAGGGGAAAGTCTTGCCGCCATCGGTCGTGAAGCGATAAGCCGCGTCAAGTTGCTCGATCTCGCTGAAGGTCATATCGCGGATGGCGCCTGTGCCGTTTGTGGTGCGGTCCACCGTTTCATCGTGCATCAATACCAGCACACCATCTTTGGTGACATGCATGTCGGCGTCCAGCACATCCACGCCAAGCTCGACAGCGTGGTCGAAGGCAAGCATCGTATTGCTGGGGCGAATGCCCTCGCCGCCCTGATGAGCGAAGACGAGCGGCTGCTTCTGCTGCGCCGCCCATCGGTTGAAAGGATGCGCGCCGGCCGGCCGATTGACCAGCGCGATGATGGCAAGCGCAGCAACAAAGGCGGCGATGACGACGAGGACATACGGCGCGGCGCGTTTTAACATGCGCCCGGTCATACTGGCACTTTGCAGAAAAAGCAAGCTGATCGCCAGCCATCCATCGTCAGCGATTTGATGAATACAATCGGCTGATGCGCACCCGCGAGCAGATGGAGCAAGCCGAGTTTTTGACGCTATCACCCTGCGCGATGAAAAGTGCTGCATCGCGTGGCCGGCAATTTCCTGAGCCAGAAGCGCGCTATCGCACTGCCTTTCAGCGTGACCGAGAACGCGTGTTGCATACCACGGCCTTTCGCCGGCTGCAGGGCAAAACGCAGGTCTTTGTGGTCACCGAGGGCGATTACTATCGCACCCGCATCACCCATACGCTGGAGGTGGCGCAAATTGGCCGCACGGTGGCGCGCGCGCTGGGCGCGAACGAGGATCTGGTCGAGGGCATCTGCCTCGCACACGATCTTGGACATCCGCCCTTTGGCCACGCCGGCGAGCGCGCGCTGAATGATCTCATGGCTGGCTATGGCGGCTTCGCCCATAATCGCCAGAGCTTTCGCATCATTACCGAGTTGGAGCAGCGTTATCCTGAATTCTCCGGCCTCAACCTGACCTTCGAGTTCCGCGAGGGCATCGTGAAGCACGACGTCGACCGCGCGCTGGAGGGCGCGCCGATGGAGTTCGAACCGCACCTGCGCGGCACGCTGGAGGCGCAGATCGCGTCATTTGCCGATGAGCTGGCCTACAACGCGCATGATCTGGATGATGGGTTGCGCGCCGGCCTGATCGATGCGCGAGATCTGCGCGACGTGGAATGGTGGCGACGCGCCAGCGAGAGCGCCGGCGTCGATGTCGGCCAGCCCTTGGCCGACATGGAGCGGCATCGTGTGGTGCGCCGGCTGGTCGGGTTGATGGTGGGTGACTTGCTTGATGAGACTGCTGCGCGGATGGAGCGAATGTGCGAGGCCGGCGGCAACGATGCCGACGCTGTGCGCCATTGGCATGTGGCGCTGGTCGCTTTGCCGCCGACGAGTGTCGCGCTCAACCTTGAGTTGAAGGCATGGCTATTCGAGAATCTGTATTCGCATCCGCGCGTCATGCGCATGACAAACAAGGGTGATCGTGTGCTGCGCGATTTGTTCAAGGCATATGTGGACGAGCCGCGCATGTTGGGCGATGGTCCGCGCCGGCAACTGGCGCAACTGCCGTTGCAGCGTGTGGTGTGCGATTACATCGCCGGCATGACCGATCGCTTTGCGCTCGATGAGCATGCGCGCCTGTTCGATCCGCACGAGCGGGTGTGATGGCGGATGCTCGATGCGCTGAAAACGCAACAACGGCGCCGTCATCAAGCGGCGCCGTTGTCTCAAGGAGAACCTGGGCAAAGACTCAGGTCAGCAAACGAACATGTAACCTTTGCCGCGCACTGTCAACAGGCGCTGCGGCATCTGCGGCGTTGGCTCCACCTTTGAGCGCAGACGTGAGATGTGCGGGCGAATCAGGCTGGCAGCCTTGTCCTCGTCCATCTCGCGACCCATCACCTCGCTCACGATGCTGCTGGCAGAGATGGGCAGGCCGATGTGTGCGCTCAGGCAATTCATGATGGCCGACTCGATCTGGCTGAGATGCAGGTGCAAGGCAGAGTAGCCGACAGTATGGTGGTGACCGGCCTGACCGGTCTGCTGAAAGCCTGGGTTGTCATCCATGTCCTCTGGCGTGAGGACGGTGCTCAGGCGGTTGAGAACGCGGTCGATGGTGTCCAGCTTCTGCTCCATCGAATCCCCGCCCAGCAGATAGCCATCCACACCGAGGCGCAACGCTTTGCGCGCAGCATTGACGTCGCCATCGGGATCGATCAATACGATGCCAACGCGCTTGCCGCCCTGCTCATTGTTCAAGCGATGGCCGGCGCGGCCTTGAATGCTGGAGACATACTCCGCCAAAGCCAACCCGCCGGCGCTCACCTCTGCTAAAATCAAGTATGTTGCAGAGCTATAGTCGGCTGGTGTGAGGGGCATGTCGATCAGCGCAGCGGCTTGTGCAATGGCGGGCACACTATGCACATCAGCGCAGCGAGATCGAAGGGCGTTGAGAAGTGTTGCATCGCTGCGGGATGGGTTGACCAGATAAATTGCCCGGCTTGTCATGGGTGTCGTGTCTCCTGTCTGTCTTGTTGAAACATGCGCAGTTGCCAATTCCATTCGGCTCCCCCGTTTTGTGTGCCTTTGCGCCAAAATGGGTCTTGCAAACCTCGCATGAAACGTTTGATAATGTAGACTGCTGTGATAGTCGTGTCGGTTACTTGAATCTGCATTTCTTCCTTGGGCCGACCGAGGAAAATGCGTTATTCGACAATCTTGCATTGCTGACAAAATGGAATATCGTTGAATTGCGATTTAGCGGTGAATTGAAAGAATTTGTGCGGATGATGACATGCTAGACGACAATCTGGACAGAAGCCTGCAGCGAGACGCTGATATGGCCCTCCTGCGGGAGGTTGCTAATCGCGACCAGAGTGCTGTGGCGCGTCTGTTTGCCGAGTACGAGTCAACAGTATCGCGCTACGTGTGCCACACTGTGCCAGACATCATTGAGGCTGATCTTGAAGATGTGGTGCAGGAGACATTCATTGGCGTCTTGCGCTCGGCCAAGGACTATCGCGGGGATTCGAGCCTTAGCACGTGGATTCTGCGGATTGCTCACTACAAGGCGATTGACGCATTGCGCCGGCGCAAGGTGGTGGAGAAACGTGAAGAAACCATTGAAAACATGTCCGGCGACGAGATGACTTTTATTGGAGCCACCTCAGCGGATGTGGAAGATGGCGTGGTAAGCGCACAGGACATTCAACTGGTGCGCAAGGCGCTCAGCCGGCTGCCCGAGGATCAAAAGCAGGCCATCGTTTTGCGCTATGTGGTCGGCCAGCGGGTGGATGATGTGGCCGAGACGATGAAGGTGAGCCGGCGCAAGGCAGAGCTATTGATCACGCGCGGCCGCGCCGGATTGAGAGAGCAACTATCCATGTTGGATGTACAGCAGGAATGATTTCACTTTACAAAAACCTGCGTTGGATGCGGGCCGGCTTTGCCGAGCGGGTGCTGGCTGAATCCGCTGTGCGCTCATTGATTCTGAACCCCGCGCGCCGCGCGCGCATGCTCGCGGTGCTGCTTGCGGAAGCCGCACGAGCGCATTCTGCATAGCCTTCACTGCCGACCGCCGGTGGTGGCGCAACGCCGGCCAGCCTCACTCATGCCGCTGGTTTTGCGCTCAGCAGCCTCACGATCAACTCGACCCGCTCCACTTCGATCTTCGCCAGATCATGCTCCAACTTGGCGCGTCGCTCGTCAGCTTCGGCGATTTCCAGCGCCGTGAAAAGTGAATGGAGCAACTCGCGAGCGCGGGCTTCGCGCTCCGCCTCGTTCTTGCCGACGATCTCACCGGTCATCATGCGGGCACTGCGCTCGCGCTCCACATCGAGCCGCGCGCGAATAGTGCGCTCGGTCGCGCCCCACATCTCCGCGCGGGTCTGCGCCAGTCTGTTGTAGGCTGCGTTGATGGTTGGCTCGTCCATGATGCGCATCTCGTCTCGTGCAGGCACAACGTCTTTTGCAAAGGCGCAAAGAGATTCCTTACGCCTTTGCAAAAGATACATCCCTCAATAGGCGAGATTCATCGCCAGCCACCGCTCAATCTCTTCGACCGGCATGCCTTTGCGGCGGGCATAGTCTTCCACCTGGTCGCGGCCGATCTTGCCCAGACCGAAGTAGCGTGCCTGCGGATGGAAGAAATACAGGCCGCTCACGCTGCTGCCCGGCAGCATGGCGCAGCTTTCGGTCAGCTCGATGCCGGCGTTTTTCTCCACATCCAGCAACTGCCAGATCAAACGCTTCTCGGTATGGTCAGGGCAGGCTGGATAGCCCGGCGCTGGGCGAATGCCGTGATACTTTTCATCGATGAGGTCGGCGTTGCTCAGGTTCTCACTCAGGCCAAAGCCCATATCGTCGCGCGCCTGCTTGTGCAACCGCTCGGCGAACGCCTCGGCCAGCCGGTCAGACAGGGCTTCCACGAGGATGGCGTTGTAGTCGTCGCCGGCGCGCTTGTAGGCATCGACCATCTCTCGCGTGCCGTGAATACCGACAGCGAACGCGCCGATATAGTCCACCCCCCCGTCACTCTCTTTCGGTGCAACGAAATCGGCCAGCGCGTAGTTTGCGCCGTCATGCTTTTGCATCTGCTGGCGCAGGGTGTGGAAGGTCTGCACAATTTCGCCGCGCGATTCGTCACGGTAGACCTCGATGTCGTCGCCGGTGCTGTTGGCGGGGAACAAGCCATACACCGCGCGCGCTTGCAACGATTCTGGCCTGGCGGAGGATGCATGGCGCAAATGCGCTTCCTGCCGATTTGCCAGATCTGCTTGTACCAGGCGCTTCAACATCGCCTGCGCGTCGGCGTAAAGCTGGCGCGCTTGTGCGCCGGTGACCTTGTCCTCAAGGATTTCGGGGAAGTGGCCGGCGATCTCCCATGCGCCAAAGAACGGCGTCCAGTCGATGTAGTCGGCTAATTCGCGCAGCGGCATGCGCTCAATCACGCGGATGCCGATGAAGGCGGGTTCGACTCCCTCGCTGCTCTCCTCATGCTCTTCCGCAGGGCGAGGGACAAACTTGCGCTTCCTGGCCTCATCGATGGGCAACAGCGGCTTGCGGTCGGCGCGCTGCGCAAACTGCTCGCGCAGTTTGGCCTGCTCATCGGTGTTCTTCCGCACAAAGTCGTCGCGCAGGTCATCGCTGATGAGCGCGCCGGCAACGCCGACCGCGCGTGACGCATCCAGCACATGCACGACAGGATGATCGTAGGACGGCGCGATCTTCAACGCGGTGTGCGCCTTGCTGGTCGTTGCGCCGCCGATCAACAGCGGCAGTGTGAAGCCCTCGCGCTGCATCTCGCGCGCCACATGCGCCATCTCTTCCAGCGACGGCGTGATCAACCCGCTCAGGCCGATCATGTCGGCGCCGATCTCCCGTGCGGTTTTGAGGATCTTGTCTGCCGGCGCCATCACGCCCAGGTCGTGCACTTCGTAGTTGTTGCAACCCAGCACCACGCCGACGATGTTCTTGCCGATGTCATGCACATCGCCCTTGACGGTGGCGAGCACGATCCTCCTGGATTTTGAACTCTGATTTGCGACTTGCAGATTGGCTGTTTGCGCCTGTTCCTTTTCGGCCTGCAGGAATGGTTCGAGATAGGCAACAGCCTTCTTCATCACCCGCGCGCTCTTCACCACCTGGGGCAGGAACATCTTGCCGGCGCCGAAGAGATCGCCGACCACGCTCATGCCGG
>CAZPVX010000022.1:0-73143 GCA_964590135.1 uncultured Anaerolineae bacterium | reverse complement strand
CCTCGACGATCGCGGTCTTGCCCACGCCCGGCTCGCCGATCAGCACCGGGTTGTTCTTGGTGCGCCGGCTCAAAATCTGGATCACGCGGCGGATCTCCTCGTCGCGGCCGATGACCGGATCGAGCTTGCCCTGCTGCGCCGCCTGTGTCAGATCACGGCCATATTTCTCCAGCGACTGATAGGTGGCTTCCGGCTGCTGACTGGTGACGCGCTGGTTGCCGCGCACCTGCACCAGCGCCTTGAGGATGGCGTCGCGGGTGACGCCGGCGTCGTTCAGGATGCGCGTTGCGGCCGGCGTGCGGCCAGTGCGGATGACCGATGGGTCAGCCAGCGCCATCAGCAAATGCTCGGTGCTGACAAAGTCATCCTTCATCTGCCGGGCGTCGGCCTCGGCCTTGTCGGTCATCACGCTCACTTCGCGGCTGAGCTTCACCTCACCCACGCTGCCGCTGACCTTGGGCTTGGCATTGATATCGCGCTCGGCCAGATCGGTGATGCGCGCCACGTTTGCGCCGCAGGCAGAAATAATCGGCGGCACGATGCCGCCATCTTGTGTCAAAAGCGCGAGCAACAGATGCTCGGGCTCGATATTCTGGTTGCCATGCTCCTGGGCAATCGACTGCGCGCTGAGCAAGCTCTCCTGAGCCTTCTCTGTGTATTGATTCAAGTTCATGGATGCTCTCCCCTCTTCAAATAAGTTCTGTGTGGTTTTGTAGCAGAGAGGAGCTATCGCGATGTTAGCGCAGTGTTGGCAAATTATTGGAGGCGATCAACAACGGGGTGGAAACAAAAAGAGATTGCCATTCTGAGAAGCCTCGCAAACATCAAGATCCGCGAGGGGGGAGGGAAGGACCTCAACATTGTCAAGGCTCCTCAGAATGACAACCTCTTTACTTTTTTAACGCCGGCTCATGGTATTTGTCCAGGGCTGGGCAAGGCCTGATCACGAAAATCAACTGCGCAGTTGCCGCTATCCCCATTTGGCGGCCAACGCTGCAAGGTATGCCCTGGCAGGATGGAAGCGGTATAGGGAGCCGTGCCGACCACATTGCCTGTCAGCCATGTAACCGTATCCACGATTGTATCATCGTTGCGCAACAATACCACTTCGTCACCGCCATTCGACAAGTTCATTGTGCCGCCGGCCCACGCCGTGTAAGGCAGCATATCCGGCACGGCGGCACTGTAATTGCTCAACTCAAAATCGGGATTGCGTCCCCAATCTGCGAAGAATGCAGCCGCATTCTGCGCCACCACAATCGCCCGGCCTGGCGCAATCACCGCACCCTGCGGGAAAGCGTACATGCCTTCGCCGGCGCTGCCTTGCACTGCCGCATCACCGATCTTCATGCCATCCAGAATGATCGGCCGCGCCGTCGGGTTGTAAATCTCCACCCACTCGCGCCCCTCTTCGTTCGCGCCGGATGGATTCACCAGCACCTCGCTGATGAGCAGGTGGTCGATGGGCTTGTAGTCGCGCACCGCAAGTGGGATTGCCACCGGCTGCGAGAGATTCCAATCCGTCATGAACACGCCGCGCAGAAATACATACGCTTCATCTGATTCGATCAGCACGCTCATCTCGCGGTCGCGCTTGGCGCTGATCTCGGTGCCATTCCATGAGCCGATGCTGCTGAAGAAGCGGCCGCCGGTGCGCACCAGGATCATCTTGTTGTGGATGCCCAGCGCGGTTGGGTTGCCGCGAACGGCGCGCAGGTTCCAGCCATTGGCGCGCGCCAAATCATTTAGCGCCTGCGCAGTGGCGGCATTGCTGCGCGCGGCGGTCGGATCGTCGTAGAACCCGTCCAGCAACACGCGCACAGTTGCGCCGCGCGCAGCGGCGCGCATGGCGGCTTGCAGGCGCGGGTTGGGGTCGGCATCGATGTTGCTGCCGGCCGCGCCCCAATACAGCGGCTCGTCAAGTTGCTCGAACAAGATCTCGTCGCCAGCGCCAGCGCCGTTCATCGCCTCGATGATGCTGCCTGCGCCGCTGAGATGATTTTCGGGCGAGGTGAACAGCGTCATCTGCGCCGGCGCGCTCGACTGCCATTCGCCAAAACGCAGCGTGTAGCTGCTGCCGCCAGTGACGGTGATGGGGGTAAAGGTGGCTGAAGGCGAGCCAAATGTTGGGCAGCCGGCGCACCAGCGGACAATGTCGCGATTATTCGGGTCGATGTCGGCGTCAAAGACAGCGCGGGCGCGCGACACGAGCGACGGCGTGTCGATCAGCGCAATGATGCCGCGCTGGCCGGCGGTGCCATCGGCCTTGTTGTCGTCGGGCATCCCGCGCATGCCGAAATTCTCACTGCCTATCAGCAGCCGCGCGTTGTCGATCAGCGCGAACTTGGCATGCAAAAAGGCGTAACGCGCGCGGATCTTGTTGATCGTGTCGGAGCGCAGAAACCAGCACCCGCTCCGGCCTGAAATGTCAGCGGCAGTGATGCGTCCGCAGACCCAGCGCGTCTGGTCGCTCAGCCCGCCCACTGGCGCGCCATCCAGCAGCACGCGCACGATCACGCCGCTTGCGGCTTTCGCTGCCAGCGCGTCGGCGATGCCTGCGTTTTCAAAGGTGAAGCTCTCAATGTCGATGCTGCTCGTCGCGGTATTCAGCGCGCGCTGCACGAAGTCGAAGCTGGCATCCGGTGCAACGGCGAGCGAGAGTCCGCCGCTGCCGGTCGCCGGCAGGCTGAACGCTTCGAGTTGCCAGCCTGGATAAGCTGGCGCCCGATTCTGCAACACGTCGCTGCGGTCATTGCGCCAATCCTGCGCGGTGTCGGTGTCTGGCACGGGTTGGCCGTTGAGCGGGCTGAGCCGGCGCACCAGCACCTGCCCGCTGGCCGCAATGGACTGCGTCACGGTGTAGGGCTGCAGCGGCGCGCCATTCCAGCCGGCTTGCGGCGCGCCATCACCATACACCAGCACGTCCACGATCTGTCGATGCGTGTCGACCAGTTGCAGTGTCGCGCCGCTATTGCTCAACGCGCCGAAGCTCAGAGTAAGCTGGGCCGTCACACCGCTGCCAAACGTGCCGGCACTGCGTTGAATGAGGAAGTAGCCATTGGCAGGGATGATGCCGGCGAGCGCATACGCGTTCGCATTTACGCGCAACTCCCAGCCCGAAAGATCGACGCTGGTTTGCAGCGGGTTGAACAGTTCGATCCACTCTTGTGCCGAAGCCCCGGCAGCGGTGCCGGCCCACGACACTTCGTTGATGACGACCTTGGCAGGATTGGTCGCTGGCACGGCCACACTGTTGGCTGCGCCAGGCGTGCCAGTGATGGGCGTACCGCTGGCGTTGAAGGCGAATGGCGTTGCAATCGTCGCACTCAGCCAGTTTGAAGGGAGGTCTGGCAGGCCGGCATCCACGCGCTCCATCGTCCGATATGTCGGGCTGTCGTCGCCTGCCGGCCACGCGCCGCCACCGATGTTCGCCGTGTCCTTCACCTCTGGCGCCTGTCGCACCAGCGCAACCGAGCCGCCGTGATTGGCGAATTCGAGCGCGCCGGCATAGGAGAGCGAAGGTGAGAAGCCAAACTGTGCGCTGAAGCCAGCCGGATTGTTGGCGATCCAGACACGACCATTCGCCGGCAGCGTAAAGGTGGGAAAAGTCCACGTGTGGTTGCCGGCGTCGCGCAAGCTCCAGTTGCCGTCCAAGATCACTGGCACAGGCGACAGATTTGTCAACTGCACCGCCTCATCATTCTCGCCATCAAAGCCGTTATCGTGCAACGCGCTGATCACGACAGTCGCGCTGGCATCCGGCTCGGCGCGAGCTGGCAGCACGCGGCACAACACGAACACGAGCATCACGATCATGGCAATCTGTCGTGGTGTCTTCATCGGCTCACCTCTTGCGGGTTGCCGTGAGGTTATTGCGTGACGCCGGCGCAAGGGAAAGCGACAATGGGCGGAGATCGCCAGTCATCAAACAAGCGTTAATGCATCACTATGTCCAAATGTTCTGCCCTAAACGGCTCAGCCGGCTACCACTTCCGTATGAGCCATGCAGTTCTCCATCGCAGCCATCAGTTTCGTGCCACGCTTGCGAACAATCGCATTGCGTGCTTTTGCATCTGGGGACGCGGACTGCGCGAAGATGCTAATTGCGAACAGATAGATTGCTGCCTCTATCCGCGATTGCCAAAGATCGCCCGTCCTACGCGGATGAGCGTTGCGCCCTCAGCAATGGCAGCTTGGAAGTCATCCGTCATGCCCATCGACAGATGACGCCAGTCTGCCTGGGGGAAGCGCTCGCGCAGCGCATCACGCAGGGCGCGCAAGCTGGCGAAGAAGGGTCGCGCCTGCGCAGGCATCTCCACGATCGGCGCAATCGTCATCAGCCCCTGCACGCGCAGATTTGGCAACGCCAGCAGAGGGTCAACCTGTGCAAAAAATGCCTCGCGAATGGCGGTGTCGCGCTCCCAGCCGGCCACTGCAAAGCCATCCTTGCTCGCTTCACCGCTCATATTGCACTCCAGCAAAATGGCCTGCGGCGTCGCCGGCCGGCAGTGTTGGTTCAACTTGTGCGCCAGCTTGAGCGAATCAACCGAATGGATGAGGTGAAAGCGGCCGGCGGCATCGCGCGCCTTGCGCGATTGCACATGCCCGATCAAGTGCCAGCGCGGCTGTGGTTCACCTTTGCCGGCCAATTCGGTCATCTTGCCCAGCGCCTCTTCGACGCGATTCTCGCCAAAATCCATCTGGCCGGCCGCCATTGCAATCTGTATGTCACTCAGTGGGAAGGTCTTGGATACGGCGATCAAGCTGATTTCCTGCACATTGCGACCTGCGTGATGTGCAGCCTCAGTCATTAGTTGGTGGACAGATTGCAAGGATTCACGTATAAGACCCATAAAAGAGATTACTTAGAGTATTCTTTGACTATTGACAATGCGCATTCGGCACAAGATTGCTGATGTTGCAGAACTTCAACAACACAACGACATGCTAGCCGACATTACGCTCACACTTCCCAATCAAATGGGTGCGATCCAGATTTCGCTCGTGTTTGCCATTCTGATCGTTTTTGCCGTAGCGCTCACCGGCGTGCTGATCGGCATCTGGTGCGGCTGGTTCCTCACAGGGCGCGACCTGCGCCGCACTCGTGTCGAAAATGACAAATTGCGCGAGGCGCGCGATGTGGCCCAGGCCGCCCGCACCAAGGCGCTGAATGAGCGCGAGCGCGCCATGCGCGATCTGCAAGGCAAGCTTCACGAGTATAGCCTTCTGGAAGCAGAGCACCTTTCGCTCAAGCGCCAGTTCGAGCAGGCGCAGGGCATGCTGGGCGGCAACGACCAGCGCATCAATGAACTGAGCGCAATGGTTGACGCGCTGCGCACGCAAGCCGACGAGTTGCGCGGTCACCTGCTCAGCCGCGAAGAAGCGCTGAATGACCGGCAGCAACTGGTCGCGCGATTGACAGCGCAGCTGGGCGATATGAGCAATCGCTTTGCTGAGACTCAGCAGCAGGCCACCGAACGTCATGTGGCACTGGCATCAGCCTCGACCGAACTGACCGAAACGAAGGCCAAGCTCGATCAGGCTTACGAGACTATTGCCGACATGCAGGCGTCGCTCTCGGCGCTGGCTAGCAACGTGCAGCAGCGCCGCACGAGGCTGGTGGATGCCAACGGCGAATCGCGCGGGATCGTCGTCGAAGTGGCGAACGGCGCGATTGGCATGGTGGAGAGCTATGGCAACACGGTGAATGGCGCGAGCGGCCCAAATGCGGTGCCGGCGCAGAGCGCCATGCCCAACGCGAAGTCCTTCAACACCGCCGAGTCCGACCGATTGGAACGGCTGGAGCAGCAGGCGATGGCTCTGCTGGCTGAGCTTCGCAATTCACGCAGCTAATACAGGCGAGTTTGTTCCCCTCCTTCCTTGAGAAAGCGCAGAGTCAATCTGCGCTTTTCTCGTTTTCAATCACAACGCATGGATGCAAGGGCGCAAAGCAGAAAGTCTTTCTCCGCATCTACGTCTCTTCGCGCCCCCTGTGTTGAGATGTCACTGCACGCCGGCGATGGGCTGGCGATACACGGTGGTTGGCGTGGACTGCGCCACGGCCATCATCATCATGAAGTTGATGTTGACATGCGCCGGCCGCGAAGCGCAGAACACGAGCGCATCCGCGATGTCATCGCCAGTCATCGGGGTCACGCCCTCATAGACCTTCTTCGCGCGCGCCACGTCGCCATCGAATCGCACGATGCTGAACTCAGTTTCCACCAGCCCCGGATCGATGGATGTGACGCGGATCGGCGTGCCGAAGAGATCCTGCTTCAAGCTCTCGGTCAGTGATTTGATGGCCGCCTTCGTGGCACAGTAGATTGCGCCGTTCTGGTAGGCATAGTGGCCGGCGACCGAGCCAATGTTGAAAATATGGCCGCGCTGGCGCTCAATCATGCCGGGCAAAACGGCCCGCGTGACATACAGCACGCCCTTGACGTTCGCGTCGATCATCTGCTCCCAATCATCGACTGAACCATCCTGGAACTTGCTCAAACCGCGGCTGAGGCCGGCGTTGTTGATGAGGATGTCGATCTCACGAAAGCCTTCAGGCAGCGCGGCAATGGCGGCATCGACGGCTTTGCGATCGGTCACGTCCAGCTTGAACACGTGCGCCGGCACGTCCAGGGCACTGGCCAGTTTCTGCAGCCGGTCGAGCCGGCGCGCGCACAACACCAGTTTTGCACCCTGCGCGGCAAATGCCTTCGCTGCTGCCTCGCCAATGCCACTGCTCGCGCCCGTGATAAATACGACTTTATCTTTGAGAGAAATGCTGCTCATGCAGGACAGTGTAAATCCCGCAATACGAAATGTGAAATCAAGAGTTCGATCGCTCGGTGGAACTGCTTTTGCCCCTTTCAGTTCGCCGCGGCAGGCAGACTCGCTCACTCGATTATCCAACCTCTCAGCAAGGGCACGCTGGCCGCGCCCTGTCCGCTCACAGTGGCTTGCAGTCGCTGGTTGCTTGCGATGGCCGCCTCCACCTGCGCCGGCGTGATGCCTTTCAGCGTCACTTTGATGCGCTTGATCCATGCCGCGCCGGCCTGCGCTGGCCGCAAGCCAAGATACACGAATGGCTCGCCTTTCGTGCCATGCACAAATGATCCGCTGAATCTCAGCGCAGCGTCCGTTTGCGCTTGCGCCGCAAAATCGAATTGCAGCGTGCCATCTGGCAAGGGCGCGCCGGCGTGCAGTTTTCCCTGCTTGTCCTGCAAGCCAAACTCCATCGTGTTGTCATCCGGAAGCGCCGGCGGATGGATGCAAATCAAACGCAGGCGCAATTCGCTTTTCATGCTTTGACAGAATGAACGGCATCACTGCGGCAAGCGCATGGCCACGCCGGCGTGACCGCCTTCAGCGGCAAAGTCGCGTGCGGTCTTGTCCGCATCGGTCTTCGCATGCGGGTCTGCGCCGTGCTGCAGCAGCAAATCGACCAATTCCAGGTTGCCGTTTTGTGCAGCGCTGTGCAGCGGGGTGAAGCCGCCTTCCTGCCGCGCATTCACATCTGCGCCATGCGCGATGAGCGCCGCGCAAATTTCATAGTGATTGCCGGCGGCGGCAGAATGCAGCGGCGTCACCTTGATCGGGTTGCGCGTCACGGCATTCACATCAGGGTTGCGTGCCAGCAGAAACTCGGCCACATCGCGTCGGCCAAAGAACGCCGCCAAATGCAGCGGCGTGAAACCATCATGCGACCAGGCGTGAATGAGCGCGGGTTGCCCTTCGAGCCACTGTTTCACGCGATTGAGTTGGCCGGCAGCAGATGCCTCGAACACGCTCATCTGCGGGTTGTGCGCCAGCAATGTCTCTGCCACCTCACGCTTGCCCCAATAGGTCGCGATCAGAATTGCAGAATTGCCCTCATCGTCAGCCGCGTTCACCAGCGCCTGATTTTCAACCAGCAACGCCTTCACGGCGTTCAGATCGCCGGCCTTCACGGCTTTAAGCATGTCTTCAACCATGCCCATGGCGTCCTCCTCATTCAGCACAATTGCTCGCACAGGAATTTCAGTGTGCGTTGCCAGGCCAGCACAGCCGCCTCGGCATTGTATTCCGGCCGGTCATCCTCGAAGAACCAGTGCTTCACGCCGTCATACCAAAAGAATTCCTGACTAAGGCCGGCTTCTTTCATCTTGTCTTCGATATAACGCACCCACTTTTCTTCTTCCCACTCATCACCCGTTACAAAGTGCCCCTGGAAGCGGATCTGTGTCTGGCTGAAATCGCCCTCGCCGACACCATAGAACAATGCGGCAGCGCGAATGTCTGCTGGCATCTGTGTGGCAAGCTCGATTGCCCACGACGCACCCATCGAAAAGCCGATGATGCCAATGGGGCCGGCGCTGTTCCGCGGATGCTGCCGCAACGCCTGCACCGCAGCCGTCGCAGCGCGCTGCTGGGCTTCGAAGTCAGCCTGCTCCATCAGCATTTTGGCCTCATCGATCGTGTTCGCCACCTTGCCGGCGTAAAGATCTGCTGCCAGCGCAACAAAGCCTTCGCCGGCCAGCCGCTCGCACAGTTGTTTGAAGAAGGGGTTCAACCCCCACCATGCGTGAAGTACCATCACCGCCGGCCCGCCCCTCGCCGGCATAGCGAGATACCCTTCCTGTGTTGTTGTCATGTTTATCCTTCAAAGTTGCGCCAGTGGCGCGAACAGATCGATCAAATTGCCATCGGGGTCGATGACGACAGCGTAGCGCTGGCCCCAAAAGGCATCCCACGGTGGCTTGTGGCCGGCGTAGCCGGCGGCGGTGATCGTGTTGTAGAGCGCGTCCACTCCCGCCGGCGACTCACACTTGAACGCCAGTCCCATGCGATGGCCGACTGGCTCCACCCACGCTGGATCAATGCCTTTTACCATCTCCACCGTATTCCACGAGATGCGGTAGCCATTGGGTGTGATCACATCGACATACGCATCGTCATCATGGCCTTGCGGTATGTCAAGGCCGAGCAGACGATAGAAGCGCAGCGCAGCGGCCATATTGTGAACGGTCAGGCCGATCATGTCAGGTAGTGCGGGCATGGACGCCTCCTCAAAATAAAAAGCGTGAAACAGAGAACTGTTTCACGCTTTGCATTGCATGTGGCGAAATTAGTTGGTCTGGCGGATGACGCACATGACCTTGCCAAGCACCATGGCATTGCGCGCATCTACGTAAAACGGCTTCATGGTGGGATTTTCGGGCTTCAACTTGAGCTTCTTGCCCTCGCGATACACACGCTTCAAGGTGGATTCATTGCGGTCGGTGAGGAAGATGGCGGCTAGGTCGCCGTTTCTCCAATCATCGGTCTTGCGCATCACCACGATGTCGCCGTCGCCGATGAGCGCGTCGATCATCGAGTTGCCCTTCACCTTTAGCGCATACAGTCCCTCTTCGTTGCCGACCAGGCTGCGCGCGATCTGCACAGTATCCTCAGGATCGCGCAGGGCGTCGGCGTCGGGAGTAGGCGCCGGCTCGCTCGCCACAATCAAGCCGACGAGCGGGATGTTCACCATATCGCGCGAAGTCAGCCGCGGCATGTCGTTGGGCAGCACGCCGCGTGAGCGCCGCTCGTGACGGTTGATGAGCTGCTTGCTCTCCAATCCTTTGAGGTGATAGCTCACCATCGAGGTGGAACTGGTGTTGGTGCCGCTTTGAATCTCACGGATGGTCGGCGGCACGCCATTCTCCTCCATGTAATGATTGATGAAGGCCAGAATCCGCTGCTGCGGCTCGGGCAGGCTGTCAATCGCTGGATTGGACATGTTCTCCTCCACAAACGTCATTCGCATAAGCGAACAGTTGTTCTACTGCGCAAAGGATACGCGAACATGCGTTCTGTGTCAAGCGAATCGCAAGCAAAACCTTCGTAACTCTGCCGATAACGCATTGACACCTCGCCCTTCAAATCAGTTTTGAAGTCAACCGAGGCATAATCGAGGAAGAAGCCGCGCCTGCGACGGCGAAGCAGCAACGGAATCTGCTTCCTCTTCTTCCTTCGCTCTCTCCTCTACACTCCCTATAATCGCCGGCGTGCCTAGCATCATGACCCGTTTTCGCCGCGTGCGAGTGCGCTTTGCCAACAAGCGCCGCGCCGGCCGTAAATTGCCGCCCTATGTCGTCGTCACGCTGAGCGGTGAGGTGTTCGAATTCCCGCCGCCCCCGCCGGAGCTGCCCTTTCACATCCCCTTTATCTCGCGCTTCCTGCCCGCCCCACCCACGCCGTGGAGCGTGAGCGCGTTGCGCCGGCTATTCGAGCAACTTGCGCTTGACGCGCGCGTGAAGGGCGTTGTGCTGAAGCTCAACACTGCGGCATCCGCCGCCACCTACGACAGCCTGCGCAACCTCATCAAAAACTTCCGCGCCACCGGCAAGCGTGTGATCGCGTTTGCTGAATCGCTTGGCCCATTCCAGTACTATCTCGCCTGTGCGTGCGACGAGATCGTGATGCCACCGCCGGCGGAGTGGTCGGTGCTGGGCTTTCACAGCGAGTATCTGTTCTTCAAGGACGCGCTCGACCGCGCCGGCATCGGTGTGGACGTGGTAAACGTGTCGCCGTTCAAGAGCGCCGGTGACAACCTCGCGCGCAACGACTTCAGCGAGGAGAGCCGCGCACAGGCGGAATGGCTGCTCGACGCGAGCTATGATGAGTTGGTGCGCGGCATCGCTGAAGGCCGCCGGCTGAGCGAATATCGCGTGCGCAAGTTGATCGACGGCGCGCCATACAGCGCGGCACAGGCCGTGCAACATGGCCTCATCGACGCGGCGCTGTACGAAGATGAATTGGAGCATCACCTCATGCCCCATCCGCCGGCGGCAGAAACCGAGCCGGATCGTTGGTTCGCACGCATTGGCAAATCGATCCCCATTTCTGCTTTGCAAAAGGGTATCGAACACGCGCAAAAGCAGGCAGCCGAGCGGCGCAGCCGCGCATGGATCACGCTGGGCGAAGCACAGGACACTCTGCTTGTGCCGCAATTCAACTATGGCGAGAAGTACGTCGGCATCATCAGCATTGAAGGGTTGATCGTGCCGGGCCACAGCCGGCGTTCGCCATATCCCATTCCATTTTTTGATGAAGCCATCGCCGGCGCCGGCAGCATCGCGCAAGCCATCCGCTCAGCCGAGCGCGACGACGATATCGCCGCCGTCGTGCTGCATGTCGATTCGGGAGGCGGTTCGGCGCTGGCGTCAGATTTGATCGCGCGCGAAGTGAAGCGACTGAGGATAAAAAAACCGGTGGTGGCATACATGAACGGCATCGCCGCATCAGGCGGCTACTTCGTCGCGGCGTTGGCGCAACACATCATCGCGCATCCACTCACCATCACCGGCAGCATCGGCGTAATCCTGATCAAGCCGAACACACAGGAGGCGTTGCAGAAATTCCAGGTGCATCGCACAGTCCTGCAGCGCGGCAGAAACGCCGGCATCTTCAGCGATGCCGCCGGCTTTAGCGAGGAAGAGCGCGGTGTAGTCGCCGGCACGGTGGCGCGCTCCTATGACGACTTCAAGCGCGTGGTGGCCGAAGGGCGCAATCTGCCCTTTGATTCGTTGGAGCCGATCTGCGGCGGGCGCGTGTGGACCGGCGCGCAAGCGCTGGATCACGGGTTGGTGGATGCGATGGGCGATTTTGCGGCGGCGCTAACAAAAGCGCGCGAACTGGCGAAGCTGCCCAATGAGCAGGTCAAGCGCACACGCGTCGTGTTCATCGAAGGCAGCCGGCGCAACACGCTGCCGCCGACATTCCCCATGCTCAATCCGCAGGCAGTCTGGAAGGAAGTGAGTGAATGGCGCCGGCTGCTGCTCAGTGCGCGCGTGTGGGCCATCAGCCTGTGGAGCGCAGAGAAGACGAATTAACAATTCCGAGAGCGTCGCTGAAAGGCGCAAGCTGCAAAGGCGCGCAATGCAAATCGCACCCTCTGCAGTTTGCTACTGCTTCACGCGATACTCACCGTCGATGGTCTCGCCGGCTTTAGCGCTCGGCACGTCGCCGCTGGTGGTGTAGGAGTCAACACCATTGATCTCGGCCAGATGCTCATCGACCACGTTTTGCGGGCACAGTGCGATGAAACCCTCGATGCTGGCCAGAATGACGCCAATGTCATCCAACTGACCCAAACCCAGCGCCAGATCGGGGATGAAATCCAGCGGCGAAATCACATACAGCAGCCCAATCGTCGGTATCACCTTCAGGTAGATCGGCACGCGCGAATCTTTCAAAAGGCGGAATGCGAGCCGGCCACGATTCACGAGGCTCTTGAATACACCCACATGCTGCGTTACATCCTGATCATTTGGCATATCTTCCTCCAGAAACGCGCCTGAGACTACACCCTCAACGCCAGAGAAACGTTAGCACAACCGGCTCGCGTTTGCATGCCTTCCAACCTGACAGTTCGTTGACAACCCCTTGGGCTGAGACGAGAGGCGAAAAGAGACTGGAGACCGCTTTCGACGATCTCCAGTCTCTAATGCTCAATTTGCATCAACCCTTCGGTTGGCTAACGAGCGCGCGAGCCTGCTGGATCCATAGTTCGTAATCCGGCTTGCGCAGTTTGGTTGGGGGACACAAGCGCATCAACTCTTCAACCGGCGTGTTCGCCAGCGCCTCGAATGTGCAGATGCCGGCGGCATACAGTCGCTTCTCGTACGTCGCGCCAATACCCTCCAGCGGCTCAAAGTCATCTGGCTCAGCGCCGCCCCAAACACGGCCCACCGAATCGGTCTCATGCGCCAGTCGCAGCGCGTCATTGCGCATGGCCGAGAAGTCCATGCGCGCCAACTGGCGCTCGTTCAACTGCAGGATGGTTTTGAACTGGTCATCTGTCAGTTGCGCAAGTTCCCAATAGGTGCCGACGCCGGCGGCATACAAGCGTTGCTCAAACACCGAGCCGATGGCAGTCACCTCCGCCAGGTCTTGAGGACAGGTCGCCGATTTTGCCTCGACGCCGGCCGCCGCAGCAGCCTCCATCGCAGCGGTCTTGCTCTGTGATGCCGGCACCGCTGCAACTGTGCCAAGTGCAGCCAACGATGCTATGCTCGATGGCGTCAGTTCACTGTCAGTCGCGCGCAACGCAGTCAACTCATCCTCGAGTGACTTCACCTGCGCCTGCGCGGTATCGCGCTCGGCGGCCAACGCCATCGCTTGATCCTGCGCATCCTTCATCTGCGCCTGCAACGCTTCGAGTGAAGCTGTGCTAGTGGAGACGCCGGCTTCCAACTCAGCCACATGCGCCTGCGCTGCATCACGCGCGGCAGATGCTGCATTCAACTCATCCTGCAATGCAGTCACTTGCGCATTCAACGTTGCCAGGCTCGCCTCGCGTGAGTTGACATCCGTGCTCAGGCCGGCGATCTTTGCCTGCAAATCTGCGACCTGTTGCTGGCTGGCCTGCGCCTCTTCGTCGCGCTTGCTCGTGACGGCATTGGCAGCTGCCAGCGCTGCGGTCAATGCGGCCACCTTCGCCACCTGCTCGCCGACAGAGCGATCCTTGTCAGACCGCTCGGCGCTAACCTGCTGGTTCAAGCCGGCGATCTGCGCTTCCAGATCCGCCTTCGCCGCAACCGACGATTCCAGTTGTGCGGTGAGGTCGGCCACCTTTGCATTCACGCCTTCAAGCTCAAGCTTGTGCGTGTCGAGATTGTTGCTCAACTCAGTCAGGCGCGCATTCAGGCCATTGCGCTCGGCGGTGAGGCCATCTATCTTTGCCTGCAAATCTGCGACCTGTTGCTGGCTGGCCTGCGCCTCTTCGTCGCGCTTGCTCGTGACGGCATTGGCAGCTGCCAGCGCTGCGGTCAATGCGGCCACCTTCGCCACCTGCTCGCCGACAGAGCGATCCTTGTCAGACCGCTCGGCGCTAACCTGCTGGTTCAAGCCGGCGATCTGCGCTTCCAGATCCGCCTTCGCCGCAACCGACGATTCCAGTTGTGCGGTGAGGTCGGCCACCTTTGCATTCACGCCTTCAAGCTCAAGCTTGTGCGTGTCAAGATTGCCGACCAGCGTGCTCTTCTCCAATGACACGCTGTCTAGATTGTTGCTCAACTCTGTGAGCTTGGCCTGCGCTTCAGCATGCGCCGACTCCAACTCAACCTTCGTGGCATGCAGTTCAACCAGTTGCTGTTGCGCCTGATCGAGTTGATCCTTCGCATCGGCCAGCGCGGTTTCGGCGGAGGTCTTCGCAGCAGTCAAATCATCGACCTGCGCTTGCAGCGTGGCCATCTTGGAGTTGGCCTCCACGAGCGCATCGAACTGCGCCTGCAGGTCGGCCAGCTTGGCGTTGCTCTCACCGAGTGTGGCTTCCACGCCAGCCTTCGCCGTGTTTACCGCATCCAGTTGTGCCTGCAAATCAACCAACTCGGCGTCTTTCTGCTTGATCGTCGCCGTTGCAACTGCAGCGCCGGCGGTCAAGACGCCGATCTCATTCACCTTGCCGGTGAGCGTCTTCTCATTGTCGTCCTTCGTCAAATTCAACAATTCAACGTCAGCCTGGGCGGCCTTCAACTGCGCTTCCACCTCGGCCTTGCTCACGCTCAACGCATCGTTGTCGCTTGATAGTGCTGCAAGTTGTGTCTGCACATCTCCCAGCGCAGCAGTGTGCGTTTGTACCAGCGAGAGGCGCTGTTGTTCGGCGCTGTCCAGCTCAAGGCCGCGCGCGTTCAACACGTTCTTCAGCGCGTCGATGCGCGCCTGCAGGTCGGCCAGCTCAACTCCCTTTGCTGCCAGTTGCGCCTCCAATTCTGCGCTGCGATCTGCTGCGCCATCACCGGCAACAGCCGCTGTGACGCCGGCGGCCAGCGCAGCCGGCGCAACCAGGGCCGCACTGGCCGGCGCTTCAACATTCACATCGGCAGTCGGCGCCTCAACTGCTGGCGCAGTCGCCTTCAGTGCGCTCAGTTCCTGCTCCAGCTCGGTGATGCGCTTGTTGGCCTCTTCCAACTCCTCTTCGGCGCCGCGTTTCTGGATGCCCGATGTCACTGCGCTGGCAGCTGCCACCGTGCCAAGCACGGGGACACCGCCGCTGTCATCTTGCCGCAATTCTGCCTGAGCGCTCTTGTTGGTCTGAACGATTTGCTTTCGCAACTCATCGATTTCGGTTTGCAGAGCCTGATTGGCCGATTTTGTTGCCTCCAATTCCTGCAGGCGCGCCTCGGCCTCGCTCTGCGCGCCGGCCTGCGCTTGCAGCTTGGCATCCAGATCGCTCTTGGCCTGTGCGAGTTGGGCATTCAAGCTGGCGATGGCCTCATCCTTCGCCTTCAACTCACCTTCGTAGTCCGGCGGCGCCACGAGCGTCTCTGCAGCCGGCGTCTCGGCAGCCTTTGCTTCGACGGCAACTGCCTCAGGCTCAGGCGCGATCTCCGGCGATGCAACCTCAGCTTTCGCAGCAAGTTGTGCGTTCAAGTCATCGAGTTGCTGCTGCAAGCCGGCGATCTGCTCATCCTTCTGCTTCAGCGAATCAGCTGCCTTGGCCGAAATGCCGGTGAGCGTTTCAAGCTCGGCGCTCTTGCCCTTCAACTGCTGCTCAAAATCGTCGCGCTCAAACTTCAACTGTTCGACTTCGCGAACGATGGCATCCAGAGGATCACCTTCATTGGCGTCTGGCACAAAGCCGGAGGTCATGGTGTTCGGTGTGTCCGCCGGCTTGCCGGCAGGTGCATTGTTGATTGTCATCTTGCCTCCTTACACTCCCGCTTCGGCTTGCCCATTCACGACTTCGCGAGCAGCGGTCACCGCAGACGCCGGCAAGCGGCTGATCAGATCGCGCACTTTGATGCGAGCAGCCCGAATGCGCGCCTTCAAGGCATTGAGTTCGTCTTCTGTCTTTTCAAGTTGACTTGCTAGCTCCGCTTTGCTGCTGATGGTGGTCTGCAAATCCTCTTGCAGTCCGGCTTTTTCCTGCTTCAGCGCGTCGATCTCAGCCAGCTTGGATTGCAGTTCGGCGTTTAGGTCAACTTCTGGCGTTTCGGGAGGCTGGGGAGTGTCAGGCGCAACAGCGGCCACCGCCTCATCCGCGACGCTTACATCATCAGCGGCCTCCGGCGCCATTGCTTTTCCCACCACAAAACCCGCGCCGGCAAGACTGGCGGCAGCCAGGGGCGCGCGATCAGTTTCGACTGGTTCGACTGGCGCGTCAACGCTGGGCGCGCTGGTCATCGCTTTCAACGCATCAAATTCACGCGATTTGTCATCGAGCTTCTTCGCGATCAACGCGCCGGCAAAGGTCATGCGCACGAGGTGATCGCGCATTTCCATCAGTTGCGGGGCCGCGCCCTCAGGGATTTCAGCAAGGTTGGCGCTCAGCCGTGGTTGACTTTCGATGGCGCTCAGGCGGGCGCCGGCTGCCTCTTTGGCCTGGTCGAGGTCGTTCTTCACCGAGTCGATCTCACCGCGCAGGCCTGCAAGCCGGTCAGCCTCATCCTGCGCCGCGGTCAACTGCGTTTCCAGGTCGCCCTTGTGCGCATGCGCTTCGTCCAGTTGCGCGCGCATCTCGTCGAGATCGGCCTGCGCCTTCTCCAACAAATGCGCTTGCGCCTGATGCTCGTCGCGCAGCGTGCCGAGGTCGATATCGCGTTGGTGAAGCTGGCTATGCAAATCTGCCAGATCAGCGTCGCGCTGGCTCAATTCGGACTTGAGGGCGGGGATGTCGAGGCCGGCCTGATGCGCCTCAGCCTGCGCCGACGATACCAGCGCAGTCGCCTCGCCAGCCGTCAACTCGGCGCGGCGCACTTTCTCTTCAAGAATGCCAATGCTCGAATTCAGGGT
The DNA here is from genome assembly GCA_964590135.1 of uncultured Anaerolineae bacterium. Lineage (GTDB taxonomy): Bacteria > Chloroflexota > Anaerolineae > J036 > Brachytrichaceae > JBDHWI01. The sequence goes on along the minus strand of CAZPVX010000022.1, from coordinate 56,391 downwards.
GTTGATGTGCGAATCGCGCACCTTCAACTCCGACTGCACGCCGGTCAACTCGCGCTTGGCAGAATCGGCGCTGGTCTGCAGCGTGCGAATGCGCGACTCCAATTCATCGAAGCGGCCGCGCGCGCTGGCGCTGCGAATGACCAGACCGATGATCACGCCGATGACGAAGGCGGCGATGATGTACAAGAGATTGTTGTCCATAGGGATGCTCCCGCGCAGGTCATTCCAACGCAAATGGCTTGCCAGCCGGCGTTGCACAACCCGCAGACAGGCGTGCTATTCGCTCGCCGGCTGGCCGTCCTTGAGCGCGGCCAATTGGCGCGTCAACTCATGCAGCTTGTTCTCGGCTTCGCCCAACTGCTCTTCCTTCAACTTGATCATGGTCGAAGTGAGAATCGCCAACTCAGCAGCGACATCGGTGCGCGTGTTCTTCACCTTCGTCTCAAGGGCATCCTTGGCGTCGGAAGCTTCAGCAAGGCTCTTCTGCAAACTGTCCAGTTCGGTGGCTTTTGCGGAAAGTGCCTGCGCGGTGGCTTCTTCGTTTGACTTGAATGTGGCGATGGCAGCATTCGCACCCTCAAGTTCACTGGCAGCCGCAGCATATTTGCTGCTGACTTCCTCGTGCTGGCTCTTCAATGATGACAAGTCAGCCTCAAGATTTGCCTTCGCCTCGCTCACGCTTTGCAGTTGCGACGTGGCATCGGCCAGCTTCGATTGGGTATCGTCCAGCGCGGCCTGCACATCGGTAAGTTTGGTGTTGGTCTCGCCAAGGGTGGTTTCGATGGCGCGACTGTTGGCGGTAAGCGCCTGCACCTGGCCGCGCGTGTCAGTCAGGTCGCGGTCAGCGTTCTTGAGCTTCGATTCGACATCGCGGATGCGATAAGCATATTCATCGACGCGCTTGCGATAGGGAATCATGGTCGCGATGACGCCGATGATGATGCCAATGATCGCGGCGATGATGAGGGGCAGCAAATCCATATTTCATTTCCTCCAAGTAGTTGTGAAAGCGCTTAAGCTTGTATCTTTTCAGTTTGAATGAGTATGGCGTAAATGTCAACGCCAAATCGTCCGAAAATAACGATGTATTGGTGTCACAAACCGGTGACAAAGGACGCCTCATAACCGGTAGTGTAGGCACGCAGGCCAAAAGCCGCTGTCAGCAGCAGCATCGCTGCATAGATCAGCACTGCACCGCGGTCGTCGCGCCCGCGCGTAAAGGCAAACACGCTCGGCACGCTGATGATGACAAGCGCGCCGTACAGGTAATGCACGAAGCGCACGTTCGCGCCGAACCCCATGCTGACGAGGACGAGACCCATCGCTAACTGCACCAGCCCCAGCACAGGGCTGAGCGCCACCGCGCCGAAGTAGTTGCCATCCATGCCATCGCCGCGAAAGAATTTGAGGAAGCCCCACAAGCCAAGCAGCGTGTTGTACAGCATGACTGCAATGGCGAGGTTGACATGCACCTGAGTGAGTCCCATGTTGCGCGGGATTATAGGGGCGAGCTGCACATGCCGGCGCTGTCAACCCTTGTGTTTTGCAAGCCGGCGATTTTGCTTTGCTGCGGAATTGAACCGCACCAGCGCCTCCCAATCAATCAAATCGCCGGCGAAGAACGACTGCATGAACTGACTCACAAATCGATTGATGGCCTGATCGTAGAGCCGTAGAAAATCCTCATTCCTTTCTTTGGCACGATGCCCAAGTGGTTCAATGATTTTGACATACAACGCCTCGTCGCCGGAGATCAGTTCCCAAAAAACGCTGGCCGCAATACTTGAGGTAATCACCCTTATCTTCCTTCGCATCCCGACCATAGCAGCACCCATTGACCATCAATACTTGTTGCTGCCTTGTGTTATTGGTGCGATAGATGCGTTGTGCCTGCCTGAAATTTTGCCTCATCCGTGCGATCTGACTGCTGTTGCCCCAATTCGGACCCGACTTAATCGCAACACAATACAGGGCACCATCTCGCTCGAATTCAAGATCGATGCCTTCGACGAACGATTTGCGTCCGCCAAAAACCTGCTCACAGATGTAAATGGCGAGACCTTCAAGAAACTCGCCAAATATCGTTTCTTCCTGTGATGAAAGATGGGCGTCCAAGATGGTTTTAACAAGGTCTTGTGCCGTGCCAATTCCCTTCGCCTTGAACAAATATGGATTCTTGCGCTTCAGCACTTCGATCAGTTCAAGCGCCTCCAGTTTTTCAAGGCGTCTGGCATGAAAGGTGCCGATGTTTTGTTCAACGTAAGCCGTTACGCCGGCCAACTGGAGCGGTCTCATAGGTTTCCTTGTGCTCGAAGAGAATCCATTGCTGCGCTTCAACCAGTTTCTCACGCGCCTGTTCAAAATAGCTAGACAGTATTTCAATGCCCATCGAGTTGCGAGCCAACCGCTGTGCCACACGATTCACAGTGCCAGAACCCATGAAGGGATCAAGCACCCAATCACCTTCTTTTGTGAACAATTTGATGAACCATTCCGGCAACGCTTCAGGAAAGACGGCGCTGTGATTTTTGTTTCCTGTCTCAGTGGCAAGATGTAGCACATTGTTTGGATAAGCCATCTCGCGACCAATCCAATTTGCAATGCGCTTGCCGAATCCACTGCCCACTTTTGAAGGATCGCGCACTTTGTCAGTTTCGCTGAGGTTCCTCAGGCGCGACTTGGCCCAATTGCCCATTGGCACCATGACTGCTTCTTGATACATATTGAACTGTCGCGTCTTGTTAAATTGCAACAATCTTTCCCATGAATCACGGAAGCGATTGGGCCATTTGCCCGGATAACTGTTCTTTTTGTGCCAGATGAATTCTTCGGTCCACAACCAGCCCTGCCGGCGCAATCCCAATATCAACTCCAGCACATAGGTGTGCCTTTCACCATTGACAACCTTCTCCTTGATGTTCAGCACGAAGGTCCCGTCCGGCTTCAACACGCGCAATAGTTCTGCGCTGATGGGCAAAAACCATTCCACGTAATTGTCAGGTTTGATGCCGCCGTAGGTGCTCGCGCGGCTGTCGGCGTAGGGGGGCGAGGTAAAGATCAAGTCAATTGAGTTGCTTTCAATTCCCTTGAGTTTTTCCCTGCAATCGCCATGAATGAGTTTGGTTTCGATCGGCACGGGCATCCTGCGCGAGATTATATGCATCAATAACCGCGCAGGTTTCAAAAACTTGCGCGGTTTGTCACATGCATATTGTTGGCTGGCGTGGCTACAACAGTGGCTACAACACGATCAGTGGCTGTTCCTGCGCCACCACGCCGGCGAGGTCGTACTCCAGCGCGCCAGTGATCTTGACGGGGATCATCCCGCCTGCCGGCGCCACCCCTTCCACAATCACCAGCCCATCCACTTCCGGCGCATCACGATAGGTGCGCCCCACGCTGATGCCCTGCTCGGGATCATTCCCTTCGATCAGCGTCGTCAACGTCTTGCCGACGAGGCGCTGGTTCTTCACCAGTGAAATCTGCTGCTGCTTCAGCATCAGCGCCTCGCGTCGCGACTCTGCCACATCCGTCGGAACTTGATCCGGCAGTTGCCCACTTGGGGTCTGCGCCTCGAATGAGTAGGTGAATACGCCGACACGATCGAACTGCATGTCATCGACAAATCGCATCAACCCATCAAACTCTGCATCGGTCTCGCCGGGATAGCCGACAATGAACGTCGTGCGCACAGCGAGATCGGGGATGGCGGCGTGCATCTTTGCCAGCGTGTTGTATACCCAGTCGATGTTCGACGGCCGCCTCATGCGCCGCAAGGTGGCCGGATGACCGTGCTGCAACGGAATATCGAGATACTTCACAACCTTGTCGTTGGTTGCCATCACCTCGATCAGTCGGTCGGTCACCGCACCCGGATAGGCATACATCAGGCGCACCCAGTCCAGCGCCGGCGCTTCCTTCGTGATGTCATCGATGAGATTCGCCAGACCATCGCGCAACCCGAAATCGCTGCCATAGTCGGTCAGATCCTGCGCAATCAAGATCAACTCGCGCACGCCATTTGCCGCCATCTGCTTCGCCTCATTCAAGATGGCTTCGCGCGGGCGCGACTGCATCGTGCCCTTGATGGCGGGAATGGTGCAGAAGGCGCACGGCCGGCGGCAGCCGTCGGCGATCTTGAGATATGCGCTTGCGCCCTGCACCGCCGTGCGAGATGTGCCATGCTCATCACTGCCCACTGTCACCGCGTCTGTCGGCAGGTGATACAGCGGCGCCGGCTTGCTGCGTCCGCGCACACGCTCGATGAACTCGACGATGTCCATCCAGCGGCGCGTGCCGATCACGCCATCCAGCCCTGGCACTTCATCTGCCAGCTTTGGCCCCCACAACTGCGACAGACAGCCGGCAGCGATCAGCATCTGCCCGCGCTTCTTGCGCTCTGCCAACTCGCGCAGGTTGCGAATGGATTCATCACGCGCCGGCCCGATAAACCCGCACGTGTTTACGATCAGCACGTCGGCGTGCCTCGGGTTTTCCACGCCCTTATAACCGGTATCGTCCATCAGTTGGGCAATGGAATCTGAATCGACCGTGTTTTTTGAGCAGCCCAGCGAAAGCAGGTAATACGATTTTTTCATCGAGGATATACGACCCAAGCAGTGACCAGTGATTGCGAACGCACATTATCCACGCTCACGGGCAAATCGACTGTCGATTGCTCATCACTGCCCTGCGCTATATGTCTTGCTGACCGTTTCGTTGCGCGCGCCAAGCGGACCCAGCCGCGTGCCGTTGAGAATGACGTCGAAAGCGCCGGCGTTGCCCGTTTCGATCTGCACGTTTTCACTCGCGTTGAATGGCGTGCCCGGGCCAGTCGCCGGAATACCTTCGAACACCACGTTGCCATCCACCTTCACGCGCACCCAGGCGCGTTCACGCGCATCCAGCGCCACCTGCACACCACCGCCGGCTATCGGCGCAACCGTCGGCACCAGCGCGGCGGTGCCAATCACCACCGGCGCAGCCGTCTCGGCAGCTTGTGGCGCCATAAAAGTAATGGCAATCTGTGGCTGATCTTCGTTTGCGGCCGGCGCGGTCGCTTGCGACGATTCAGCAGCAGGCGACGCCGGCAATTGAATCGCGCCAAGCGCATCACCGAGCCGCGGCAACACCGCTGTGATGAAGAAGAACAGCGCAGCCACTGTCACGATGCCCCCCAGCACATAGGGCAGCGCCTTCTTCCACGCCGGCGTCTGCAGGCTGGCAAAGGGTTGCCGCGTGCCGCGCGAGGTCATCATGTTCGGGTCATACTCATCGAACGGCCCTTTCGATTTCTTCAGGCGGAAGACCGAGCCACTGGCGCGCAGCCGGTTGTCGGGCTGAATGACCACTGCGCGGCCGGTCGTGCCATCGCGCGCTCCAAGCGCATCTTCTGCAACAACCACCTTGCCCTCGGCCAGCGCATCCAGATCCGCCGATTCGTCATTGGGCATTGCGCCGCGCCATTTCAGGTCGGGCATGGCGGTCTGGGTGTATTTGGAGACGGCACGCGTGCGCGGCGGCATCGGCGGCACCGGGTCCTTCAACTGTATGACCGGCACGCCGACTTCGGCCTCGAAGTCTGTCAGCGAGCGCTCAGAATCCAGGCCAAGAAAGCGAGCATAGTTCTTGATGAATCCGCGCGAAGGGGGACCATCGGGGAGTTGCGCGAAATCGCCGGCTTCGATGGCCTCCAGATATTTGCGCCGGATCTTGGTGGCGCGCTCGGCCTCGATCAACGAAATGCCGAGTGTCTCGCGCGCTTGGCGCATGCGCAGCGCCAGGTCGGACGGCATTCCGAGGATTCTAGCATGGGCGAAACGCCGCGGGCTACACTACAGGCCATGAAAACTGTGCGACTCCACGCAATGCGCGACCTGCGCGTGCATGACGAACCCATCCCCACAGCCGGCGTCGGCGAGGCGCTGATCCACGTCAAGGCCATCGGCGTATGCGGCAGCGACTTACACTGGTATTGCGAAGCCGGCATCGGCGACGCCAAGCTGCATCACCCGCTCGTGCTGGGGCATGAATTCGCCGGCGTGGTGGCCGAAGGGGAGCGCAAAGGCCAGCGTGTCGCCGTGGATCCAGCCTTGCCGTGCGGCCACTGCGAATGGTGTGATCAGGGCCATCCCAACCTTTGCCCCAACACGCGCTTCAGCGGCCACGGCAAGGACGATGGCGCGCTGCGCGAATACATGAATTGGCCGGCGTCCGCGCTCTTTCCCCTGCCCGACAACATCAACGACGAAGACGGCGCGATGCTCGAGCCGCTCGGCGTCGCCATCCACACGGTCGATCTCGGCCACATGCGGCCTGGCATGCATGTCGGCATCTTTGGCTGTGGAACGATCGGCCTGCTGACCTTGCAGATGGCGCGGCTGGCCGGCGCATCACGCATCATCGGCACCGACCTGCGCCGGCATCGCCTCGACCTGGCCGAAGAGCTCGGCGCGACCGAGAGCCATCTATCCAGCGGCACAAACCACGACGAGAGCGCAGCCATCCTGGCAAATACCCACAAACGCGGACTGGATGTGGCCTTTGAGTGCGCCGGCGACCAGCACGCAGTTGACGCTGCGTTTGAAGCAGTGCGCATCGGCGGCACCGTCGTGCTGTGCGGCATCCCATCCGACGACAAAACGTCGTTCATCGCATCGGTGGCGCGGCGCAAGGGGTTGACCATCCGCATGGTGCGGCGCATGAAGCATGTCTATCCGCGCGCCATCGAACTGGTCTCGCGTGGCATGGTCGACGTTGGCGCGCTGATCTCACACAGGTTTAAGCTGGAAGACGCAGAGAAAGCCTTTAGAATAGCTGATGCACGAGAGGGGATCAAGGTCATCATTACAACGTGATGTCATCGGATTACAACTATCGTCCACGCGCATCTGCCAGCGGCAGCCACAGCGACTACAGCGCCGAGCAAGCCGCCGCGCTGATCTCACAGCACCTTGCCACGCGCCAACCGAAGAAATTTGATGGCCGTTGCCCCTACGTTGGTCCGGCGCCCTTCACGGTCGATGATGCGCGCATCTACTTTGGCCGCGAGGACATGCTGGAAGAATTGCTCGATCGCATCGAGCGCGACAAGCTGATCGTGCTGGCCGGCGCCGAGAATGCCGGCAAGACCTCGCTGCTGCAAGCCGGCCTCACTTTTGCGCTGCGCAACGGCGCGCTGATGGACAGCGACAAATGGCTGATCCATGCCTTCACACCTGGCGCAGACCCGGTGCAGAGGCTGGCTGAAGCCAGCGCCACCCTCGGCGAGCGCGCCGGCCTGGCACAGGTGATGACCGATGCCATCCGCAAACGCGGGCTGACCGGTCCGAACGCGCTGAACGATCTGGTTGAAATGCTGCTGGGGCAGGACAAAGGCCGGCGCGCCGTGCTGATCGTCGACCAGTTCGAAGAGGTTTTTACCAGGTGCAAATCGCCGGCGGACGCAAAGGCGTTTACGGCATTCCTGACACAGGCTGCGCAGCAAGCCGGTTCGCGGGCAATCATCTTCATCAGCCTGCGCAGCGAATTCCTGCCCAACGCCGCGCAGATCGCCGAGTTGAAGCCGTGGCTGGAAAAGCGCATCAGCCTGCCGCCGATGGAGAACAACGAGCTGGCGCGTTCGGTGGTGTTGCCGGCGTTGGAGTGCGGCGTGAAGATCGAGCCGCAACTGGTGGCGCGGTTGGTGAACGATGTGCAAGGCGATCCTGGCATGTTGCCCAAACTGCAACTGGCGCTGCGCGATCTGTTCATGGCGCTGCCGGCGAAAGCCGGCAAGGACAAAGTATTGACGCTGGCCGACTACATCGACTTCGGCCCCATCCGCCCGCGCGAGAGTGACCACGCGCCGGCAGAGATGGCTGCCGGCGCAACGCCCCTGCCCCTGAAGCAAACGGTGGGCGAGGCGCGCGCCGTGTCCCACTTTGCCGAGCAGGAGCGGCAGATGAAGCGCATGAAATTCATCACCGCGCTGGCTGGCGTGCTGGCGGCAATCGCGCTCGCGCTTGGCGTGTTCAGCTTCTTCTCGGCGGCGCAATCGACCCAGCGCGCCGATGCTGCCGCCACCGCGCAGGCGCTGGCGCTGGCGACGGCGACGCAGGCCGCGCAAGACGCCGGCGCTGCCGATGTGGCACGCAGCACCGCCGAGGCCGTCGCCGCAGTTGCAAACGCCAACCGCGACAGCGCCATCGCCACCCGCAGCGTTGCTGAAGCGGCCGCAACACAAGCCGTGGAAGCGCAGCAATCCGCTCTGGCACAGAAGGCAACTGCTGAGGCGATTGCCACACAAGGCGTCGTCGAAGTCAATCGCGGTGTGTCACTGCAAGCCACTGTGCAGGCGCAGGCCACTGCCGCGGCCGCGCTGGTGCAAGAGGCAGAGGCTACACGTGCGGCCAGCGCCGAGATGCGCGCCACACAAGACGTAAATCTGAAGGAGACTCGTTCGCGCGAACTGGCCGCCATTGCACTGACGCAAATTTCGAGCGACCCGAAGTTGGCGCTGCTGCTGGCGATTGAGGCAGATCGCGTACAGCGCACCCAGCAAAGCGAGGATGCTGTGCGCCGCGCCCATGTTGCTGCCTTCCCCGATGATGGTGTGATCAAGATTGGCTCGCCGGTGAACAGTGTGCAGTTCAACCCGGACGGAACACAGTTGCTGGTTGCCACACGCGACGGCTTTGCGCGGCTGATCGATATTGCATCGGGCGATGTGTTGACAACATATCGCGGCAACCTGGCCAGCGTGACGAGCGCCGGCTTCTCGCCGGATGACAAGTGGGTGTTGACGACTGGCGCAGACCGCACCGCGCGCCTGTTCGATCTCGCGAGCGGCCGCGCGTTGACCGTGATGGTCGGCCATACCGGCACCGTGCTAACCGCCGGCTTCTCACCAGACGGCAAATTAGTCATCACCGGCGGCGCAGATCGCACTGCGCGGGTATGGGATGTTGGCACAGGCAAGGCGATCACGGCGCCGATCAGCTTCAGCGCGCCAATCAGCTTTGCACAGTTTATCGATGACGACAACGACAACGTTGGCGTGAAGGATGCCAACGATGGACTATGGACCTGGAATATCAGAACGGGTGGCGCGCCAGAGGCTTGGATGATAGATTTCGTGCCCGCCGTTGCGACTCTTCCCGATGGCACGCCGTTTATCATCAACTACGGCACAACCAGTATGATTGTGCTGCCAGGCCACGCCGGCACTGTGACAAACTTTTCGCAGATCAATGATCGTATCGCCACTTCCAGCACCGACGGCACGGTGCGGTTGTATCCAACAAACGTATTCGACTTGATCACCGCTGCCGAAGACAAACTGGATCGTCAGCTCACCTGTGAAGAGCGCGAGCGCTTCCTCAACGAATCGACCGATTGCACCGCCGTCCCCACGCCGACGCCAGAGAAATAGTCATTACCACAGGCCTTCTGAACACAATGCGGCCCGGCTTGTGGCGATTGCGGCTTGCACAGATTCATCGCTTCGTTCAGAGTGCTTTTTATCACCGAGTTGACACGTGTTGTAGAATCTTGCGCAGCATAAAGGCCGCGACCAGGACGAGTATGCGTTTGCAGAGACGCACAGAGAGCGCGACACACCGGTGAAAGTCGCGCGCGTGGAGCAATGCAGAATGGCCCTGCGAGCCGCAAGCCGAACGGGCAACCCAGTAGGCAAGCCGGCCCCCGCCACCGTTACCCGGCGGAGCGAATGATGGTTCGCGTTTGATGGCGCGCCCTCACTGTCCTCATCCAACCTTCTCCCAGAGGGAAGGGGAGTCGAGCGTGAGAGTGCGCAAAGCAGGGTGGCACCACGAGCAACGCCTCTCGTCCCTCTATTGGGATGGAGGCGTTTTTTGATTTTCGATTTCGGATTGCGAATTGCGTGTATGCGCAGTCGACAGTCCGCAATCCGAAATCCGCAATAGCAACATGGCTCGATTGACAATCAAACCCACGCTTGAAGAGGTGCGCGAACTGAGCGCGCGCGGCAACCTGATCCCGGTATACGCCGAGTTGCCATCGGATCTGGACACGCCGGTGTCGCTGTTTCTGAAGCTGGCGAGCGATGAGCCGGCGTTTTTGCTGGAGAGCGTCGAGGGCGGCGAGCGCGTCGGCCGCTACTCCTTCCTCGGCGTGCGCCTGCGCGAGGCGCTGGTGTGCCGGCAGGGCAAGCTCTTTCGCCACACCCTCATGAATGGAGCGCTGGAGATCAAAGATTGCGAATTGAGCAGCGCCCCCCTTTCGCGCCAGGAAGCTCCTGACATTCTCGATCAACTCAAACACGAGATGGCAAAGTATCGCTTTGTGCCATCGCCAAACCTGCCGCGCTTTTGTGGCGGCCTGGTCGGCTACACAGGCTACGACGTGGTGCGCCAGTTCGAGCAGTTGCCAACGACTGCGCGCGACGTGTTGGAAGTTCCGGAAGCGATCTATCTGATGGCCGACACGCTCGTCGCGTTCGACCGCGCGCGTCATCGCATCCTCATCATCGCGAATGCATATCTGGATGGCGCGCAGTCCATCGAAGCGGCCCACGAAGACGCCATCGCGCGCATCAAGACCATTCATGCGCGATTGAGCGGGCCGATGATGCAGCTATCGCTGAATCCGCAGGCAGAATGCACCCCGGCGAAGACGAACAAGACGCAGGCGCAGTACGAGCAGATGGTGCGCGACGCGAAGGAATACATCAAAGCCGGCGACATCTTCCAGGTTGTGCCGTCGCTGCGCATCCAGCGCCGCACCACCGCGCATCCCTTTGCCATCTATCGCGCACTGCGCATGTTGAACCCATCACCGTGGATGTTCTATTTCAACTTCGATGGTCTATTGAAGCAAAGCCTGAAGGTGATTGGCGCGTCGCCGGAGATGCATGCGCGCTTTGAAAATGGCGTGGCGAGCGTGCGCCCGATTGCCGGCACGCGCCGGCGGGGCAGAACCGAGCATGAAGACGCTGAATTGGCGCAGGAGCTGCTGGCTGACCCCAAGGAGCGCGCCGAGCACGTCATGCTGGTCGATCTCGGTCGCAACGACATTGGCCGCGTGGCGAAATACGGCACAGTGACGGTTCCGGAGCTGATGGTGATTGAGAATTACTCGCATGTCATGCACATCGTCAGTTCGGTGGAAGGCAAGGTGCGCGACGACATGGACGCCTTCGATGTATTGCGCGCCACCTTTCCCGCCGGCACGCTGAGCGGCGCGCCAAAGGTGCGCGCGATGGAGATCATCGAGGAGTTGGAGTGTGAACGGCGCGGCGTGTATGGCGGCTGCGTCGGTTACTTCTCGTTCAACGGGCAGATGGACACCTGCATCGGCATTCGCACGATCCTGATGAAAGAGGATGCCTGCTACATCCAGGCCGGCGCCGGCGTGGTGGCCGACAGCGACCCCACCAGTGAATATCACGAGTGCATGAACAAGGCGCGGGCGCTGCTCGTGTCCATCGATGAGGCGGAAAACCAGTAGCGATTTTTCGATCGTGATCTCTTGTTTGTTTACACCGTGCACCGTGCGCGAAATTACGAACAAGGAATCCAAAACATCACAAGCCATGATTATCGTCATCGACAACTACGATTCTTTCACCTATAACCTGGTGCAGTTTCTGGGTGAACTCGGCGCTGATCTGCGCGTGTATCGCAACGACAAAATCACCATTAACGAGCTGAAGACGATGCAGCCGGCGGCCTTCGTCATCTCGCCCGGCCCTGGCACGCCAGAGCAGGACAGCGGCATCAGCAACGACGTGCTGGCTGCCTTCAGCGGACAGACCCCTATCCTCGGTGTATGCCTCGGCCAGCAGTGCATGGGCCACGTGTTTGGCGGCAAGGTGGTGCGCGCGCCGAAGCTGATGCACGGCAAGACCTCGATGATTCACCATAATGGCCGCGATCTGTTTCGCGGCCTGCCGAATCCTTTCGAGGCCACGCGCTACCACTCACTGATCGTGCAGGAGCCGCTGCCCCCGGCGCTTGAGGTCACTGCCTTCACCAAGGATGGCGAATTGATGGGCATCCGCCACAGACAGCACCTCACTTTCGGCGTGCAATTCCACCCCGAAAGCATCCTCACCACCAACGGCAAGCAACTGCTCAGCAATTTCCTGGCGATGGTGTGATGCATCACGGGTTGCGGAGCGCGCCACGCAAAACCTGGGCGTGCTCCGCATGCGCCGTTCTACAATCCGGCCATGCCTGTCGATCTCACCCAACTACGCACCAGCATCGATGCCTATGCCGACGCCTACGCGCAGGATGGCCAACAACGCTTGCAAACCGTTGAATCGCTCAGCCGCGCATTGCAGCCAGGCGCAAGCGTCGATGCGCTGCTGGCAGCCTGCCTCGCCGCGACGCGCGTGAGCGGCATGCGGTGGAATGGCGCGCTGTTTGATTGCGGCGAGGCGCCGAACCACTTCGAGGTCATCGATGTAAAAACCGGGGAGCCGGCGCGCTATGTCTTGATCGCCACCGACGGCTCACAGATCATGCCCGACCGGCACGGGGCGACGCTGTTCGCATATGTGCAGGCCGGCTGCGCGTGCATTGCCTATGGCGGCAACGACAGCGCGATCGCGCAGCGCATTCAGAAAATGAAGCTGACCCGTCTTTTTCTAGAGCGTGAGCTGTTTGATGCCTTTGGCGAACTGGTGACACCCGGCGAGATCAGCAACGAGCGCGATTTGCTGGAGATTGCGCTGATGGCAGACGCAGCAGCGGTTGCGCGCGCGGAAGGCTATCAACCCATCGTGATCGCGGATGGGTCGATGGTGCCATTCGCTCTGTTGGGCGGGCGTGGCCTGCGCGGTCCGGCGCAAAAACGCATGCTCGATGCATTCAAGCGCGCGTTGAAGCAGTTGCAGGCATGCGGCGCTCTGGTGTGCGGCTACATCGAGCGACCCAACAGTAATGCGCTGGTGAACACCTGCGCGCTGTTCGATGTGCCATTCAATCAAGTGAGTGAGGAGCGCTTGAAGCAGGAAAGCCTGCGCTGCGTTGGCATCTTCGACCGTCACCTGCTTGATGCGCAATTGAAGCCGGCGCACCGCACTGCGCTTTTCGACCCGCGCTGGGAGGTGAATGAGCAGCAACATCTGGGCGAGCATGCCATGCGCTGCTGCTACCTCAATGTTGGCGTTGGGCAGGGCCGGCGCGCGGCGATTGCGCGCATCGAGGCGCCGGCGTGGTGCGCCACCCGCGACAACATCGCCATGCTCAGCGCAGTCATCCTGCGACAGGCGCGCATGGGCGGCGATTACCCATTGATCCTGAAGGTCGCACACGAAGAGGCGGTGGTGGGCAAGGATGACCAGCGTGAGATGGAGCGCGCGCTGATGCAAGCACTGGTGAATCGCGGCATTCTGCCGCACCAGTCATTCAAGCAGGAAGCGAAAGAGCGCGGATGATGGCGCTTATCGCCGGCATCCCTCAACCGCGTTCAGGTTGTCGCAAGGTTGAGTGGATCTGTCACCAATGCGATGCCTTTCGCTTCCGCCCACGCCACCGTGCCGGCCCAGCACGCTTCGCACAGCGCAATCACGTGTTGCGCATCGCTCAGTTCGCCGCGCATGACAGCATTGCACAGCGCGTCATAGCCGGCGGGGCGGTCTGACAGGGCGAGTGATTCAGCGCGCATGGCTGCGCCAGTGGCATAGAGATGGCGATTGGCCAGCCCGATGACCCATGCGCATTGCTCGGCGAGATTGAACGCAATTGCCGGCACGTAATCGAACCGGCTCGCCGCCTGCTGATTGCGCCACTTGCCCGCCAGCTCGCACATATCGCCGATGATGACCTCGCGCATCGCCTCGCGAACTTCCTCGTCGGCATGCGCAAACACGCGCTCGCGCAATCGTGACAAGAAATTCTCGGGGTCATACAGCGGCTGCATGTCGATGAATTTGCCGTGTGACACCGACCACTCACCATCCAACTCGCTCGCGCGATCCAGCGCGACGTCGCAACTGCGAAAGTTGACTTCGGCCTTCCAATCGCCGGCGCACCACTCGGCGTTGTCGCGCACGCCGGCGCTGCGCAGCACCACCAAGATTTCCACATCCGAAAAAGGCCCGTCGTTGCCGCGCGCCAGCGAGCCATACAGGCCGGCGGCCAACACATCTTCGCTGTGCAATTGCATCACGCGCTCGAAGATACGCTGAACAGTTTCCAGCCGCTCTTCACGGGTGCGCGCCCTGGGTGCAATTTCCATTCTGTGTTCCATGCGGCAGAAGCCGGTTATTGCAGGAGTTGCCGCGCGCGTTCAAGGCGCACGTTCTTTTCCTGAACGAGTTGCGCAGCAATGCGCTCGATCTGCTCGCCGGTAGCGCCGGCGGCGATGGCGATCTGCCGCGCATGCAACGCCATGTGTCCCTGCTGAATGCCTTCTGCTGCCAGCGCGCGAATGGCCGCGAAGTTTTGCGCCAGCCCCACGCAGGCCATGATCTCGGCCAGCTCACGCGCGGTCTTTACCCCCAGCAACTTGAGCGCGACCTGTGCGCCCGGATGCACGCGCGTCGCGCCGCCGACGATGCCGACTGCCAACGGCAGGTTGATGCGGCCAACCAGATCGCCGGCGTCATCCATGCGCCAGGTAGCCAAGGCAGTGTAGTGGCCATCGCGCGCGGCATAAGCGTGGGCACCGGCTTCGATGGCGCGCCAATCGTTGCCAGTTGCCATCACCACTGCATCGATGCCGTTCATGATGCCCTTGTTGTGGGTGGCTGCGCGATGAGGGTCAGCCTCGGCGAAGCGCGAGGCTTCGACAATGTGGTGCGCAGCGTGCGGATTGATGCGCTGTTCGGCGAGACTGGTTGTGCGGATGGTGCATTCTGCCCACGCCATGCGGCGATCGCTGAGGTTGGAGAGGATGCGCAGGCCGGCGCGTCCACCGCTCAGTTGCTCCAGGCGCGGCGCAATCGCCTCACACGCCGTGTTGATCAGGTTTGCGCCCATCGCGTCGCCGCAGTCGTAGAGCAAATGAAGCACGAGGCATTGCGCATCGTGGATCACGATTTCCCGTATTTCCAACCCCACTGCTTTGGCATGCCGGCTTTTTGTGGATGGATTGTCGTGATTCAGCCAGTCGATCAGCGTATCCGCCTCGCCGGCGATGCGCGCTTTCGCTGCATCCATGTCCGGCACATCGAGCAGTTGCACCTGGCCGATCATGATCGGTGCGGTGCTGCCGGCCTTGAAGCCGCCGGTTTCTCGCGCCAGCTTGGCGGCAAAACTGCACGCCGCAACAATGCTCGCCTCTTCGACGACCATCGGCACAGCCGCGATGGCGCGGCCATTCACCACGAAGTTTTGCGCCACACCCATCGGCAGCGCATACGCGCCAATGACGTTCTCGATCATGTGGTCGGCCTGTTCAAGCGAGAGGCCGGCGCGCAATGCAGCCACATCCGCGGCGCTCAGGCCGAGGCTGGCGGCGCGCGCCTCCACAGGCAGGTCGCGCAGTTTCTTCGAGGGGTTGAAGTTGGAAGATTCAGCCACAGATGCAATGGTAATCGGCAATCGGTTCAGCCATCACCAGCCGCCAAGCGATTTCTCGTAGATCGCCAGCAACTGCTCCGCTGCGCCGCGCCAGGTGAATTGCTTTGCGCGTTCGGGCCCGCGGACGATGGCCTGCGCGCGCCAGCCTTCGTCATGCAGCGCAGTGTCCAGCGCATGCGCCAGCGCATCCACATCGAATGGGTCCACCTGCAAGCCGACGTCGCCCACCACCTCCGGCAGCGATGATGCGTTCGACGCCACCACCGGCACGCCGCACGCCATCGCCTCCAGCGGCGGGATGCCAAAACCTTCGTAGATGGATGGAAACGCAAACACGCGCGCAGCGCGATACAGGTGCGGCAGGTCGCTGTCCTCAACGTAGCCAATGAACTTTACGCGATTCTCAAGGCCGAGCGATTTCACCTCGGCCAGCACCTCGTCATACAGCCAGCCCTTGCCGCCGGCGATCACAAGTTGCACTGAGAGCGACGGCGGATGCTGCGCAATCACCTTTGCAAACGCCTGCACCAGCCGCAGATGATTCTTGCGCTTTTGCATCGTGCCGACAGTCAGCACAAATGGCGCCTCACCGATCTTGTAACGCCGCAAGATTGAGCCGCGCCGGCGCTCCTCGAAGTAGCTGCCGGTGTAGGGCGTGAAGCGCTCGCTGGCGCCGCTGTGGATCGTGGTGATCTTCGCCGGCGGGATGCCATACAACTCGGTCAGGTCGCGCGCGGTCGCATGCGAGTCGGCCACGATGTGCGTGGCGCGGCGGGCAGAATCCGGCACCACGCGCTTCAGAAAGGGGATCAGACGCGGCGAGGCCGAATCGGGGTCGCGCTCGAACGAGAGGTCATGCACTGTAAGCACTGAGGGCGTTTTGCCGCGCATCGGCGGCAGCACAAAATCGGTGGCGTGATACAGGTCGCATGAGCCGCTGAACGTCTGCACCGGCAGCGGCAGCCGGCTGCGAAACCACAGGCGATACAGCCAGCGGTCATTGTGCTTGGTCACCTTCAGCGGCAACTGCGCGGTGTCCATCAGGCTCGACAGCGGCACGTCGTCGCCGGGCCGGCCCATGACAAAGAAGCTGAATTGGTGCGGTGAAGGCAGATTCAACAGTGCGCGCCCCAACTCGCGCGTGAGCCGGCCGATGCCCGCGCCCTGGTGAATCGCCGGCGTGTAGTCGTAGGTGATGCGTGCCAAAATGAATGCTGTCCCCGATCCGCTTGCCGTTCCGGTTCACGGAACAGGGATCACGGGAAGTATAAAGTGCCGAAAGCCGAGCAGAGATTTCCCCACATGCATCACGCATCGCTCCATCCCCCGGCGTCGTCAAAGCGCGCTGTCGATCATCTCTGGCGGGGGCAGTTGCTCTTTTGGCAGGTTCTTCTGCCATTTCACGTTTCTGAATGTTACGAAGCGGTTGACGAAGAAGTTCCACATCATCACGATGAATGCGCCGATGGCTTTGGTCAGGTTGAGGCCAATCACCGCATTGCCAAGCAAGGTCGAAATGGGAACATAGAACAGGAACAGCACGACCTCGTTGATGAAGAGGCCGGCGGCATTCACCGCCAGAAACACCGGCATCTGTTTGCGCTTCTTCTCGTTGCGCGATTCCGGATACACCCACAGCCGATTCCAGATGTAGTTATTTGTGGCCGCAATGATGAAGGCAATGGCAACCGCGATCGGCTCTGCCACATTCAACACGTGCGCCAGAATATTGAGCGCAGCAAAGTCGATGATCAAGCCGACGAAGCCGGTAATTGCAAACTTGACAAAGCGCTTGACTTCGGGTTTGTTGCGGCGCGCCACGCCATACAGGCGCGTGCCTTTCACCGGCTCCGGCACAAATTGACTGACCCTGACCCGCTCCTTCTCAGTTGACACGTGCTTCTCTCGGAGGCAACTGGCAGACGAGAATCGAACTGCGCAATCCTCGACGGCCAGTTGCCGATTACGAATTACTTCGCATGCTCATTAAACCACTCAATCATGCGCTGGATGCGCAACAGGCGGTGGCGCGGCTCGCCGGCGCGCGAAAGCTCATGTCCTTCGCGTGGCCAGCGGATTAACTGCACCTTTTTCTTCAACAACTTCAACGCCTGGAACAACTGCTCAGCCTGCTCCATCGGCACGCGATAGTCCTGCTCGCTATGCTCGATCAACAGCGGCGTCTGCATATTCGGCACGAGCGAGATGGGCGACATGTGCCACAGCGCTGCCACATCATCCCACGGCGTGACGCCGCTTTCACGGTCGTTGAAGAACGGAATGTCGGTGGTGTCGCGCATCGACACCAGGTTGTAGACACCACGCTGCGCGCAGGCCGCCGCAAAGCGATGATCCTTGCCGATCATCCATGCAGTCAGGTAGCCGGCGTAGCTGCCGCCCGTCAGGCACAATCGCCTGTCGTCAATATAGTCGCGCTGGGTGAGCAAATCCACGCCGGCCAGCACATCGCGCATTGGGCCATCGCCCCAATCGCCGCGATTGCTGTGCCAGAATTCGCGGCCATAACCGTCGGAGCCGCGTGGGTTGCAATAGAACACCGCATAGCCGGCGCCGGCCATGGCCTGAAATTCGTGCCACATGCTGCGCGTCGCCGCGCCCCACATGACATGCGGCCCGCCATGCATCTGCACGATCAACGGATATCGCTTGCGCTTGTTGAAACCGGGCGGCAGGATCAACCAGCCCTGAATCTCACGGCCCTCATTTTCGTAGCGCACCTCCTCAATCGCGCCGAGTTCCATCTCGCCCAGCTTCTTTGCGTTGGGCTGGTGAATGGGTGTCACGCGGCCGCGCGCATCCAGCAGAAACAGCGCGCTGGGGTCATGCGGGGTGCAGGCAATGAAGATCACACGACCATCAGACAGCACGTCGAACGATGTGATCTCGTGGCCGGCGTTGGTGAGTTGATCAAGCTCGATCTCCGCGCGCGGAGTCGCCGGCGGCTTGCAGCGCCACAATTCCACCGCGCCATCTTTCAGCAGCGTGAAATACAAATACTTGCCGTCGGGGCTCCACTTGTAACTGCCAAAGCTGCGATCCAGCACATCGGTCAAGTCGATGATGTCATCAGGCTTCGCAGCATCCGCCGGCATGATGCACAGTGTGCCTGGCTCGTAGCGCGTCTTGTTCTCCGCGCTTTTGTTGAAGACGATCCACTTGCCATCCGGCGAAGGCAGTGCGCCATAGCAGGTGTTGCCCTTCACAGGCAGGCGCTTGTAGACGCGCGTTTTCTTGTTCGCCTCAAAGCGCACCAGATCAGCCAGCATGAATAACTCGCCGCTGTCGGGGTCGCGGCTGGTGGCGCTGTAGATGAATCTGCCGTCGGCAGACCACTCGATGCCGTTGAATCCTGCCGCGCTGTCGTTCGGCGTGAGCCGGCGCGGCTTGCCCTCATTCGGCTCGGCAAAGCTGGCTGGCACATCGGACACATAGATGTGCGTGTAACGATCTTCGATGAACGTGGTGCCGGTGCGATATGGCACGCGCGACAAGACGCGCGGATCGAATCGCAACTCCTCTTCGTGCTGCTTCTGTTCCTTCTCGCGCTTCAAGTCCCATGCATCTTTGAACGCCGGCTCACCATCGGCCTGGGCTTTGGGCGCCTGATTTTTCTTGTCCTCAGCCTCGCATTCATCGGCGCGCAAGGCCGCGGCAAACGCAATGCGCCTGCCGTCTGGCGACCACGCAAACGCGCCAATACCGTTCGGGTGTGATGCGATGCTGCGCGCCTCACCACCGCGCATGGGCAGCACAAACACCGCCGGCTTGTCGTCGCGGCCAGAGATGAAACCGAGCCGGCTGCCATCGGGCGACCAGCGCGGCGAGCCATCCTTCGTGTTGCCGGTCAGCGGTTGGGCCGGCGCTTTGATGTCGTCGAGCGATTGCAACCAGATCGTGCGGTTGTACTTGTTGCCGCTGCGGTCAACGCTGGTGCGAACAAAGACAGCGCGTGTGCCGTCGGGTGAAACTTGAACGTCGTCGAGCAGGATGATGTCGTGCAGAATTTCAGGCGTGATTGTTTTCATATTGGCGCAAGCCCCTACAATTTGCTCACAATCATGCCACAAGATGGATGGACACAGCGCAACGTGGCGTTGCTGCCGGGCGATGAAGCGCCGGCGGGGCTGGCGCAATCGCTTGCCGGCGTCGATCTGTGCGTGGCTGCCCTGACCACCGATCACGCCGTCGCGCCGCTGATTTTGCATGCGTTGCACGCCGGCGACGCGCGCTTTCTGCTGCAATGGGCGACGCGACCGATGGGTGAATTGCGCATGAACGCGCTCAGCCGGCACGACCTCAACCCATCCGCCGCCAGCGCGTTCATCGGCGCGATTGCCGCCGCGCAATTAGCCGACTGCATCAGCAACACGCAAACGCTGTATGACGCGATCAACGCGCCCTTCATCGGCGCCATCGCCAGCCGCCAGAACACACAGCGCTTTGTCGCGGCGCACGCGCTCGCTCTGTCGATGGCCGGCGTGCCGGCGTTCGATGCGCATACATTCGTGCAGCCGGCGATGGCGAAGGTGCTGCCGCTCATCCGAGCGCGCGCCGGCCATGCCGCTTTCCATCCCTCGGCCACGCAGCGCGCGTTGGTCACGGCAGCGCCGGCGGCCTTCACGCTCTTTCGCTCCTCGCCCGATGGCCGCGCCGCGCTCATCAGCCTGGTGAATTGCAGCGACGCCGACCAGCTCGTATCCATCCCATGGCGCAAGCTGCTGGGCACCAACAACGCGGTCAAAGACCTGGTGAACGGCGCGCGCATCAACGTGCATGGGCCGTCGCTGGAGCTTGCGCCGTATGAAGTGCGGTGGCTGGTGAACTAAGAACTGCCCGGTGGAACTTGAATTCGCACCTCCTTGGGCTTAAATAGGTGGACAATCCTACTCAGGAGCATTGACCAACAACATGACCAAAAAATTGAAAGTCGCCATCATCGGCGTGGGCGGTATCTCCAATTCGCACATGCCCGGTTGGGCCGCCTCGGAACATGCCGAAGTAGTCGCCGGCG
The DNA here is from genome assembly GCA_964590135.1 of uncultured Anaerolineae bacterium. GTDB lineage: Bacteria > Chloroflexota > Anaerolineae > J036 > Brachytrichaceae > JBDHWI01. Next base: position 35,865 of record CAZPVX010000022.1, on the reverse strand, counting down.
CCGACATCAACCCCACCGCGCTGGCTAACTGGGGCAAGAAGCACGGTGTGACCCATTTGGCCACAGACGCCGCCGACATTTTCAGCGATCCCGACATCGACATCGTCGACCTGTGCGTGCCGAACATGCTGCACGCGCCGCTGGCGGTTGCCGCCCTGAACGCCGGCAAAAACGTGATCTGCGAGAAGCCGCTCGCGCCGACGCCCGACGCCATTCACCAGATGATCGCCGCGCGCGACAAGAGCGGCAAGAAGTTGATGACCGCGCAGCACTTCCGCTTCGCCGGCACCTCGCAGGCGCTCAAGCGCCAGATCGACACCGGCTTCCTCGGCAACATCTACCATGCGCGCAGTTGGATGCTGCGGCGCGCCGGCATGATCCCCCTGCGCACCTTCACCAGCAAGGCGCTGGCCGGTGGCGGCCCGTGCATCGACATCGGCACGCACGTGCTCGACCTCACGCTGTGGCTGATGGGCTTTCCCAAGCCGGTGGCCGTTAGCGGCACAGCGAAGACGATGTTTGGCAAACGGCCTGGCGTATGGGCGTACTGGCGGCCCGACACACCGATGCCCGAGGATTTCGACGTGGAAGATTTTGCTGCGGCTTTCGTGCGTTTCGACACCGGCGCCACGCTGAATCTGGAAGTGAGCTGGTTCCTGCATCACGACAACCTGGGTGAAGACATGCAGATCTGGCTGTATGGCACGGACGGCGGCGCACACTGGCCGAAGTGCGAGTTGCTCAGCACAGACTATCGCACGCATCAGTTCATGAACACCGTCTTGAAGTCGACTGCCGACAAACTGGAGCCGCACGCGCAGGAGTGTGTGGAATTTGCGCGCGCGGTGGCCGAAGACCTGCCCTCGCCAGTGCCGGCGGAGCAATCACTGCAGGTGATGGCAATCCTCGACGGCATCTATCGCAGCCAGGCTGCCGGCGGTGAAATCCGCATTGAAAGCTGATTCCACCATCGAGGCAAAAACAAGGGGAAGAAGGTTTCTAATCAGCCCTCTTCCCCTTTCCTCTGCAAATCCTCTGCAAGTTTGGCCTGCCGTTCTTGATAACATTGGGCAACGCGGCAAAGGCACGGCGTTCTGTTCCGTCCGCTTGGTCGATCGTTGCTGCACAACAAATCGCATTAGGAGAATGCCCGATGTTGTCCTCTGTTCGCGCGCGCGCGTTGAGCGCGCTCATGGCTTGCGCTCTCTTTGCCTTTGCTGCATTGACTGCCGGCCAGCCGGCGCTTGCTGAATCGGATGAACTGCCCGCGCAAAAGATCTACCTGCCCATTGTCCAGCAGCGCTTTCCGGTGTCCAACCCGTTTGGCTTTGAATCGACAGCCATAGCCTACAGCGGATTCCCTGCGCGCGCCGGCGAGTTGAAAGGTCGCTGGATCCGCTTGAACGGCGTGAGCTGGTGGAATGTGCAACCCAATCAGAGCGACCCCTACAACTGGGCGGCGCTGGCCGGCTTCGAGCAGGAATTGCTCGCCATCGCCCAGTTGGAGATGACGCCGATCGTGGTGGTCGATGATGCGCCATCTTGGGCAACGATAATCCCTTCCTCATGCGCAGCCATCCGTGAAGATCGCTTCAACGACTTCGCCGATTTCATGGCAGCGTTGGCTGCGCGCTACAGCAAGCCTCCCTACAATGTCCATTACTGGGAACTGGGCAATGAAGTGGATACCGACCCCGAGTTGGTGCCGGTGAATTCGATCTTCGGCTGCTGGGGCGACCGCAATGACCCGTTCTATGGCGGCCGTCACTATGGCAACATGCTGAAGGTGGTGACGCCGGCGATCAAGCGCGTGGATGACAATGCCAAAATCCTGGCCGGCGGCTTGATGGTGAGCAGCGCAAACTCGCAAACCTCCGACATCGGCAAGCCCGAAACATTCCTGAGCGGCATTCTGGAAACCGGCGCCGCGCCATACTTTGACATCGTGTCTTTTCACGGACACACCGCTTACTATGGCGGACCATACGAAGACAACCGGCCAGACAATCCTTGGGCTGCATATGGCTCGGCGCTGGACGCCAAAGCCAACTTCATAAAATCCATTCTAAAGCGCTATGACGTCGTCAAGCCGCTCTTTTTGGATGAAGCCTCATATACCTGCCCCGATTGGGAGTCGATGCGCGTAATCTGCGATCAGCCGCCGGCGCAGTTCTATGACGAGCAAGCCAGCTTCGTCATTCGCGGTTACACCGCCGCGTTGGGCGCCGGCGTCGAAGCGGTGGTGTGGTACACCCTGGAAGGGCCGGGCTGGCAAAACTCAGGTCTGCTGAATGGCGACCAGAAACCGCGTCCGGTTTTTCTGGCCTACAAGACACTGATCGAGCAAGTGACTGGCGCTGCGTTACCGCCTAAAAGCGTTGACTACGGCGAGGGTGTGCGCGGCTGGCGCTATGACATGGGCAATTATGCTGTCGATGTGGTGTATGCGTCGTTCGTCGGTCTCAAAACCATCTCCTGGCCGGCGTCCAGTCACATCGCCTTGTTCGATCGATTCGGTCAGCCGTTGACGCCCGACATGGTGGACAAATCCGTCACCTTGCAAATCAACACCCAACCAGTGTTCATCCATCGCAAACCGTGATGCGCGGACATCGTCATCGCACCTCCACCCGCCGGCCAGTCTCGAATGACTCAATCGCGGCCAGCGCGAGTTGCAGCGCGCGCCGGCCGGCTGATGCGTGAACTGGCGGTGGCTCGCCGCGCTGGAACGCCGCCAGCAGCGCGTCGAGATAGGCATCGAAGGTGCGATGAAACTCACGATCGCGGTCGTTGAAGTAGCCGGCTTGCCACACTTCAGCTGTCTCGTTGCCGGCCTGCTGGAAGCTGAATCGCCGCACCGTGTCTTCCACCACCACGCGTCCCAGCGCGCCATTCACCTCCAGCACGTGCGTGCCGGGATAGGCGTACGATGAATCATAGGAGCCAACCAGGCTGCCTACTGCGCCATTCGCAAAGCGTAGCGCAAGCACGAGCGTGCGAAAACCACCGCCTGTCTTGTCGGTCATCTCTGCGCTGATCGATGCAATTGGCCCGCACAGATGCTCCAGCATATCGAAGCCGTGACACTGCGTTTCAATCAGGTTGGCATGCGGGTGATCGCTGCGCCCTTCGCCGCCAAAACGCCAGGTGGCAAACACGATCTCTCCGAGGCGATTGCGCGCAATCGCCTCCTGCGCCATGCGCACCGGCCGCGCATAGCGGTGGTTGAAGTTGATGGCGAAGAACAGGTTGCGCTTCGCCGCCTCATTCAGCAGCGTGTCAGCCTCGCGCAAGTCGAACACCAGCGGCTTCTCGACCAGCAGCGGCACGCCGGCTTGAATGACTTGCAGCGTCGCGGCAAAATGACCTTGATTTGGCAGGCTCAAGCTGACGAAATCTGGCCGCTCTTTTTCAAGCATCGCATCGATGCCGGCATAGGCGCGCAGGTGAAACTGCTCGGCGCGTCTGCGCGTTTTCTCTTCGGTGCGGCCGGCAATGGCGCACAATTCCACATCGGGGTGCTGTGAAAATACGCGCGCGTGCTGCAAGCCCCAGCCGCCGGCGCCCACCAGTGCCACCTTGATCTTGCCCATGCGCCCTTTCAAGGTTCAATGACGACTTTGCCGCTGTCGCCCTTGAAGAACAGTTCGAAGGCATGCTGGATATCGGCCAGCGGGAAGCGATGCGTGATGATCTGGCGAAGGTAATCGCGGTTGTGGCGCAGCAGTTCCAGATTCGCGGGCAGTTCATCGAAGCGGAAGTATTCACTGCCCAGCACCACGCGCTCCGGTGCGATCATCTGGCTCGACACATCCATCTTGAGGCCCTCGCCGTGGCCGACCAACACCAGCGCGCCGCGCTTGTCCAGCGCGTCGAGGCCGGCTTGTCGCGCCACTTCCCTGCCGCTGGTGTCGATGGCCAGATCGACGCGCTCCAGCCCGTGTCGCTTGAGGCCGGCATCCACTGTCGCGCGCTTCAGGTCGATCGGCAGGCCGCCCAACTGTTCTGCCAGCGCCAGCCGATACGGCACCACATCAGTGATCGCCACCGGCAGATCACCCAGGAGCAGCTTCGCCATCGCCAGCACGCCCAGGCCGATCGGCCCGGCCCCGCACACCAGCACGCTCTGCACATCGCGATGCACCAGCAGACCGCGTCCAACGGCGTGGCCGCCGGTGCCCATGATGTCGAGCAGCAGCGTGCCATCTGCGCCGGTGATCTCGCCGCTGGCGAAAAAAACATTCTCGTTCACCAACTCATATTCGGCATAGCCGCCGTCGCGATTGAAGCCCATATCACCGCGCTTGTGCAGACATTGGTTGGTCGCACCCTGCCTGCAATTACGACATTCGCCGCAGAAGTCCATCAGGAACACCGCGCCGTTCGTGCCTACCGCAGTGCGCGTGCCGGGGCCGGCGGCCACAACCACGCCGGCAGCCTCATGCCCAGGCGTGACGTGCGCGCCGCGCAGGAATTGCCCGCGCTCCGAGCCGCATAGCGCATTGCCAGCGACGCGGATGAGCAGTTGCCCTTCCGCCGGCATCTGCACAGTTTTCTTCTCGACGATGATCTTGCTTTCGCCGGCGAACTTCGCCGCGCGCATCTTCTCTTCAATCATGTTTTGGGTGTCTCTCGTCAGCTCACCAAGGCAAGGTTGAGCGCATTGTCACGTTCGACAACGTTTTAGCATATCTTTTCTGGCAAACAACCTTCAAGCTTCAATGCGGCTTGTCCACTGGCCGGCAAAGCAACACCGGCACATCGCTGGCGCGCACAATCTTGTCCGCGACGCTGCCGAGGAAGAGCTTTTGCAAACCCTGCCGCGCATGGGTGCTCATGACGATCAGGGTGCCCGGAACGCTTTGCGCAGCTTCGATCAGGCTGTTGGCAACATGACCAGCCACGGCAACATGCGTCCCCACTTTGCCGGCGTGCGGCGGCAGCGCCTTGACAGTGCGGTCGAGATATCGCTGTGCCTCGTCTTTGCGCCGCTCAAATGTGAAATCCTGCGCCACGCCCGACAGGCCATAGGGTGAAACAGCCATGTCGATGGAAACCGGCACCACTGTTATCAGATCCAAATTCACGCCCAAAAGGTCTGCCAGGGGTAATGCGTAATGCAGCGCCATGCCGGACAGAGTTGATCCATCCAGGGGCGCCAGCACACGACGGATGGCCGGCAGGATCGAACCGGGGCCATTGGGTCGCAACAACAAGATCGGCACATGCGATGCGCGAAGGAGTGAATCGGCCACGCTGCCCAGCCACAATCGCTCCAGCCCGCCACGGCCATGCGTGGTCATCACGACTGCGTCGGCGCGGGCCTCAGCGATGTAACCGGCCAGCATCTCGGCAGATGACGCGCCGGCTTGATCCAGCACGCGCGTTTCAATGGCAACATCGAAATGCTGGCGCGCGCATTCAGCCATGCGTCGCAGGTATTCGCGCTCGTGCGTGCCTGGCAGCGGTTTGCCGGCTGCGTCCACCACCGGCATGCCTTCAACATAGATGAAGTTATCGGGAGTGTCCGCATGCGCAAGCAGCAAGGCAGCGCCGACGCGGTGCGCCAAGTCGGCTGCGGTGTCGAGCGCGCGCTCGGCCACCGGTGATCCATCCAATGGAACGAGGATTCGTTTGAACATCGGTGATTCCTTGCCCGCACAGGCTTTCCCACCTGCGCAGACGCGTTATTTTTTCGAATCGCTGGGCCGAATCAACAGCACCGGCACCTTTGCGCCATGCAGCACCTTGTCGGCCACGCTGCCCATCAGCCAACGGCTGATGCCGCTGCGACCATGCGTGGACATGGCAATCAGATCGGCGCCAGTGGATTCTGCATAGGACAGGATCTCCTCGGCAATCGGCCCCTCGGAAATCAACGGCGTCACCTTGATACCATCGTGATCGATGGCATTGGACACCTTTCTCAAATATTGCTCAGATGCCTCATGCTGCTGCTTGATAAGTTGGGCGAGATCAAGCGGAGCATCGATGGGATACGCTGAAAGCGGCACTGTCGTGACAGTCAACAATTCCACTTCTGCACCATCCTCCACCGCCATGTGACGAACATAGGGCAGCACAGCCTCCGCCATCGAGGAGCCATCGAGTGGAACAAGGATTTTCTTGAACATGACACGCCTCCGTATCCATTGACTTAATCACAGTTGCGTTAATCGGCCATTTGAAGTCACTTTGGCAAGCGAAGGAACGCAGCGGAGAGGCAGGGCAGGAAGAGAGATTTGAGGGCGTGACTTGACGATCCGGCAACAACGAAGATAACAGGCGCAATGATTTCTTCCGACTCGGTGGCGGCTGTTGCAGCACAGCCGGCGCATCCACCGCCAACGCTTTTGTCACTCTTCGTCATCTGGTTGAAGATCGGCGCGACATCTTTTGGCGGAGGCGTGGCGACGCAGTTGTTGATCTATCGCAACTTCGTATCACAACGCAACTGGATGACGCCGGAAACCTTCACACAGGATTGGGCCATCGTGCAGTTCGCGCCAGGCATCAACCTGATTGCATTGGCGGTGACAATCGGCCGGCGCTTCGGCGGTGTGGCCGGCGTCATCGTTTCGGTGCTGGGCATGATGGCGCCGGCAATTGCCATCACGATCGCCATGACCGCGTTGTATGTGCGCGTGCGCGAGCAGCCGGCAGTGGCCGGCGCGCTGCGCGGCATCACGCCGGCGCTGGTCGGCCTCAGCCTTGCATTTATGTGGCGGCTGCTGAAGGGGCCGATGAGCGCCTTGAAACAGCAGGGCCGGCCGGCGTTTGCCTATGGCGTCGCCCTCATCACAATTGCAGCGGGGATGACTGTGCTGGGCGCGCCGGTGTTGCTCGCATATCTCGCCGGCGCGGTCGGGTTGGGTCTGTGGTATGGCTTGCGCCGCTCACCACCCTTCACCCCCGCGCAAAGCGAAGGGCAGTAAGCATGGACTGGCTGACGTTCTTCCTGATTTTTCTCAAGGCCAGCCTGCTTAGCACAGGCGGGCGCGGGCCATTTCCCTATCTCTACACCGACATGATCGCGCGCGGTTGGGCGACGCCGGCGGAATTCCCGGCCGCGCTGACCGTCGGCGAGATCAGCCCCGGGCCCAATGGCTTGTGGGTGGTCAGCCTGGGCTACCTCACCGGTGGCTTGCCAGGCGCGCTGCTGGCATCGGTCGCCATCGCACTGCCGCCGCTGCTGGTATTGGTCGTCGCGCAAGTGCATGATCGATTGAAGTCATACAAAGCGACAAAGGGAGTGCTGGACGGGCTGGTGCTGGGCATCGCCGGCACGTCGATCATCGTGCTGGGCAATCTGTTCGTTGTGAATGGCGTAAATGCCGTGACGATTGTGATCGCCATCGCTTGCACAGCGTTGATGCTGACCGGCAGAGTGCCGACGTGGATCATGATCGCTGGCGCGGCGATTGTGGGTATGTTGTTGTTGCAGGGATAAGTTGTCGCACGGGTAAGCGCCCGTCGCCCTGGCGCTCCAGGATCAATCTGCCGGCGCCATCGCCAGCCGTACTTCTTTTACTATGTCGTCGGTGCTCATGCTCAGCGGCAGCACGGCGCGCCACTGCCCCTGCGCATCGACAAGATAGGCATCCGACGTGTGCGACACCTTGTAGCCGCCATCGCGCTTGTCGATGATGACCTTGCCGCCGTAGTCGGCCAGTGTGGACGCAACGACATACGAATCGCCGACCAGCGCCTTGAACGCCGGATCAAAAATACCGACGTATTGCTTAAGCAATTCCGGCGTGTCGCGCGCTCCATCCACACTGATGAAGACATAGTTCACGCTGTCGGCATCCGCGCCAAGCGCCTGCTTCACCTTCTTGAAATCGCTCAAGGTGGTAGGGCAGACATCGGGGCAATGGGTGTAGCCAAAGAATAGCAGCATCGGCTTGCCTTCAAAGTCGTGGCGGAAAGTCATGCCGCCGGCGGTGTTGCGCAAAATGAAATCCGGAGCCGGGCGAGGCGGCGACAGGCGGGTGAATTGCCCCGCCGGCGGCGCAGGCAGCTTCTTGGTGGCGTTTTGCGCATAGATGTAGCCACCAACCGATGCGGCGGTCATCACCGCCAGCACGCCCAACACCACCCAGCGGCGTTTGATGAAATCACCAACCATCAACACGATTGCGCCAAGCGCGCATGCCATCATGCCGGCAACCACCCACGCGGGCGAAATAGGCTGCGTGGTTACTGGCGCGGGGCCACAGATGCCATCCCAGGTGGACGCCGGCACGCCGAACAGGATGGCTGCCTGACGCGCAATGGGCGCACCGACAAAGAGCGCCATTGCACCCCCGAGCAACAGCGCCGCGCCGGCGGCCAGAAAGAGCAACTTGCCGGCGGGGATGCGCCCCGCATTCGGCGCTTGAGCTGGAAGAGGATTGGGTAAAGTTGTCATGCGAATACAGAACAGCACAGTCTGGCTGCGTGCTGGTAGGTTACCGCCAAACGTGGAAAATGTCATTGCTCTGGCGGTTACGAATAGCCTGGCCGGCCAGCCAGACATGTGTAAACTGGTGACCGTCAAAAACCAAGAGCGACAAGTGATTTTGTTATAGCATTCGCACAGTCACGTCTGCATTTTCTTTTGAATCACAGGAGATACATACGCATGAATTCGATGAATGGCTCCCGCCGCAATTTTTTGAAGTTGGCCGGTGTTGCAGGCATCGGCCTGGGGGCCGCTGCCTGCGGCGCCAACGCGCCAACGCCCACCACAGCGCCGACGGCGACCGCAGTTCCTGCAGCCACCTCGCCACAATTGGATATGGACGCCGCGCACGAAGAGGTTGTCAAAATCTTCGTCGCCGGCGCCGGCAAGGACCCAAAGTTTTGGCACAATCCGCTCACGCCCAAGATGGATGGCGACGTGAAGGTGTTCGAGATCACGTGCGAGGAGATCGATTGGGAGACTGCGCCTGGCATGAAGGTGCCGGCCATGGCTTACAACGGCGTGATCCCCGGCCCAGAGGTGCGCGCCACTGTTGGTGACAAGGTGCGCATTGTCATGACCAATAAGATGACCCAGAGCACCGCTGTCCACTTCCACGGCCTGCTGGTGCCGAATGAGGTCGATGGCGTGCCGTACGCAACGCAGCCGCCGATCAAGCCTGGCGAGACGCAGCAGTTCGAATTTACGCTGAAGAACGCCGGCTCGCACATGTATCACTCGCACCACAACGCTGCAGAGCAGGTCACGCGCGGTTTGCTCGCGCCGTTCATCGTGGAGCCGGCGGACAAGAGCAAGGAATTGCCCTACGATTCCGACTACACGCTCGTGATGAACGACTCGGCGCTGGGTCTCACCTTCAATGGCAAGTCTTTTCCCTACACCCAGCCGATCATCGCCAAAGTCGGCGAACGCGTGCGCGTGCGCTACATGAACGAAGGTCTGATGATCCACCCGATGCACCTGCACGGCCTGGAACAATTGGTGATCGCCAAGGACGGCTGGAACTACAAGGATCCGTGGTATTGCGACACACTGAACGTCGCCCCCGGCGAGCGCTATGACGTGCTCATCGAGGCGCACACCCCTGGTGTGTGGGCATATCACTGCCACGTGCTGACCCATGCCGAGTCTTCGCACGGCATGTTTGGCATGGTCACCGCGATGATTGTGAAGTAAATCGCGCCTGCATCACAGCAATGAAAGCGACGCACCCTTCAACAATTCAGGGTGCGTCGCTTTTTATTCTGCTCGGTCTTCTCCTCGGCTTGCGGCGGTCGCCGCCGGCTTCTCAGGCGCGTGTCTGCCGTTGCGCGGCTGTGCTTCGCGCGCCGGCGGCGACTTCACGGGCGCATCCGCCGGCCCAAACATGCGATCTTCCACCCGTCGCAGCAGCTTGCGCGCGCGCGAGCGCACACCAGCGACTCCATAGCCAATGCGGCTGAGCGTCTTGTGCGAGCGGCTCGGTGGCCGCGGCTGGCTCCATTGCACCGCCGCTGCCGCCCAGGTCAATCCTGCGCCGAAACCGACCAGCACCGTGCGGTCATTGGGGCGCAGCCGACCTGCATCGGCGGCTTCAGCCAGCGCGATCGGGATCGACGCGCCACTGGTGTTGCCATAGAACTCGATGTTCGTGAAGAACTTTTCCATTGGCATGCCGAGTGACTTGGCAGCCGACTCGATGATGCGCATATTGGCCTGATGCGGCACGATGATGTCAACATCATCCAGCGTCCAGCCGGCTTTATGCAAAACCTCGCGCGTGGCGCGATCCATCACTCGCGTGGCAAAACGAAAGACCTCACGGCCATTCATGCGCAGGCAGTGTTGATTTGTGGCAAGCAAGTCGGGCGTGATGGGCAACTTGCTGCCGCCGGCCGGAACAATCAACAAATCGCCGCCACTGCCGTCTGAGCGCAGCAGCGTGGTCAGCACGCCGCCCGGCTGATCGCTGCTCTGCAAGACCACTGCGCCGGCGCCGTCGCCAAACAGCACGCAGGTGTTGCGATCCTGCCAGTTCACGATGCGCGAGAGCGTCTCTGCGCCAATCACCAGCACGGTGTTCGCGCTGCCGGCCTTGATTGCATCGCTGCCCATGCCCAAGCCATACACAAAGCCGCTGCACGCCGCGCCCAGATCGAACGCGCCGGCCTTGTCCGCGCCAAGCGCGTCCTGCACCAGCGAGGCGGTCGAGGGGAAGCAATGCTCCGGCGTGATCGTCGCAACGATGATCAGGTCAAGCTGTGCTGGAATGACGCCGGCCATATCCAGCGCAGCCACCGCCGCGTTGATCGACATGCTGGCTGTGCTGTCTTGCGGGCCGGCGATGCGGCGCTGCCCAATGCCGGTCATCTTGCGGATCCATTCATCCGACGTATCGACCAGCTTTGTCAGATCGTCATTGGTCATGACGCGCTGCGGCGCAAACTTGCCCCAACCCGTGATATGAGCGTATTTCATGCCAGATTCGTCGTATGCGCCTTCAAGCCGGCAGGTTTCCATCCTTCACTTCAACCTGCCGGCCTTGCGCAAACACTCAATTCTTAAATTCCGAAACAATCAGGCAGCCATTGTGGCCGCCAAAGCCGAATGAATTGCACATGGCGCGCGCCACGCTTCGCTTCACAGCCACATTCGGCGTGTAGTTCAGGTCGCAATCAGGGTCGGGGTGCTCGTAGTTGATCGTCGGCGGGATGATGTCCTCGTTGACCGATTTCACGCAGACCACGGTCTCAATTGCGCCAATCGCGCCGAAGGCGTGCGCCGTCATCGACTTGGTGGAGCTGACGTTTACATCGTAGGCTCCCTCGCCAAACACCTCTTTGATGGCGCGCGTTTCGTTCACGTCATTGAGCTGCGTGCTGGTGCCGTGCGCGTTGATGTAGTCGATCTGGCTGGGCGCGAGGCCGGCCTGCCGCAGCGCCTTGCGCATCGCCATCGCCGGCCCCTTCACATCCGGCGCGGTGATGTGGAACGCGTCGTCGGTGCAGCCATAGCCGGTGATCTCGGCATAGATGCGCGCGCCGCGGGCCTGGGCATGTTCGAGCGATTCCAGCACCAGCATGGCCGCGCCCTCGCCGGTAACGAAGCCGGCGCGCGTCTTGTCGAAGGGGCGGCTGGCGCGCTGTGGCTCATCCTGCAACATCGACAGCGCGCCCATGTTGTGAAAGGCCGACATCGAGAAGCCGTTGATCGGCGCCTCGCAGCCGCCGGTGACTGCGGCCACCGCCCGCCCGCTGCGGATCAGCTCGCTCGCCTCACCGATGGCATTCACGCCGCTGGCGCAGGCTGTGACGATGCACATGTTCGGGCCGCGAATGCCGAAATGAATCGCAATCTGGCCGGTGGCAGTGTCGGGCAACATCATTGGCACGGTGAAGGGGCTGATGCGGCTTGCACCCTTCGTCAGCATGACCTGATGCTCGTTCAACAGCGTGGTGACGCCGCCGATGCCGCTGCCGATGATGACGCCGACGTCAAAGGTGTTATCGTCGTTGACGACAAGTTGCGAGTCTTCAAGCGCCTGCCTGGCAGCAACCAGCGCAAATTGTGAAACGCGGTCGAGCCGGCGGGCATCTTTTGCTCCGAAATGCGCGGTGGCATCCCAGTTCTTCACCTCGGCTGCGATGTGAACGCTGAGTTGTGAATGATCAAAAAGTGTGATCTGGCCGACGCCGGACTTGCCGGCGACCAGAGCACCCCAGGTTTCCTGAACCGAATGTCCGAGTGGGGTGACTGCGCCCATGCCGGTGATGACGACACGGTGTGATGAGTGATTGTTTGACACGGTTGGCTCCGCAAGGTTCTGCTAAATGGAGATGCGGCCTGCCGGCGCTCGGCACATTCAAGGCAGCATCAAAAAATTGGGCAATGCAAACAGGCGATATGCAGGGCAAAACACCCTGCAAGCAGCAAAGTTGCGAAGCGGGTCACGGCGCGCGCGAGACAGATGCCGGGCCGGGCCAGGCACTCTTCATCGAGCACGGCGCCCAGGTGATGACGCGGTCGACCTGCGTGGAGTCGGGGGTGAGGAATGCAGTCGACAGATGGGTATTGCCGAGATGCTCGTGGCAAAACAGCACCATCGGCGCCGGCTGCAAGTTCAACTCAAGATGCAACTCGATGTGCTGCGCAGCGATGAATTGCCGGCCATCTTCGCACAGCGCCAGCACCCAATGGCGCGTAAACAGCGCAAGGAAGAAGACGTAGGCCGACATCATGGAGATGCCCATGCCAATCGGCCCCATCAAAATGTCGCGCCGCAACGTCATCAGGTCAATGCGCCTCATGCGCCGGCATTGTAGCGCAGCGAAGGCGCACTGTCGCTGGCTAGCCGGCCAGTTTCGCTGTGCTATCGTTGCGCCATGACTGACTTCTCACGCTATCCGGAAGCGTTGCGCGACGTGCTGGAGATCTTCGAGCAGAATCCGGCTGATCGAAACCAGATGCTGATCGAGTATTCCGATCAGTTCACCGGCGTGCCTGAGCGCATCGCCAAGCGCCCGTATCCTCTTGCTAATCAAGTGCCGCACTGCGAATCGGATTCATACGTCTTCGTCGAACCGCTCGACGACCCGGCCACCACACCCTCGCCACGCATGAAGTTTTACTTCGGCGTCGAGAATCCTTTCGGCGTGTCAGCGCGCGCGTTGTCGGCCATCCTCGATTCAACGATCAACGGGCTGCCGGCAGATCAGATTGCGGCCATGCCGATCGACGAGTTGGTGCCGACGCTCTATGGCAAAACCATTTCGATGGGCAAGGGGCAGGGACTGCTCAGCATCGCATCGGTGGTGAAGAGGCTGGCGCAGCGCTACGCCAAGCCGGCATAATCGAATGATCGCTTCCTCGAATCGGCTCGAACTGATTGCGCAGTTGCGCAATGCAGTGCAGGATGCGCTTGCCGTCGAGAGCTACACCTTCCTTGAAAACGGCGCGGTGGCGCTGCGTGGGCAATTGAAGGGCGCGCCAGAAACGGTGTATCCGCCGATGCGCCGGCGCGTGGAGGCGCTTGGCTATACGCCATATCTGCGGCCGCACGGCGAGCAGCATGAAGTGGTGATGACGCCGGGCGTCGCACAAAAGGCGACGGGCAACCCGCAGATCAACCTTGTCCTTTACATCGCGACGGTGATCTCGACCATCTTCACTGGCGCAATGCTGTTCAGCCCCAGTTTCAATCTGGCAAATGGACTGATGTTCGGCAGCGCGTTGATGGGCATTCTCACGGCGCATGAGGGAGGTCACTATCTGGTGGGCCGGCTGCGCAAGGCGCCAGCGTCGCTGCCGTTTTTCATTCCGCTGCCCTTCCCGCTCAGCATCGCCGGCACGCTCGGCGCAGTCATCGTGCAGCGCGAGCCATTTGAAAATCGTCGCACGCTGCTGGAAATTGCGGTGGCTGGCCCGATCGCCGGCTTCATCGTCGCCGTGCCGCTGCTCGCGCTGGGCTATGCACTCTCCACTGCGCAGATGAACGCGCCCATCCCCGATAATGTCATCTTCTTCGGCGATTCCCTGCTCACGCTGCTGATGACGGCCATCCGCTTCGGCTCGCCAGACGCGCTGGTTGACCTGCACCCCATCGGCTTTGCGGCCTGGATCGGCCTGCTCATCACCGGCATCAATCTGCTGCCGGCGGGGCAATTGGATGGCGGACATGTGGTGTACGCGCTGCTCGGCCAGCGCGCCAAATACGTCTCATACGCCACCATCGCACTGATGGCGGCGCTGGCATTCATTTCGCAAGCATGGATTCTGTGGGTGGTGCTGGTGTTTTTGTTTGGCCGCAATCACCCGCCGTCACTGAATGAAGCGGTCACGCTGAAATCCATTCATCTGCTGCTGATCGCGACCTCCGTCCTGGTCTTCATTCTCGTCTTCATCCCGCGACCGATTTACTGAGGACGTGCCATCGCTTGGTTTTGGATGGGGGTGCTGATCACATCAGTCGTGGATTTTTCGAGTGCCCAACATCTTCACCATCACCGGATCGCGGTGGTCGAAAAAAGCACTCTGCTTGTTGTCCAACGTCGCAATCGCCTTCATGTCATCAGCGCTCAGATCAAAGTCGAAGATGTTCAAGTTTTCGACCATGCGTTCCTTGCGAACTGATTTGGGAATTGCGACCACACCGCGCTGCATCAACCAACGAAGAATCACCTGCGCCACGCTTTTGCCGTGTTTCTCTGAAAGGGACAGCAGCACATCGTTGTGGAAGATGTTGTTTCGACCTTCGGCAAACGGTCCCCACGATTCAATCTGGACTTTGTTTTCCTGCAGGAACTGCTGGGTTTCAATTTGCTGATGGAAGGGGTGCGTTTCAATCTGGTTGACCGCCGGCGACACCTCGTTGTGAATCATGAAGTCCGTGAGCCGGTCTGGATGAAAGTTACTGACGCCAATGGCCTTGATGCGACCCGCCTGATACAACTCTTGCATCGCCCGCCATGCGCCGAATACATCACCGTAGGGCTGGTGAATCAGATATAAGTCGAGGTAGTTCAGTTTCAACTTGTCCAATGAACGCTGGAAAGCTGCCTTTGCGCCTTCGTAACTGGCATCCTGAACCCAGAGCTTGGTCGTGATGAAAAGCTCATTTCGTGCCATACCGCTCTTTTGGATGGCTCGGCCAACAGCCTCTTCGTTGCCGTAAGACGAAGCCGTATCCAGCAACCGATAGCCTGTTTCGATGGCGTCCAAGACGCTGCGCTCGCACTCTGCGAGGTCAGTTATTTGAAAGACGCCGAACCCCAACAAGGGCATCACCACTCCGTTATTCAATGTGACCGATGGTATTGCTGACATTTGTGGTTCTCGCCTGAAATATTTGAGGCGCTTCATGCCTTGAGCAAATTGACACAGTTATTGCTCCTGATCGCCGTATAGCCGGCTTTCGGCTATCTGGCCATGTCATCAGTATAAGCATGAAGCAAATTGAAACTGGACTTACGCAAAACGTCGATTTGTGATGCTGAACCCACCCCCAACCCCTCCCCAATGGGGAGGGGTTGGGGGTGGGGTTTGTGTCATCGTGCGTAAGTCCAGTGAAAGATAGAAGATTTCTGCAAAATGATTGAACGATCCTGCAAAACATCAACTTGCACAGGCAAGGCGTGAAATTCATGCCGTGCTGAACTTGCGCACCGTCGGCGCGCGCAGCACCATGACAGCGTAGAACGACAAACAGACCGTGCCGGCCAGCAGCGCGGCCAGCGGCACGCCGGCGGCTTGCGCAATCGTCCCGATCAACAGACTGCCAAACGGCGCGATGCCCTGCAGCGCCCACAGGTAGGTGCTGATGACGCGACCGCGCAGGGCATCTGGCACGACCAGCTGAATGACCATGTTGCTGTTGGCCAGCGCAGTCACCGTGCCCCAACCAAACAGCATCATCATCAGCAGGGTGCTGGAGAGGTTGTGCGAGAGCGCGATGCCGATCAGGGCGAGGGAAAACGCAAACTGGCCGGCGGTCATCCACAACCCCTTGCGTGAGAAGTTGCCAAACAGCGTGAGCATGAGCGATGCGATCAGCGCGCCGGCGCCCTGTGCGGTGAGCATGGCGCTGTTGCGCGCCGCCACGATGGCATCAGTGTCGCCGGGCTGGCTCAGCACATCACTAGCGATGGCCGGCACCTGTTGAATGACAGGAAAGGCCAGCAGCCCCGGCACGGCTGCCATCAAAATCACCAGCAGCACCAGCCCGGTCTGGCGGATGTAGCGCTGACCCTCGCGAAACTGATGGATCATGCTGGTCCCCCCAATGCCCACTTGCACTTCGGTCTGCGGCTTGGGATGGATCATGAACAGGCCGATGATGACTATGAAGTAGCTCAGGCCATTGATGAAAAATGCCCATCCTTCGCCATTGTTTGAGAAGATGAGCAGCAGCGGGGCGGAGAGCGCCGGCCCCAGCACGCGCGCCACATTAAACGCGGTTGATTGCAGCGCGATGGCATTCGGAAGCGCATCCTTGCCGACAATTTCGATCAGCATGGCTTGCCGCGCGGTGATCTCGATGGAGTTGGCTGCGCCGAGGATGAAGGCCAGCACCACGATGTGCCAGATGGTGACTGCGCCGGCAAGCGTGAGGCCGGCAAGGATGAACGCCTGCGCCATCATCACTGCCTGCAACACGATGACGGCGTTGCGCTTGTGCAGCCGCTCCACCCACACGCCACCCGGCAATGTGAACAGCAGCGTAGGCAGCGTGCCGGCCATGCCGATGATGCCGAGGTAGATGGGCTGACCAGTAATGCGATAGGCCAGATAGGCTTGCACGGTGGTCTGCATCCATGTGCCGATAAGCGAGATGAACTGACCAGTCCAGAAAATGCGGAAGTCACGTGAGGCGAAGGCGGGTAGACGGGCGTTCATGGGTGAGGCAGATTATAGGGAGCGGGCAAAAAGTGGTGAGATAAGGCGGCTTGGCGATAATGCTGGCATGGACTTCGACACCTTCAAAACATCGGTGCAGGCGGCAGTTCCGCCGGCGCCACTGAGTCATGCGCTGCAGGCGCTGTGGTGGGACGCGAAGGGCGACTGGCACAAGGCGCACGAACACGCGCAGGCACAGGACGATGCGATCGGCGCGTGGGTTCATGCATATCTGCATCGCAAGGAAGGCGATGCCTACAACGCCGGCTACTGGTATCGCCGCGCCGGCAAGCCGCATGCCAGCGTCTCACTGGATGAAGAATGGGCGGCCATCGCGCAGGCGTTGCTGTGAGAATTTCAACGCAAAGACGCTGAGGTGCAGAGACGTAAAGCTTCAAAAAAGCTCTCAGCGCCTTTGCTTCTTTGCGTCTCCGCGTTAAGTCTGTTCCAATAGTTTCTGCACTTCGGTGTTGAGCTGGCTGAGACACTCATGCGCGAGTGCCGGCTGCGTGCCAAGCAGCGCCATCGCCTCATTCACGCGCTCGGCATAGCGCGGCGGGCATTGCGGGAAAGTCGCCGCGAGTTGCACCGAGCCTTTCTCGTTCAGGCAATACTGCTCATTCAGCGCAAACAACGCCTGCGTCATGCATATGATGGCGCGAAAGACATGGCCGGCGAGATAGGCGCCATCATCACGCGCAATCGTCTTCGGCAACATTGACAGGCTGAATCCCGCTTCCCACGCCATGCGGGTGAGGGCGCGCTTCAACGCCGGCGGATAGGGCTGCGTCTTCTTCTTCAGCGTAGCCAGCGCGCCAAGCGGGTCGCACAGCACTTTGCACATCGCAACTTCGCCCATGTAAATGGACGACATGAAACCGAAGGGGTGGCCGGCCTGATAGCCAATCTCGATCTTGCCGGCGATGCAATCGTCGATCACACGCCCAACCTGCGGCAGATCGCGATAGATGAAATCGACGGGCTCACCATTCACCACCAGCCAGCCGCCGCCGGTGACCCACGGCCCCCACCCGCCGACGAGCGTGCAGAGATTTTCGCGCTGCGCGTCATCCCATTTTTGCGCGCGGCGATTGAGCGCGGCGATGTCGAACGTATCGGCAGAATCGAAGTAGATGCCGATGTCGTAGTCAGAATCGGGTTTGGCGTTGCCGCGCCCGCGCGAGCCGCCCAGCACCACCGCCTGCACGCCGGCCACCTGCATCACCTCACCGGCAATGGCTTTAAGGTTGATCTTGTTTTCCATCTCGCATCAGATTACACTGAAACAAAGATTTGAACCGCGGATGACATGGATTCCGCGGATTGATAAAGCGCAATCTCTGAAATCTGTGTAATCTGCGGTTAACCACTCATGAAAACGCTGCTTCTGGTTCGCCATGCCAAATCGAGTTGGGATGATCCATCACTCGCGGACCGTGATCGGCCCCTGAACGGGCGCGGCAAAAAGGATGCGCCGGCGATGGGGGAGCGGTTGGCAAAGCTCGGTCTCGAACCCGATTTGATTTTGTCCAGCCCTGCCGTGCGCGCGCTGACCACCGCAGAAATACTTGCTAAGGCTCTCGACTACAAACGCAAGAAGATCGTAATCGAAGAGCGCATGTATGGCGCGACGCCGGCGGCGCTGCTCAATCTCATTCACGCTTTGGATGATGATGCCAAGTGCGCCATGCTGGTCGGCCACAACCCCGAAATGAGCGAACTGGCGCATCATTTCTCGCCACAGATCGGCGACCTGCCAACATGCGCGGTGGTGGAGCTGCGATTCGATGCGAAGGCGTGGGCGCACATTGCGCCAGAAGTGTTGAAGCGCAGCGAGTTGCACGTGCCAAAGAAAGGATGAAGTGGTTGAAGAGGCGGTATTTCGCAGCCTCTACGATGCAATATGTATGCCCTCGCCGGCGACAACCTCGGCGACGCGGTGCGCATCCTCGCCCGCGGCGCGCAAATCGCCCAACAGCGCATCCGCCTTGTCTGCCGCAATCGCAATCAGCAATCCCCCGCTCGTCTCGGGGTCAAACAACAACATGCGCTGCCAGTCCTGCAAGCCTTCATCGAAGCTCACCCGCGCCTGATACGCGGCTTGATTGGTGGATGCGCCGCCGGGGAAGATCCATGCCTCGCCATATTGGAATGCACCGGGCAGGAAGGGCAATCGATCGAAGTGAAAGGCGAAGCGCGCGCCAGTGCCGGCCGCCATCTCCATCGCATGGCCGATCAACCCAAAGCCGGTGATGTCGGTGCCACCGCGCGCGCCGTGTTTGCGCGCCAACTGCGCGGCAGTCTTGTTCAGCCGCGACATGCTGGCGATGGCCGCAGCCACATGCGCAGCCTCGGCCTGGTCGCCCTTGAGCGCGGTGGTGATGACGCCGGCGCCGAGCGGCTTGGTGAGGATGAGCGCATCGCCGGCTTTTGCGCCGGCCTTCGCCATCACCTGCGATGGATGCACAATGCCAGTGGCGGCAAGGCCGTATTTCGGCTCTTTGTCCTTGATGGTGTGACCGCCGGCAATGACTGCGCCGGCTTCGGCCACTTTGTCTGCGCCGCCCTGAAAAATGGCGCTGATCATCTCCGCCGGCAAATCCTCAGGCAACGCAGCGATGTTCAACGCAAACAGCACGTCGCCACCCATCGCATAGATGTCGCTCAGTGCATTGGCTGCGGCAATCGCGCCGTAGGCGTATGGATCATCCACGACCGGCGTAAAGAAATCGACCGTCTGCACGATGGCGAGATCATCGGTCAGGCGGTACACGGCGGCATCGTCGGGCTGGCCAAGACCGACGAGCAAGTTCGGAAACGCCGCTGGGGCGAACGTGTGCTGAAGTGGCCGCAACACGGCGGCCAGCGCCTCTGGGCTGAGCTTGCCCGCTCAGCCGGCGCACGACGCCATCGACGTCAGCTTGATCCGTTTGCCAGTTGTCATGGATGCCCCATCTTATCGCGGGAAAAGTAGAATCGCGACATGACACAGCGCACTTTCGCCAGCGACAACAACGCCGGCGTTCATCCGCAGATCATGCAGGCGATTATCGACGCGAACACCGGTCATGTCGTCGGCTATGGGGAAGATCCCTACACAGCAAAGGCCGGCGACGCCTTCAAGCAGCATCTCGGCGATGACATCGATGTCTACTTCGTCTTCAATGGCACGGCAGCCAACGTGCTGGGCTTGAAGGCGATGACCGAGAGCTACCACGCCATCATCTGCACCGACACATCACACATTCACGTCGACGAGTGCGGCGCGCCAGAGCGCTTCACCGGCGCGAAGTTGTTGCCCTGCGCCACACCTGACGGCAAGCTCACCATGGATCTGGTGAAGCGCCACCTGCACGGCCTGGGGGTCGAGCATCATGTTCAACCGCGGGTGGTCTCCATCACCCAAAGCACTGAGCTTGGCACGGTGTATACGGTGGATGAGATTCAGGCGCTGGCAGATTTTGCGCATACAAATGGCTTGCTGCTGCACATGGACGGCGCGCGCATCAGCAATGCAGCAGCAGCGTTGGGTCTGCCGCTTCGCGCGTTCACGCGAGACGCCGGCGTCGATGTGCTCTCGTTTGGCGGCACGAAGAATGGCATGCTGGGCGGCGAGGCGGTCGTGCTTTTTCCCGCTCTCACCGCTCACAGCATGAGAGGGAGGTCAAACTTCAAGTTCATCCGCAAGCAGGGGCTGCAACTGGCATCGAAGATGCGCTACATCGCTGCGCAGTTTGATGCGTTGTTGCAGAGCGACCTGTGGCTGCGCAACGCCCAAAACGCCAATGCGATGGCGCAGCGGCTGGCGAACTGGATGAAGGATGTCGCACCGATCGCCTATCCAGTGCAGTCCAATGCTGTATTCGTGATCGTGCCGAAGAGCGCAGTGCCGGCGCTCTTGCAACACTCGTTCTTCTACGAATGGGCAGAGCACGACGTCGAGCATGTAGTGGTGCGCTGGATGTGCTCATGGGATACGACAGAGGCCGATGTGGATCGATTTGCGACAGCGGTAAAGGATGTGTTGCAGAAATCGTAGGCGCACGATGCGCCGGGGCTGCGCCGCGAGCACGCGCGCATGACCACAATTCAACCAAGCCTGCGTTTTCAGTGATGCCCGCATGAGACGATGCGCGCAATTGCCCAGAGCAAGTTTCATTCGTAAAATCTCCTGCGTTTGCAGGAGAGCAGGTCGCATTGAGCGAGAGGAGATTGGACGTGCACACTTCAGCACCGCGCGCAGCAATCCTCAGTCTGATGCTGGCACTGGCAGCATGCCAGTCCGCGCCGGCTTCGGTGCGCCCCACCCTTGCCCCCAACCTGCCGGCGACCATACGCTCCACCATCCTCGACACGTCTGATGCCTGTGAAAACCGCTTTGTTGAGCATTCACTGCCCTTCATCACCGGCGGCCGCATCCGCGACATCGCCACCTACATCAGCAATGGCGCCGGCCTTGCCGTGAACGACCTCGACGATGATGGCGACCTCGACCTTGTCTTCGCCAGCGTCGACGGACCGGCGAAGATTTTGTGGAATGAGGGTGGCTTGAATTTCACGCCGGCTGAGCTGGATGTGCCATTTACGCGCGCAGTCGCCTCGGTCGATGTGGATGCCGATGGCCGGTTCGACATCGTGCTGACTCAGCGCGAGGCCGGCGTGCTGTATCTGCGCAACCTCGGCCAGCGTCGCTTCGCGCGCGGCGACCTGCGCGGCGTAATGCATCCTGCCTACGCCATGTCCTGGGCTGACCTCAACGATGATGGCCGGCTCGACCTGGTGACCGGCGCGTACGATATCGAACTGAAGCAGGCGCAATCATCCCTGATGCAGCAGGCCGGCGTGTATCTCTACCTGAACACCAGCGACGGCTTTGCCGCCGCGCGCCTGGCTGACCGCGCAGAGGCGCTCGCCATTGGCTTGATCGACCTGAACGGCGATGGCCGGCGCGACATATGGGTTGCAAACGACTTTCAACTGCAGGATGGCATCTGGCTGCATCAGCAGGATGGGGCATGGCAGCCGACGCGCCCCTTCGCCACCACCTCGCACAGCACCATGAGCATCGACTGGGGCGCCCT
Organism: uncultured Anaerolineae bacterium; assembly: GCA_964590135.1. Classification (GTDB taxonomy): domain Bacteria; phylum Chloroflexota; class Anaerolineae; order J036; family Brachytrichaceae; genus JBDHWI01. The sequence goes on along the minus strand of CAZPVX010000022.1, from coordinate 13,950 downwards.
CGACAACGATGGCCGCACAGCGCTCTTCACCACCGACATGAATCCACCCGACACCTCGCCGGCGGTGCTGGCCGAATGGCTGCCGATGATTCAAGCCACACAGGAAAAGCGCGAACCAGACGATCGCCAGATCGTCCAGAATGTGCTGCTGCGACGCGGCGCGGACGGCGTGTGGCGCAACGAGGCGCCACAACGCAGCATCGATGCCACGGGCTGGAGTTGGGCCGGTCGCTTCGGCGATCTCGATCGCGATGGCTTCCTCGATCTGTATGTCGTCAATGGCATGATCGCCAGCAACCTGTTCAAACATCTGCCCAACGGCGAATTGGTGGAGCGCAACAAGGCCTTTCGCAACACACAGCATGGCGCGTTTCAGCCGGCGCAAAGTTGGGGGTTGGATTCGCAGGGCAGCGGGCGCGGCATGCAGATGGCTGATCTGGATGGCGATGGCGACCTTGACATCGTGATCAACAACCTTCGCACGCCGGCGCAGATTTTTGAAAATCGACTATGCGGAGGGACAAGTGTGCTGGTCGATCTGCATTGGCCGAAGTCGGTCAACGTTGCCGCCATCGGCGCGGTGTTGCAACTGCATACCAGCGCCGGCATTTTCCAGCGCGAGGCGCGCGCGACGAGCGGCTATCTTTCGGGCGAGCCGGCGCGCATTCACTTTGGCGTGCCAGCCGGCGCAACCATCCAGCATCTCGACGTGATCTGGCCCGACGGCAGAGTCTCGCGCGTCGAAAAGATTCAGTCACAGACATTGAATGAGGTAATCCGATGAACATCAGCTTGAACGCATCCTCGCGCGGATGGAGTCTGAAGACGATCAGCCAGTCTCACTTGCCAGTGCTGCAACTGCTGCATCCGCGCCGGCACGCCAAAGCCGCCATTGCCGCCTTGTTGATCGGACTGGCGCTGGGCGCGTTTGCTGTGATCGTGCTTCAGTTTCCGGGTTGGACCTTCACCGCCATCGTGCTGGCGACGTTGCTGCCCATCGGCATGGTGAAGTGGCGAGAGGATGCGCGGCTTTTCGGATCGATGGTTGGTGTGCTGAGCGCGCTGCTGGTGATGCAGGGCGTGCATACGATCGAGCATCTGGTGCAGTGGGTGCAATACTACGTGCTGTTCTGGACGGCGCGTCAATCCAATGGTCTGCTTTCGGCGGCAAACGCCGAATGGGTGCATTTTGTGTGGAACTGGGCGGTGCTATTCGTCGTGTTGTGGCTGGTGATCAAAGGCCGGATGCGCAACCTTTGGGCGTATGGGCTGGTCCTTGTGGCAGGGTTGCATGCCATCGAGCATTCCTACACCTTTGTGCGCTATCTGCAGGTGCTTGAAGAGCTGCGTCAATTAGGCGTCACCAATGTCACGGCGCAGGGCTTGCCGGGTATTGTGGGTCGCGATGGCTGGCTTGCGCGCAGCGCTTTCACGCAAGGCACCTTCCTTTGCACATTGCCCGGCCTGACCACAGCGATTCGGCTTGATGTGCATTTCTGGTGGAATGCCATCGAGATGGTCTTACTGTTGCTGGCAGCGCACGTCTTTCTGCGCCGCGCCGGCGAAAAGTTTTCCGCTGCGGATTACGCGGGCGCGCAAGGGCGATCCGCGTAATCCGCAATTCGTCACAACGCGCGAATGGCGCCGGCATCCACCTCGATCTGCGGCGCAAACGCGTCGCTCGCCATATAGCCCAACAGGCTATGCAGCATCTGCCGCGCCACGATGCGCCGGTCAAGGTCGCTCTGCAGATCCATCGAGCAGACCGCCAGACTGCCGCCATTCACGCGCGCCTCGAACAACAGCCCCAGCCGGCGGTTCTCGAACCACGTGTCGATCGGCTGCACCAGCGGACGCAACGCCGGCGGCATGCGGTCCAGTGTCATGGCGGCTGCGCCATGTATCAACTCCCACCACTGCCAATTGCTATGTGATTCTGTGGGAAATTCTGCGAAAGCGGCGTGACCCGGGTTGCACAGGATGCCGAGCGTGTGCGGAGCCTGACCAATGGATGGCTTCGCAGTGTGGGTCGATGGCCGCATCTTCGTCCATGAAGTGTTCCAGAACACGCTGGAAAAGCCGATCACCGAATCGACCTTCACGCGCGCCGGCGACAGCATCAACAACACCTTGCCGCCCTGCGCCAGGCGCGTCATCGCCCCGTCGTCGAGCGCATTCACGATCAACACGTCGCCAGACGCGCGAACATCCACGTCATCGGCGAACACCCAGATGTCCCAATCATTTTCGATGTGCGCGTCGCGAATTGATGTGACGAGCGCGTATTGGCGCGCCGGCGCAAATCCATCCAGCGCCACCTCGATGCGACCGATGCGCGTGCCATTGCCGATGGGAATGTCTGCCGCGCTGAGTTCGCCCTGCGCTGCCACCACACCGCCGGCACTCACCAGCGACCAATCGATGATGACGTCTTTCAGCGGCTCGGGGCCAAAGTGTGCAATATCCAGGTCGGCACTGAATATTTCGCCTGTCTGCCAGATGCGCTTGGGCATGCGCGCGAGCAGCACAGTGCTATTGCAGAAGCGGCTGTATTCCGCCGGCGTCACGTAGCCTTTTTCTTCCCAGAATGGATCCAGCACGCCGACCAGCGCGGTGCCTTGCCCGGGGAAGTCGTGCAAATCGAGCAGGTGAAAGCCGGCAAACCCCGGCGTGCGCAGCGCCGATTCGATATCTTCCTTGTAGCACAGCACCTGCAATTTGCCGCTGGCAAGCAGGAAATCATGCGCTTGATCACCCATGTGATTGGCATTGAGCGAGTCGCGGAAGATTTCAAAATTCTTCGCCTTTACCGGCCCGGTGTATTTCCCGATCTCGTCGAAGTTGGGATAGACGCACCATTGGCCGATCTCGTGGCTGACGATGGGCTTGTTCAGGCGTTGCACCCAATCGCTGTAATCAGTCGTCGTCTCCGGCGGCTTCGCGTTGATGCGCGAGCGTAATTCCTGTCCCCAACCCTGGATGCGCGGCTCAGGGATGTTGTGATAGTCGTTCTCCGCGAGAATAGGCCAGCCGGCGCCGCCGGTGTGCAATCTACGCGGATCGAATCCGCGCCAATAGCGCACCCACTTTGCCAGATAATCGCGGTCGCGACCCGCTGGCTCATTGCCATATGCCATCATGATGAACGACGGGTGGTTGCCGTACGCGCGCACGATGCGATGCGCCTCTTCGTACAGCCAGCGATCCAGCGGCCGGCCCTCGCCAATGGTTGCACCCTGATTTGCCCACGCCGCGCACTCCACTTGAAAGTAGAAACCCATCTCATCGCCGGCGATGAATGCAGCCTCGGGCGGGCACCATGAGTGAAAGCGAAGATGATTCAGCCCGTGCGCCTTTGCCACGCCGATCACGCGCTTCCACGATTCGACATCCGCCGGCGGGTAGCCAGTGCGCGGGAAGATGGCGCATTCCAACGTGCCGCGGATGAAGATGGGCCGGCCATTGATCGCCAACTGCGTGCCGATGATGCCAACTTCGCGCAGGCCGAAGCGAACAACCTTCGTATCGTCGATGGTGCGGCCATCAACGCTTCCTGTGATGTTCACCGTAAGCGTGTACAGCGCCGGCATAAACTCATCCCAGGTCACAGCCTCATCCCCCAGCAAATAGTCGATCTCAAGCGCATTGCTGCTGGCTGCCACGTGCGCCTGCGTTGAGACAGGCGCAGGGCAGTGCGATCGATTCGCATTCGCCGATGCAGCGGCAAGCGACACGCTCACCGTTGCTTCCTGCATAAGCGCATTCGCCAATTGCACGTGCACGCGCGCTGTTTTGCGCTGCACATTCGGATACACCTGCACGTCATCGATGAAGACAGGGCTGCCGGCAGCCAGTGCGATGTTGCCGATGATGCCATTCCAGTTGGTCTGCGTATGCTCCGACACGCTGTGCGCATTCTGCCCAACATCGACGATCATCTCGTTGCTCACGCGCACTGTGATGTAATGCCGGCCCGGCGCGACGTCGCAGCCGAAATCGTAGACGTGCGGCGTGGACAGGCTGTTATTCGCTCCGGCATAGCGGTCGTCGAGCCAGACGCGCGTCTCCCAGTGCGGGCGCTCCAGGGCAAGCGTGATGCGCCGGCTCCGCCACGCATCGGGAATGTCGATTGCGCGTTGATACCACGCCGCGCCGCGATAGTGCTTGTCGGGTTGCAACCAGAACGGCACCTTAATGTCGCCGGCTTGCCGGTATGGCGCATAGCGATCCTCAGCAAAATAGGCGCGATCGACGACATCGCCGATCCAGCGCGTGTTCAACGTGATGTCATCGCCAAAACCCTGCGCTTGCAATGAGCCGGGCAAATGGATACGCTGCTCCAGCGCGCGATTGAACCAGCCATAGGCGATGCCGCAGTCCTGCGGGTCGAGTTGGAAATCCCACTCGCCGGCGAGATCGATTGTGTTGTTCATTTTTCTGAGTGTCTATCGTTGTTGTGAAACAATTTCTGATGCATGATCGCGCCGAGATGCGCAGCGTTGAGCGCAAGCACTTCACGGAAATGGGTTTGCGCCTTGCCGGCGTCACCCAACCCCAGATATCCCAGCGCCATCATGTAATGGCAGTGCGCGCGGTTGCGCGCGTTCAGGTCGTCTTCGAACACCAGGAAATCCGGCAGCGACACGGCAAAATAGTCGATCTTCACGTTGTCTTTCATGTGCTGCCTGCCATAGTGCACCAACTTGCGGAAGATGGCCTTCGCCTCAGCCTTGCGTCCCAGCGCCTGCCGCGCCAGCCCTTGATAAAAAATCATGTCCGGCGGTTGGTCGTTGTAGAACATGGCCGACGTCGGCTCGCTCAGGCCGGTGGACGCCCTGGTCCACCATGCCGCTGCCTCTGCAGCATCTCCCAGGCCGGCGTGCGCCACACCGAGATGGTAGAAGATGTCGTTCTCCTGAATGCCGTGCAATTTGCCCTCACCCAGATTGTGCGGGCGGGTTTGCGCCTGCTCCAACAGGGCGATGGCAGTTGTAAATCTGCGCTGCTGGATCGCTGCCCTCGCCTGCTGCACCAGGCTCAACACAAACTGGCTTGATGGCTTGCCTTCACCCCCTTCCCACGGGTGGAAACGCCGGCGCGCCACTTCGGCCAGCGCCGCCTCATGCCGGCCCAGCGCATTCAGGCATGTAACGCGCTCGATCACCAGATCGTCACGCTGTTCGACGAGTTCGTCGTGCTTGTTCAACAGCGCCAGCCGTTTGCGCGGCGAGACGTTCAAGCGCTTGTGCAATTGGTCGAGTTCAAAGAACACGCGTGCGTCCGCTGGGTCAAGAGCAAAGGCTTTTTCCAGCATCTTGCGCGCCCGTTTCGCGTCACCGCGCTTGTTGAAGTAGGCCAGGCCAAGATTGCGATGCGCAGTGGGAAACAAGGCGTCAAGTTTGATGGCCTTTTCCCAGCAGGTGATCGCGTCGTCATACTGGCGATGGGCATACCAGAAGTTGCCGAGGTAATACGGCGCGCGCGCATCAGCCGGATTCACGCGCATCGCAGCCTCGAGTGCATTCACGCTTTCGAGGCGGTGCGGGAAGCAAGTGCCAGCCGGCAGCGCTGCTGCTTTTTGAAAGGCGTCCAGCGCACCAGCGCGGTCGCCCTTCTGCAACAGACAATCTGCAAGCAAGTAGGCCGGCAATGGGTCGCCCGAAATCTCAACTGCGCGCGTGAACAGCGCATACGCGTCATCGAAGAAGCCGGCGTGCAAGCAATCGACGCCCAGCTCGACATACGCTTCAGGCATCTTGTACGCTTCACCCAGTTGACCCGATTCCCACAGCGCGCCAGGCTCCATGCAGTCCAGCGCGAGCGCAATTTCGCATTCGTGCTGCGCCTGCGCCGCGCGTCCCAGTTTCTTGAGCAGCGCAATCTTCAGATGACGCGCCTTGTGATGCGATGCATTGCGGTGCAGAGCCCGCTCCGCCAGATCAAGCGCGCGCGCGCAGTCACCGAAGCGCGCCGCCAGCCGCGCCAGTTCGAAGTGCGCCGCATCCTGCCAGGCTGCGTTCCAGGTTGCCTTGAAGAAGGCATCGAAGGCTGCGTGGTATTTGCCCTGCATCTTGAGTGCCAGGCCGAGGTTGTATGACGGCTCGCCATCGTAGGGGTTGGGATTGCGGCGGGTGAGGCTGGCGATGGCCGTGCGAAAGAATGGCTCGGCAGCGGCGAACTTGCCGCGCCGGTACAGCAGCAACCCCAGCGCATTGTTGCAGCGGCTGTCGAAGGGATCGCGCCGCAACGCCTCCTCGTAATACGGCTCCGGCGCATAGGTTGCATGGCGATATTGCTCCAGGTGCAGACCATTGAGGAAGAGTTCCTCGTTGGATGCGATTTCCGCCGGCGGCCTGGCCGGCATCGCCGGCGAGGGGATGGATTGCTTCTCTGCCGGCAGCGGGGTAAATGCAATCAACTCACTTGCGTCATCTGCATCCGCCACGCGCAACGTCACCTGCTGCGGTGCGATGCCGGCGGGCAAGGTCACCTCGGCCATCAGCACGTCTTCCGGCGAGAGTTCGGCCACACGACTGAACAGCTCATCACTCCCCGCAACCAGCATCACCCGCACCGTTCGCGGCGACGACACATACGCGCCAAACTTCGCGCGACCATTTGCAATGTCGAGGTGAATCACCGCATCGCGGCTGGCAATGGTGGCCGGCCCGATGCGCTGGTATGGCATGAAGATCTGCGTGAAGCGCTTCTCCTCGCCAGGCATGATCCATGAGAAGTCAGGCTGGTTGTCGGTGTACGCGCCGCACATCAGCTCGATATATGGGCCATCTGCGTCGGTGAGTTGACGATCCCACGCCTGCCCAAAGTCGCTCGTGCCCCACGTCCATTGCTTCTTGCCCGGCACAGTGTGATGGTCGGCCACATGCATCATGCCGGCCTGCGCGCCATGATCGTAATCGCCGATGAAATCGAAGTCCGAATGATCCGCCATGAACGATGTCGGCACAGGGATGTTCTTGTAGCGTGAGATGTCGGTGCCAGGCGCATAGTTCACCTTGTAGTAGGTGCCGGTGGCGATGGGGAAATCGCTCACGTCGCGCTTGCCATGATCCATCACTGCATGCACATCCGGCGGGAAAACCGACTGGTAGTCATCGTTCACATGCACGGCCGGGTTGGCCCACCACAAAAACGTCTGCGGCTCACTGGTGCGGTTGTGCAGTTGCACGTCGATCTGCAAATATGCGCGATGGGGGTGCAGCGTGAAGCCATGCATGCCCTTGGTGAAAAACATGCGCTCGACCTCGCTGCACCACACGGTCTTGCTGCCGTCGGCGTTCTCGACGATGCGCCAGTCCACCGGCTCGAAGGTGCTGGGGCGATGATGCTGCGGCCAGTTGAATTCGATGCCGCCGCTGATCCACGGGCCGGTGAGGCCGACGAGCGCCGGCTTGATTACGCGGTTGTAATAGACGAAGTGATAGCCGTTGGTCTTGTCCAACGCCATTTGCACGCGCCCGCCGATGGCCGGCAGGAGCATGATCTTCAAGTAGCGATTCTCCAGAAAAATCGCGGTGTAGTCCTTGTCTTCCTTGTCATCGAAGACGCGGTCGATGACCGGATACGGATACACCACGCCGCTGCTGCCCTGATATACGCGTTTTTCAAGGAACATCGGATTCTTGTCGGGCGAGCCGATGCGATAAGTGGGGATGGAGACAGTCTCCGCCCAAGCCTGAACTGTGTCGGTGGACATGAAATGGAATATGGCACAAAAGAGCGAAGAGGCGAAATCGCCTCTTCGCTCTTTCGTGTTCAGATGCAAAACAACTTGTGACGATTATTTGCGCAATCAGCCCTTCAAGCCCGTAGTCGTGACGCCTTCGATAAAGGTGCGCTGCGCAAAGTAAAAGAGGATGATCACCGGAATGGTCACGATCGTGCTGACTGCCATCAGATAAGGATAGATGTTCGCCGGCGTGCCGGTGGCGCCGACCGCAATGCGCAGCAGGTTGACCCCAAGCGCGACTGGATACAGCTCCGTCTTGCTGATGTAAATCAGTGGCGCAAGGTAGTCGTTCCACGTGCCGATGAAGGTGAAGAGCGCGACAACGGTGAGCGCCGGCTTTGCCAACGGCAGGATGATGCGCCACCAGATGCCTAATTCGCCGGAGCCATCGATGCGCGCGGCATCCGACAGTTCCTGCGGAATGGTCAGGTAGAACTGGCGCAGCAGGAAGATACCATATGCGCTGCCAAAGAAGGCTGGGATGACTAGCGGCCAGTAGCTGTTGATCAACCCGAGATTCTTCCAGATGATGAAAAGCGGCACCATCGTCACGGCGTATGGAATCATCAACGTGGCCAGCACGATGCCGAACAGCAGGTCGCGCCCCGGCCATTTCACCCGCGAGAAGCCATAGGCGATGAATGACGATGATAACGTCACGCCGATGGTGACCGGCAGGCCATAGAGAAACACCGAGTTGAAGGTGAAGCGCGTGAAATCGTACTGGCTCCAGGCTTTGGGAAAGTTTTCCCAAAAGGCGGGATTGGGAATCCACACCGGTGGGATGGTATACACCTGCGGGTCGTCCTTGAGCGCCGAAACAACCATCCAGATAAACGGCAACACAAATGAGAATGCAAGCACGATCAACACGGCATATTTCAGCACATCGACAATCACTTCACCCGGGGTGGCTTTGCGCTTGGCCTGTTTGATCTCACCGGTGGGAGAGGGTGGATTAGCGATCATCACTGCCTCCGTAGTACACCCAGCGCGCAGAAGTCTTGAATAGCACGATGGTGAAGAACATGATCACGATGAACAGCACCCAGGCCAGGGCCGAGGCTTTGCCCATGCGCAGGAAGCGGAAGGCATTGTCGTAGAGCAACGCGGCATACATCTGGCCGGCGCGCTCAGGTCCGCCATTCACGCCAACGAGCAGATATGGCAGTGTAAACACCTGAAAGCCGACGATGAACGAGGTGACCATGTTGTAAAGGATCGCCGGCGTGCACATCGGCATGGTGATATTCCAGAAGCGCTGCCAGTAGCCGGCGCCGTCAATCTCGGCTGCCTCATACAATGATCTTGGCACATCCTGCAAAGCAGCCAGAAAGATCAGAATCGCACCGCCCTGCGCCCAAACGTGTATGAGGATGAACGTCGGCTTGATCAAGTCGGGGTTCGACAGGAAGGGAATGATCGGCATACCCAGCGCCTGCAAGGTGGAGTTGACCGCGCCGTATTGCGAATTCAGCAAGAATTGCCAGATGGTGGCTGTGACAACCGCCGGCACGATGGCTGGGAAGAAAAAGATGCCGCGAAACGATGAGCGCATTACGATCTTTGTGTTCAGCAATGCAGCCATGAGAAACGCGCTCACCACGCCCAGCGGTGCGCTCAAGAGCACGTAATAAAACGTGTTGTAGACCACCTTCCCGAAGTTTGGATCATCGGTGAAGAGCTCTATGTAGTTGGCCAGGCCGATTGGCACAGGCGGTCGCAGCAGGTCGTAGCGCGTAAAACTGATCAACAGCGACTGGATCATTGGATAGACCGTAAAGGCTATAAATCCAAAAATCCAGGGCGAGACAAAGATCAGCCCCCAGATCAAACGGCGGCGCTCAGCGGCGCTCATGCGGCGTGAATTCGCGCGAGGCGGCGCGACTGTGGCATTCATCGAACAACCTCCGGCAAACAATGGACTGCGTGGCAATCAGGTTCGCCACCCAGCAGGACGGCACAGATCAAAGCGACAGGGCGAGCCATAACCCGCCCTGTCGTAAATGCTGGCTAATAGCCCTGATTCTTCCACTCAGTATCGACGCGCTTCTGCAACTCGGCGGCAGCGTCCTCGGCCGACATCTTGTCGCGATAGACAGCCTCACGCAACTCCTGATACTGCGACTGGATGTAGCCGTGGATCGGTGAGCGACGGAAGTTCGGTGTCCAGTCCGTGGCTTCGTTGACCGAATCCATGTAGAACTTCAGACCAGGGTATTCATCCGTGGCAACCTTGGCAACATAGCTCTTGCGCGGTGGCAGCCAGCCTACTTCCTTCCATAGCACGTCACATGCCTTGTCGGTGCTGAACCACTCGGCCAGCTTGAAGGCGCCCTGCGGGTTCTTTGCGCCCACATAGATCGGTATGAAGTGGCCGCCAATGCCCTGTATCTTCTTGCCCTTGCGCGCATCAGAGACAGGCGCCCACACCGCTTTGTTGAACTGGGCCACTTCGGGCTTTTGGATCTTGGTCTCACCCGGATGCCAGTAACCCTCGATGATCATCGCCTGGATGCCGGCGTTGAATGAACCACCCCAACCGCCCTGACCTTCCACGCCGCGCATGGCAACCATCTTGTCCGGCCCGACGATCTTGTAAAACTCACCCATGACCTTCAGCGATTCGATCATGCCGGCATTGTTCAGATCGTGCTTGCTCGTTTCCTCATCAAAGGGCTTAAAGCCGAAGGACAAGCCCGTGAAGTCAGTTTCGCCGGCCATCGCATCATATGGGTCGAGGCCGATGGTCTTGATGTTGCCGGCGCTATCGAACGTGGTCAGCTTCTTGTGCCATTCGAGCGTTTCACTCCAGGTAGTCGGCGGCGTATTGGGGTCGAGGCCGGCCTTCTGCACCATATCGGTGTTGTAGTTCAGACCATAGTTCAAAAAGTGCTCGATGCCTGGCACGCCATATTGCACACCCTTCCAGAAGCCATTCTTCCAGGCCGCCTCAATGAAGTCATCCTGCTTGATCACGCTGCTGGATTTCACAAAATCGGCAACCGGCATGTATTGGCCCTTGGCCATGAACTGCACATAGTCATGGTTTGCACTACCGTCGGGTGGGTTACCGCCAGCCAGCGCGGTCAACACCGCTTCCTGCGTCACGCCGACCTTGTAATCCAGGGTTGCGCCGCCCAGCGCATCCTTGAACTCTGGCATGGCTACATAGGTCTTGATAGCCGGCTCGATGTTCGACCATCCAAACCAGTAGGTGACGACGCCGGCGCCATCCGCGGCTGGCGCAGTGGTCGGTTCGGCTGCAGCCGGAACCGCCGTCGCCTCGGCCGCAGGCGCGGCCGGCGCAGCGGGTGCAGCTGGCGCAGCACACGCGGCCAGCGTGACGCCGGCTGCGCCAAGCGCGCTCACGCGCAGAAAATCACGACGAGTCAACTTCTTCGACATAGATCCTCCTTTTCGGTCATTCAAACATCTAAGGCAATACCGCTCAGTCGGTAGATCACTAACTAACGTGACTTGCCACCCAGGCATGGAAGCCAATGCCATTCCCGCCTTCGCGGGAATCCAGCCCTTTTGATGCTAAGTCCAGGTCTGGATGCCCACTTTCGCTGGCATGACGGTATAGGCAGCAAGTCACGTTAACTAGAGGGAGTTATAGCGCGTATCCACCAAGTCGCAAGTGAAATCACACGGTGAATACAACCTGCCAGCACACGTTGGGCAGCGGCTGGACGCCGGCCTCGCTGATGCGCCGCCAGCAACAACGTTCACAACTTCTGCAACCCGTACAATCAACCGCATGAAATCCCGCAACTTGCGTTTGCTCATTGTCGCCGGCGTTGCCACGCTACTCATCTCAGCCTGCATCGTTGACCCGCAACAGGCCGGACAGGCCGCCGAGCGCGTCATGACCGCCGCCGCGCAGATCACGCCAGAAGCGATGGAGACGGCAATCGCTTCAGCGCCCCTCTCCGCCGGCCCAGACGAGGCGCCCACCGTCTACGCCCGCTGTATCACGCGCGGCGAAACAGCGCTGTTGCAGTTGCCGCAGGAAGGCGCAACTGAAGCAGCCGCGCTGGGCAGCCGCAGCATCATTACGGCGTATGGTCGCACCACCGATGCAACCTGGGTGCTGGGATGGGACGCGAGCGAGGTGCGCGGCTGGCTGCCGGCGAAGATCATCGGTTGCACTGCGCCCGTGGAAGACCTGCGTGCCACCGACGCCGGCGTATTGCTCACCCCCACCACCATCGTCGTGGCAGCGGAGACGCCGGCAGCGACAGCAGAGGCAACCAGCATTGCCGTAGCTGAGGTCACCGCCGAGATGGCGGCGACGCCGGCTACTGCCACCGAAGCGCCTCTCCCAACCGAAACCGCGCTGCCGACAGATTTGCCTTCGCCCACCACGTCGCCGACCCGCGCGACACTGCCAACATCCACAGCATTGGCTGCGACTGCCGCACCCACCTCGGCTTCACGCGTTGCCACTGTCATCGTGGTGGTGACGGCCACGCCGGCGCAAGTGCGTGACTTGCGCTGCACCGTGACGCCTGGAACGCCTGTGAATTTGCGCAATGGCCCGGCGCGCACAGCGAGGTTGATTGACACGCTGCTCGCCGGCACGCGCTTTCTGGCGCAGGGTCGCAACGAGGATGCCAGTTGGATCTACGGTTTCACCGAGCGCCAAATGCCCGGCTGGCTGATCGCCTCATCGATCGCGTGTGACGGCGACCCCGCGCAGTTGGTTGAAGTTGATCGGTAGTTTTCAGACGGGAGTTACAGGATGGACAGAGCTGGAATGTCACGGCATCCCTTGGCCCTGCGCATCCTGTAAATTTTGTCAATCCTGATTGCTTGCTTGCAACGCAGCAAAGAGACGCGCTTCGAAGACGATGCTGAAGGCCAGGCCCAGCGAGAACACCAGCGCACCGCCGGCGGCCTGCACAAAAGCGTGAAACAGATATGGCCAATATGAGTGCACCTCGCGGATAACGTCAGAGGCGATCACGCTCTGCTGCAAGGCCATTGGCAGCACCAGACACGCAATCGTCACGCCGGCTACTGCCAGCCGCACACCCCAGCGCCATGCCATGACGCGCCAGAAATGCCGGCTCACCGGCGACAGCAGACGCTGCATCCAACCAAAAATCGAGGCGTCATCGCCGGCCATCACCGCCGCCGTCCTCATGCACAACAGCGTCTCAGCTGCAACCATCAGCATGATGGCTGCAATGCCGGCCAGCGCATAACGGGCATCTACGCTCGCGTACGGCATATGAAAACCGGCGCTGTTCCACGCCAGATACCCCGGCACGGTGCGCGCAAGGTCGTAGCGCATCGCCGCATACAACTCGGTGAAAGGCGAGCCTGGATCAGGCGGTATCTGCACCGTGGCGCGCACCGCAACCAGCGTGAGAATGCCCTGCGGCGTGTTGCGAAACCAGCGGTAGTTCGACGTGTCCAGTTGCAATTCACGCAACAACCACACCACGCCTACCATGGACACACTGATGATGAGGCCATAGACCAGCGTGCTAGCCAGCAGCGGTTTCCACTTGTGCAAGGCTGCGGTGATCGCAGTGCGCAGCGATGCCGGCGGGTCCTGCTGCGCCAGCCAGGTGATGATGCCGCGCCCCAGCAAAAAGGTGAACGCGCCGATCGCTGCTTGCACCTGCATTTGCAGATAGTATGCCGGTGCGGTATTGGCAAAATAGGCTGCGCCCTGCAGCGCCTCCCTCCAAAGCGCCGCCGCGTAGACCAGCCCGCCAACCACTGCGCCAACGCCGAAACACACCAACGCCACCCCAATCAGCACTGCTGGCTGCCGCGCAAAAGTGGCCAGCGTGCCATTCAGCACGTCCATGAAGCGCAGCCGGCGCGTCGAGGCAGCCGGTGGCGGGTTGACGACGATGGAAGTGGGGAGAACGTCCTGCATGGGTGCTCGAAGTTTTTGAAACCTGACAGGTCATGTTGATGGCTTTCAACAACGTTGGCAAAGCCTGCCAGGTTTTTCATGACTCAGCCTGCTTCAGCGCAGCATACATGCGCGATTCAAATGTCACGCTGAATGTGACGACAAGGCTGGTGATGATTGCGCTGCCAACACCATAGGCAGCAATGGCAATATGATACGTCCAATAGCCGGCACCCAGTTGCTGGCGCAGCGCGTTCATGATGGTGGCCTGATGCAACGCCGGCAGCATTACCAACCCGCCGATAAACAGCACAAACACCAT
>CAZPVX010000021.1:74994-81965 GCA_964590135.1 uncultured Anaerolineae bacterium | reverse complement strand
CTGCCCGTTGGCCGGCAGTGTGGGCTGACATGCAAGCGGCGTTGCATGCGCGCAGCGCGGCGCGCTCCCACCAGTTCGCCCAGTGGTGGCAAAGCAGACAGAATGGATAACGTGAGTTCTGGATAAGGAAAACTTGGAACTTGTCATCCTGACCGCAGGGAGGGAACGCTGCCAAACCCGGCTCAAGCGTTCCTTTGGGAGAGGTTCTTCGTCCCTTTTCGGGTCTTGCGCGTGTGAAAGGCTGTGAATCAAGTCGAAAAGGGACTCAGAATGACGACGCTTCTCTTATCCAGAACTGACGTTGGATAGTGTTATCGCATAGCTGCAAGCTCGCCACCGATCACGCCACATCACCGAATCGCGCGACGCGCTCACCTTTCTCCGTCACAACAATGAGCGCCCCATCCTCCTCCACGCGCACCGCTTCGCCTTCGACCAACTCGCCGCCGGCGCTCAGCCGCACGCGCTTGCCGAGCGTATCGAGGCGGCGCGCGTAGTCGGCCACCGGTGACGCCGGCAACGCCTCATACCGGATGCTGAACATGCGAAGCAGCGATTGCAACACCGCCTCGCGATCAAACTCGCGCCGGAATGCCTCTCGCAAACTTGTCGCGCGCCGGCGAATTTCCTCTGGCGCATCGTCGAAGCGCGTGTTCACGTTCAGCCCGATGCCGAGCACGGCGTAGTCGAGCCAATCACCGGTCAGTGACGTCTCCACAAGCACGCCGGCCAGCTTCCTGCCATCCAGCAGCACGTCGTTGAACCACTTGATGGTCAATTGAGAACTCGACTGGGCTTTCTCATCGCTCAATTCTTCATTCACCATTTCATAGACGGCCAGCGCGCCGATCATGGTCAGCCAACCGATCTGGCACGGCGCGAGTTGCGGGCGCAGCAGGATCGAGACAAACAGCGACTGCCCGGGTGGCGAGAACCAGACTCGCCCCGCCCTGCCCCGGCCGGCCGTCTGCTCGCCGGCTATCACCACCGTGCCTTCCGGCGCGTCGCGCTCCGCCAGTTGCCGGCACACGTCCATCGTCGAGGTCACGACGGGATGTCGAATGAGGTCGAAGTGCATGGCGAGGGTTTCGAGTGATGCGTGCGCAGCACGATCAAACGCCGATTGCTAATCCGTCAGTTTCACGTTCGTGTATTTCGCCAGGCCGGCGGGGTCGATCTCAATGCCCAGGCCGGCGCTGACCGGAATCGTCAACAGACCCTGCGCATCCAGCCTGAACGGCGCAGTGATGATCTCTTCGATGTAGGGCGACGGCGTGAGATATTCCACCCAGCGCGCCACTGGCACCGCCGCTGCCAGCGCCAGATCTGCCGCCAGGCCCACGGCAGTGTTCCAGCCATGCGGCACCCACAGCACATTGTGGTCATTGCACAGCCAGGCGATGCGGCGCGCCTCGCTCAACCCGCCGCATTTGGTGCAATCGGGCTGGATGATGTCGACGGCGTTGCGCTCGATCCACGACATGAACGACTGCCGGCGCGTCAGCACTTCGCACGTCGCAATCGGCACGGGTGAGTGCTCGCGCAGCTTGCGGTAACCTTCGATGTCGTCGGGCGGCAGCGCCTCTTCAAACCACGTCACATCGTAGTCTTTGAGCATGCGCGCGGTCTCGACCGCCCACTTGTAGTTGTGCGGCCAGAACTGCTCGCTGCCACCGGCGTCCACCATCAGCTCCACATCCGGGCCAACAGCTTCGCGGGCTGTCTTCACCAGTTGCTCATCCAGCTGCCGGCTGACGCGCCCAAACGGCCGCCAGCCCATCTTGATCGCCTTGAAGCCGCGCGCGGTGGTTTGCAACAGCGTCTCGCGCAGCCTGGGCGGGTCGTCGAACAGGATCGAGCCATACGGCTTGATCTTGTCGCGGTAATAGCCGCCGAGCAGGCGCGCCACCGGCTGGCCGGTCACCTTGCCCAGAATGTCCCACAGCGCGATGTCGATGCCGCTGATGGCGTGCTCGACGCTGCCGCCGCGCCCCTGCCAGAACGCCATCTGGCGCAACATCTCGCTTACACGCTCCGGCTCGATGGCGCTTTCGCCGATGCACCACGGGCGCAGCAGTTGCAGCGCCCCCTCGACCAGCGCGCCGCTGGTGTAGACGCTGCCAATGCCGGTGAGCGTCCTGCCATTCAGTTTCTCATCGGTCACGACCTCGATCAGCGTGTGCAGGTTGTTGTCGGGGTCGAAATCGTGCGTCCAACCGCCGTCTGGCGTGCTGCCATAAAGGGGGATGGCGCGGATCGCGGTGATTTCCATGCCGGCAGTGTAGCTATTTTCCGCGAAATAGATGAATACAGCCTTCAGTTCAAGCGTGACGCCGGCGCAGCCACCACCGCACCCCGCCAAAGCCAACCAGCCAGATGCCGATCACGCTGCACACGAGGTCGCCCAGCGACACGGTGCGGCGGTCAAAGAATTGTTGACTGATCTCTTCGAGCGCGGCAATCAGCGTGAGGACCAGCGAGGCGATCACCATGTTCCGGCGCACCTTTGCGCCGCCGCGCGATGCGATGGTCGCGTTCATCAGCAGCGAAAGCGTGCCCATCATGACCACATGACCAATGCGGTCACTGAACGGGATGTCATACAGCGCATCGATCAGCGCCGGCCTCTGCTGCGCATTCACAGTGGCGATGATCAACACGAATGCAATGCTGAACAACACGGTTGCGCCCGCGAGCAGGCGTGTCTTGGTCATGCGCACAAGGATACGCCGGTTTTCAACCGCCTCATCGCCGGCGCCCTCGCGCAGCCCGATCTTTACTTTTTCCTTACCCGTTCCCGCCGGTCATTTACGCGATTTTTATCCGATCGTCCATACACTCACCCCGATTTGGGATTCGGAGGATGAAGCATGGACGTGACCAATGACGTTATTTATCTGGGGGTAACCATCATTTTCTTTGTGCTGTCATTCGGTTTTTTGACCGTCATCGGTCGAATGTTGAATGAGCCGAAGGAGGAGCGCAAGCGATGAATGTCTTCTATCTGATCGGCGCCTTCGTTGCGCTGGCGCTGCTTGTTTACCTGTTTGTTGCCCTGTTGGAGCCGGAGAGATTCTGAACATGACACCGATTGGCCTCATACAAATTGCGCTCTTTATCGTCGCCCTGATCGTGCTGGCGAAGCCGCTTGGCCTGTACATGGCAAACGTGTACGAAGGCAATGCCACGCTGGCGCAACGGGTGCTTGGGCCGGCGGAGCGCCTGATTTATCGCCTGCTTGGCGTGGATCCCGGCCACGAGATGAGTTGGAAAACCTATGCCATCGCGATGCTGCTCTTCAGCGCCGCCGGCATGATCTTGCTTTATCTCTTGCAACGTCTGCAGCACCTTCTGCCGCTCAATCCGCAAGGCTTTGGCCCAGTCACGCCCGACTCGTCCTTCAATACTGCATCGAGCTTTACAACCAACACGAACTGGCAGGGCTACGCCGGCGAGACGACCATGAGCTACCTGACGCAGATGTTGGGCATGACAGTGCAAAACTTCGTCTCAGCCGCCACCGGCATGGCCATCCTGATCGCGCTGATCCGCGGCTTCACGCGCCGCAGCGCGCAGACCATCGGCAACTTCTGGGTGGATCTGGTTCGCAGCACGCTCTACATTCTGCTGCCGCTGGCCGTGTTTGTCTCGCTCGTCATCGTGTCGCAGGGCGCGGTGCAGAATCTCAGCGCCTTTCGCGCAGTGCCGCTGTTGCAGGCGACCCAGGACGCTGCGGGAAATGCAGTCACGGAGCAGGTGCTAGCGCTCGGGCCGGCGGCGTCGCAGGTGGCCATCAAGCATCTGGGCACCAACGGCGGCGGCTTCTTCAACGCCAACGCCTCGCACCCGTTTGAAAGCCCCACACCCTTGACCGACTTCGTGCTGATTCTGGCCGAGACAGTGATTGCGGCAGCGCTGACCTACACCTTCGGCAGGATGGTGCGCGACACGCGCCAGGGCTGGGCCATCCTTGCAGCCATGCTCATCGTGCTGGCTGCCTTCATGGTGGGCGCATATGCAGCTGAAGCAGCAGGCAACCCGGCGTTCACGCGCATGGGTGTGGACCAGGCTGCGAGCGATGTGAATCCTGGCGGCAACATGGAAGGCAAGGAGTTGCGCTTCGGCGTCGCGCGCTCAGCACTGTTCGCCACAGCGACGACCGCGACATCCACCGGCGCGGTCAATTCGATGCACGATTCATTCCTGCCCCTGGGTGGTTTCGTGCCGCTCATCATGATGCAGTTCGGCGAAACCATTCTGGGCGGCGTCGGCTCGGGTCTGTATGGCATGCTCGTCTTCGTCATCGTGGCTGTCTTCGTGGCCGGGCTGATGGTCGGCCGCACGCCAGAATATCTGGGCAAGAAGATTGAGGCGTACGAGATGAAGATGGCTTCGCTGGTCATCCTCATCATGCCCATCGTGGTGTTGGGCTTCACCGCGTTGGCGGTGGTCATCGAGCCGGGGACGACGGCGATTTACAACCCCGGCGCGCATGGCTTCAGCGAGGTGCTGTATGCCTACACGTCGCAGGGCAACAACAACGGCAGCGCGTTCGCCGGCCTGGGCGCGAACAATCCGTTCTACAACCTCACCGGCGGCCTGGCCATGCTCATCTCGCGCTTCTGGCTGGCCTTGCCCGTGTTGGCCATCGCCGGCGCGATGGTGCGCAAGAAGAGCACGCCGCCCAGCCTTGGCACCCTGCCGACCCACACGCCGCTGTTTGTCGTCATGCTGATCGGCATCGTCGTCATCGTCGGCGCGCTCACATTCATCCCGGCGCTGGCGTTGGGGCCGATTGTCGAGCATCTGCAGATGACAAGGTGACAGGGCGATAAGGTGAATATCTCACCCCTTCACCCTGTCACCCACTCACCTTGTCCTGAATGACAAAATGGAAAATCATAAAGCTCGTCCCCTTTTCGACCCGCCCATCCTCAGGCGGGCGCTGGTCGATGCATTCAAGAAGCTTGATCCGCGCGTGCAGATCAAGAATCCGGTCATGTTCGTGGTGCTGGTTGGCAGCCTACTGGCGACGCTATTGTTCGCGCAGGCTGCGCTCGGTCAGGGCGAAGCGCCGGCCTGGTTCATCGGCGCAGTGGCGCTATGGCTGTGGTTCACCGTGCTGTTCGCCAACTTCGCCGAGGCAATGGCCGAAGGGCGCGGCAAAGCGCAGGCCGACACGCTGCGCAAGGCGCGCAAAGATATCCAGGCCAAGCGCATTGCCGATGCGCGACTGCCAATTGCCGATTCGATCTTTGCGCTCATCCAAAATCGAAAATCCAAGATCGAAAATGTGGCGTCGAGCGCGTTGAGAAAGGGCGACGTCGTGCTGATTGAGGCCGGCGACTTCATCCCGATGGACGGCGAGGTGATCGAAGGTGTTGCGTCGGTGGATGAGAGCGCCATCACCGGCGAAAGCGCGCCAGTCATCCGCGAGAGCGGCGGCGACCGCAGTGCTGTCACCGGCGGCACGCGCGTGCTGAGCGACTGGCTGATCGTGCGCATCACCTCAAATCCCGGCGAGACGTTTCTGGATCGCATGATTGGCATGGTCGAAGGCGCCAAACGCCAGAAGACGCCCAACGAAATTGCGCTGAACATCTTGCTGGCCGCGCTGACGATCATCTTCCTGCTGGCGTGCACCACGCTGCTGCCATTCTCGATCTTCGCCGTGAACAGCGCCGGCCAGGGCGCGCCGATCACTGTGACAGTGCTGGTCGCGCTGCTGGTATGCCTGATCCCGACGACCATCGGCGGCCTGCTCAGCGCCATCGGCATCGCCGGCATGGACCGCATGATTCAGGCCAACGTCATCGCCATGAGCGGCAAAGCTGTGGAAGCCGCCGGCGACGTGGATGTGCTGCTGCTCGACAAGACCGGCACGATCACGCTTGGCAACCGGCAGGCGACCGCCTTCATCCCCGCCGATGGCGTGAATGAGCATGAACTGGCCGACGCGGCGCAGTTGTCATCGCTGGCCGACGAGACGCCAGAAGGCCGCAGCATCGTCGTGCTGGCGAAGGAGAAGTTCAACCTGCGCGAGCGCGCAGTGCACGAGATCGGCGCGACCTTTGTGCCGTTCACCGCGCAAACGCGCATGAGCGGCGTAAATCTCGACGGCCGCGCCATTCGCAAGGGCGCAGCCGACACCATCGAAAAATACGTGCAGGCGCAAGGCGGCGCCTTTCCGCAAGGCGTTCGCGCCAACGTGGATCAGATCTCGAAAGCCGGCGGCACGCCGCTGGTGGTGGCCGATGGGAAGCATGTGCTGGGCGTGATTCAATTGAAGGACATCGTGAAGGGCGGCATGAAGGAGCGCTTCGCCGAATTGCGCCGCATGGGCATCAAGACGGTGATGATCACCGGCGACAACCCGCTCACGGCGGCGTCCATCGCCGCTGAAGCCGGCGTGGATGACTTCCTGGCGCAAGCGACGCCGGAGATGAAGCTCAAGCTCATCCGCGAGCAGCAGGCCGGCGGCCGGCTGGTGGCGATGACCGGCGACGGCACAAACGACGCGCCAGCGCTCGCGCAGGCCGACGTGGCGGTGGCAATGAACACCGGCACGCAGGCGGCCAAGGAAGCCGGCAACCTGGTGGACCTGGACAGCAACCCGACCAAGCTGATCGAGATCGTCGAGATCGGCAAGCAGTTGCTGATGACGCGCGGCGCTCTTACAACGTTCAGCATCGCCAACGACGTGGCCAAGTACTTCGCCATCATCCCTGCCGCGTTCGCCACGACGTATCCGGCGCTCAACGCGCTGAACATCATGGGGTTGACGACGCCTTCTTCGGCGATTCTTTCGGCAGTGATCTTCAACGCGCTCATCATCATCTTCTTGATCCCGCTCGCCTTGCGCGGCGTGCGCTACCGAGCTCTCGGCGCCGCCGCCGTGCTGAAGCGCAACCTGTGGGTCTACGGAGTGGGAGGCCTCCTCGTCCCCTTCATCGGCATCAAGGTCATCGACG
>CAZPVX010000021.1:24467-74984 GCA_964590135.1 uncultured Anaerolineae bacterium | reverse complement strand
TGTTGAAACAACTTCGACCCGCCCTCCTGGCGACCATCATCCTGACCGTAATCACCGGCTTGATCTATCCATTGACCATCACCGCTGTTGCACAGCTCGTCTTCCCAGCACAGGCCAACGGCAGTTTGATCTTGAAGGGCGGCCAGGTAGCCGGCTCGGCGCTGATCGGCCAGCACTTCGATGATCCAAAGTATTTCTGGGGCCGGCTGAGCGCAACGGGGCCATTCCCCTACAATGCTGCCGCGTCGTCCGGCTCAAATTACGGCCCGCTCAATCCTGCGCTCATCGGCGATGGCACGGATGCCTACAAGGACGACGAAGGCAATCCGATCACGGGCATCGTCAAAGCTCGAATTGACGCTTTGAAAGCAGCCGACCCAACCAACGCGCAGCCGGTTCCAGTTGACCTGGCGACGGCTTCCAGCAGCGGCCTCGATCCGCACATCAGCCCTGCTGCTGCACAATATCAGGTGCGCCGCATCGCCAAAGCGCGCGGCCTGAGCGAGGCGCAGGTGCAGCAGATCGTGACGCGCTTGATCGAGGGTCGCACGCTTGGCATCCTGGGGGAGCCGCGTGTGAACGTGCTGCAACTCAACCTGGCGCTGGACGCGTTGCAGTGATGCGTATAGTTTTGCGCAAACCATGATGACCGAAGAGCGACCAGACCCCGATGCGCTGCTGGCAAGATCACAGGCCGATGAGGCGCGCAACAAGCGCGGCCGGCTGAAGATCTTCATCGGCGCGGCCGCCGGCGTGGGCAAGACCTACGCCATGCTCGAAGAGGCGCACAGCCTGCATCGGGCCGGCGCCGATGTCGTCGTCGGCTATGTTGAGCCGCATGGCCGGCTTGACACCGAGCGGCTGCTCGAAGGGCTCGAGGCCATCCCCACCCGCAGCGCGGTCTATCGCGGCGCTACGCTGCGCGAATTCGACCTTGATGCGGCTCTGGCGCGCAAGCCCGGACTGATCCTGCTCGATGAGTTGGCGCACACCAATGTCGAAGGTTCGCGCCATCCCAAACGCTGGCAGGACGCGCTGGAATTACTCGACGCCGGCATCGACGTCATCACCACCGTCAACGTTCAGCACATCGAAAGCCTGAACGACGTGGTCGCGCAGATCACCGGCGTCATCGTGCGCGAAACCGTGCCGGATTCAGTCATCGCGCAGGCCGATCAAGTCGAACTGATCGATCTCACGCCTGAGGAGCTGGTAAAGCGACTGAAGGAAGGCAAGGTTTACAAGCCGGCGCAGGTCGATCATGCCTTGCGCGGCTTCTTCCGGCTCGGCAACCTCACCGCGTTGCGCGAACTGGCATTGCGCCAGACAGCCGATCGCGTCAATCGCGAGGTGCAGGATTACCGACAGACCCATCGCATCGATAACACCTGGCCCACAGCCGAGCGGCTGCTGGTGGCGGTGGGGCCAGGTGAAGGGGCGATGCGGCTGGTGCGCGCCGCGCATCGCATGGCGCAAAGCCTGCGCGCCGAATGGATTGCCGTATTTGTGGATACCGGCGCGCAATTGAACGCGGCGCATCACAGCGCCGTGCTTCAAGCGTTGCGGCTGGCTGAGCAGCTCGGCGCGGAGACCGCCACCTTGAGCGGCTCGAACGTGAGCGAGGAATTGCTCAACTATGCTCGGCAGCGCAACGTGAGCAAGTTGGTGGTGGGCAAGCCGGCGCGCTCGCGCTGGCAGGAGCTTTTCTCCGGCTCGCGGGTGAATGAACTGGTGCGCAACAGCGGCCTGATCGATGTGTACGTCATTCACGGCGAGCATGACGACACCGAAGCCGCACAGCCGATGCTGTTGCAGCGTTCCAGCAACGCGCGGCAATACGCGCTGGCGCTGGTGGTTTTCGTCATTGCGTCGCTGCTATCCGCCGTGGTCGATCTGGTCGGCTTTGGCGAAGCAAATGTCGTGATGACGTATTTGCTGGGCGTGGTGGTGGTGGCGTTTTTCATCGGGCGCGGGCCGGCGGTGTTGCTGGCGATCATCAGCGTGCTTTTTTTCGATGTGATGTTTGTGTCTCCGCGCGGCACGCTGGCAGTGAGCGACACCGGCTATCTGATCACCTTTGCAGTCATGATCGTTGTTGGGCTGGCCATCAGCACGCTCGCCTCACGCATTCGACAACAGGCAGAAATGTCGCGCCAACGTGAGCGCCGCACCGCCGAGCTGTATATGATGAGTCGCGAGTTCGCTGGCAGTCCAGCGGTCGACGCGCTGGCGCAAATTGCCGAGCGCCACATCGGCAGCGTCTTCGATGCAACCGTCACGGTATTGCTGCCCGACGACAGGGTGCAACTGGGCATTGGCGTTTGGGTTGCCCTTTCGCCGGCAGATCAGCAAACGCTCGAAACGGAACGCGGCGTGGCGCAATGGTCATTTGAGCACAGGCAGGAAGCCGGACGCGGCACGAACACGCTGGCCGGCGCGCGCGCCCTGTATCTCCCATTGCTCGGCACACGCGGCACAGTCGGCGTGGTCAGCGTGCTGCCGCACCACGCCGATGATGATCGCCTGCACTCGCCCGACCAACTGCATCTGCTCGAAACATTTGTCAACCAGACCGCCCTCGCCATCGAGCGCGCGCAGTTGGACAAAGAGGCGCAGGCCGCGCGCGCGCAGATGGAAACGGAGCAACTGCGCAACTCACTGCTGAGTTCCGTGTCGCATGATCTCCGCACCCCGCTCGCGACCATTCAGGGCGCGGCGAGCAGTTTGCTGGATACGGGCAGCGTGATCGACGCCGGCACGCGCAGCGAACTCACGCAATCCATCCACGACGAAGCTGAGCGCCTGAACCGCCTCGTGACGAACCTGCTGGAAATGACGCGCTTGCAAAGCGGCGCGACCCAGTTGAAGAAGGAATGGCTCGATATCGAAGAGGTCATTGGCTCAGCGCTGCGCCACATGGCATCGCAATTGAATGGCCGGCCTCTGCATATGCAATTGCCGGCGGACTTGCCCCTTGCGCCATTCGATGGCGTGCTGATCGAGCAGGTGTTGATCAATTTGATCGATAACGCAGAGAAGTATTCCCCGCCAGGCACGCCGATTGACATTGCCGCCAGCGCGTCGGATGCCGGCTTGCGAATCAGCATCAGCGATCGCGGAGCGGGGCTTGCCACCGGCGATGAGCAGCGCGTCTTCGAGCGCTTCTACCGCGCAGATGCGAGCCATGCCGGCGCGGGGCTCGGCCTCACCATCTGCAAAGGCATCATCGACGCGCATGGCGGCAGAATTCAGGCCTTCAATCGCGCCGGCGGCGGCGCAACATTCGCCTTCACCCTGCCCATCCAGGGCAAACCGCCAACCGTGCCAAATCTCGATTGAGGCGCGCTGCTTTGCGCGACAATAGCCCGCGATGAATACGAGGTCTGTGGTGCTGGTGATCGAGGATGAGTTGCCCATCCGGCGCTTCCTGCGCGCCTCGCTCACAGCCAACGGCTACGAGATGATCGAGAGCGCCGCCGGCGAGGAAGGCCTGTTGCTGGCTGCTTCACGCAATCCCGACGTCGTCATCCTCGATCTCGGCCTGCCCGATATGGATGGGTTGGATGTGACGAAGCGACTGCGCGAATGGGCGACGATGCCCATCATCGTGCTGTCTGCGCGCGGCAAGGAGAATGACAAAATCGCCGCGCTGGACGCCGGCGCAGACGACTATCTCACCAAGCCATTCGGCGTGGGCGAACTGCTGGCGCGGCTGCGGGTGGCCTTGCGCCGCAGCATGAAGCGCGGGAGCAACGCGCCGGCGGAGTTTGCCGTGGGCGAATTGAAGATCGACTTTGCGCGCCGGCAGGTGATGCTGCACGAACAGTTGGTGCATCTCACCCCGATCGAATACAAACTGCTGGTCATGCTGGCGACAAATGCCGGCAAGGTCATCACCCATCAACACCTGCTGAAGGAAGTGTGGGGGCCAGCCTATGCCAGCGAATCACATTACCTGCGCGTGTACATGCGACAACTGCGCCACAAGATCGAGAGCGAGCCGGCGCAACCGCGTTATCTCCTCACAGAGCCGGGCGTGGGCTATCGGCTGGCCGACGAGTGATCCTGTTGATTACATCTGCATGCCGATGTCGAAGGCTGCCTCAAAACCATCACCGGCACCCTGCACATCCAGCAGCATCGCGTTGCCGCCGCCCCGAAAGATGCTGTCCTCGCTGTTCAAGGTGCGCCGGCCGCCTTTCACATATGGCGCTTGCGAGAATACCTTGTCTGAAAAGGCGTCATCGAAGAACAGTTGCGACGTGAATTCATACGTCTGCGTGGCCGATGCGCCGCTGCGCACCTTGAAGTGGATGTGCGTGGCGCGGCCCTGATACCAGCCCGGGTAGATGGTGGTGAATGTCACGCTGCCGTTGGCATCGGTCACTTGCTGGCCGCGCAGAAAGTTCTGGCCGACGGTGCTGAAGCTGCGGTCGGTGACATCAGAATACACGCCCTGCGCGTCGCAGTGCCAGATATCCACCAGCGCGCCCGGCATCGGCGCGCAGCCATCGCCGCCGGCCAGCAGGATGCGCATGGTCAACTTGAATTCCACGCCCTCGCTCACGCTGCCATCGGCTGTATTCGCGCGAATGTCGCTGCGGTTGAGATTTTCATCGACGAAGTAAGGCCCTTCAGTCATCGCCGGCGCCACCACGCATGCTGGCAAGGTGCTGCCGGCAACCACCTCGGTGGTGGGGGTGGCAGCCAATGCCGGCTCGGTGGCAATCGCAGCGCTGGCGGTCGCCTCAAGGCTTGCCGGCGTTTCGGTTGCAGCGGCTGTAGCTTCAAGAGTCGGCGCCAACGTTGCCGCCTCGGTCGCCGGCGTGGTTGCGCTGGCAGCCTGGGTTGGCGCAGATGGGGTTGTGGCCGCCGGCGCAGCGCACGCAGCCATCGCGGCAGTGCCGGCCAGCCCAAACAGCGCCAGCACCTCGCGCCGCGTCAGAATGCGGCCTACGGGCAGATCGTCGTTTTCCATGCCATCTTCTCCTTTGTGGCGCCTACCATGGCAGACGTTGGTGAGAAGCGCCGGTGAAATTGCTAAGCTGCATGTCTGATTTTTTGACTGTCGCGCCCTGCGCCCGTCCAGGCACACCGCCAGCCCTTCCCCACGCGCGAAACACCAAAATGCCATAAATCTAGCTTTCCGACCTCGAATGTGTTCTAATTCTTGTTTCGATGCAGAGCTATAAGCCGGAGAACCCGCTCATTGTCCAAAGCGACAAGTCGGTGTTGCTGGAAGTGGATAACACGCTGTATACCGAGGCGCGCGATGCGCTGGCACGCTTTGCCGAACTGGAGAAAAGCCCCGAATACGTCCACACCTATCGCATCTCGCCGCTCTCGCTGTGGAACGCGGCCGCCGCCGGCCTGAGCGCCGACGAGATTCTGGCCGACCTCGAGCGCTTTTCAAAATATCCGCTGCCCGACAACGTGCGCTTCGACATCCGCGATGCGATTGCGCGCTATGGCCGAATCAAACTGGCGATCGAAGACGGCCACCTGCTGGTGATCTCGGATTCGCCGGCGCTGATGGAAGAGCTGGCGCGCCACAAATCCTTCGCGCCCCTGATCACCAGCCGGCTCGGCGCGACCACCTTCGAGATCGACCCGACGCAGCGCGGCCATGTCAAGCGCGTGCTGCTGCAAATCGGCTATCCGGCCGAGGATCTGGCCGGCTATGTCGATGGCGCGACGCTGCAATTCGGCCTGCGCGAGACCACGCTGGGCGGCCAGTCGTTCTCACTGCGCAGCTATCAGGAAGATTCAGCCAGTGTATTTTGGGCACAGGGCAGCGCCGCCGGCGGCAGCGGCGTGATCGTGTTGCCCTGCGGCGCCGGCAAGACCATCGTCGGCATGGCCGCCATGCTGAAGGCGCAATGCGCCACGCTCATCCTTGCGCCAAACACCGTCGCCGTGCGGCAATGGATTCGCGAGCTGCTCGACAAGACCACGTTGACCGAAGACCAGATCGGCGAATATAGCGGCCTGAAGAAAGACATCAAGCCGGTCACAGTCTGCACGTATCAAGTGTTGACGTATCACCCGCGCAAGGGCAAGGCGATCGGCAATCTGGCCGACGGCAATGCAGCCAATGGCAATGGAGCAGCCGATGACGACAATCCGACCCGGGATCGGCTGCCGGACACAGAGACGAAGCGACCTTCCAACCGCAAGCTGCCCAGGATCAGCGAATACCCGCACATGCAGCTTTTCAACCAACAGGATTGGGGTCTCATCATCTACGACGAGGTGCATCTGTTGCCGGCGCCGGTGTTCCGCGTGACCGCCGAGATTCAAGCGCGCCGCCGGCTCGGCCTGACCGCCACGCTCGTGCGCGAGGACGGCATGGAAGGCGACGTCTTCACGCTGGTCGGCCCCAAGAAATACGACGTGCCGTGGAAAGACCTCGAAAAGCAGGGCTGGATCGCGACCGCCGAATGCCACGAAATCCGCGTGGCGCTGGCCGATGAAGACCGCATGGAATACGCAGTCACCGGTCAGGATCAGAAATATCACTTCGCGGCGGCCAACCTGCGCAAGCAGCAGGTCATCAGCATGTTGATGCAGAAGCACAAGGATGACGACGTGCTGATCATCGGCCAGTACATCCCGCAATTGGAGCAGATCGCCAGGCGGCTGGACGCGCCGCTCATCACCGGTGAGACGCCGGTGAAGCAGCGCGAGATTTTGTATCGGCAGTTTCGCGAGGGCGAGATTCGCCGGCTGGTGCTTTCCAAGGTCGGCAACTTCTCCATCGACCTGCCCGACGCCAACGTGCTGATTCAGGTGAGCGGCATGTTCGGCAGCCGGCAGGAAGAGGCGCAACGGCTGGGCCGCGTGCTGCGCCCCAAGCAGAATGGCCTGCTCGCGCACTTCTACACCATCGTCACGCGTGACACGCTGGATCAGGAATACGCAGCCAAGCGGCAGCTCTTCCTCACCGAACAGGGCTATCACTACGACATTCTGTATGAAGAGGAAGTGCCGGCCTTCACGCCGGCGCTCATCGCCATCAACGCCGGCGCGCCAAGCCGAACCGTGAGCGGCCTGCTGGAAGCCGGCAATCGTTAGATGACGTCTGGTAATCGCATGTTTCACAATGCAGAGGCTCTCCCGCAAGGATGCAGATCCCTTTCTCTGCGCCATCGCGCCCCTGCCAGGGCTGCTCGGTGAATGCGTATGACGCCATCCATCCAACCCCCGGCTCCTCATCACAGATGGCCAACCGCGCTGCCCTTTCGCGGCGGCACGGTCGCATTGGATCAGGTGATCGAGGCGGAGTTCACCAGCCCACAATTGCGCGAGCTTGCGCGCTGGCTCGGCGTCATCCCGCGCGGGAATTCACGGGTCGGCCTGATCGAGCAGGTTGTCACTGCGCTGCGAGAGCGTGTGGCGCGGCTGACCGACGCGCCAGATGCCCTGTTGGAAGGGCTGAGTGACGAGCAGCAGGAGTTCGCCCGCCGGCTGCTCACTGCGCGCGACCACGAGTTGCCCATCCCGCGCACGGTGATGGCGATGGTGTGGCGCCGGCCGGTGGATCGCGACGCCGATCGCAAGCTCGGCGAGATGATCGACGCGCTGCGCAGCCGCGCGCTGCTCTTTCCGACCCACGCCGCTCACCTCAGCGGTTATCGCGACGTGTTTTATCAATGGCTGCCGCTCCCCGGCAGCGTGCCAGTGATGCAATTCGACGCTCGCATCGTGAGCGAGGCAGCGGCTGATTCGCACATCACATCACGCCCGCTCAACTTTCTGGAAGATTTCGACGTCTTTCTCAGCGTCATCATGCAAAGCGGCGCGACCCTGCGGCCGGCATTGCCGGCGCACAAGCAGGCTGCGCGGCTGAGCTGGCTGCGCGAGTGGGAGCATGACGCCGAAGAGGTGGATCGCGTGCTGCATTCGCGCCCAAACTGGGCGCCAGACCCGCAGACCGGCATCGCCATCCCGCTCATGCCGGCCTTCACGCCGCAGGCTGCCGCCGCGCTGGAAAACCAGACCGGCCTCAGCGCGGCGCAGTGTGAGTTCTTCCTCGCCATCGCCTGCGCCATGCAACTGCTGGAATATCCCGAATTGCGCGAGCAGGTAAGCAGCGTGTATGCCCGCCCGCGCGCAAGCGCCATCGAAGAGTGGCTGGTGCTGAACGGCGAGCACAAACTGCGCCGCGCATGGCGGGCGTGGAGCGAAGAGATCATGGCGCCGCTGGAAGCGCGCAGCGCATCGGCCTCATTGCGCGCGCGCGATGCATTCATCCTGATGCGGGCAATTGGCGCGCGTGACCTGACGCCGGCACTTTTTGCTGCCGAGTGGTGCGCGCTGCGACGGTATGTGGCGCGCGTGCTGTGCGGCCTGCCCGCCGGCAGATGGATCGATTGGGCAGATCTGCAGCGCCGGCTTTTTGCTTTCTTTCCAGAATGCGCCTGGACCTTCGCGACGCGCGCAGAATGGTGGTTCGCCATGCGCGGCAATGCGCGCATCCAGGTCGGGCGCGAGAACGAATGGCGCAACAGCGTCGGCAGGATCATCGAGCGCATCATCATGGAGTCGCTGACATGGTTCGGCGCGGTGGAAGTGAGGCTGCATGAAAGCGCGTTGACCGCCTTTCGCATCACCGATCTGGGGCAGGCACTCATCAACAATGCAGCGACGCTGCCGGCGGCCAGCGCACCGGGCGAGCGCGCCATCGAGCCGATCGACTGGGTGGACACGTTCACCCTGCGCATTCCGCCGGCGCCCGACCGCGCCGCGTTCATCGGCGCCATCCGCCAAGTCGCCGACCGCGGCGACGCGCCATTCACATACATCTTCACGCCGGCGAGCATCGAGCGCGCGCTGCAAAATGGCGTGTCGATGGACGACATCAGCGCACAATTCAAGCTGATCAAGGTGCAACTGCCGCGCCACATCAGCGAGCAGTTCAGACAAATTGCGCGGCGTTTTGGCCGCATTCGTGTGTATCAATCTCTGACCGTGCTGGAACTGGCCGATGACTTCGCCGCGCGCGAATTGGCCGCCGGCACCAGCCTGATGCAAAAGGTGATCTACCAGCTTTCACCGCGCGCCTTCGTGCTGCCCGACGACGCCATCGACGCACTGATTGAGGAGATGCAGGCCAAAGGCTACACACCGAGGGTAAAGTAAACATGCTGAGCGCTCAGAACTCAGAACCCGCGATGGAAGAACCCGAAGTGATCGTCGCCGCCAGCGCGTTTGATTTCCAGCGCGATCTGGGCCGCTATTGGCGGCATGTGCGCAGACTGGGCGAATTGTCGCTGACCCAGCAAGGCTGGATCTACAAGAGCGGATTCCGGTCTTTGCTGGCGGCCTTGAACGCAGCCGAGTCGCCGGCGGATGAGCAGCGCAACGGCCGGCTGTGGTTTATGCGCCGGTTGCTCACCACCATGCACGAGCTGAGCGGCACAAATTTCGATCACACCCTGCGCGTCAACCCCGTCAGCAAGCTGCTCGGCATGAGCATGCCCCAGCGCGTCAAGTGGTGCTTCGACATCTGGCGCGACAGCGGCGCATGGAATGAACTGGTGCGATTGCCCCTGCCCTTTACCGGCGTGGATGTGCGGCGCGAATCGCCGCCGGCGTTGGGCAAGGCGCGGCTGGCGCTGTTGCGCACGCTCACCAAATTGTCCGCCGGCCACAACGGCGAATGGCTCAGTCCGATCAATCTGGTTGCGACGATGAAG
The DNA here is from genome assembly GCA_964590135.1 of uncultured Anaerolineae bacterium. Taxonomy (GTDB): domain Bacteria; phylum Chloroflexota; class Anaerolineae; order J036; family Brachytrichaceae; genus JBDHWI01. Next base: position 65,286 of record CAZPVX010000021.1, on the reverse strand, counting down.
CGCAACGACTATCCGTTCCTGTTCGAGCGCCGGCATCGCAACAACTACGGCGGCCTCTACACCTCGCCATACTACGGCCCCAACAACCCGTTCGGCATCACTTTCAGCAATGTGAAGGATGAAGCATCGGGCTGGGACGCGGTGGAAGCCGGCTTCATCCTCAACCTGCTGACCGGCCCTTTGCATTGGCTGGGTCTGGTTGAATTGGGCTGCAGCGCGAAGGCCGAGCGCGGCGAGAACAGCACGCCACAAGCCTATCGCCTGACCGACGCCGGCGCGTGGCTGCTCGGCCTGCAGCCACAACCGCCATTTGACGAGAATGGCGGCAAGCTCATCGTGCAGCCTAATTTTGCCGTGCTGGCGCTGGAACCGATCAGCGACATGGTGCTGAACGATCTCGATCAGTTCGCCGATTCGCAGGGCGGCGAGCGCGTGATCACATATCAACTCACGCGCGAGTCGCTGTATCACGGCCAGCAGGCCGGCTGGGATGCCGAGCGCGTGCTGTCATTTCTGGAACAGCACCAGAATGCGCCGGTGGCCATGAATGTGCGGCGCTCGCTTGAAGAGTGGGAGCAGACGCATCGCCGGATCACCTTTTACCGCAACAAAGTGCTGGTGCAATTTGCCGACGCCGAAGCGCAGACTGAAGCCGGCGCCACGCTCAAGGCATTCAAGCTGCGCAAGTTGGGCGAGAGATTCGGGCTGATCGACGGGCATGGCGCCGGCGAGGTGGTGACCGCCCTGCGCGACGCCGGCTGGGTGCCAACGTTGCAGATGGCCGATGAGGCCGGCTGCGAGGCAGTGCTGCGCGCGACAGAGGACGGCGAAGTGATCTTCACCCAGCCGGCGCCCTCGGTGTTCGCATTGGGACGGCTGGCGCAATTTGCTGAAAGCGCTTCGCCGGCGGGGAACAGCAGCGAAGGCGGCACGCGCATCACCGCCGGCAGCGTGCGCAACGCAATGAGCGCCGGCCTCACGCTCGACCAATTGCTGGCGACGCTGGCCGAGTTGCACAGCGGGCCGGCGCCAGAGGCGCTTGTCGACAAAATTCGCGCCTGGGCCACCTACTTCGGCGTCGGTAAGATGCAGCAGGTGGTGCTGTTGGAGTTGAGCAGCCTCGACGTGCTGAGCAACTTGATGAACGACAAGCAGGTGGGCAAATACCTCACCCCCATCGACGGCAGCCTGATGCCGCTGGCGGTTGTAGACGCTGACCACGCCGATGCGGTGAAGCAGATGCTGATCGAGCGCGGAATCTCAATTTGACAATGAGGTTGAAGCGATTGAAGCGCTCCAACCTCTTTTTGTCAGCCAGCGCTCTGTGTCAGGTAAGCGATCAGGAAGTCGTCGAGCGCGCCGGCAAGCACCTTCTTCACCTGATGGCTCACCACGCCCGTGCGGGCATCCTTCACGCTTTGCTGCTTGAATAGCGTGTAGGTGCGCACCGGCGCATCCTCCGCCACATCCGTTGCAGCAGATGCGGCATCGCCGGCGTCCTGGCGCGCCAGCCATTGCGCCGCAAAGCGACGCGCCATCGGCTCCAGCGTCTCACTCAGCTGGCCATGTCGCCACACCAGCATGCGGCCGGTGCGCTCGCTCGTCTTGCCCAGCGAGATCGTCGTTTGCCGCGTCAGCCGGTCGGTCAGAGCGCCAGCCTCGCGCAGCGGCCTGTGTTGGATGGACACCTCGCGGAGCAGCAGTTCGTCGCCAGGCAAGTCTGCCATCACCTCCACCGATGCCCGCACCGTCATCCGCACAGTGCTGCGCTGCGGTGCAGGCCGCACCAGCTTGTGGATGCCGGCCTCGCCGCGCAACAGCGCAAACGCGCCATACCCATCGATGCACAAGGTCGCCTCCAGCACCCCTTCACCGGATGTCGCCTCGTGCAGCAAAGTCACCTCAAAGCTGCGGGCCTTGCCCCAGCCGGCATACATCAGCGTCAGGTCGCGCGCCCACCCCGCTGCCAGCGCCGGGTCCTCGTTGGCAGCCACCAACGCCCGCACTGTGAGGAACGCGCCGGCCTGATCCTCTTCGCTGCGCAGACACAGCACCGTTTCGGCCAGCGGCAATTCGCGCTCCAGCACGCGGAACAGCGCATTTGCCTCTGCCAATGCCGGCATGCCGGCGCGGCCGCGGCTGGTCGCAGTCCGCTCCAGCGCCTCGGCCACCTGCTCGCGCAGCCGCTGCACACTTTCAACCTGATCGATGCGCTGCGTCATCGCGTTCATCGCCTCGATCTGCGCTGTGGCATCCGGCGCGCTTTGCCAGAAATCAGGCTGGCCGATGCGCGCCATGATGCCGGCGACGCGCGTCTTGATCTCGTCGATGCCGTGCTGCGCCATCATCATGGCGATGCGCTCATCGAAGCCGGCCAGCCGCAAGCGCAACTCCTTGGCGGTCAGTTGCTGGGCTGGGGTGGCTGGAATGGCAGTAGTCGCCGGTTCGGCCTCATCCTTCAGCACACTCACAGCCACCTCGCCATCGCGCACCACCAGCCGCACCGCCGCGCCATCCATCAACCGCTTCAACGCTATCTGTCGCGCCAGGGGATAGGAAATCGTGCGCTCGATCTGTCGCTTCAGATAGCGCGCGCCGAAGCGCAGGTCGTAGCCGCGCTCCACCAGCACGTCGAACACGCTGTCGTCCACACTCACGCGCAGATTGCGCCGCGCAATGCCCTCGCGCGCAACCACGTCGTTCAATTCGCGCTGCGCGATCTGCCGAATAACGCTGCGCGAGAGCGGCTTGAAGAAACACACTGCGTCGAGCCGGTTGATGAATTCGGGCCGGAAATACGCTTCGCTCTCGCGCATCACCGCGCGCTCGGTCTCCTCCAGCGGATCGGTGACGCGGAAGCCAATCGGCGGGTTGATGAGTTGTGCGCCAAGGTTGGAGGTCAACACGATGACGGTGTTGCGCAGGTTCAACTCGTTGCCCAGGCCGTCGACAAGGATGCCCTCGTCGAAGAGCTGCAGGAAGCGCTGATACATCTCTGGCAGCGCCTTCTCGAACTCATCGAGCAGCAGCACGGCGAAGGTCTGTTGCTCCAGCCGGCTCGCCAGCAGGCCTTTGCGCGCCGTCTCGTTCGGGCCGTGCGGATCGCCGAACATGCGCGGCACCGAGCGCCAGGGGTCGTTGAAATCGGCCATGTTGAAGCGCACGATGCGCTCCTGCCCGCCGAACAGGAAGTGCGAAAGCGCCTTTACCAGTTCAGTCTTGCCGACGCCGGTGGGGCCAAGGAAGAGGAACACGCCCATCGGACGGATGGGGTTGTTCATGCGCGTGCGCACCAGCGCGATCATGCGCAAGACAGCCTCGACGGCGGCATCCTGTCCAAACACGCGCTGCGACAACTGCGCGCGCGTGCGGGCTTCATCGTAGCCGGCGTCGTCGCTGACGAGAAATTCCGGCAGGCCGCTGCGCTGAATGAAGCGCCTGCGCACGCCGGCGGCAGTGATTGGGCCATCTGTAGCGCCGGCGGTCGCCAGCGCGTCAATCAAAATATCAATCGCCGAGCCGGGTAGCAGTTCATTCACCTGAAAACGACCCGCCAACTCCAACGCTTCGTTGTAGGCCGCCGGCTCAACGCTGATCTCATGAATGATCTCCAGATCCTCCACTGCGCGAGAAACCACACTTGCGGCCTCGTCGCGCGTCATGCTATCCACATGCACCGGTGTGATCAGGTTGCGCAGGCCGGGCAACTCGGTGAACATGCGCTCCATCGAGCGCTGGCGCGATTCGAGGATCAGGTGCGGATGCGTGGACTGCAGCAGGTCGGCCAGCAAAGAGGACATGTCGGGTGTGTTCTCGTCCATCGACATGCCGAGGCCGAGCGCGCTGTGAAAGTCGCGCAGATACAGCACATTGTTCGAATCGGCCAGCGCGGTGAGGAAATCGCTCAACTCACTGCTCCAGCGCGGCACGCCGCCGAGGCCGTGCAACAGCCGGCTGGGCGTAAGTTCATAGACTTTCAGCCCAACCAGCGCCGGCGGACATTCCCCCCGCACGATGCGGTTGACGACATGATGGGCGACGGACGTCTTGCCGCCGCGCGGGCCGCCCACCAACAATGGATACAGCGCGCCTGGCGAGGCCAGCGCGGTCATCACTTCGTCTGCTTCGCGATTCCGGCCATACGCCGGCGTCAATCGACCCTCCAGTGCCAATTGCGTCAGGTCTGTGGCGAAGATCGGCAGCCGCTCAATGGCAGTTGCGAGTGTGGCTGGTGTGGTTGATGTGGTTGATGTCATGATTCTGCGCTTGAGAATTCTTGCGAGATTGGATGGCAGTTCGAATGAGAAAGGAATCTCATCGCCATCCTGAAAGGAGCCCTCCATCGAGATCATGCCGTTGATTGTAAAAAAGAATACGGGCAACCGAATCGGCTGCCCGTATGACATTGCCCTGACTGAATGTCCACTGAACTACGGCAGGTATACCAGCGGGTTCTGCGGCACGCCACCGTAGCGAATCTCAAAGTGAGTGTGCGGACCAGTGCTATTGCCGGTGCTGCCCATCGCGCCAATGACTTGGCCGCGCGCCACCGCCTGCCCAGGATCGACATACCACTGACTGAGATGGGCATAGAGCGTGGAGAAGCCATTGCCATGATCGATCTGCACCATGAAGCCGTAGCCGGCGTTGCTCCAGCCAGCGTAGCTGACATATCCGCCATCAGCAGCGGCCACAGGAATGCCAACGGCATTGGCGATATCGATGGCGCGATGGCCATACCAAAAACCCTGTGAGATGTAGCCATTCGTCGGCCAACCGAAGGTGCCGCCGGCGGCGAAGTTGGGAGCGGGGCCGCTGTAGCTGGCGCCGGCTTTGGGCGCAGCCCGGCTGCTCTGGCGAGACGATTCCACCACCTTTGCCACAAAGGGTTTAACGCCGCCCGGGATGACAATCTGCTGGCCCGGCAGCAGGTTTGCGCCGGCACTCAGGTTGTTCAGTGGCGAGGCAATGATGTCGTCAACCTTGGCCTTGAATTTGCTGGAGATGGACGAGAGTGTGTCGTCAGCTTGCACGGAATACCACACGCCGTCCACCGGCAGGATGTTCAGTTGCTGGCCGACCTTCAGCACGTCAGGGTTATCCTCGACTTCGCGGTTTGACCAGACGATGGTGGTGGGCAGCAGCCCGAAGCGCTGGGCGATGGTTTCAACGTTGTCGCCGGCCTGCACCGAATAGGTGATGATGCTGCTGCGCACGGTGACCGGCTTCTGCGAATCCAGCACCACGTTGCGCACGATGACCGAATCGTCGCCCTCAGTCACACCGGCGGGTTGGAAGCTGGTGAAGAGCCGGCCGCCACCCGGGTTCACGATCACCGGCGAGCGCGAGGTGGCTTGCATGCTCGGCAGCGCCGGCGCGCCGTTTGCAGCATTGCGCGAGCGCGACACCGCGCCCAAACCCAATCCTGCCAGCACGATGGCAAGCGCCAGCACCAGGACGATGGCGGCGTGAGCGGTGAAGCGCCCCACGACCACGAGGATGCGAAAGCGCGCCTCCTCTGACTGAAAGAAGCCGCGCGACGCATCCAGCGTCTTGAGCGCCTGATCGCGCGCGGCTTGCACCACGGCCTGCGTGCGCTGGGTGAGCGCGTCGCGCGGCTCCTGTGAATTTGAGTCCATGCTAGATGATTGCGATGCGCCGGCAAACGGGATCGCCGGCGCTTTGACAGCGGCACATTCTACCGCCCCGGCAACAGCGACCACGGGTTGACTGCGGAATTGCCGTAGCGTATTTCGTAGTGCAGATGCGGGCCGGTGGAGCGCCCCACCGAGCCGACAGCGGCGATGACCGCGCCCTTTTGCACCTGCTGACCGCAACTCACGTAGAGTTGGCTGGCATGCGCATAGAGCGTGACATAGCCATTGCCGTGATCCAGCACCACATATTGGCCATAGCCGACCGGTTGGCCGGCGGCATTCAGCGAGTAGCCGGCGTAGGTCACCGTGCCGGCGTCGGATGCGTAGATTGGCTCGCCCAGCCGGCCGGCGATGTCCAAGCCAGGATGCACGCCGCTAAAGTTATAGCCTGACAGATAGTGGCGATTGGCTGGGAAGATGAAGTTGCCGCTCCCCAGGGTGGGGATGGCGACCTCGCCACAACGACCGACGCGATACACCTTCACACCAGCAGTGGTGCGCCGCACCTCCACCGGTTTTGGCAATTGCCACTGCACCGTCTCGCGCTGCCCGCCCGGCACATAGATCACCTGCCCGACCAGCAGGGGCTGATTCAGGCCAGTGAGCTTGTTGATCGGCTCGCTGGCAATGATCTCCGGCTTGACCTCGAAACGTCGCGCGATGCCGTCAATGGTATCGCCCTGCTCTGCCGCGATGATCAAGCCGTCTTGCGGCGGAATGAGCAGTTGCTGCCCGATGCTGATGAGATCGGGGTTGTCCTTGAGCGTGGCGTAGTTCGACCACAGCACCGTTTCGGGGCGCAGGCCAAACTTGAGCGCGATGCCAAAGAGCGTATCGCCGGCGATGACGTTGTAGTTCGTCAACTCGCGCGGGCGCATAGCGGCGCCGGCGCCGGCGCCGCTGCCGCCCAGCACAAAATCACGCTGGATCACTTCGGAGTTGGCCGAGTTGAACTCGCCGATCACCAGCGGTTCCTGGGTGGCCGGCAGGCCGGGCAGCGCCGCAGGCCCAGAGGCGGGCAAGCCGGCGATGGGTGGCTGATCAGCATTCGATGCCGACGATGGCTGAATCAGGCGCGTCGTCGCCAGGATGGCAGCCCCAAGCAGGATGAAAAAGACAAAAACGTGCGTCAGGTAGCGCGAGACCCCTGAGACAGAACGCCCCAGCTTTGCCTCTGGCTTTGGCTGAGACTGCACAGCATAACGATCACGCTTGCGCATTCGGCGGGATTATACCGACGCGATCTGAGGTTGCGGTCAGATGAGATCGTCGGGATTGTTCTCGTGACGGCCCATCTTCTTCGCGTTGGCAGCCTTGCGTTCAGCCGCCGGCGCTTCCATCGTCGTGTCAATAAACTTCTCGTAGAAGCTCTGGTAGTCGGTTGTCTTCACCACCACCGGCATCGGCACAGCATGACCCATGATGAGCGCCTGCTGCTTGCTGTCGAGCGCAGCCAGCACGCTGCGCAACTGCTGCGCGCCGCTGACGCCGGCAAACACCGCGCTGATGTCCTTCTCGTCGCTCAATGCGCAGGTGATGCGCGTGCCGATCTGCGACATGATCTCGGCATCGATCTGGCTGGGGCGCTGGTCGACAATCAGCAGCGTGACGTTATATTTGCGCAATTCGCGCGCGATGGTGCCGAAGATGGTGAGCTCGGCGATGCCTGGCTCCAGGAACTTGTGGGCCTCCTCGATGGCGATGACGAGTTTGTGCGGTCCCTCTCCGCCGCCACCCTCAGACGCCTCCTTCAAGTCGACATAGCGTTTGTGAATGCGGCGCGTGAGGAAGTTGGCGACGAAGACATACGCCGGCAGATCGTTGCCAAAGCGCCCGAACTCGACGACGACGCTGGTATGGCGGGTCAGGTGGTTCAGCACCTTTTCGGTGAAGTCGCCGGCGGTCTCTTCCTGAATGAAGCCCATGCGCAACAAGCGTTGCAGCTTGCGTTGCATGGCGTAGAACGTGCCCTTCGCGATCTGGCCTTTCTCAAACCAATCCTCGATGTCCTGATCGCCCTCTTCCGAGAGCAACTTGAAAATCCACTGTTTCTTGAATGCGCGCTGCAGGGCGAACAGCGCATTCACCTGCACATCGGTGAAGCTCAGCACTTCCTTGAGTTGCTCCAGATCCTCCGGCTCAATCTGGTCGTAGCTGATCTTGAAGCCAAACTCGTAGCCGGCGTTGCGCTTGCGCGAGGAATCTTCGTCCAGCGTGACCACAACCACGCGGTTGGAGATGGCAGTGAACTGCTTCAGGCTCTTCAATCTGTTGTTGCCGTCAGCCTTCAGATTCTGCCCATAGTCGTTGTGCATGTCGAACACCAGTACACTGGCGAGGTCATGCTTGATCACGCTGGCCAGCAGCGGCACGGTGAGGAAGGTTTTGCCTGTGCCGCTGCGGCCAAACACAGCGCTGCTGCGCTCGACAAAGCGCGCCAGGTCGAGGTTGATCTCGATCTTGCCAGTCTCGATATCCTCGCCGATGCGGTGGACAGCCTTCTCTTTGACCTGAAAGATGTGTTGCACCTCTTCGGGCGTGGCGCGAAAAGCGTGAGTGAAGTGCGCCGGCACCGTCTTCACCGGCTTCACCTCGCCGCGCTCATCTTCCACCAGCATCGGCTTGACGTCCAGCACGCCGAACACGGCTGTGCCGCGATAGACTTTGTTGATGAAGTCATCATCCGCCGGCGGCATCTTCGACACCGCCGGGTCGGATGAATCGAGGCGAATGTCGGTGACCAAGCCGAAGAACTTGCGATTGGTCTGGCCTCTGACCGTGACGTATGAGCCGACGGTGACACCTTCGATCAGGGTGTCGCGATTGAGCTTGACTTGAATGCCCTCGGTGAGCGAGCCGCCCACCACCACGCCTAGCTTCTGCAGGTCAGGCGCGTCATTTACGCCATCGACACCAAAGAATTTTTCGGGGAATGCTTGTGCGTTGGTCATCGGTGCTTTTCAGGTGGCAGATCAATCGGAGATGCGGCGAAGCAGATTTTCGAGACGCATGGCATCCTTCGCCATCAGCCGCGCAAGTTCCTGGCCGCACGAGATGCGATAGGTCTCGCGCTGCGACTCGGGGCGCGCTTCCGCAGCCAGACGCACGCCGGCGGCAATCAACTCATCGCATGGCGCATCCTTGAAATCGAGGATCAGGCGAAAGAAGTCGAGTCGGCTGGTAAAAGCGATCACCTCGGCATCCTCACACGCCGTCACCAGATCGAGTGTGATGGGCGGTTGCGGCGGCAGCGCATGCCGAATGCGCGCTTGACCTTCAAAGTCATCGCGATAGCCCACACTTAACACCGCCGCCTCCACTGGCACGCGCCGGTCGCGCTGCCACTGAATCTCCTCCTCGCGCACGTCGTCGGCCACCGAAAGCAGTTTGGTGGTGCCGTCATCCTGCACTTCGATGTTGTAGATCAGGCCGTAGAGCGTGGCATTGCGATACTGAATGCTCGTCTTCACCAGTGAGCCGAAGATCGGCACATCGCTTTTGTTCACGCGGCAGCCAAACACAAACGTGCGGGTATCCGCCTTGAGGATTTTGCCAACGGTTGTCATGATGCTCGAACAGAAGTTCGACGCGATTATAGCCAGCATCTTTGCTAACATGACGAGCATGGCAGACACCTTCGACGCAATCGTGATCGGCGCCGGCGTGATGGGCAGCGCAACGGCGTATCATCTGGCAAGGCAGGGCCGGCGCACGCTGCTGCTCGAACAGTTTCACATCGGCCACACTCGCGCCAGTTCACACGGCGAATCGCGCATCTTTCGCTTCGCGTACGACAACCCTGAATACGCCAGGCTGGCCATGCAGTGCAAGCCAATGTGGCGCGCGTTGGAGCGCGAGGCCGGCGAAACGCTGCTGCTCGACTCCGATCAACTCGACCTGACCGATGAGCCGGCGCGCCATCACGACGTGCATGCTGTCGCCAACACCCTTGCCCAGATCGGCGCGCCCTTCGAGCAACTTGATGCCGCGCAGTTGCGACAGCGTTACCCGCAATGGCGGCTGGGGGATGCAGCGCTGGCGGTGCGCTCGCCCGACTCCGGCATTCTGCGTGCCACACGCTGCGTGCAGGTGATGGCGACACTGGCCGCCCAACACGGCGCAACTGTTCGCGAAGATGAGGCAGTGACGAAGATCGAGGACGCCGGCGATGAAGTGAAGGTGACGACAGCGAAGGGGGTGTATCGCGCGCGCAAACTCATCATCGCCGGCGGCGCCTGGCTGAATGGCCTGCTCGCGCACATCGACCTGGCGCTGCCCTTGAAGGTAACACAGGAGCAGGTCGTCTACTTCAAGCCCGTCGCAAATGAAGCTGCGTTCGAGCGCGGCGCGTTCCCCATTTTCATTCACTGGCGTAGCCAGGATGTAGGCTACGGCTTCCCGATCATCGGCGCGCGCGGCGTGAAAATTGGCTTCCATCACGACCACTACCAGATCGACCCGAACAGCGAGCGCGCGCCACGCGAGGCAGTGACGCAGCGACTGCTGGCGTATGCACGACGCTACCTGCCCGATGCCGCCGGCGCGCCATTCGAGCCAACAGCCTGCCTCTACACGACAACGCCGGACGAAGATTTTGTGGTGGATGTTGCGCCGGCGCACCCGAACATCCTGGTCAGTTCACCGTGCAGCGGGCACGGCTTCAAGTTTGGCATCGGCATTGGCCGCGCGCTGGCTGACCTTGCAATGCACGGCCAGACCAACATGCACATCGGCCACATCCGCTGGCGGAACTTTTGAGCTGAAGAGGAGACGGCGCAGAGTGCTGCTTATGCGATGTTCTTCTCGATCAGATAGTACAGAAAATCGATGTTACCGGGCGACTGACCGAAATCGGTGAGCATGGCCGCGCATTCGGCGCGATGCTGCTGGCCGTGCAAGACCACCTGCAGCAGCGCATGGCCGACTGTGTTGGCGCGCTCCTGGCCGGCCATGCTCTTGTAGGCCACCGTCTCGTCCAGATCCTCGTCGCTGAGGCCGGCGACATACGCGCGCAGTCGATCCTCTTCCGTCGCCCAGCGCAGAATCAGCGCCGACAAGTTGGGAAACTCGCGCTCATTGGGGAACGCCGTCGGCGACACGCCTTGTTGCAAGCGCATTCGCCATGCCCACTCCGCGCCCATGGCGTGGACGAGTGTGCCGCGCATGCTGCCGGCGCTGAAGCCGGCCGGCTGCGGCGCGACGAACTGCTCGTCGCTCAGCTTCGCCGCCTTGTCGAGGATCTTTTTGGTCGCCCAGTAGTGAAATTCGACCAGGAGTTCGAAATCGCGTTTGTGCATGGCAGAGAAGTGTAATGCAGCGCATGCGCGTTCGGGTTGATTGCCATGTATAGTCGCCACATTCATGGCCTCGAAGTCATTGCCTGCGGAGAGTGCAGCGCCGGCGGCGCAGACGCGCGCCATCCCTCTCGATGCGCTGATCGCCCTGCTCGTCCTCTACGTGCTGTGGGGATCGACCTATCTTGGCATCAAGGTCGCGCTGATCAGCTTTCCGCCGTTTTTGATGGGCGGGTTGCGCTTCATACTCGCCGGCGGGTGCATGTTTGCCTTCCTCTGGTTGCGCCGCGCCCCCATGCCCACCCGCCGGCAATGGCTGCACTCAGCCATCTTCGGCGGCTTGCTCATCGTCGGCGGCAACGGCATGGTCGCCTTCGCCGAACAATACGTCTCCTCCAGCCTGACCGCTGCCGTGCTGGCGTCGTCACCCATCGCCTTTGCCATTTTCTCCGGCCTGTTTGGCAAGTGGCCACATCGCATCGAGTGGATCGGCATCGCAATTGGCTTCGCCGGCGTGCTGCTGCTGAATGCACAGGGCGAATTGCGCGGTCAGCCGCTCGGCGCCATCGCGCTGTTGATCGGCACATTGAGCTGGGCGTTTGGCTCGGTGCTGGGTCGCGAGAAGCTGAGCCTGCCCAGCGGCGCGATGATGTCCGCAACAGAGATGCTGATGGGCGGGCCGATGCTGCTCGTAACCGGCCTGCTGCGCGGCGAACACCTGCCGACGCAGATTGCGCCAGAGGCAATGGCCGGCTTCGTCTTTCTCTTCTTCGCCGCCATCGTCGGCTTCACGTCATACAACCTCGTGCTGCACAAGTTGCGGCCGGCGCTCGCATCGAGCTACTCATACGTCAACCCGGTGGTGGCGCTCATCCTCGGCATGGTGCTGCTCGGTGAAAGCGTCACACCGCTCAGCCTGCTCGCCATCGGCATCATCGTCGCCGGCGTCGCCTTCATCACCCTTGCCAAACGCAGGTGACCGGCCGCTGCCATCACATCGCCACGACCAAGGCGATGGCGTGATCGCGCTCGTGCGAGATCGAGATCGACCACTGTGTGAGATGCAACTGCTGCGCCAATTGCGCGGCGCGGCCATGCAGGCGCACCGCCGGCTTGCCACGCGCATCGTTCACCACCTCAGCCTCATGCCACGCGATGCCTTGCTGCGAAAGCGTCCTGATGCCGACGCCGAGCGCCTTCGACACCGCCTCTTTTGCGGCAAAGCGCGCTGCCAGCGCCCCGATGCGCCCCTGGCAATACACCAGTTCATCCACGGTGTATACGCGCCCGAGAAAACGATCCCCGTGGCGCGCAATGGCATCCTGCACACGATGAACGGAGATGATGTCGACGCCGGTGGTCAGCATGGGAGTTTGGAGTTCCGAGTGATAAGTGATGCGTGACGCCGGTCCTCACAACTCGGCACTCAGAACGCATCACTCAGAGTCGAGTATCGCTCACGTGCCGGCGGTTGCCAGCACAAAATTGTCGGGGTCGAGCCACGTCTGCGCCACGCGCTGAATGTCTGCCACGGTGATGGCGCGAATGCGATCCTCATAGCTCAACATCCAGTCCAGCCCGCGCTTGTAACGCACCATGTTCAGGATCTGGCCGGCAATGCCTTCATTCGTCTCAAGCTGCAGCGGCTGCACACCGATGAAATACGACTGGTTGTCGTCCAGCTCGCCCGGTTTCACCTTGCGATCGCGCATGCGCCGCACTTCCTTTAGCGCGATCTCGATCACGCGGTCGACCGTGCCAGGGTTGGTGCCGGCGTAGATGTTCCACGACCCCGGCCCCAGCCCTCCTTCGAAGCGACTGCCGATGTAATACACCAAGCCCTCTTCCTTGCGCACGCTCTCGCCCAGCCGACCATACATGCCAAACTGTCCGAGGATGCTGTTCATCATCACGCAGGGCGTCCAATCGGGATCAAATTGTGAGGGGCCGGGGAACCCAAAAGCGAGGTTGCTCTGGCTCTTGCCGGGCATCGCCACATGCTTGCGCGGCCGGCCTGTGATCTTTGGCGCTTCTGGCAAGGCGGATCGGGCGGGCCGGCGATTTTCCCAATCTCCAAACTGGGCAGCAATGATGTCGCGGGCGGTTTCAGCCTTCACCGCGCCGGTGACGACGAACACCATGTCTTGCGGCGCGTAATAGCCATGATGGAAATCCCGCACGTCATTCAGCGTGATCGCCTTCGCAGTTTCGGGGTAGCCATCCGTTGAGTAGTGATACGGGTGATTTTCGGGGTAGCACAATTCCGCAAACGACAAGCCGCACATCGCGCGCGTGCTGTTGGTGCGCTCCTGCAGGCCGGTCAGCCATTCGGCGCGCTCCTTCTCCACTTCGGCTTCGGGGAAAGTGGGCCGGCGAATGACGTCTCCGAGCAAATCCATCATGTGCGGCAAGTCTTCGCTCAGGCTCTTGCTGTAGAAGCCGGTGGTGAACATGCCGCCACTCACGCTCAAATTCGCACCGATGGACTCGGTTTGTTCGAAGATCTGCTCGTAGCTGTGGTGTTGCGTGCCGCGCGTCAGGCAATCGGCAACGAAGCCGGCGAGGCCGCGCTTCTCGCCCGGCTCGTCCAGTGCGCCGGCGACCAGATAGCCGCTGACCACCGCCGCCGGGCTGTTGAAGTTTTCATAGGCGAAGATGCGAATGCCGTTGGTCAGTTCGAATTGCGCAATGTTGGCGCTGCATGGCACAGACGGCGCAACAGCGGCGGCCTTGTGCGGGGCCGGCTTTCGGCTGCGGGCTGCCATCATGCCTGCCCTCCCTGCGCCAGGTAATACCCAACCGTGACGTTGTCGCGGGTGAGATAGGCCTGCGCCACACGCTGCACATCCGCCGGCATCACCTGTGCCAGCCGGTCCAGGAATGTAGTGAACCAGGTGTGGCCGGCGACGATTTCGCTGAAGCCAAGCCAGAATGCCTGATTCGTCACCGTCTCCGTGCCGAAGGCCACCTGCGCGCGCGTCTGCTTGAGCGCCTTGTCCAGTTCGGCCTGCGAAATGGGTTCGCGTTGCAGGCGCTCGATCTCTTCCCACAATTTGCGCTCGACATCGTTGATGTCCCTGCCCGGCATCACCGTCGCGCCGAGCGAATACAAAAATGGGTCGAGCGTGGGCAGCACGCCACCACCGGCGTCCGCCGCAAAGCCGGTGTCGACCAGCGCCTTGCTCAGCCGGCTGCTGCGGTTGCTGGTGCCGCCGCCGAAGAACGACAGGCCGCTCGCGCCGCACAGCACCGAATCCAGCGCGACCAGCGGCATGTAGTCGGCATGCGTCGCATTTGGCGCATGAAACGCGAGTGCAAGGTAATTCGTCTCGCCCTCGCCCTTCACGGTCACGCGGCGCTCGCCCTTCTGCGCCGGCTCGGTGGTGGTGGATTGGTCAATGTGAGCCGACGGCTTGAGCTTGCCATAGCGCTTTTCGATCTTCGCGAGCATCTCGGCGGTGTCGAAATCGCCGGCGACCGCGACGATGGCGTTGTTCGGCGCGTAATAATTTTTGTAATGTGTGAAGAGGTCATCGCGCGTCATCGTCTCCAGGTCGCGCATGTGGCCGATCACCTCATGCCCATACGAATGCGCTTTGAACGCCGCCGCCTGCACATCTTCGTAGAGCCGGAAGCCCGGGCTGTTCTCGTTGCCCTGCCGCTCGTTGATGATCACGACCCGCTCGCTGCTCACCTCTTTTGGATCGAAGCGCGAGTTCACCATGCGGTCGGCCTCCAGTTCGATGGCGAGGTCGATCTTGTTCGATGGCATCGTCTCGTAATACGCGGTGAAGTCGATCCACGTGAAGGCATTGCGCACGCCGCCATCGCGGCTCACGAGCCGGTCGAGGTCGGCTTCGGTGTATTTCTGCGTGCCTTTGAACATCATGTGTTCGACCCAGTGCGAGATGCCGGTGATGCCGGCGTGCTCGTTGCGCGAGCCGACGCGATACCACACGCAGAACGCTGTGACCGGCGAGGTGTGCATCTCCTTCGCGATCACCGTCAGGCCATTGGGCAGCGTGGCGCGGGTGATGTTATTTTCGAAGCGCTTGACTTTTGTGCGCGCCGGCGGTTTGGCGAATTTGGTTTTGCTGTGTCCGTTTTTGCTTGGCATGAGAATGGGGCAAACTTTACCGCAAGTCAAATCTGTAAGTATTCATTGCAAGTCATGCGTTTTGCATTTGGCAATATGGTTTTTTGATTTATAACCATTGCAGGTTGTCGCATAGATAATCTGGTTGTTCTATGTAGAAAGTGTTGGATTCGTAACCTTTCCAAAGCTTCTGAGTTAGTAAATTCTGGGCCAGTTTCTATTGGCTCAAAGAATGAATAGCGTGAAGGAGAAGCAGCTTCGTGGTTTATTACCCAATAAAGCAACCCATGAGCAGGGATAAATGCTGTTTTTTGCAAAGGGGCTTGTCGAGTATCGTTCTATTTTTAATATGCAGCAGCGTAGCCGGCGCTACGCCCCTTTGCACAAGCTCGGACTGCATTTACTTGCCTTTTGTGTCAGGTAGATCTGTTTCGACGACAATTGCTGAAACTCTTGAAAGTGGCAATCGCACTGGGCAATATGCTGTTGCAGGAACTGTCGCAGCATCAACAACGGTCACCAACGTCACTATACAAGCAAAGGCATTTGACACAACAGGGCAAACAATTGGAACGTCAACGGGATCGACATTACTACCTGCGGTCATTCCCGGTCAGCTTAATCCTTTCGCCATTACCGTTTCCGGCGCGCAAGTCGGGTCAGTCGCACAGAATGCAATCAACGTCCTCAGCGATAATCCTTTGAACAGTCAAAGCTACATGAGCCTTACCACTTCACTCGTGCTTGGGACGACAAACTACACAGGAACCATTCGCAACACAAGCACATTTACCCTCACGCAAGTGCGATATCTTTTTTACTCACTGAGGCTCTTCTTTAGCGATTGCCAACCTGTCATCGTGTTTATAGCAAGTGACCTAAAACCGAATCAAACATATACCTTCTCATCAAAGTATTGTGTAGACCCTTTCAACTTCCCGCCTGACTACTACAACTATCGCCTCATTGCACAAGGCGTTGTCATTCACAAGTGACAAAAAAGTGCGACGCGCTTTCTGAGTGCGTCGCACATGTCAATCTCCAATCCCCAATCTCTAGTAACCCCGCCCCACCCCGCGATAGGTGAAGCCGAGCTTGTCCATCACCATCGGATCGTAGAGGTTGCGGCCATCCACGATCACCGGCTTGCGCATGATCTGCTTCATGCGCTCAAGATCGAGATTTTTGAACTCGTTCCACTCGGTCGCCAGCACCAGCGCGTCGCAACCCTGCGCGGTCTCGTAGGCGTCTTCGCACAATTTCACGCTCTGCAACATGCGCGCCGCGTTCTCCATCGCCACGGGGTCATACGCCTTCACGCACGCGCCATCGGCCTGCAACATGCGAATGATGTCGATCGGCTGGCTCTCGCGGATGTCGTCGGTGTTGGCCTTGAACGCCAGGCCAAGCACGCCGACGGTCTTGCCTTCCAGCCGATTAAGTTGCGTGCCGTGGTTGCCGACCAGATGGCGCACCTTCTGCACAATGCTGCGGCGCGCGTCGGTGTTGATCTGCATCACCGCTTCGAGCAGCTGCGGGTGCTTGCCCTGCACATTTGCCATGTGCGCCAGCGCCTTCACATCCTTCGGGAAGCACGAGCCGCCATAACCGAGGCCGGCGTCCAGAAACGCGCGCCCGATGCGCTTGTCATAGCCCATGCCGGCGGCCACTTCCTTCACATCCGCGCCGAGCGCCTCGCAAATATTGGCGATCTCGTTGATGAACGAAATTTTCGTCGCCAGAAATGCGTTGCTGGCGTACTTGATCATCTCCGCCGTGCGCAGGTCGGTGATCATGATCGGACCGCGCAGCGGCAGATACAGTTGCGCCACCTTCTGCGCCGCGTCCTCATCCAGCGAACCCAGCACCACGCGATCCGGCGCCATGAAGTCAGCAATCGCCGCACCTTCGCGCAGAAACTCGGGGTTGCTCACCACGCTGAAATGAATCGGCGTCGGCTGTTTGGCCTTCACGATGTCGGCCACCCAGTCGCCGGTTCCGACTGGCACGGTGCTTTTATTGATGATGATGAGCGGGTGATCCATCGTCACGGCGATGGTCTCAGCAGCCGAGCGCACATAGCGCAACTCGGCCTCGCCATCCACGCCCATCGGCGTGTTGACGGCGATGAAGACGAGTTCCGCCGGCGCATCCTTGTTGTTCAGCGCCTCGTCGTACGAGGTGGTAAATTGCAAACGGCCGGCGTTCGTGTTGCGCCGCACATATTCTTCAAGCCCCGGCTCGAAGATCGGCAAAATGCCCTGCTTGAGATTCGCGACGCGCTCCTCGTTCACATCCACGCACGTCACGCGATTGCCCAGATCGGCAAAACACGTGCCGGTCACCAGGCCGACATAGCCCACGCCAAGTACAACGATATTCTTCATGCGAGAAAGACTCCCAATCTATCAATCAAGCCCCATGCGCCAAAGCAGTTCGGCATTTAGCACGCTGCCGCCGGCTGCGCCACGCAGCGTGTTGTGCGAGAGGGTCATGAACTTCACGCCGTGCTCCCCGAACAACGGCTCTGGCCGAATGCGCCCGACAACCACGCTCATCCCGTTGCCGGCCATGCGATCGCGGCGCGGCTGTGGACGGTCGGCTTCGGCGCGCACCACGATTGGATAGTCGGGCGCAGTGGGCAATCCCGCAACGTCCTTGCAGGTGTATTCGCACAGGACTTGCGCGGCAGCTTCGGGCGTGACCGGGCGCTCAGTCTCCACCGACATCGTGACCATGTGGCCGTCGATGACCGGCACGCGATTGCAGTGCGCACTGAGCGCGAAGGCGGCCGGCGCGATGTTGGTGGCAGTAATTTTGCCAAGCAATTTTCGCGCCTCAGCTTCCAACTTCTCTTCCTCGCCCTTGATGAACGGCACGACGTTGTCGATCAGGTCGAGCGACGACACGCCCGGGTAGCCGGCGCCGCTGGCTGCCTGCATCGACACGCAGAACACACGTCGAATGCCGAACGCAGCGCGCAGCGCGCGCAGGGTGATGGCCGGCCCGCTGACGGTGCAGTTGGTGTTGCAGATGATGCCGCCGGCCCAGCCGCGCGCAGCGCGCTGGTGCTTGAGCAGCGCGAGATGATCGCCATTCACTTCAGGGATGACGAGCGGCACGTCCTCATGCATGCGGTGATATGACGCATTCGAAAAGACGTTCATGCCAGCCTGCGCAAACGCCGGCTCGGCAATCTGCGCGCTCTCGTTCGGCAATGCGCTGAACACGGCTTTCACCGCCGGCGCAGTTTTTTGCACCGCCTCAGCGGTTGTGGGCAACAAGGGCATTCCACGCAAAGCCGCCGGCACGTCGCCTTCGATCACCCAGTGCACAGCATTGGCATAGGTCTTGCCCTCGCTGCGATCACTGGCTGTCAATGCGGCAATCTCAAATGTGGGATGGTTGGCGAGCAGTTGAATGAAGCGCTGACCCACAGCGCCGGTGGCGCCCAGCACAGCGACGGAAACTTTTGCAGACATAGCTCGGCGATGATACCGCAGCGACTCCTGAAAACCTCAAAGGCCTGAACTCTATAATCGCCATCAATCGATCACCAGATCCTCTGGGATCCAGGTCACAACATTCATGAAAATCCTGCTCATCGGCGCCAACGGCCAGCTCGGCCACGATCTGCTCGCTGCTCTGTCATCGCATCATGTGCTGCCCACCGCGCGCGGCGCGAATGTCGCCGGCGCAAACCACACGCCCATCACGCTCGATGTGTGCAACACCCAAGCAGTGCGCACCACGCTCGACGCATTCGCGCCAGATCTTGTCATCAATTGCTCGGCCTTTCATCGCGTCGATGACATCGAGAAGGATGCGACACAGGCGCTGGCGGTGAACGCGCTCGCCGTGCAGCAACTGGCGCTGGCCTGCCGCGCTGCAAACGCCGCGCTGCTGCACATCAGCACCGATTACGTGTTCGACGGCGAGAAGCGCACACCCTACACCGAAGCCGACCTGCCCAACCCGATCAGCGCGTATGGCGCGAGCAAGCTGGCCGGCGAGTTGCTCGTGCGCGCAGCGTGGCCCAAGCACTACCTCGTGCGCACCTGCGGGCTGTATGGCATCGCCGGCGCCAGCGGCAAGGGCGGGAATTTCGTGAATACGATGCTGCGGCTGGCCGGCGAAAACAAGACCATCAAGGTCGTCAATGACCAGACTTGCACGCCGACGTTTACACAAGACCTCGCGCAGCAGATCGCCGCGCTGATCGAGACAAACGCCTTCGGCACCTATCACATCACCAGCGCCGGCGCAACCACGTGGCACGACTTTGCCGCCGAAATATTTCGCCTCGCCGGCATCCAGGCCGACCTGCATCCCACCACCAGCGCTGAATTCAATGCGCCGGCCAGGCGACCGGCCTATTCCGTGCTGGAAAACGCCGGCCTGCAGCGCCTCAGCATCGACCGCATGCGCGACTGGCGCACCGCCCTCGCCGAATATATCCTTCGTGTCAGGCAAACCGTGTAGCGCGCGTCGAGTTGCCGGCGCTGCACCTGATACACTTGGCGGCCAACCGTTCCAGTGATGTCAACCGCCATCGAGTTCAACGGCGTCTCGAAGTTCTTCCGCATGGATCGAGACAAGCCGCGCGCCTTCCAGCAACTTTTTATCTCGCTCCTGCAACGCAACCAGCGCAGCCGCGAGGACAACAAGTTCTGGGCATTGCGCGACGTCAGCTTCAACGTGCAGCGCGGCGAGAGCATCGGCCTGATCGGCACGAACGGCGCCGGCAAAAGCACCACCCTCAAGCTCATCAGCCGCATCATCCAGCCCACCTCCGGCAATGTGACGGTCAACGGCCGCGTGACTGCGCTGCTGGAACTGGGCGCCGGCTTTCACCCCGACCTGAGCGGCCGCGACAACGTGTATCTCAATGGCGCGGTGATGGGTCTGACGCGCCGCGACGTGGACAGCCGCATCGACCAGATCATCGACTTCGCCGAGATCAGCGATTTCATCGACGTGCCGGTGAAGGATTACAGCAGCGGCATGTATGCGCGGCTCGGCTTCTCAGTCGCCATCCACCTCGATCCCGACATCCTGCTGGTCGACGAAGTGCTGTCGGTTGGCGACGCAGCCTTTCAGCAAAAATGCAATGAGCGCATGCAGGAACTGCGCGAGAGCGGCATCACCGTGCTGTTCGTGTCGCACAGCCTGGAGACGATTGCCAATACCTGCTCACAGGCAGTGTGGCTGGACAAGGGGCGCGTGCGCATGGCCGGCGACATCCACAAGGTCACCGACGCCTACTACGCCTATTCCCTTGAGCGCAGCCTCGGCCGCTCGCGCTACGCACAATCAACCGAAAATCGCTATGGCAGCGGCGAAGCGCGCATCACACAGGTCGAGTTGCTCGACAGCGCCGGCAATACAGTGCAGCAGGCAAAAACAAACCAGCCGCTCGTGGTGCGCATGCACTATCTGACTCAGTTGCGCATTCACCAGCCGGCTTTCGGCCTTGCCTTCAATCACCTGCTCACCGACACCAACATCGCTGGCCCAAACAACATTCTCTCGCAACACAGCATCCCTTTCATCGAGGACGAGGGGTGGGTCGATTACCACATTCCCAACCTGCCCTTCCTGCCCGGTGAATACACCATCACGACTGCGATCTACGACCGTGAGTGCGTGCATCAATACGACACCTGGCTGCACAGCGCCCGGCTGAGCGTGGGGCCGGGCGGCACGGCCGAGCGACATGGCTTGATCGCGATGAATGGCGCCTGGTCGCATCACGCCTGCGCTGCCGCTGAGCCGCAACTCGACCGCGATGCGCAGCCGGCGTCGCTGGCCTGCTGACGCATAAATGAGCGCACAGGCATCGGTGCAACATGCAGCAAACCAACCCGCCCCAACCTGCCGACAATTTCGACGCAGCCTATTACGCCACCGGCTGCGGCGCAGAGTATGTGCGCAATGATTTCTGGCTGGCATTCTTCGATGGCATCGCCGGCCATATCATCAGCGACATCGCGCCGGCCACCGTGCTGGATGCCGGCTGCGCCAAGGGCTTTCTGGTGGAGCAATTGCGCCGGCGCGGCACGCCGGCGTGGGGCGTGGATATTTCCGATTACGCCATCAGCCAGGCGCACGACAGCATTCGGGCATTTTGCCGCGTCGGCTCGATTGCCGCGCCGTTTGAGCGCCGATATGACTTGATCATATGCATCGAGGTGGTGGAGCACATGCCGGCGCTGGAGGCCGCGCGCGCAATCGAAAACCTGTGCGCCCACAGCGACGACATCCTGTTCTCATCCAGCCCAAACGACTACGCCGAGGCCACCCACATCAACGTTCAGCCGGCGGAACACTGGGCAGAGGCCTTCGCGCGTCACGGCTTTTTCCATGACCTGTCATTCGACGCCACTTTCATCACGCCCTGGGCAATGCGCTTCAGGAGAAGCAGCGCGCTGGCGCACCACATCGTGCGCGATTACGAACGCCGTCTCAGCCTGCTGCGCGAGGAGAATCACCAGCTCCGCCAGGCCGCGCAACAACAGCGCAACGCCGGCGCGATCGCCGACCTCACCCGCGAGCGCGACGCCCTGCGCGACCTGGTGGCGCGCTACGAGCAGGGTCGATTCATGCGCTTCATGCGCTGGCTGAAGGGCACGCGCTGATGGCAATTCCCATGCCGCAGCCGGCGCACCGCACCAGGCTGCTCATCCTCTCGCATGAGCGCATCGGACCGAAGATGGCCGGCCCGGGCATTCGTTGCCATGCGCTGGCCGGCGTGATGGCGCGCCACGCACAGGTCTGCCTTGCCATGCCCGCCGGCTCAACGCTGCCCAACGGTGACGCACCTTTCGAGGCAGTGCTGTTTGAGCCGGGGCAATGGGACACAATCGAACGCCCGGCGCGCGAGGCCGATGTGATCCTGTTGCCCGGTGACATGGCCTGGCACTTCCCGCAACTGGCAGAGTGTTCGGCCTGGCTGGTGATCGACGGTTACGACCCGCTGATGCCGGAGTGGCTGGCCACCTACGCGCACCAATCTGAGGCCAATTCGGCATGGGCCGCGCGCATGGCTCAATTGCAGCCGCAGTATCTCGCCGGCGATTTTTTCATCTGCGCCAGCGAGCGCCAGCGCGACTGGTGGCTGGGTCTGCTGGAAGCGCACGGGCGGATCACGCCAGCGGACTACCAGCGTGATCCATCATTGCGCCAGCTTGTGGATGTGGTCCCATTCGGCCTGCGCGCAACACCCCCGCTCAAAACCAGGCCGGCGATCAAGGGCGTGTGGCCAGGCATCCAGCCCGCCGACAAATTGATGCTGTGGGGCGGCGGGCTGTGGCGTTGGCTCGATCCAGTGAGCGCAGTGCAGGCCATGCCCCTGATCTGCGCGCAGCAGCCTTCCGCCAGGCTGATCTTCCCCGGCACGCGCCATCCCAACCCCGCGCTCGCCAACCTGCCTTCCAATGTGGATGCCGCAAAGCAGGCAGCCAGCGCTCTCGGCCTGCTTGACCGCAGCGTTTTCTTCGGCGATTGGGTTGGCTATGACGACTGGACGAATGTGCTGCTCGAGACCGATGTCGCGCTCTCACTGCACTTCGATACGCTGGAGACGCGGCTGGCATATCGCAGCCGTGTATTCGACTACATCTGGGCCGGCCTGCCCATGGTGATGACCGCCGGCGATGCAACCAGCGAGATTGTCAGCGGGCATGGGCTGGGCAGCGTGGTCGGTGTGCAGGATGTGGAGGGTATCGCGCGGGAGTCGCTGCGCTGGCTGAACACGCCACCCGAGGACGCCGACAGGCAATTTGCCGCTGCGCGAGAGCAGTTCACCTGGGAACAGGCCGCCAAGCCGCTGATTGCGTTTTGCATGCGCGCAGCCGGCCAGCCTCCGCCAAATCGCGCTGGTCGCGGCAACCCTGCACACAGCGCAGCCATCGCGCAGCTACAAGCCGAACGCGACCGATTGCAACGGCTCACAGATGCCTATGAGCGCGGCCGGTTCATGCGGTTGATGAGATGGCTGAAGGGGGGACGCTGACGGCAGCCGCCATCCCAGCATGAGAACAAGCTGGATATGGCACAATGCCGGCAGCCCAGCGAGGCTCATGCGCGGCCATGCAAAATCAATCCCACATCACCATCGTCATCCCGCTCTTCAATGGCGCGAAATACATCGGCGCCTGCATTGAATCGCTCGCCGCACAAACCCTGCCACCGGCGCAGATCATCGTGGTCGATGACGCTTCAACAGACGAGGGCGCGCGCATTGCCGCCGGCTTTCCGCAGGTGCGCGTGATTCGCCAATCTGCCAACGCTGGCTATGCCCATACCATCAACGCCGGCATCCGCGCCGCGCGCAAAGCAGCACATGACGCCGGCTTCATCCTGCTGCTGAACCAGGACACGACGCTTGACCCCAGTTGTCTGGCCGCGCTGGATGTTGCGTTCGCCGCCGATCCTGCGCTCGGCATCGCCGGCTGCAAGATTCGCTACCCGGGCGGAAAGACTTTGCAGCACGCCGGCGGTTATCTGGATCGGCCATCAGCCACCGCGCATCATCTGGGACAGGGCGAGGTCGATCAGGGTCAGTACGATCAGCGCACGTCGCCCGAGTTTGTCACCGGCGCAGCGCTGGCGCTGGCAACCCGCGCGCTCGATGCGCTCGGCGGCATGGATGAATCGATCAGCCAGGCCTACTATGAAGACATCGACCTGTGCTTCCGCGCCCGAGCAGCCGGCTTCAATGTAATCTATGCGCCGGCGGCCACACTGTCGCACGTTGAAGGCTCGGTCATCCCCAGCCACAGCTATGCGCAGGCGCTGCACTACCACACGGGGCGGGTTCAATTCACATTGCGGCACTGGCCGGCGGCCCTGCTGACCGCGTTTGTCGATGGCGAACTGGCATCCTTTGCAACCATGCTCTCCATCGACAACGCGTTGGCCTGCGCGCGCGCCTACATGCGCGCTGCGCGATCGATCGATGCCGCCATCGCAGGTCGCCGGCGCATTTACGGGTGTGACGTCGACGCCGGCTGCGACCCCAATTTCTGGACAAACATCCGGCGTGGACTGCTGGATGCACACGAAGCTGCCTTGCGCTGTATATCGACAGTGGCAGCGCAACATGGCGGAGAAGCCGACGCGAAACTCACTGCCATCCTGACTGCTGCGCCGGCACTTGACCCGCAATTGCAGCCTTTCAAGTTCACCTCGCAAGTGCCGGTGTTGGGTGGTTTGATTGCGCGGACGCGCAACGCCATCCACAGCCTGGCAGGCAAATGGGCGCTGCGTCACCTCGCCGATCAGCAATCAGCCTTCAATCAGCAGATGCTGGATCTGATGAAAGCGACGCACCTGCGCATATTAGAATTGACGCTCGAAAATCGTGATCTTGTAGAACGCCAGAGC
This sequence comes from uncultured Anaerolineae bacterium, assembly GCA_964590135.1. Taxonomy (GTDB): domain Bacteria; phylum Chloroflexota; class Anaerolineae; order J036; family Brachytrichaceae; genus JBDHWI01. The sequence continues at coordinate 40,852 of CAZPVX010000021.1, read as the reverse complement.
GCCATTCAGCCCAGCACGCCGGCGCCAGATGAAGCCGGCGATGCATGAAACCTGGCGCAAACAAACATGACATCAACCAGTTCCGCAACGCCGGCAACACCGCAGCCGGCCGACTCCGTTTTATCCATCCGCGATCCTCAGCTTGACGTCGACGCCATCATGGCTGAGATTCGAGCCGCCTTGATGCAGCGCAGGATCGATGCCGAGGCGCGCGGCATCGATTTCGACGACATTGCCATGGGTCGCTACAGCGTGCCTGGCAGCGACCGATTCCCCATGGAATTGCACGAAGCGCTGCAACAGGCATCCCTGCTGCGCGATGGCAGCCAGGTGTCACTGTTTGTCACGCCGACCAGCGTGCCGATCGTTGGCGGGTTGCTTCAGCGCGTCCGCACCGCGCTGCACCAGGCCATCATTTTCTACGTAAACATGTCGGCCGAGCGGCAGATCGCCTTCAACGTCGAGGCATCGCGAGCGCTCAACCGACTGACGGCTTCGCTGGACAAGCAATTAGCCGAAAAAGACGCGCAGATCGCGGCATTGCAGGCGCGCATCGATGCGATGGAACAGCGAACAAAGTCGGACCAGGGTTGAATGGATACACGACGTCTGGCGTTTGTCACGCCGCGTTACGGCGATCACATCCTGGGCGGCGCAGAGACAGCTGTGCGCAGCCTCGCAGAGCTGCTGGCGGCGCAGAAGATACAGGTCGAGGTGTTCACGTCTTGCGCCAGCAACCTGAGTGAGTGGCGCAATGAGGCGCCGGCCGGCCGCGAAACATTGCGCGGCGTCACCGTCAACCGCCATCCAGCGATCTGGCAGGATCGCAAACGCCACCAGACATTGTTCGCGCGCATCCTGCACCATGAGCGGCTCAGCATCGATGAACAATTTGAATGGCTCGCGACCGGGGCGCACTGCCCAACGCTGTATCGCGACTTGGCGCAGCGCAGTGACGACTTCGATCTGTTTTTCTTCGCGCCCTACCCGTTCCCACTCGTCCACTATGCGGCTGCGGTCAACCCGGCCAGATCGGTCGTCTGGCCCTGCCTGCATGACGAGGCCTATGCCTATCTCGCGCCAACGCGCCTGATGTTGGAGCAAAGCCGGGGGCTGTTGTTCAATTCGCAACCCGAGATGGCATTCGCCGGCGAGCAATTGCAGGTGAAGCATGCGCGCGGCCACGTGATCGGCGTGTCAGTGCCAGACTTTCAATCCGATGGCGAGCGATTTCGCCGCGTCACCGGCATCCATGATCCGTTCCTGCTGTATTCGGGCCGGCTCGAAAGCGCAAAGAATGTGCCGTTGCTCATCGAGCACTTCACCCAATACAAAGCCGGCCACCCTGGCCCGCTCAAACTGGTGTTGATGGGTGATGGGCCTTGCAAGACCCCGCACCCCGATCTGGTGTACATCGGCTTTCAACCTGCCGAAACCAAGGCCGATGCCTTTGCCGCGGCAGTGGCGCTGTGCCAGCCATCCGTCAATGAATCCTTCTCTATCGTCATCATGGAGTCGTGGCTGGCCGGCAGGCCGGCGATGGTGCATTGCGAATGCGCAGTCACGCGACATCATGTCGTGCAAAGCAGCGGCGGGCTGTATTTTTGCAACTACGCCGAGTTCGAGGCCGGCTTGTCGCTGCTGCTTGAAGATGAACGCCTGTGCCGGCGCATGGGCGAGGCGGGCCGGCAATACGTCCTCTCGCAACACGGGCCACACGCCGTCAGCGCGCGCTTTCATGCCGCGATGGACGATTGGATGAGCGGGCTGCCATGAACGCTGTGCATCAGATCATGCCGGCGCTGGTGTATGGCGATGCCATCGGCAACCACGCCATGGAAATCTGGAATATGCTGCGCCGGCGCGGCATCCCATCCACCATCTTCGCCCGCCACATCGACCCGCGCTACGCCCATGCCGCGCGTGATTATCACGATTACGAAGACCGCGCCGGCAACACCCTGATCTATCACTTCTCCATCGGTTCGGAAGTGACCGACTTCGTGCTGTCGCTCCGGCGCAGCCGTGTCGGCGTGTATTACCACAACATCACACCGGCGCACTTCTTTGCCGGAATCAACCCCCAACTGGCGCGCGAACTGGCCGATGGCCGCGGGCAGTTGCAGCGATTGAAGGGCGTGTCGTTTGCCATCGCCGCATCAGAATACAACAAGCTGGAGCTGATGGAAGCCGGCTTCTCCGAGCCAGATGTGGTGCATTACCTGGTGGACTTCGAGCGGCTGGATCATGGCGGGCGCACGCCGCAGGCCGACCGCATTCGCAGCGCAGGCGGACAAGCCGGCCTGAAATTGCTCTTCGTTGGCCGCGTCGCGCCAAACAAATGCCAGCACGATCTGATCCGGCTGACGCGCTACATGCGCGAGTTGGTTGACCCGCAGGTGCAACTATGGATCGTGGGCAACTTCGCCAACGCCGGCTCCTATCACGCGCGGCTGCAAGCCATGATTTCACAGCTGGGGCTGGACGACCATGTGCGATTGACCGGCCCTGTCGGCACCGATGATGGTCTGGCCGCCTATTACCAATCTGCCGACGCATTCGTGTGCATGAGCGAGCATGAGGGATTTTGCGTGCCAGTGATTGAGGCCATGCACTACCGGCTGCCGGTGTTCGCCTTCAACAGCAGCGGCGTGCCATATACGATGGGTGACGCCGGCGTTTTGTTCAACGCCAAGCAGCACGACGCCATAGCCGAAGCGATTCACTTTTTTCATCACGCCGGCGCAGCGCGCAAGACGCTGCTGGATGGACAAACGCGCCGGCTGGCAGCCTACGACCTGCGCATCACGCGAGAGCGTCTGGCCGCTGTGCTGGAAAAGGTGAGCCAATAAAAAATCCCGGCATCAGAGATACCGGGATTCGCATGCAGACGGATCGCGCCACACGGAAGGCCCGCGAGCCTCAGCGCGTGACAATCGGCAGTTTCACACTGACGACATTTCGGACTGCGATCACCTTCACCGCAATGGTTTGCGATCCCAGGCTGCCGGCGTCCACCTTGAGCGTGGCATCGTACGTGCCGGATTTGCTGGGCGCCTTCAGTCGCACGCCGACGGTGCTGCCAACCGTGCCGGAATTCCCCAACAATGACACGATATCGCTCGGGTCGCTGCTTTCGCTCAGCGTCCAGTTGCCACTCGCGCCGTCGCCGCTGATGCGGATGATGGCATCAGTGTTGGTTTGCACCCGCAACATTGCTGAAAGGGTATCGGGCATCACCGCCAATTGGCCCGCACTGCCGGCGACCACACCGGAGTGGCGCGCGTTCCCGCCAAACATGGGCCATGGCGCGCTGAAGGCAGTTTGATTGCCGGCAGGGCTACCCAGCCGGCCAAAATCGGTCCATGCATACAGCTGCCCCTGGCCATTGCCGTTGACCACATTGCCGCTGCCGATCACGACATCGAGCTTGCCGTCGTTGTTGACGTCTCCCACCGCCGGCGTCGATTTCACCGTCTTCCATGTGCGCATCGACAATTGGCTGCCGCAGGGCCCCTGGCATGTCAGCGCATTGCCATTCGCGCCATTGAACACATGCACGCTGGCCCAGTTGGCAGCCAGCACCTCCAACGAGCCGTTGCCATCAAGATCGGCGATTACGGGCGATTGCAAATCGCCGCCATACGGGTCGTTGTAGTTGCCGCCACCGGCCGGCTCAGGGTTGTAGGGCACAACCGCCCAGGCTGGATGAGGATTCTCTGGCTGCCACATCGCCACCCGGCTCAGGCCATCAAAGCCCAACTCACTTGCACCGTTGACGGTGGCGGCTACCTCCAGGAGACCATCTCCATCCAGATCGCCAACCGCTGCCGATGAATTGACGCAGCCAGGCGCATTCAGCGTTTGCAACACCACGCCGTCGCTCAACCGCAAAATCTTGAGCCAGGCGCCACGCTTCGGCGCGCCGCCCGCTGGGAAGAAGCAACTTGCGCCAATGACAGCTTCTGCGCCGGCGCTGCCGGGCAGCACATCCGCAATTACCGGCGATGCATAGATGGACTGGTCAAACACCGCGCGCCACAGAATGTAACTGTAGTCACATGTGTTTGGATAGTTCGGCGCGCAGAATTCGATGCGCTTGACCGCACGATTCTGCGTGTTCATGGCATAGACATAGCCGCCATCTGGCGTGCCGATGGCGCCATTGGCCGAGATATCCGTGCCAACGATGAGCTCCAGCCGGCGATCGCCGTTGATGTCATAGAACGCCGGCGTCGACCAGATCGTGTCAGCCATATGTGCATACCAGCGCAGTGAGCCATCAGCATTCAGCAGATAGAGATTGCGATCCAGTCCGCCGAAGCCGATCTCCATTTTGCCGTCGCCGTCAGTGTCCGCCACCGCCGGCGATGACACTGTGCCGTACATGCCCTCGCTGTAGCCCTGGCTGCTGGCCCAATTGCGCAGGCTGAAGCGCCACGCCTGTTGCCCATCCGATCCGCGATACACCGCGAGGCCGCCGTCGCAGGTGCTGGGCTGAATGGTGCCAAAGGTGACCAGCACATAGATCGTGCCATCGCCATACAGGTTGGCAGCCGCCGGCGACGAATTGATGATGCCGTCGCCGCCGGCCAGCGAGCAGCCAGGCGTCACCTGCGTCGACCAGGCCAGCGAGCCATTGGCGCGATACACATACAACCTGCCATCCTGCCCGCTCACAGCCACTTCGCGGCCATTACCCACGTTGCCATCCATCTCGGCAATGATGGGCGAACTGCGCACAATGTCGCCGCCACTCAAGACGATGCCATGTTTCTGCGGCGTATCGTACTGAAATTGTTGGGAGTGGGTCCAGCCAGGCAAAGGCGCCGGCTGATCGAGATAACCCTCTTCGCTGGCGCGCGCTTGCGCAGCGACACCCATCGCCAGCGTCACCGCCAGCACACCGTGGATAAGTCGTATTTTTCCATTCATGCGAAGGCTCATTATCCGAGAAGAAGGTGTCACTTCATGGGCTATAGGCGGGCAATCACAATACGATCCGGCCTACGTACTTCCAACGCCAGCAACCGTAGGCAAAGGGGGTCTTTATGCAAGCCCGGCAACGCGACAAATGCCTACTCGACAGGCCGCTACAATGCTCTGCCCAGCATCGCGACAACCATTTGCGACGATCTTTACGACAACCCTGGAAACAGGCTCGGAGCAGGCTGAATGAACGCAACTGCATCCCCAACTCCATCCCCGCAGAAAGCATGAATGTGCTACACATCAGCGCCGGCTATGCGCCCTGGGTCGGCGGCGCGCAAACATATCTGCGCGAAATGTCCGAGCGCTTCGTGGCAGATGGACACCGCGTCACAGTCGTCACCAGCGATATCGCCGAAGTTGATCGCGCCTGGTCACCGCACGGGCGCGCTGCGCTAACCCTGCGCGAAACCATCAACGGCGTGGATGTCATCCGCTGCAAAGTCAGCCATCTGCCACTCGCACCGTACAGCTTTTATGCCATGCGCCGGCTGCACACGTTGATCGCGCCACGCGCGCCGCAGAGCCTGTTGCGCAGGCTGGGCGAGCAGGTGCCGCCGATGCCGGCGCTGCGTGAGGTAGTCATGCAAGCCGCGCAATCCGCAGACATCCTGCACGCCATCAACATCACCTTCGAGCATCCTGTGTTGCGCGCCGCACACGCCGCGCGCCATTTCAATCGTCCGCTCGTCCTCACGCCGTTTGTCCATATCGGTGATGCGCATGTCGCGCGCAATTACCTGATGCCGCATCAGGTCGCGCTGATGCAACAGGCCGATGCGTTGCTCGCGCAAACCGAGCGCGAGCGCGCCGCCCTGTGCGCGCTGGGCATCCATGCTGACCGGGTGCAAGTGCTGGGCATGGGCGTGAACTTGAACGAGCGCGATGGCGCAGACGGTGACGCGTTCCGCGCCCAGCACGGCATCGCGCAACAAGCGCCCATCGTCACCTTCATGGGCTCACTGACCTACGACAAAGGTGCGGTGCATGTGTTGCAGGCCATGCCGGCGGTGTGGCGGGCGCGGCCTGACGCTGTGGCCGTGTTTGCCGGTGAAGCGCCCGCGCCGGGCGGGTTTGACGAGGCGTGGCGCGCCGTTCCCCAGGACAGGCTGACGAATGTAAAGCTCATCGGCGTAACAGCCGGCCACAACAAACAGAATCTGCTGGCTGCAACGGATGTGTTCGCCATGCCGTCGCGCGTGGATTCCTTCGGCATCGTTTTTCTGGAAGCCTGGATGCATGGCAAGCCAGTGATTGGCGCAGCCGCCGGAGGCGTGCCAGACGTGATCGCGCATGGCAAAGACGGGTTGATCGTGCCATTTGGCGACCCGCCGGCATTGGCGCAGAGCATCCTGCATCTGATCGACGACGATGCCGCGCGCCAGACGATGGGCGCAGCCGGCAGACACAAGGTCGAGATGCAATTCACGTGGGATAGCCGCTATGCGGTGCTGCGCGACTTATACTTGCAACTTCATGCGCGTGCTGCAAATCGTCCATCAATATCCGCCTGAACACATCGGCGGTGTTGAATTGATCACCCGCGATTTGGCGCATGGGCTGGCAGCACGCGGACATGAGGTGCAGGTGGTCACGCGCGCGCCGGCAGGGCAACCCGTCGTGGCGCAAGATGAGGACGTGACAGTCCATCGCATCCCTCTGCCGGCATCAGCCAGCCGGCGTTTCATCGCCTCATTCCGCGACGACGCTGCGCTCAACGCAGTGCGCCAGCTGTTGCAGACGCTGCGGCCAGAGATCGTTCATCTGCAGCACTTGATGGGTCATCCGCTGGGCATGGCGCGCGCAATTCGTGACGCCGGCGCGCCCTATGCCATCACGTTGCACGATTACTGGTATGCCTGCGCCAACGCCCAACTCATCACCAACTTCGATGGCAGCCAGTGCGACGGGCCAACGCCGGCCAGATGCGGCCAGTGTGCAGCGGTGCGGGCCGGCCTGCCTACCTGGGCTGGAGCGGTATTTGCTCCGCTGATGCGCCGGCGCAACGACTTGCTGCGTGAAATCCTGACTGGCGCATCTGTTGTGACCATGCCATCGCAATTCGTGCGCGACCTGTTCAGCGCCTTCGGCTACAACACCGCAACCTGGCGCGTCATTCCCTATGGCCTTGATTTGTGCTTGAAGCCGCGCAAGCCGCATGAAGGGATCCGCTTCGCCTACGTGGGCGGGCTGGCGCGACAGAAGGGCGTGCATGTGCTGGTGGATGCCTTCAATGGCCTGCCAGATGACCGTCATTTATCCATCGCCGGCCCTGAACAGGCATTCCCGGAATACGCTGCCGCGCTGAAAGCAGCTGCAAAACATCCGAACATCCGCTTTCTTGGCGTGCAAACCCGCGAGCAAACCTGGTCGCTGCTGAGTGAGACAGATGCTGTCATCGTGCCGGCGTTGTGGCACGAGACCTCGTCGCTGATTGCGCGTGAAGCGGTGGCAGCCGGCTGCCAGTTGATTGCATCGCGCATGGGCGCGCTGACTGAGGTGGCGGAAGCGAGCGGTGGCGTGCTGGTCGCACCAGGTGACGCCGGCCAACTCCGCGCAGCCATGCGCGACGCGCGACCATCCATGCGGCCGCCCATGCCGTATCGATCCGTTGCTGATTACACAACCGACATTGAAAATCTCTACAAGGATATTGCCAGATGAAAACCGATCTTCCCCGCCTGATGCAGGAACGCAACCTCGATGCACTCGTCGTGCTTGGGCCGGATGGCCTGGGGCCGGCGAACGCTGCCTTCACCTATTTTGTCGGCGATGCGCATGTGACCGCCGGCGCCATCATCGTAAAGCGCAGCGGCGAGTCATTCATCGTGCATGGCACGATGGAGCGCGAGGAGGCCGCAAAGACCGGCATGAACCTGATCAACCGCTCCAGCTACAAATTCCCCGAAGTGCTGAAGCAGAAGGCCGGCGACCGCAACGCCGCCAAAGTTGAAGTGATGAAGCGCATCCTGGCAGACACAGGTGTCAGCGGGCGGGTCGGCTTCTATGGCGCAGACCAGGTCAACACCGCGTTCAACTTCCTCAGCGGCCTGAGGCGCGAGGAGGTGTGCGAGGTAGTGACGGAGGGCGAAAACGACGTGATCAGTGCAGCGCGCGTGACCAAAGACGCGCACGAGGCAGCGCTGATTCGGCAGGCCTGCCAGTTGACCGAGGCCGTGATCGGCGCGACGCGCGATTTTCTCAAATTGCACCGCGTGGCGAATGAGACATTGATGAAGGCAGACGGCGCAGCGCTGACGATTGGCGATTGCAAGGCCTTCATCCGGCGCGAAGTGGCCGCGAATGGCATGACGATGCACGATTGCATCTTCGCCATCGGGCGCGACGCCGGCATCCCCCATGCCAGCGGCAACCCAACCGATCCAATCCAGTTGGGCAAAACCATCGTCTTCGACATCTTCCCCGCCGGCCCGGGCGGCTATCACAGCGACATCACGCGCACATGGTCGCTGGGCTACGCGCCAGATCATGTGCTGCAAGCGCACGAACTGGTGATGCAGGCGCACGACATGGCTGAGGGCATGTTCAACACGCACGATTTCACCTATGTCTACAACGAGGCAGTGTGCGATCTGTTCGAGGCGCGCGGACACCAGACGCTGCGCGTGGACATCAACGCGGCCAGCGGCTACATACATGGCCTCGGCCACGGCTTCGGCTTGCAGGTGCATGAGCCGCCCGGCATGAGCTTGAAGGGTTGGCGCGCAGAGGAGAGGTTTCAGCCTGGCACCATCGTGTGCAACGAACCCGGGCTGTATTACCCCGAAGATCCGCGCGGCGGCTGGGGTGTGCGCGTCGAGGACGATTACTGGTTTGACCTCAACGGCAAGTTGGAGCGACTCACAACGTTTGACCGCAGCCTCGTCGTGCCGATGTAGTTATTGACAGGATCAACAAAGGTGGATAAGACGAAAGCTCATCCACCTTGTTAATCCTGTCCATCTGGCTTTGCCCTCTATGGCAGTTGTGCCAGCCAGAGATTGCGATCGCGCGCGTTGAGGTAGACCAGTCGCGCGCCATCTGGCGACACATCCCAATCGCCATTCCCGATCTTGAAGGGCAATTCAGCGCTTGCAGCGATGAGTTGGGTCATTTCAAGCGTGCCGGCGTCGATCTGCCACAACTCATTCGAAGGCGCGCCGGCCTGCACCGGCACAACCAGCAGTCGATTGCCATCACGCCAGCGATACGCGCCAAAGAGATCCAATCGCTGCGGCTGCGCTTCCACCGCTTCCAGATCCAGAAGGAACATGCCATTCTGCGAGGCATCACGCGCCTGGGCCACAAGGAATGCCAGCCAGCGACCATCGGGCGAGAGCAGCGGGCTGCGCATGCGTTCATATTGCAGAATGTCGTCGGTGACGCCATCGGCAAGCGACAACATGCTCAAAGTTGACAGCGCAGCGTTGCGGTTGACCTTGCCGCCCAGCAATACGCGCTGTGAATCGGGCAGCCACGCAATCACGCCGCCACCAAAGCGGGTTGCAACCTGTCGGCGCTGCGTGCCATCCACCTTTGCGAGCCATATATCGGAGCGCCGCACATCAAAGCCGCCGGCCTCCTGCTGCACCGCCCACACGATGAACTGGCCATCCGGCGAGAACGACACCTGCCGGCCGCCATTGTTGATCGTCCAGCGCTGCCCATCGCTCAATCGTTCGATGACAGTTTGCCCGCGAATGAGGTCGGCAACGAGCGTCATGTCACGGCTGAACGGGCCGAGCCTTTCAGTGATGCGTTGCGGATCACTCAGCGGCGCATTCACCGGCACGCCCCAGATGGCTGCCGGCGCATCCGACGCAGGCCGGTCGAGATAGATCACCATGTTGCCATCGGGCGAGAACGCCGGCTGCACACAACACGCGCCTTGCGTGAGCTGGGTGAATTGCGACGTCAGGCGCGGCGCGGCGGTGGGCTGTGGGGTCACGGTTGATGGGATGGCAGTGGCTGCTTGAGTCGCGTGCGGAACGGTGGCAACGAGAGTCACAGGGATGGTCGTGGCGGATCGCGTCGCCGTGACCGCATCCGCCGGTACAGCCGCGCAACCAGCCATCGCAAATGCCACCGAAAGGAGAGAGAGCGTTTTCATCGGCATCCTGTTAGTCTGTCACCCATTGCCTCAGCGCCAATCCTGCGGCCATGTGTTTGCGAACTCATTGATGAGCGGACCCCCAAAGCGAATGTCGGGCTGGTCGTACACGCTCTGCCACTTGCGCGGGTCATCCAGATCGCGCTGAAATCCACGCCCAAATGAGCCGACGAGCGAGAGCATATCCCAGTCGGCGTCGATCAGACGATGTGCATTGAACGCTTTGCCGAGTGTGCGATCGCGAATTTCGAGATGCAAATGCGGACGCGAGGTGCACGTCAAATCGGGGTCACCGGTCTTCGCAACAACCTGCCCTCGTTTCACGCTATCACCCACATTCACGCCTGGCCGTTCAAGCAGGTGACCATAGAGCGACGTATAGCCATTGGGGTGGGCAATGAGCAAATTGTGCGGCGCGGAGCCATGCTCCCGCGCATCGACCTTCAACACCGTGCCATCGCCGATGGCGGCAACGGGTGTGCCACATTTTGCAGAGAAGTCGATGCCGAAGTGGATGCCCTGGCCGGCTTGATACCACTCGCGGCGACGGGCGAACGCGCCCACGCTGTTGCCATACACCTGACCCAGCAGCCACGTCTCAGGGCCGGCAGGTTCGGCAAAGGGCAGGCTGAACGGCGCCTGCGCTTGCGCGACAGCCGGCTGAAGCGAAGTCAGCGCGATGGCCGCCAGTGAGACGAAAACGAATGCAGCGTGCAGCAGCGAAAACCGGCGCGATTTGCTCATGCGCGCGAGTGTAGGCAGAAAAACTGTGAGCCAGATGAGGCTTTGGGAATGCACGAGTCAGAACCCGGATCACCCAAAAATGATCCTGCCCTCGCTCATGTCACTGATGCGGGCGAGCGCGTGGATTGGCACACCCAGCACACCCAGTGAGGCGCGCCCACCTTCAAAGGTTTTCTCGATCAACGCGCCGATGCCAACGATCTCAGCGCCGGCGGCCTTGGCGATGCGCGCGAGCGCAAGGATGGTCTGGCCAGAGGCCAGAAAATCATCGATGATGAGCACACGCTCGCCGGTGCTCAGATATTCCGGCGACGCCATGATTTCCACATCGCGCTTCTTGGTATGCGAGGGCGCAGTGGTGAGAAACACTGTGTCGGGCATGGTGATGGGTTTGGTTTTGCGCGCGTAGACGACCGGGATGCGCAGGGCGTAGGCAGTGGCGAGCGCCGGCGCGATGCCGCTGATCTCGGCAGTAAGCACCTTCGTCGCGCCGACACCGCCAAACAGCCGCGCAAACTCGGCGCCGCAATCGAACATCAACACCGGATCCACCTGATGATTGACGAAGGAATCCACCTTCAAGATGCCTTGGCCCAGATTCTGGCCTTCGGCAAGGATTTTGTCTTCGAGGGCTTTCATGTCAGCTGAATGTTACATTGAGACGCTGCCGGCGCACACCGGACATGCAGGCGCAGAAACCTGCGCCACAGATCGATTTGACCTTAAATCGTATACACGTAGAATCGCAATCCATCCATGGTTGCAATGCTGACCCGTCCCCGCGCCGCCAATACGCCGGACTGGATCGCCGGCGAGTTGCGGCGCGCCATTCTGCAAGGTGAATACAAGAGCAGCCAGCCGCTGCCTCAGGATGAGATCGCTGCGCAGTTCGGCGTGAGCAAGATTCCCATTCGCGAAGCGCTGCTGCAATTGCGCGCCGAGGGGCTGGTGACGTTCTACCCAAATCGCGGCGCGATGGTGTCGGCATTGTCGGCGGAAGAAGTCGATGAAATCTACGCCATGCGCATCGCGCTGGAGACGCTGGCGCTGCGGCGCGCAATCCCCTGTTTCAACAGAGCCAGCGTCATCCGCGCCGAGAGCCTGATCGCGATCATGGACGACGAGCACAACGCGTTGAAATGGAGCGAATTGAACTGGGAATTTCACGCCACACTGTATCACCCGTGCAACATGCCGCGCCTGTTCGATGCCATCCGCGCCCTGCACGCAAATGTGCAGCGCTACGTGGTGCACTACCTCACCAGCGTTGACTATCACGCCGAAGCGCAGCGGCAGCACCGCGTGATTCTGAAGGCAGTGCAGCGCGGGAATGCAGATGCCGCCGCTGAGCAGATGGCAAAACACCTCGCACAGGCATCAAAAAAGATGGTGGCGAAGCTGCGCGCAAATCCATGACGACGAAGAGACACGATAGGCAGGAAGAATCATTCAGGAGAAAAATGACGCTTCACACACCCGAAAGTGACACGATCAGCACACTGCAAAACATCGAGCAGAAATTGCTCTGGCTCAGCACGGCGATGATCCATCACGCCAACAACGTGCGCCCCAACCCCGACAAGGTGAAGGTTGGCGGGCATCAGGCCAGCGCTGCATCATCAGTCAGCATCCTCACTGCGCTGTATTTTTATTTTCTCAAGTCGACGGATCGTGTGCTGGTGAAGCCGCACGCCTCGCCGGTATATCACGCGGCAATGTACTTGTTGAACGTGCTGCCACAGCGGTATCTCACCACCCTGCGCGAGTTTGGCGGCATCCAGTCGTATCCTAGCCGGACGAAGGACATCTCGCCGGTCGATTTCAGCGGCGGATCGATGGGGCTGGGACCAGTGGCGCCAACCTTTGCCGCACTGGTGCAGCAATATGCCCACGCCCATTTTGGCGATACCACACACAACCGCTTCATCGCCATCAGCGGCGACGCTGAGTTGGACGAGGGCAACGTGTGGGAAGCGTTGATCGAAGAGGAACTGCAGCGCCTTCCAAACACCTTGTGGATCGTCGACTTCAACCGCCAATCGCTCGACCGCATCACCCCGGGCGTGCGCGGTGACAAGCTCAAGCAGCTCTTTGCAGCCTGTCAGTGGAATGTGATCGAGGCGAAGTATGGCCTCGATCTGGAAGCTGCGTTCAGACGGCCAGGCGGTGATGCCCTGCGTCAGTGCATCGATGAGATGAGCAATGAGGAATACCAGCACCTCATCCGCAGCGCCGGCGCTGTGGTGCGCGAGACGTTGGCACAACGCGCGCGCGGCAGCGAGATTTTGCAGAGCATTGCAGATGTGAGTGACGAGAAACTGCCGGCGCTGCTCGCCAATCTCGGCGGCCATGACCTGCGCGTGCTGATCGACCGCATGTGCGAGAGCGAGCGTGTGACCGACCGGCCCACCGTGATCTTCGCCTACACCATCAAGGGCTATAGCCTGCCCATCGCCGGCGATCCGGCCAACCATGGCGCAGTGATCAACGCCGACCGCATCCATGAGATGCGCGATTCGCTCGGCCTGACCGAAGCGACGCAATGGGATGGCTTCGCCGCAGGCACGCCCGAAGCGCGCTGGTGCGCACTGCGCGCGCGTGAGTTGCAACTGTCGAAGGCTACGCGGCCGGTGCCGGTGCAGGCCAGTGATGTGCCGGATGAATTCGAGGCAACACAGATGCCAATCGTGTCCACACAGGAAGCCTTTGGCCGCGCCATCCTGCGATTGGGCGACGTGCCAAAGGTGGGCGAGCGCATCATCACCACGTCGGCAGACGTGTCAATCTCGACCAACCTCGGCGGGTGGATCAACAAAGTCGGCACCTACTCGCTGCGCGACGCAAAGGACTACGAGGCCGGACGCAACCGCGTCTTGAACTGGAAGCACAACGCGCAGGGCCGGCATATCGAGATGGGCATCGCAGAGATGAATCTGTTCTCGCTGTTGGGTCAGATGGGGCTCTCGCACGAGATCAACGGACAACTGCTCTTCCCCATCGGCACGGTGTATGACCCATTCGTGTGCCGCGGCCTGGATGCAAACATCTACGGCGTCTATTCCGGCGCGAAATATATCTACGCGGCGACGCCCAGCGGCGTGACGCTGGCGCCGGAGGGCGGCGCGCACCAATCCAGCATCACACCTTCGATCGGCATCGAGCTGCCAGATACGGATTTCTACGAGCCGGCGTTTGCGCTGGAAACCGAGTGGGCGCTGTGCGAGGCGATCAAGCAGTGCTGCGACCGCGAGCATGGCCGCAGTTCCTATCTGCGCCTGTCAACCAAACCCATCGACCAAAGTTTGATGAAGCCGGCGCTGGAGCGGCTGGGCAAAGGCGAATTGCGCCGGCAGGCGTTGGCCGGCGGGTATCAAATCAAAGCCATGCCCCAAACAAGCGGGGGAATGGAGATGCTCCACATCATCACCTGCGGGGTGATGGTGCCGGAGGCATTGCAGGCAGCAGACTATCTTGAGGCGGAAGGCGTGGCGGTGAACGTGATTCATCTCACCAACCCGCGCCGCGCCTACGATGGTTGGTATGAGGCGCAACGGCGCGGCGATGACAACCATCATCTGGCAACATTGATCCCAGAAGGCATGCGCCACGCGCCCGTGTTGACGGTGCACGACGCCGCGCCGCATGCGCTGGCATGGGCCGGCAGCGTATTCGGCCAGAAGACCCGCGCGCTGGGCGTGACAAAGTTCGGCCAGTCCGGCTTGCGTGACGACCTGTATCGCTATTTCCACATCGACGCGGAGAGCATCATCGCAAATGGGTTCGCCTTGGTGGATGAGGTTTTTTGATCCCAGGGATTCACTGACAACAGACAAGGATTGTCATGGAAGCGAACACGCCCTTTTCACAGGGCGTGTTCACTTTTCTCAGCCGCAAAAAATCCTCTGATAACATGGCGCAACACGCATGAAGTCGCTCGTTCCATGGGTCGCGCTGGCGATGCTGCTGGTGGCCTGCGGCGGCAGCGCGCCGGCATCACCCAACGCCGGCGCGCCCATCCCGGTCACGTATTACCCGACGCCGACTCGCAACGCGCCGGCGGTCGCTGCATTGCCCACTGCGCCGGCCACAGCGACCATGGCGCCGACGGCGATGCCATCTCCCACGCCCGAGCCGCCGGCCACGCAAGCGCCTTTGCCCACCGACGCGCCGGCGCAGCCGCCGACAGAAACACTCATCATGCTGGTGACGTTGCCGCCGGCGCCGACCACAGCACCCTTGCCAACCGCCATTCCAGCGCCATCGCCAACCGCCATTCCGGTTCAGCCCGCCGCAATGGCGATGGCCGCCGTAAACAGCACAAGCTGCATCCCGAGTGGCGAGCAATACGAGCTGGTGCCTTACGATGGGCCGGCCTATAAGAACAATGCAATCAGCGACGAAAACGCGGATTTGAGGCTGTCGGTGATGGGGCTTGCGCCATCAGGCGCGCCGCTCACGCTGGTCGATTACAACGGCGCAAGCGACGGAAACGCGCCCAAGCTCAGCGGCATCTTCGAGCCAAACCGCATTCCCGCGATCACTGCCGTGTATCAGCATTTCGACTGGATCTGGAGCGAGGCTGGCGGCCCGCCCTACGGCACGCGGGGCGCAGCAAATGCACAGTGGGCGGCATCGGCGATCGACGTGGCCGCCGCGCCGGGCGAGCGGCTATTCATCCCGCGCCGCGCGCCGGCGATCTGGAACAATGCGATTGTGGCGTTGGTGCTGTATGCCGGCGAGCGCGAGCTAACCATCGCTTACACGCGTCAGGACTCGGTGAGCGATGGCTATATCGTTCATTTGATGAACTTCTGTGTCGATCCAGCGCTGGTGGCGCAATATCGCGCGCAGGTGCAGCAGGGCCGGCGCGCCACCGGCCTGCTGCCTGGCCTGCGCAACGGGCAAACCGTCGGCTACGCAGATGGCAGCAGCGTGACCGTCGCCATCCGCGACCGCGCCGCCTTCCTCGATCCGCGCTCACGCAAGGACTGGTGGCAGTAATCTGGGGATTGAGGCCGCAGGACTACGCCCGCTCTTCGTTTTGCGCTCCACCGTGCTTCGTTCTGCGTTAGGAAGTTGTCAGATTGGCTGTATATCCGGTGTAGGGCAACAAGCTTGCAATCGCTGTTACAACAGGCGCATGAAGAAGCCACTGCTGCCGGCGATGGCGGCCCCTATCGCAGTCGCGCTGCTCATGCAGCCGGCGCTTGCGCAGACCACCGCCCCGCAATCTCCCGACACGCTATCACCGCGCGCCTTTGTGCCGATTGTCGTCAACGGGCCGGGCAGACAAGCCGGCTCTTGCAGCATCAACTCCAGCGCCACGTTTGAACTGATTGGCGTACAGGGCGGCCATTACAAAGGCAACCGCTTGACCGACGAGAACGCCGACTTTCGCCTGTCCATCATTGGCTACTCCAGCACGCCGGCGGCGTCAGGCGCGCCGCTTGCGTTGGTGGATTACAACGGGCACACCGATAGCGATCCGCCCAGATTTCAAGCCATCTTCTCGCCCAGCCGCGTGCCGCAGTTTGTGAAGAAC
>CAZPVX010000021.1:5637-24457 GCA_964590135.1 uncultured Anaerolineae bacterium | reverse complement strand
ACCAGCGCCACGACTGGAACTGGAACGAAAGCGCGCCGCCACCCTACGGTTCACGCGGCGGCGCGAACAACGATTGGCCCGTGTCGGTGCTTGACATGGCCGTGACAAAAGGCGAGGCCATCTCCATCCCTGACCGCAACGCGACCAACAGCACCGCCGGCACCCATGCAATGGTGCTCTATGCGGACGAGCGGCAACTCACGCTGGTCTATGGCGACCAGGACCGCGTGGACGCCGGCTATGTGGTGTATCTCGCAAACTTCTGCGTCGATCCGGACCTGGTGGCGCTATATCGCGCGCAGTTGGTGAATGGCATACGCGCCACCGGCAAGTTGCCGGCGCTGCGCAACGCCCAAAAGATCGGCGAGGCCGACGGTGAATTCATCACCATTGCCGTGCGCGATCAAGGCCCATTCCTTGACCCGCGCTCGCGCAAGGACTGGTGGGCCAGCCCATAGCGCCTAGCGGACAAATCAGAGGATCTGCTTGTTGGGGCTGCGGGCTGCCATCATTGGCCGTCATTGGCCATCTTTCTGCAGTGTCGCCTTCATCCAATACACCGCATAGGGCCCCCAGCGCGAGAGGCTGAAATAGATGGTCTGCCCGCCTTGCTCGACGTATCTCGGATTCATGTACGGGCCGTAGAGGCCGGGGTAAGCAGCCTGGCTCATCACTGTGATCGGCTCTCCCCACGGGCCCCACGGCTGCTTGCCCTCGCGAATCACAACGTTGGCCCCTGCGCCAAGGTAGGTCATGAGCCAGCGATTGAGGTAACTGTTCCAAACGACCGACAACTCGCCGACAGTGTCATCGACCACCAGAACGGCTTCACGCTCGTCGGCAGACCAGATCGGCGCGCCGGCGCTGTCGGTGCCGGCGAAGTAGCGATAGCTGCTCAATTGCTCAATTTCTGTCTCCGGAACTTTCATCAGCTTGACCCCGCCAAACCTGCCGGCCGGGATGCCCCAGAAATAGATGTCTGCGCTGCCGTCGCCATTCTCGATCCTGAACGGGCTGACCTGGACAAAGTTGCTCTTGCCATCCCAGCGCAACCCCTCCAGAACTTCCCAGGTTTCGCCGCCGTCGGTCGAGCGTGACACGCCGCTGTAGTTGGCCTCCCAAACGCCCGGCGCTCCCCATCGGTTGACCGACATGAAGTAGAGATACATGGTCGAGCCGACGGCGATCCCATGCGTGGGGATGATGGTGATCTCGTCACCATCTTGCTTGCGCGAGAGAATCAATTCGCGCGCGCGCCCGAAGGGGTCGGTGATGAAGCGGTCGAAGGTGATGCCGTCGGATGGGTTGCTATCAGTCGAGACAGCCATCACATTCGAGCGCCATTGCTCACCGCCGCCGCCCGTCATGCCGGCCGGGCGGCGGCCAAAGGTATCGCCAAAGACAAAGTAGGTCCTGTCGCCCATGTTGAACATCGAGCCCAGATCAGTGCCGGCGACACCGTAGCGGTCTGTCTTGTTGATGGAATCCGCGCCCGTGAGCTTCGCCACTTCCGTCACGTCTGTGATGCCTTTGAGCACGAACGGCGCATCCCGCTCGACCTGATAGGGCCGAGGGGAAGAGGCGTCACGCGCGCACGCGGCCAGCGACAGCGCGACGCACAGGACGAAAACCGAGGCGCAATCTCTCACGACATTATCTCGACGCCGCACAGGTGCACAGCGATCCCCATGGCGTGCAGCATGGCTGCCTTCGCCGCAAGCGCCTTGTCTGCCTGCTCGGCGCTGGGCGCATAGGCCACGTTAAGGTGATTGGCCTTGTGCCGCGCCATCATCTGGTCGCGCGAAACGCCGTGCAGCACCGCATGCATGATCGGCCACTGCGGCGTGGTGGACTGCCAGCGGCGCTCGGTCTCCTCGCGCGGCAACGCCACCACGGTGGCGCGGCCCATGTCGCAGTGCAACGCGCCATCCATCACATACACGCGGCTCCACACGATCTCGCCGGGTTTGCTGATGCCCTTCAGCGTGCCGCCACCGAGCCGGAAATACATCGGCGGCTGGCGCTCGCTCAGCGCGCCGGCGTAGCCATCGATGAAGTGCGATGCCGGCGCTGCACCCGAAATCTCGAACACCCAGACGAAATCATCCACGCCCTCGCCTTTGTAGTGCTGACCCCAGCGTACATCATGCAGCGTGGTGGCCGGGTCAAAGCCCATCGCCGTCCACACCCGATTGGTTGCCACGGCGTCAATCGCTGCGCCCTCATCGACCTCATTGAAGTGCGGCAACGCCTGGCCGGCGTATAGCTCCGCGCCACTGCTGTCCTTCACCGGCGGCCGCTCGACGTTGTTGAGCAAGCCTTCGGCGAGATCAGACGCCGGCGCCATGTCCTTCAGCCCCTGCTGATACTGGATGCCGATCGCCGCGCAACTGAAATCCTTCGCGATGCGTGCAGCTGCGATGTACATCTTGAGCTGATCGCGGATCTGATCGTTGGTCAACTCGGTTGCCGGGTCGCTGCCGGTGACGAAGCGCATCCCGCGCGCATCGAGCCACGCCCGCGCCTCATTCGCTTCGTCGTCGCTCACCTCGCGCATCGCCGCCACCAGCGCCGACTGGCTGAGGCGCTCCTTGTAGACGCCGCATGCGTTGAGCAACTCATCGTCGATGATGGCGTTGTACATGCCCATGCATCCTTCATCAAAGATGCCGATGATTACCTTGTCGCGCTTGATCTGCTGCGCCAGCGCTTCACCCAGCGCGCGCTCAGCAGCCGGCAATTTTGAAAGATCCAAATCGTGCACGTGACTCGCGTCGTGCGTGACCTTGCCCTCGCGCAGCCACTGTCGCAATCCCTTGCGGAAGAAGTCATCCTTGAAATCTTCGCTCCACAGGGTGGAGAATTTCACGCCCATCTTGGTCAGCGAGCCGTTCAGGTTCAACATGCCGACCAGTCCGGGCCATTCGCCGCTCCAATTGGCAACCGTGAGGATGGGGCCGCGATGGTCACGCAGGCCGGCCAGCACGTGGTGGCTGTATTGCCACACCGCCTCGGCCACAATCAGCGGCGCATCAGGGTGAATGTGCTGGAACACATCCATGCCCATGCGCTGGTTCCAGATAAAGCCGTGCTGCAATTCTGGATCGTAGGGATGGCCGCGCCGCACGGTGTAGCCCTCTTCGGCCAGCGCGGCGATCAGTTGCTGCTCCATGGCGTGCTGCGCCGGCCAGCACATCTTGTTGGCGGAATCGCGCAGATCGCCGCTGGCGACCAGCACCACTTCGTTTGGGCCGGCGGGCGCCGGCGTTTCGAGCTTGGGAAGTTGATAGGTATCCATGTTTGGCAAGACGCTGTGAACGCACCAGGGTAGATGCGCAACAGAACCAGTTTCACACTGCCGATGTTTTCATTGTAGGCCGGCAAATAAAATTGGCATCCGCTGCAGAGACACCCAGCAGGCATGCCAGCATCATGTTGAAATTACCACATCGCCCTTCACACCCTTCACCTGTTGCTGCAGCGATATCTCGCCGCGCTCGGCCAACTGCTTCAATGCGGCGTCAACCTCAGCGGCCTTCCAACCAAAAATGCGCGCAAGCGTTTTTGCGTCGGCCATGACGACATTGCGCAGATGGCGCGAGAGGATGTTGACACGCGCTTCACCGCGCGAGATGCCCTGCGCGGCCTTCGTTTGCTCTGGCAGCCAGCGCGAGACGATGTCGTAGATGAAGGCGTAGCGCCATGCGCCGGCTTCGGCCACGCCGGTCGGCAGCACCTTCAAGCCGGCCTGCAACTCATTCAGCGCCTTGTCAAATTTCGCCTTCAACGCGTCGCCATACAGGTTCGATTTGCGCTTGAGCTCGATCGCGTGCAGCGGCCCATGCCGCAGAAGCGCCTCGTAGATGTTCTTCGCATCGTTGCTGAGCGTGCCGGCCTCATACTCCAGCAGGTAGTCCTCATCATCGCCAAAGTTCTCACTCAGCGCATAGAAACTGGGGAACAGGTCGAGTGAGACCAGCGTGGCCTTGCCCTTGAGCAGCTTGCCGTAATACCACCAGCGTCGATTGAGCGAACGATCCTTCGCGCCCCATGTCAGCGAGATAACCGGGTCGTTGTGTTTGGCCGTCATGTGCTTGGCAAAGCCGGCGACCGCCTGATACACATTCGGCATCTCAACGCCCTGCGCAGAGAAGAGCAGGCACACGCCGGCTTCGTCGACAAAGCGGCGAATGGCGTTTTCATCGGTCAAGCGCAAATCGCGCCGGCGGCGATACCGCTCGTTGCGCAGCGACTCGATCTGTTTGAGGGTGAGTGTCTCGTCGCGCATGGCATGCATTGTGGCACATGCGCGGCAGTTGTTGCGCAGTTCAGCGCACCATCGCATCAATATCGCGCGCTGCTTGGGCCAGCGCGATCTGCGCTGTCGTGTCACCGCGATATGTCTCGCGCAGCGCGCCCACCCAGCGTGTCGCCAACGCAAGATAGTTTGTAGCCGGCGTGACAAGCACAGTGCCCGTCGATTCTGCCAACTGGCGCGAAACATCATAGAAGCCGTCCCACTGACGGGCATGCGCAATAAATTCTGGCGCATCCCATACGCTTCGGCGGGTCGGATTCATATTGCCTTCGAAGGCCGATCTCAATAAAAAGGTTTTGCCCGTAGCCCATTCCATGAAATGCCAGGCTGCCCGTTTATTGCGGGCATGCGCATTCATCGCCATCGACCATGTCCACTGGTTGGGGCGGGACTCGCCGGCGGGGCCGCGCGGCGGCGGGGCATAGGCGATGCGGCCGGCGTGATCCGATATTTTGGCGTCTTCGAACAGCGCCACATAGTGATCCGAGTCAACGATCAAGCCGTATTTGCCATGCCCAAAGTCGAGCGCCAGCTCATACCAACGTTGATTGAGCCAGTCGACCGGCCCGCTTGTGCGCAGCGCAGCAACAAAATCTTCTGTCGCGCGCACTCCCTCGGGCGAAGCAATTGCGCACTTGCCTGCTGCGTCAAAATCACACGCGCCGTATGACCAGAACTGTGTGGCATAGCCGGTGTACATCGTGTGCCACACGTCGATACCGCGCTGGGCAAAACCCCGCACCGCACCGTCCGAAGCCGCAACAATACACGCCGCCGCGGCGAAATATTCATCCCACGATTGCGGCGCCTGAACGCTAAACCGCTGCAAAATCTCGGGCACATAGGCCAGGTTGTACGACTCGCAATTGACCGGAATTTCTAGCAGCGGGCCTTTGCCCAGCGGGTCGCCAAACCGGCCGGTCCATCGATTCACTGCGAGCAAGCCCGGGATGAAATCGTCGCTAGCGTAGTCGCGAGAGGCTTGCGCCAAATATCCATCCAGAGGCTCGACGAAGCCGGCGCCGACGTGCTCCCACAGCAGCACCGGACCAGACATGAATACATCAGCAGCATCTTCACCCGTCAGAAAGGCGTGAATCTGATTTGAGAAGTACAGATCGCTCGGCACGATGCGAAGATTGATCGCATCACCGCTTGCCTGCTCGTATTCCTTGACGTGCCGGGCCACGCTGTCAACAAACGCATCCGTATCAGGTGCAAAAAAGGTAACTGTTGCCATTGCAAACGCCTCCAGATAATCGCGCAGATGGGCATTTTCTAGACGACAAATCCCAACTACGCAACAGGAAGGCATTTGGCAGCCGGCTGAGGAAGTGCCGTTTCATCAGGTTTGTGTCCGTCATTCCCGCGAAAGCGGGCATCCAGGCAACACCCAACGCCTTCACGCTGCTGGGCATCACTTGCTCACTCGCGCGAAGTCGTATCCTTCAGCCGTGGCCCTACATCCCTCAAGTCGATGGCGCGAAACCCAAGCGCCCACGCCGGCGAGTCGCTGGCCAATGTCCAGTCGAAGCGCGCTGGATCCAATGAAGCCAGCTTCGGATCGGCCACCACTGAATGCGCATCGCGACCCAATGCGCGCCATTCGTCAAAGGTCATCATTCCCTGCACAGATCGCCCGCCTTGCGAGCGCCGGCCAATCGTCAGGCTTGGGTCACCGGTGCTCCAATACACATTCAAATCGCTGATGATGCAGTGCGAGCTGAAGTCATTGCCATAGCCGCCGGTGAACAGCGGCGCGTCACGTGTAATCAGGATGTTGCGCTCGAACGTCAGCGCCAGGCGCGCATCCACGCGGCTGATGGCAACGCCGGCCTCATCGCCGAAGGCGAAGATGTTGTTGCGCACGACGTTCTCGTGGCCGTAATGCTGGTGAAAAAGCTGGCTGTTGGTGTTGTAGACCACGTTGTTCTCCAGCACGATGCAGGAACTGCCCTCGTCGGTATACAGGCCCCAGCCGCCGTAGTTCGCCTTTTCGACATCATGGATCAGGTTGTTGCGCACAATCGTATCCGGCTGCGTGCCCAGCATGTAAACGCCGCCCATGTCGCTCAGCCAGCCATGCCCAAGATCGTGGATGTGATTCTTTTCGATGCAGTTGCTGTGCGATACGCTCTCTGCATAGCCCCACACCCAGCCGCAGGAGATGCCGCTGTAAAAGAAATCATGGATGTGGTTGTGCGCAATGACGTTGCCGTGCGCATGGCGCGACAGCACGCCGATGCCGCTGTGAAACACGCGGCCGCCCTTGTGAATGTGGTTGTCGACGATGTGATTGTTGCCGCTTCGCCTTGCAGCAGCGCCGGCTACATCTGCTCCATTGATCTTGATCCCGCCGGCGCCAAGATCGAACAGATTGTTGCCGGCGATTCGGATGCCCCTGCAACCATCCCCAATCTCCACGCCATACCAGCCCACATGCTGGATCGTGCAGCCCTCAAGCACGCAGTGCTGCGCGCCCTCGAAGACAATCACGCCCGGCACGTGATAGGCAGCCTGCGCTGCCGCTGCAAAGTCCACGCCGGCGGGGCTTTGTCCATTGGGGTCATCGCCGCCGGCAGGTTGATGCCAGTCGGCGTGCTCAAACACCACATCTTTGAAACGCAGAAATTGCACCAGCCGATGCGCATCCGGCTCGCCCTTCACCAGAATGAACTGATCGATCTGCGGCGCGATGACTTCCACATTGTCAGGCGTCTCGCCCGACATGGGGATATAGTGCAGCCGCAGCGCCGGCTTGCCGTTCGCTGCGACGCCACGCTCCAGAAACCACTCTCCTGGCTCACTGAGCGCCTCGAAGACGTTGTCGACGTAATACTTGGCCCAGCGTCCGGCAGAGTCATCCTTGAGTGAGAACATACTGCGGCGCGTGCTCGTCACCTGCCGCGTGTCTTCATCGAAGGACGCAATCGGCATGCGCTCTTCGATCCAGTAATGCAGGACAACCACCTCTGCATCATGCAGATATTTCCATTTCTGGATGTGACCGGGCGCAGCGATGAAGGCATCCGTGCCATCGAACAGCTTCGCTGCGAAGGTGATTCCTGGCACGCTCTCCATGCGATAAAACGTTTCATTGCCGCCGTTGCGCGCGCCGTTGATGTTGACCTTGGGCAGGCGCGCGCGATGCCGGCGCTCGCCATTCACGAACAGTTGGCGGAAGTAGCGCAACCCGCTCACGTCAGCCGTCCACACCGTTTTGCCATTGCGATTCTCTTCACGCCAACCAGCGACACGAACTCCGCCGCTCAACGTCGCTCGCTCGCCTGCGTAACTGGCATACGTCACCGGCGCTGAATCTTCGGGCAAAAATATGACCGGGCTGGACAGCTCGTGGCGCCCGCCGCGCAGCCAGACTGTGAGCGCCGGCGGCAGACTGGCCGCCGCCTTCATCTCGCGCACGGCATCCCGCGCGCGCACAAGCGTTAAAAATGGTCCATCAGTCTTTTCTGCGTTGGGCTCTGGCAGCCGGCCAGTCCACGCATCATTGCCCTGTGGCGAGACATACAAATCGTGTGCAGAGATCATGGATTACCTCAATATTCAACGATGCTCAGTCATTGACGACTATGGCATTGTGTATGTGCAGCGCGTCGATTTTCACGGCGAGCTTTCCAGCCCGCCATGTCGCATTTGCTTTGCGGCCGCCCGGCTCAAGCGTCACTGACTTTGGCCGGCGCGGCTGTTGCACATGCACTGTGATCGGCCCGGTCTCGGCCACGCTTTCAATCAGCGGCTGAACTGGCGAGAGCGGATTTTCCGAGGCGGTGTTGACCAGATGAATGATGCGCGCGCCGTCTTTTGTTCGCCGGACAGTCAGGTGCACGAACGCGGGTGCGTCGATCTCCACCGGCATCTCCGGCGCGAGCGCGCGCAACACCTCGCCGGCAAATACGCGCGTGCCTGGGTATTGATAGCCGCCATATGCTGTTGCCAGCGGGCCATGCACCACTGCAATCGCGCCCTTGCCATACGCGGACAGCGTGGCCGCCGGCGCACGCAGGGCGCTGCGCAACTCGGGCGTTTTGAGCAGCGGGGACAATATCGTGGCGCGCGTGCAACGCACCGGCTGCCATCGGCCAAACATGGGAACACTGCCCTGAATACCCTCCCCTGCGCCAGGGTGTGTTGCCGGCACATAGGCTGCGCCTTCGATTGGATCGCCAGCCAGCTTGACGCCCGTCGCCTTGCCCCAATCTTGTGTGACATGCGCGCCAGTCAGCAACAGTTTGCCGCCCTGCTTCACCCAATCCAGCACCGCTTCGCGCAATGCCTCTGGCAGATGCGTTTGCTCCATGATGGCGATCACGGGATAGCGCGACATGTTGCGCAGCAGCGTGCTTTCATTCACCACATCTGCATGGAAGCCGTTGTCGAGAAGAAGTTGCAGCGCGCCGGTGAGTGTGACCGCCGGCGTGCCCGTGTGATATACCGAACTGGTGTTCTCAGGATGGTTGTTCGCATAAAAATGACTCTGGCTATGCAACAGCGCCACATGCGGCTCGGATGTCGTATTCTGGCAAACGTGCTGTCGCACGCGCATGAATTTCGCCACTTCGGCAAATGTGTCCATATGCCAGCCCACCAGCCGGCCGCTGCGCGTGGGCTGGTCATAGATCCAGAATGCGCCGCCGTTGGCGGCCACTGTCACGCCTTCCATTTGCAAATGCGGCGCAGTCTTAGCCGTCCATTGCGCATCGCGCATCGCGCCGGCGGTTGTAAAGCCCCACGCCATCAAATCCCACGGCAGGCCGCGGCTATCCATGAACTTCGCTTCCAATTCTGCGCTTTGCAGCCCAAATGCCCACGTGAAGTCGCCGCTCAAATAGTCGAGCGGCGCATCGACATCATCCGGCATGCGAACGGTGTAGGCCCAGTTTGAACACACTGCAAAGCCGGCCTTGTAATTGTGCAAAGCGCCGGCATAGCGCCGCAGATGCGCCACGAAGCGCTCACGGTTGAAGCGCATGTAGTCATGCCAGTGCGCGTCTTCTGGCCGCACGGGGATGTCGGCGATGCCGGTCGCCTCGGTAAACAACTGGCGCGTGCGCGCGCTCCAGTCTGGCGCTGCGGCCCAGCACTCGCCATCGACCCACACGCCGTCGATGTCATGAAGGTCGATCACCTCTTTCAATTGCGGGATGAGCAACACATCGTCGTAGAGGCTGTCGGCGGCCATCGGCTGAGGCGCAAAGCCGGGCGCCATCTCTGGCCCGTCCGGCTCGCCAAAGCGCCGGCCGTCCGACCGCAGGCGCGCCCATTCTGGATGGCGCTCCCACTGCACACCATCCCACACGCCGGAGTAATGCACCGACAGCGGGATGCCCATATCGCGCGTCACGCGCCGCCAGATTTTGAGGGCGTCTTTCACCACGCCGGGTGACGTGACACCTATTTTCGTGGGATAGCCCGTGTAGCCAGGGTGGCCCTTGCAGTCGTACTGCACAAAGTCGGGCTTTACCTTCTCCAACTCGGCGCGAATATGCGCGTAGGTTGTGTCTGCGCCGAGTGATGTATCTGTCGCACTTGGATGAAGGTCGAAATGCAGCCCAAAGAAAACATGGTCGTGCCAGGTGGGAATGCGGGTCGAGTCCGTCATGATTTGATTGCTCCGGAGGTCAGTCCTTCGATGTAATAGCGCATGCCAAAGGTGAACACAAGCAAAATCGGGATGGAGGCAAACACGTAGGCAGCAGTGATGATGCCGAGTTCAGGCCGGCCAGGCAGCCGCTCATTGGGCGGGTTGAATGCCTGCAGCGCAATGGTCAATGTGTGCAGCTCAGTCGATGGCAGCATGAGCAGCGGCCACAAAAAGTCGTTGTAGATGGCGAGGAAGTTCAGGATGCCAAGCGTAATGAGAATAGGGCGTGCAAGCGGCACAGCGATGCTCCAGAGCATGCGCAGCTCGCTTGCGCCATCCATGCGCGCCGCCTCAAAAATCTCCTCGGGTTGCGATTGAAAGAATGCCCGCAGCAGGAAGATCGAGAACACTTGGCCGCCGGCAACATAGAAGATGACCAAACCTTCAAGCTTGTTGCGCAAAGCCAGTTGGTTGGCCAGAATGAAGCTTGGGGTTAAGGTAAGCACGCCTGGCACCAGAAAGATGAACACGACCAGGAAGAACAGCGCTTCCTTGCCAAAGAATTTGAGCCGCGCAAATGCATAGGCCGCCATGCACGAAAACAGGGTGATGCCGATCACGGAAACAATCGCCACATATAACGTGCGAAGCGTCGCCGGCAACAGCTTGAGCATTGCGACTGAATAGTTTGACCACACCGGCGGGATCGGCGGGGCCCAGAAGTCGCCAAAGATGGTGAGCGAGTCTTTCAACGACATCGTCAACATCATGAAAACAGGAATAAATGAAAGAAACAACAGCAAGAGCAGCGCCAGAATGCTGATGGCGTTGGTAAGGACAAGCTTGCGAGTCATGGTCATTGCTGCTCTCCAGTGATCAAGCCATATCCGGTGTCTGGTTGAAGCGAAAGCGCGTGACAGTGACGACAGCCACGATAGCCGCCAGCACCAGACCGATGGCGGAGGCATAGCCAAATTCACCCGCCGAGATGGACAAGAACATTTGCAAGCCTGGCACATAGGTTGCCGTGCCAGGGCCGCCGCGCGTCATGATCCAGATGCCGCCATACTCCTGCGCCGCGCCAAGAAAGGCAAAGAACAGCAACAAACGTATCTGAGGCCGCAGCAGCGGCAAATCGATGTGGGCGAATCGCTCCCACGCATTGGCGCCATCCATTTGCGCAGCATCAAACAGCTCACGGTTGATATTGAGCAGGCCGCCAAACAAGATCAAGAAGCCGAATGTTCCGACCCAGGGAAGGCCGGCAAAAATGATGGCCCAGATTGCTGTTTGCTCATCCGCCAACCAGGCGCGTTGAAATTGGGGCAACCCAACCGCTTTGAGAATCTCGTTGAGCAAACCGTAATTCGGCTGATAGATTTGCTTCCACAGCAGCACACTCACCACGCCCGGCACGATGCTGGGGATGATGAATGCCGTGCGCATGACATAGCGCATCCGCGCGCTGTGCAACCAGAACACAAGCTCGGCCACCAGCAGTGGCACAGTGATGGCTTTGATCAAACCGGTGATGAGCAGCAGCACCATATTGCCCATGCCCACCCAGAAGAAGCGGTCATTCATCAACCGCTCAAAATTTGCCAGCCCGGTGAACTTGATCGGCTCACTCAAATTGAAATTGGTGAATGAGAAATACAAACCCATTAGCGTTGGGTAATACGCGAACACTGCAATCAGCAGCATTGCCGGCAGAATGAGCAGGTACGCTGTCCAGGACTGGTTGATGCGCTTGATGGTCACCACCGCCGGCGCGCGCAACCGCGGCACGGTTGCAATCAGCGCGCCTGCCGCGGTGAGACCGAGCACTGCATTTACAAGCAGTATGAGCGAATCGATCACGCCTTGCCGTTGTGCACCGAGCGCGACCGCAAGGTTGATCTGTGTCGTTGTGCCGCGCTCTCCCATGACCGACAGTGATGACGCTGAAGGTTGCAGGAAGCTGCGCGCTGCGCCATCGCTCAGCACGATCTTGTAGATCGACTCGCCTGTTTCGCTGCGCAAAGCATACAAACTGCCATCGCTGTCGCCCGCAAGGATCAACCCCGATGCAGGGTCATCGTGCACCATGCGAATCTTGTATTCAGACAATTTCTTTGACCATACCGAGGCGCCATCTGCATCGAACAACGTGACAGCGCCGCGCTCATCACCTGTGAGCAACTGTCCTTTTGATGTGAGTTCCAGTTCGACAGCCGGTTGTTGCAGCTTTTTTCGCCACAACTGTTTCCACTGCGCATCGAGCGCAGTGATATTTCCCTGCACGTCGGTGTAGTACACCCGATCGGCAGTGTCATCGGCGCGCAGCGCAGTGACGTCGATGCCCACACGCTTTGATGAGATGGGGTTGCCGGCAGAGTCATACAGGCCAATGGTGGAGCGACCGGTATACAAGCCGATGCTGCTGCTGGCAACAATGTTGCCATCTGCCTTGACATCCAAGCCGGTCACGCGACCGCTGATGTCGAAGCTGCCGGCATCATTGAGTTGGTTGTCCCAGATCAGCACCTTGCGATCGTTGCTGCCACCCACCACCCTTTCACCATCCGGGCTGACAGCGAGTTGTGTCACGATCTGTTCGAGCGGTTTCTTTAAGCGAATGGTGGCGCCATTGGCCAAGATCAATTGTTTGTCCTGCGTAATGATCGCGACATCGCCATTTGAAAGCGATGCTGCTTGCAGCACAGAGACGTCTGACAATGTGTTGATAATCTCAACGCTGCTGCCCGCCGGGCGAAGAAAAAGAACATAGCCAGCATTCACCAGCACAAGCAGAATAACCGCCACCACCAGCACTGTTTTGCTGATGGGGCGAGCCGGCGTTTTGGTGGACTGTGACATCACTGTCGTGGACATGTGTTGGGGATATGGGCTATTTTGCCGACGGCGCGATCATATCCGACCGCCTTGCGCAGCATTCTGAATTTGCAATGAATAACCTTGCCTTTGCACCGCTATTCTGACGCATGCAAGCGTCGAGTCTGGCATGCCTTTACTAGCATGCCAGACTCGACAAGGAGAAAGAGAGGGTCACGAACCAGGCTGCAATGCGGGATTCTTGAGGTTTTCCTCAGTCAAGCCGGCTTTGGGCAGAATCGTGCCCCAGTTGTCATCCCAAAGCCTTTGCAACGCGGCAACAAATTCTTGTGGCGTGATCTTGCCTTCAAGCGCCTGCTTGTATAGGTCGCGCGCCTGCTTTTGCAAATCGTCCACACCGCCGAAGTCCCACGGGAAGTAACGCCCGTTTTCTGCGTTGCCCATCATTCGGATTAAGCCGACCATGTTCTGCAGTTTCTCGGGCAGCACCACGTCTCGCACCATGATTGGGCCGGCCATGTTATAGCCGCGCGGTGAATTCACGCCGCCATCGACATAAGCCTGATACCCGGGTTTGCTGAACCAGAAGCGGAGGAAATCCAGCGCCAACTCTGTTTGCTCAGCATTCTTGTCAATGATGCTGCCGTAGACACCAGAAGCAGATTCCACGCTGCGCACATCTTGTTTCACCAGGCCGCCAACCATCGGTGGATTCTCGAAGGTGCCCCATTCGAAGGGCCTAAGCTTTGAGGCGTCAGTGATCTTCAGATCTTTCAGACGTTTTTCATCGAGCTTGTTCAGGTTCTCCATGTCGGTGTTTAGGCCCGGCAATGACCACGTGCCATCGATGATCATCGCCACCTCCTGCTGGAGAAATTCCGAATAGTCGGTTGTATCGACGAACAAGCTCTTTGACGCACAACGCGGGAAAACCTTCTTCATGTTCGTGACTAGCTCAACCATTTCCGGCGAGTCAAACTTGATGCGCCCATCTTTGATGGCAGCAAACCGACGCACCGGGTTCATGTTGAACTTGCCGTCAACAAACAGGTCTTTGGGATCGTATTTGAACTTGCCGTCAAGTTCAGGATCGTAATCGTAGTCACCAGGCTGTGCGCGGACTTCCTCCACCCATTCGGGGAAGTATTGGTTCATGTAGATCTGAATGACCCACTGCGGCAGTTTCCAGACGAAGTTCGTCGAGATGGGAGTGATGCCGGCAGCCAGCAATTTGTCGCAGGCATCGGCGAGCTCATCCCATGTGGTGGGCACAGTAGCACCGGCCTTGGCAAACAGATCCTTGTTGTAGAACCACATGATGTGCACGGCTTCGGTAGGCACCATATATCGCTGCCCTTTTGCATCGCGCGCAACGAAGAAGTTCCAGTCCAAATCCTCGTCCCAGGTGCGACCTGTGTAAGGGTTTACATCGAAGCGGTACTTGTCCAGGTTGACATACTTGCCATAGGTGGGCTGGTAGTTGCCGGCCACGATGTCGGGTCGCACATCGCCGGCTGCGAGTTGTGTGCCAAGCCAAGTGGGGTAGTCTGTGCCTTGTGGCGCGCCTTCATAGATCAGCTTTACATCCGGCTGTAGTTTGTTATAGGCCTCAAATAGGGACTTGATGCGCGGGTCGTCTGGGTCAGAGCCGCCTGTAGAGATGACCAATTGGCCGGAGTACTTCTTCGTTTCGCCAGCAGTTGGTTGTTCAGTGGTTTCAGTTGCTGCCGGCGCTTGGGTGGCCTCTGGGGCTTGCGTGGCTTGCGCTTCGGTGGGTGCAGCAGTGGCTTCGGGCGCGGTTGTGGCCGCAGCTTCCGTGGCCGCCGGCGCAGCAGTCGCGGCAGGCGCTACAGGCGCGCCGGCACACGCTGTCATCACGATGGAAATCACGGCCAGGGCAACGGCGCTCTTAAAGCCGCCGCTCATTTTGGTTTTCGCAATCATTCTTGTTCTCCTGCTCAAAAAGAGCTTGGGTGGATGGGAACGTAAAATTGGATACAACCAACGGGGCGAGCCGTTCAAAGATATCTATTGAGCAAGATCACCTCCTCAAGCAGGCTTTGTCACACAATCAAGCGCGCGTTCCACAGCAATGCAATCTCAAGACAGAATGTGCGGCATCGGGTGATGGAAGATGATAGGAACGTGCAGAGATGCTAATCTATGTGGTCTTGAGCAGACGGTCATTGTCCGGCCAGAAAACGGTCATCCCTACAAACGTACAGTCACAATGCACGTTGTGCCGGCCAGAAAAAACGCGACATTCCAAAAATTGTAACGAGCCGAAACCGGCATCAGGAGTGACGGCGAATGGCGTCCCTATATCAAACCGATTTTTCACCGACTGACCTTTTCTCTCACCAAACATATGAGCTTCGGCGCAATTACATGCGTGTTCTCCTTTGGGGCGTAGTGGCAATTCTTACACTTGCCACCATGCGCGCAGCTGCCTGGCGCGACGCGCCAGGCCTCTTTCATACCTGGCAAGTTGCTGTAGTGTTGGCTGCAGGATTATTCTTCACATCCATGCTGATGAAGCATCATGTGCGCATGGCAAGCTGGGTGATTATCATCACATTGATCGGAGCCAACACGGTCGAGGGGCTGCTCTTCCCGCACGATTTGGTGCTGTATTTCTTCGCAGTGATCGGCGTCAACGCGGCACTGCTGCATTCAGAGCGCGGCGCAGCCATTCTGATCTCGCTCAATCTTGCCTGTGTCATCGGATTAGGTTTTTTTCTCGCAGATGTATTTGCGCCGGCAGACGTGATCGGGCCGGCGCTGATCACACTGCTTGTCAGCGCTGCTGCATGGCTGGGCACACATCAGCTTTACATCGTGATGCAATGGGAATGGCATAGCACGCAGCAATCCATGCTGGCTGCACGCAAGGCGCAAGACCATCGGGCCGAATTGATGCGGTTGAACAAGGAGATTGATAGCGCGTATCTACGGTTGGAACGCATGAACCGAATGCTTATCCTTGCGCGCAAGGAAGCGCAAGAAGCAACCGCGCTGAAAATACAGTTTGCCAACTCAGTCAGCCACGAATTGCGCAGCCCCATCAACATGATTCTGGGCTTCAGCGACATGATGGTCAACTCGCCCGAAGTGTATGGCGCACAATCGTGGGACCCGCGACTCAGGCATCATATTCAGCAGATTTATCAGAGCAGCCAGCATCTTTCCCAGTTGATCGATGATGTGCTTGACATGGCGCGTATTGACGCTTATCGCCTGTCACTGGTCAAAGCACCCACGCAAGTCGAGGCTGTGATCGCTGAATCATGTGAAATCACGCAGACACTGTTCGAAGCCCGGCATCTGTATCTCAAAATGGATGTGGAGCCGGCGCTGCCCGCCATTTTTCTGGATCAAACCCGCATTCGCCAGGTGCTGCTTAACCTGCTCACGAATGCTGTTCGATTTACACATGACGGGGGCGTAACGATCCGCGCCTATCGTGATCAAGCACCGCACGTCAACCTCGCAGAATCCAGCATCATCATCTCCGTCACCGACACAGGCATTGGCATCGACGCAGCCGATTTGCCGAAGATTTTTGAGGAGTATGGCCAGCTTGAAAATATATATCGCTGGAAAAGAGGCGCTGGTCTCGGGTTGTTCATCAGCAAGCAGTTGATTGAATTGCACAGCGGGCGAATCTGGGTTGAAAGCGAGCCGGGTGCTGGCACCACCTTCTTTATCAGCCTGCCCCTGACGCCTGCAGACGCTGTCCACGGGCTTGCTCCTGTGGCAAATCAAGATCATGCATTCTGGTCCGGGTTGGAGCAACGCGCGCATGCGCAGCGCACTCTGCTTGTTCTTGGCGATGATCCGAAAATTAAACGCCTGCTTACAGCCGAATTGAGTTCATTCGATGTGACCTGGCTGCCGGCAGATTGCGCCGAGCAAACATGGCTGAGTATTGCGGCCAACGCCCACCCCTCTGCAATTCTGCGCATCACCGGTGAGCGCAACGGCGCGCAAAGCATCACCTTGTCCTCGCTCCCGCAAATCACCGGCATACCCCTCGTCACATGCAGCCTGCCTGGTTTATTTCAGACATCCACGCCGCGCTACTTAAGCAATTACCTGGTCAAGCCTATCTCGCGACGCAGGCTGGCCGATGCACTGGCAAAGCTCAAACCAGGGCAAAAGCGCATTCAACAGATGCTCATCGTCGATGATGACGAAGCCGGCGATGGTGAAACGGCATTGCGCTTGACAAAGCAAGTTCGGCCCGATGTCATTCTGCTTGATCTCAACCTGCCCGATATCGACGGTTTTGACCTCGCAGAACGCATTCATGCAGAAATTGGAGATGGAATCAACATCATTGCCGTGACTGCGCGAGAGCTGCAATCAGAACAAGGCGCAACACAGCACGACATCATCACCTGCGCTCGCGAAAAACCTTTTTCACGCCATGAGCTGGGAGTGATACTGGCGAACATGATCGGCAGTTTCTCCGCAAATACTGCATTGCCAATCGAGCCTTCCCACCAGAAATTTGCATCAGTGGATCTGCATGCCAACTGACTCAATCACGCTGCCAACACTTGCTTTAACGATTCAATCAAATGCGAGCGCAGCACGGGCTTACGAAGAAATTTGGATGCACCCAGTGCAGCAGCCAACTCAGCATCGTCAATGACTGAGCACGCAATGATGGGCACATCGGCCAACGCCGGCGTGTGACGCAGGCGCTGCAGCAACTCCCACCCATCCATGCCCGGCATCATCACGTCCAACACAATCACATCAGGCGCGATCAACCGTGCGCGGTCCAGCGCCCGTTCTGGCCTGACCTCAACAAAGGTCTCGTATTGCAGGCCGATCAAGTAGCCTTGAAACAATTCCACCGCCGGCAGTTCATCGTCGATGATCAGCACCTTGTGCAGCCGCTCACCTGCCGGAATCTGCAATGCGATGGCAAGCCGGTCTTCAGCCCTGCTGATGTGCAGTGAAGAATGAAGCAGGCCGGCGAGCAACATGCACAAGCGCATGGTGTCGTCATCATCCGGCAGGGATAAATGGCCGGGCGCAGAAAGCTCCACATTCACCTTGGCCGGCGTGCGTTCAACACAAGGCATTCCAGCAAGCCGCAATACACCCGGCTCCTCTGGCTCGTCCCACGAATAGATAACAAGTTGGGTTAACTTGAGCAACAACTGGTGCAGGATGCCGCGATCAGTATAGGTCGAAAGATCAGGTGGAACAACTGAGATCTCCAACTGCGGGCGGGCAGCATGTGGAATCTTGAGAAGCGCATGATCAACAGCCCAGGCAATATCGTTAAGCAACTGATTCACACCGAATACGCGCGGCAAAGGCGACAGCCGCTGCACAGCATCGGCCAAAGCGGTTGCCTTGCTTGCGTTGGCATCTGGCTGCGCCTTTCCTTGCTTCAAAAGGGGGGTGAGCAATGCAGCCAGGGATGCGATAGCCTGCTGATGTTCGCGGCGCATTTGCCGCTCTCCCACAGCCAGGTCGTCTTCGATATCGCGCAACGATCTTCGCAAGATATAGCGGTCCTGAAGAATGGTGTATTGCCGCCATTGTGCAGCCTGCCGCTCGACGTTGTCTGCTGGCTTTAATTGCTGAATGGTTTCGATGAGGACATCACGAACACGAGGGCTAATGGCTTCATTTGACGCCGGCAGCGACGCAATCAGGCGAATCGTGAGAGGGTGGCGTTCGACGTAGTCGAATTCATGCAGTCGCGGCAGCAGCTCGCGCAATTGCACCTGCAACTCGATGCGTTCATCGAATGACTGCTCTTGCTGCAGCATATTGCTCATTGGCGAACAATGTACAGCCGAATGAGGGATGCGCAAGGGTCCCTTCTTTACTTTTCTTTTATCGTCGCGCAGATCAGATGCTGCCGAGGGACTTGCGCAGCCGTCCTGATGTGAGGCGCAGAAACACCTCGCTTTTGAAGCTGAATCTGCGGCAGTTTTCCCAAGAGAATCTGCTACAATGTGAGACCTGAGTCCCAATAGCTCAGCTGGATAGAGCGTTTGCTTGCGGAGCAAAAGGCCGGGAGTTCGAATCTCTCTTGG
>CAZPVX010000021.1:0-5627 GCA_964590135.1 uncultured Anaerolineae bacterium | reverse complement strand
GGACACTTCCTGACGTTCTGGATCCGAAGTGCTGAGTGCTGCATCGCGCTCAGCATTTTTTGTCCGATGAGCCGCTCTGCGCTTAGATTTCACAATGCCACAAATCCACGTTGATCACCTCGCCAAACACTATCAAGTGCATGAGAAGGAACCCGGACTGGCCGGCAGCCTGCGCGCCTTCGTCAACCGCAAATACCGCACGGTGAAAGCGGTGGATGAGGTGAGCTTCGACATCACCGAGGGTGAGATGGTTGGCTTTCTGGGGCCAAACGGCGCCGGCAAGACCACCACGCTCAAGGTGCTGAGCGGCCTGCTCTACCCCACCGCCGGCGTTGCTACTGTCATAGGCTTCACCCCGCACAAGCGCGAGGCCGCCTACCTCAAGCAGTTCACGCTGGTGATGGGGCAGAAGCAGCAATTGCTGTGGGATCTGCCGGCCATCGAGACCTTCCTCGTCAACCAAGCCATCTACGAAATCCCCAAGGATCAATACAACGCAACGGTGAAGGAACTCGACGACCTGCTCGACCTCGGCCCGCTGCTGAAGAAGCAAGTGCGCAAGCTGTCGCTCGGCGAGCGCATGAAATGTGAATTGGCGGCGGCGCTGCTGCATCGCCCAAAGGTGCTGTTCCTCGACGAGCCAACCATCGGCCTCGACGTGACGATGCAGGTGCGCATCCGTGATTTCATCGGCGAATACAACCGCCGGCATGGCGCGACCATCATTTTGACCAGCCACTACATGGCCGACGTCACTGCGCTGTGCGACCGCATCATCGTCATCGACAAGGGCAAAGTGCTATACGACGGCAACTTCCGCGCGCTGATCGAGAAGGTCGCGCCCTACAAAATCCTCAGACTGCAATTCGAACAGCCGGTGGGCAAGGCGCAACTGGCGCGCTTCGGCAACGTGGAAGACTGCGATGGTCTGACTGCCGTGCTGCACGTGCCGCGCGAGGAGGCGACCGAAACAGCCTCGCTCATGCTGAACGAGATGCAAATCGACGACATGAACTTCGAGGATCCGCCGGTCGAAGACATCATTCGGGATGTCTTTGCGGGACGGGTGCATGAGTTGCAGGCAGAGGCGTGACCGGCGTCACGCTGCGCGCGATGAGAGCAAACAAGATGGCCGCCGCGACCGTCAATGCCACCGCAATGACGTAGACTGGCGCATCACCCCACCGCTCCTGCAAAAAACCGCTGGCCGGCGGCGCAATCGCCGGCCCCACGTTTGCTGCCAGCGCCAGCATGGTGCTGCTGATGAAGTAATCCTCGCGCCGCATCGCGTTGATGGTGAAAGCGCGATACAGCACGCGCGACACCTGCGTGGCAATCGTCATGGCGAAGATCGCCGCCATGCCCATCAGCAGGCCGGCGCTCATGCCCAGCAGCGCGTAGCACAGCGCAACGAACAGCGTGCCGGCGATGATGATGGCGCGGTCGCTGATGCGCGTGGAAAGCGCCGGCGCGGCCAGCACCGCCAGACTGCCGATCAGCAGGTTGACGCCCAGCACCAGACCGATCGTCGCATCGCTCGCGCCAAATTGCTCGCGCAAGATAAGATTGATGAAGGTGAACACGAATGCATCGGCAAGGATGGTGAGCGCAAAGGGCACAGCGAAGGCGTATACGCGGAAAGGCACCGCGAGCAAGATTTTAGGATTCAGGTAGCGCAATGCCTTCACGCCGGGCAATGCTGCGCGCGCATCATCGCTCGCTGGCTGAAGCGCAATCAACAGCAGCGGCAACGCGCCGGCCAGCCGCACCACAAATGCCGCAAACAGCGTCCAGCGATAGGATGCAGCGCTTTGCGCCGGCACAGCCAGCACCGGCGCGATCAGCGCCGGCATGATGCCGGCCAGCACGCTGCCGATCAGAAATGCCGAAGTGCGCGCGAAGTCGGCAGTTGCATACACGGAGGCGCGATTGTCGTGGTCGCTGGCATCTGCCAGAAGCGACACGCTTGCCAGACCGAATATGATGGAGCCGAAGCCGCTGGCAGCTTCGGCGGCGATGATGACCTGCGGCGTGGCCGACAACACGGTGAGGAAACGCGGCAGGGTGGAGAGCATGGCGCCGGCGACCAGCGCGCTGCGCCGGCCCATCTTTTCAAACAAAAAGATTGCCGGCAGCGCAACGATGACGCCGCCCAGCTGGCTGGCCGCATGGAAAATGCCCATCTGTCCGCGCGTCATGCCGATGCTGTCGAGGTAAAAATTCATCAGCGTGCCAGAGACGGCAAGACTGAAAAAATACAGCGCGACCCAGACCAGATACAGGCGCGCGATGCGACTCAGGCGGGCATGGCGAAACACGCCGGCGAGTATAGTGGGTGCAATCCAATCGGATGGGTTTTGCATAGGAGAATGCATGCATGGCAATGTTGAAGAAATATGCGGCGATGGGGCGCGCGGCGTCAGCCATCACATTTGAATACCGCGCCCAGATCGTGATCTGGATGATGAGCAGTTTCCTGATGGTCGTGATGCTGCTAGTGTGGCTCAGTATCAGTCGCAATGGCACGGTAAATGGCTACTCATCAGCGGACTTTGTGGCATATTTCATGATCGGCTGGGTGGTGCGCAACTTGACTGCGGTATGGACGTCGTGGGAGCTCGACTACTCCATCCGGCAAGGCACGCTTTCGCCAAAACTGCTCAAACCCATTCATCCAATCCACAACGAGATCGCTGCCAACTGGGTGGAGAAAATACTGCGCATTACGATCGTGCTGCCGATCGCCACAATCGTGCTGTTTCTGACGCCAGGGGCGAATGTGGTGCTGACGCCGGCGGCGCTGGCGGCGTTCGCGCTTGCGGTGGCCGGCGCATGGCTGCTATCCTTCCTTGCCGATTATCTTGTCGGCATGCTGGCCTTCTGGACCACACAGACCGCCGCATTCATCGAGGGGCTGTATGCTATGAAGCTGGTGCTATCGGGCATCATTGCGCCGATTGCAATGTTTCCGCAGGCAGTGCAAGACGTATTGAAGTGGCTGCCCTTCCCCTACATGGTGAACTTTCCAGCAGAAATTCTCACTGGGCGCGTAAACACGCCGGAACAACTGCTGTTCAGCTTCGGTGTGCAATTCACGTGGGTGATTGTGCTGTTCATCGCAGTGATTCTGGTGTGGAAATTAGCAATCCGCTCATATAGCGCAGTCGGCGCATAAGCAAGGGGAGATCGGGAGATGAGGTGACGAGGAGAAGCTCTCTCCATCTCCTCATCTCTCTACCCAGTACAAAGCAAGATGAAATACTTGAAGTTGCTCGCCGTCTTCATGACCAGCAGCCTGCTGGTCGATCTGGAATATCGCGCCAACTTTGTGGTGCAGGCGATCATGGGCGTGTTCCAAACCGGCGTCACCTACATCAGTGTCGCGCTGTTCTTTACCCACACCGACAATCTCGGCGGCTGGACATATGAGCAATCGCTGATCATCGTCGGCCTGTTCTCCATCATCAACGGCTTTATCTCTGTCTTCATGCAGCCAAACATCAAGCGCATCGTGGAGATGGTGCGCGACGGCACGATGGATTTTGTGCTGACCAAGCCTGTGAACAGCCAGTTCATGGCAACGCTGCGGTATGTGAAATATTCCGGCATGGCAAACATCGTCGCCGGCTTCGCCATCATCGTGCTCGCATTCGGGCGCATGGGCTATGCGCCAGATGCGCTGGCACTCGTGGCTTTCGTGCTTATGCTCGCCATCGCCATCCTCATCGTCTACAGCATCTGGCTGGTGATGGGTGCAACAGCATTCTGGTTTGTGAAGATCGACAACCTGACCGAGCTCTTCAACACGCTGTTCGACACAGCACGCTTCCCCATCACCACGTTCACCGGGGTCATGCGCATCTTCTTCACGTTTGTGCTGCCAATCGCGTTTATAACCACTGTGCCGGCGCAGGCGGTGCTGGGGCAGTTGGAATGGCTCACCATCGCCAGCGCGCTGCTGATGGGCGTTGCGCTCTTCATCGCCGGCAGCCTGTTCTGGCGCTACACCGTGCGCAGCTACACCAGCGCATCGTCGTAGCGGCGCGCTGACTGCAGCGGCGGTCGCATCACGGTCGCTTCAGGGCGAATTTCCCACCGGCCAGCTCATGATGTAGCGAATCAGCGTAAAGCGATCATCGCCTGGCTGCGGCAAAACCATCACTGCCACGCAGGCATCGCTGCGCCGGCCGGCGTCGCCGAGCATCAGCCAGATCAGACTCTTGCCGATGAAGCTCGTGTCGCAGACGATGTTTGCGTTGCAATCGGGGTTGATGGGCGAGAAGGCCGTGCAAGTGGTGAAGCCGGGCATGCGTTGCTCCATCCACGGCAGCACCGATGAGACGTGCGCCTTGACCTGATAGGTGATCTCCTCAACGGCGATGCCAAACTCCTCGTGGTTGACATGCTCGACCTTCCGCGCGTTCGGGTAGAGCGGCGGTGTGAGCCGGCTGGTCATGCCCTTGATCAGATCCGGCAGGAACAGCCACACCGCGAGCGCAAGGATCAGGCTGCACATGATGAGCAGCGCGATCAGCCCGGGGAGAGGGGAGCGCCGGCGGGTCATCGTTTTGCAGGGCAGGCGCGATTGCCTGCCCTGCTGTAATTTACAACGTCAGCGCATACGCATCAATCAGCGCCTTTGCGCGGGCGATGAATTGCGCCGCCGGCATCGCCTTCAGGTCTTCACCCGTGCGCAGCCGCACCGACACCGCATCGCCTTCCTGCTCTTTGTCGCCAACCACGAGCATGTAGGGAATCTTCATCATCTGCGCCTTGCGAATCTTGTTCTGCATGCGGTCGGGGCCGTCATCGACCTTCACGCGCAACCCCTCGCCGGCCAGCCGGCGCTTCAGTTGATTTGCATACTCGACATGGCGATCGGCGATCGGCACGATCATAGCCTGCACCGGCCCGAGCCCCAGCGGGAAGGCGCCGGCGAAATGCTCGATCAGGAAGCCGATGAAGCGCTCATGCGTGCCGAGCGGCGCGCGGTGCAGGCACAACGGCGTCTTCTCATGCCCATCACGATCGACATACGTCAGGTTGAAGCGCGGCGGCACGGCGAAGTCGACCTGATTCGTCGCCAGCGAGAACTCGCGGCCAATCGCGCTGAAGATTTGCACGTCGATCTTCGGGCCGTAGAACGCAGCTTCATTCGCAGCCTCGTAGAACGGCACGTTGCCATTGCGCATCGCGCTGCGCACCATCTCTTCCGTCTTCTCCCACATCGGCTTGTTGTCCACATACTTCTTGCCCAGCCCCTCTTCGGCGTGCAGGCTCAGGCGCATGATGTAACGCTCGATGCCGAAGATCTGGAAGTAGCGCAGATAAAGCTTCACCACATCCAGAAATTCGCTCTCGAACTGCTCTTCCGTGCAGTAGATGTGCGCGTCGTTCATCTGCATGCTGCGCACGCGCATCAGGCCAAACAACTCGCCGCTCTGCTCGAAGCGATAGCACGTGCCGTATTCGGCCAGCCGCAGCGGCAGATCGCGATAGCTGCGCGGCTTGGCGGCGTAGATCTTGTGATGGAACGGGCAGTTCATCGGCTTCATGTAGTACTTCACGCCATCGTCCAGCTCCATCGGCGGATACATGCTCTCGGCGTAATAAGGCAGGTGGCCGCT
>CAZPVX010000020.1:7799-88499 GCA_964590135.1 uncultured Anaerolineae bacterium | reverse complement strand
TCGAATCCCCTCAGGTCCACCTAAAACCGGATGCAACGCTGCGTCCGGTTTTGCGTTTTCCACAAGATGCGCGGAGATGCGCGCGGAGCCGGCGGAGTGGAATCCAAAATCTCCAATCTCCGTTAACATTCGCGTCATGCACTGGATCATCGACACAGACGCCGGCGTGGATGACGCCATCGGCATCGCGCTGCCATTCACGCAGGGTCGTTATCCCCAATTTCAGCTATGCGCTCTCACTACGGTCGCCGGCAACGTCAGCCTCGACAAGGTGAACATCAATGTCGGCGCGGTGCTGGACATGCTGGAGAGCGACCTGCCGTTCTTCGCCGGCTGTGACCGGCCGCTGATTGCACCGCACGAGCATGCTGAGGAGTTTCACGGCGCAGATGGTCTGGGCGACGCCGGCCTCTCGCATACCGATCGCGCCCCGGAAGCGGAACATGCCGCGCTGGCCATCATTCGGCTGGCCAGGCAGCACGCCGGCGACTTCGGCATCCTTGCGCTCGGCCCGCTCACCAATATCGCGTTGGCCGCCAACCTTGACCCGCAGTTGCCGCAGCGCGTATCGAAGCTGGTGGTGATGGGCGCAGCGTGGCAGGCGCGCGGCAACCAGTCATCCGCCGCCGAGTTCAATTTCTACGTCGACCCAGAGTCAGTGCGCATCGTCTTCGATCGCTTCCACGATGTGATTGTGCTGCCGTGGGAAGTCTCCATCGACCAAACCATGCCCTACGACCGCTTCTTCGCCATGGGCGATGGCGCATCGAAGCGGGCGCAATTCATGAAGGCCATGTCTGGCATTGCGCAAATGTGGCGCGAGCGGATGAAGCTGCCTGGCGAGCCTTTGCCCGACCCGTTGGCAGTGGCAATTGCGCTGGATGAACGCGTGATTGCGGCTGAAAAGCAGGCGCGGCTGAAGATCGACATAGCGCACGACGTGGGGCGCGCGCTGTCGTCACTCGACTATCGTCACCCGCAACCGAACACGCGCATGGTGACGGCGGTGGATGCCGAGCGCGCCTGGCAGATGATCGAAGCGGCATGGCGATGATAGACACCTTGAAGGATTTACATGACAAACCAATTTGATCCCTGGACACAAGTCAAGACGATTCACGGGCTGCCGGCAGATGAAGTCATCAGCGCGCTGCAAAAGGAGATTCGGCGCGGCAATGAGGAGAATGCGGCGCTGCTGGCCTTTGAGATGCTCAGCACCAGTGAGGCGCTGGAGCGCAAGTTGTGGGATCGGCTATGCGTGATTGGCGTGGAAGACATCGGCTTTGGCGAGGTGATGGCGCCGGCGTTGATCGATGCGCTGGAGCGCATGACGCACCGCTACCGATATGGCGAGGGCGACCGCGCGCTGTTTGCCATTCATGCAGTGCGCTATCTTGCCACGCGCACGAAGGACCGCAGCAGCGATGAGATGCTGAATTGGTTCAAACTGGCGGTGGAGAAAGAGAATTTGCGGCCAGAGATCCCCGACTATGCCATCGATGTGCACACCGCGCGTGGGCAGCAGATGGGCCGTGATGTGATGTTCTTCCTGAAGACCGGCGCGAAGGTCGAACCGGAATTGGAAGGCCGCGAGATGCGTTACCGCGAGCGATTGCTGCGACTGCTTGCATGAAACCGGTTTGCGACCCGTCGCTATAATCTCCGAGAGGCTGCCACTGCGCGTTCTGGATACGCCAGCCGTGGTGGCACTCATGTGCAACATCCCCAGATTTTCCAAATAACAAGGAGAGTAGACGTGAACAAGAA
Organism: uncultured Anaerolineae bacterium; assembly: GCA_964590135.1. Taxonomy (GTDB): domain Bacteria; phylum Chloroflexota; class Anaerolineae; order J036; family Brachytrichaceae; genus JBDHWI01. The sequence continues at coordinate 86,732 of CAZPVX010000020.1, read as the reverse complement.
GTTGATTTCGTTCTCTGCGCTGGCGATCAGCGCAAGCATGCTGCTGGCAGCGTGCGCGCCGGCAGCTACCCCTGCGCCGGCGGCCACGACTGCGCCGGCGGCTGCCGAAGCCACTGCTGCCCCGGCTGCCGGCGGCAAAACGCGCGTCAAGCTGTTGTTGAATGGCACACTAGGCGACAAGTCCTTCTTCGATAGCGCCAGTCGCGGCCTCGACATGATGACCAAAGAGCTTGGCTTCGAGACCAAGGTAATCGAAATGGGCTATGACCGCAACAAGTGGGAGCCTGGTCTGGAGGACGCCGCCGCCGCCGATGACTATGACATCCTGATCGCCGGCACCTATGACATGAGCGGCTATGTGCAGAATATCGCGCCGAAATACCCAAACAAGAAATTCTGGACGTTCGACGCCGGCCCCGAATTTGACAAGTGCGCCGACGGTTGCAAGAACGTCTATGCGATCTACTTCAAGCAGAACGAAGGCTCCTACCTGCTTGGCATTGCGATGGGCTATCTGTTGCAGGAAGGCAAGTTGCCAGGCATGGAAGGCAAGAGCAAGCTGGGCATCGTTGGCGGCGTCGATTCCCCTGTCATCAACGACTTCATCGTTGGCTTCAAACAGGGCTGGGCGGAGACTGGCATGAAGGTCGACGATGTGCTGGTGCAATATGTCGGCGGCGACAATGCATACAGCAACCCGGCCAAAGGCAAGGAGATTGCCAAGTCGATGTACGATCAGGGCGCGGCTATCGTGTGGGGCGTCGCCGGCTCCTCGGGCATTGGCGTGTTCGAAGCCGCCGTTGAGGCCAAGGGCTATTCGCTCGGCGTGGACAGCGACCAGTTCCTCACCATCGCCGACCCCGCGCAGAAGGCCACCATCATCACCTCGATGCTGAAGAATGTGGACGCCGGCTTGTTCCGCGCGGCCAAACTCGAGCAGGAAGGCAAGCTGAAGTATGGCGCCGCGGATAACGTTGGCGTCGCCGATGATGCCGTTGGCATTGCCGACAACGAAAACTATCAGAAGTTCGTGTCCAAGGAGATTCAGGACAAGGTGAAGGCCGCCTACGAGAAAGTGAAGAGCGGCGAAGTGAAAGTCGACTCGGCGTTCAAGTAGTTTTGTCATACCTGACAGGTCATCTGGGCCTGTCAGGTTTTTTTGACTCAAGGGCAACCGCATGGCTGAATCCCTGATCGAGATGCGCAATATCACCAAGATTTATCCGAATGGTGTGCGCGCAGACAATGATGTGACCTTCGAGGTGCGGAAGGGGGAGATCCACGCGCTGGTGGGGGAAAACGGCGCCGGCAAATCCACCCTGATGAAGATCCTGTATGGTCTGGAGCGGCCATCCGCCGGCCAGATCATGCTGCGCGGTCAGCCAGTGACGATCAACACGCCGCAGGAGGCCATCGCGCTTGGCATCGGCATGGTGCATCAGAACTTCATGCTGGTGCCGTCCTTCACCATCGCCGAGAACATCGTGCTTGGCACTGAGCCGGTGAAGGGCGGGTTGATTGATCGCAAGGCTGCCGGCGACCGCGTGCAGGAATTGGCCAATCACTACGGCCTTGCCATCGACCCCGATGCGGTGGTGGATGCAGTGCCGGTGGGGATGCGGCAGCGCGTGGAAATTTTGAAGGCGCTGTATCGCGGCGCAGATGTGCTGATTCTCGATGAGCCGACCGCAGTATTGACGCCGCAGGAGACCGCTGAACTCTTCGCCGCCATCAAACAGCTCGTCAATGATGGCAAGACCGTCATCTTCATCTCGCACAAACTGCGCGAGGTGATGCAGATCAGCGATCGCGTCAGTGTGATGCGCGATGCAAAGATGGTCGGCACGATCGACACGAAGGATGCCAGCGAGCATTTGCTGGCCAGGATGATGGTGGGGCGCGAGGTGTTTTTGCAGATCGCCAAGCCGCCGGCGCAGCGCGGAAAAGCCATGCTGCAGGTGCGCGACCTGGAATATGTGAGCGAGGCCGGCGTCGACATCCTCAAGCGCGTGTCGTTCAACATGTATGCCGGCGAAATCCTTGGCATTGCCGGCGTGGAGGGCAACGGTCAGACGGAGCTGGTGGAGGTGCTGACCGGCTTGCGCCCCAGCATCGGCGGCAAAATCACGCTGGATGGCGAAGACATCACGAATCATTCGCCGCGTGAAACGCGGCAGGCCGGCATCTCTCACATCCCTGAAGATCGCCTGACCAATGGCGCGGCCGTCACGGCCAGCATCAGCGACAATCTGATCGTCGATCGTTACGCCAAAGAGCCGTTCACGAAGGGCGGTCTGCTGAAGCCATCTGCCATCAAGCGACTCAGCGACCAGTTGATTGAGCAATATGCCATTCGCACGCCTGACGGCAGCGTGGATGCCGGCGCGCTCTCCGGCGGTAACATGCAGAAGGTCGTCGTTGCGCGTGAGTTGTCGTCAAACCCCAAACTGTTGATTGCAGCGCAGCCGACGCGCGGCGTGGACATCGGCGCGACCGAGTTCATGTATGAGCAATTGGTGAAGGAGCGCAACGCCGGCATTGCCATCTTGCTGGTCTCGGCAGATCTCGCCGAAGTGATGTCGCTCTCTGACCGGCTGGCTGTGATGAAGGACGGCCAACTCACCGCCATCTTCCCCAGCGCCAAAGGCCTGACCGAAGAGGAAGTCGGCGCATACATGCTCGGCTTGAAGCAGCAAACCCAGATGGAGATCGAGAAGAATTGGTGAACAATGACTGGAGAATTGGAGAATACAGATTGGAGGTTGACGCGTGATTCAACCCTCATCGCTCTGATCTCAATCAGCTAAAGATGCAAACCACACTCCCCAATCCCGCATCTGGCTATGACCGCGCTGCTGAGTTGCAGCGCGTTCGGCGTGAGCGGCTGCAAACTGCGCTCATCGACCTGAGCGTGACCCTGATCACGATTCTTGTCGCACTGCTCATTGGCTTCCTCGTGCTGCTGATCGTCGGCAAGAATCCAGTGGTGGCGTTTCAGGCGCTGCTGACTGGGCCGCTCAGCCGCATCAACCGCACTGGGCGCTGGCTGGAGGACGCGACGACGCTGATCATTCTCGGCCTGTCGGTGGCGATCCCCTTCAAGGCGCGCCAATTCAGCCTCGGCGCAGAGGGGCAGCTCTATATCGGCGCGCTGGTGTCTACCGTGGTCGCCATCTATGTGCCGCTGCCGCCGGTGTTGGCGATTCTTGTGCCGATTGCGTGTGGCATGGCCGCCGGCTTTCTGCTTGGTCTCATCCCCGGCGCGATGAAGGCCTATCTCAACGCCAATGAAATTGTCTCGACGTTGATGATCAATGCCATCATCATTCGCGCCTACGATTACATCCTCAACTATATCCTGACCACGCCTGGCTCGCAGACGGTCACCTCTGCCGACGTGCAGGTCTTCAGCCAGCTGGCGCGCTGGGGCGACATGTTGAACCTCAGCCTGGGGCGGTTCAACATCGGCATTGTGTTTGCGCTGCTGCTGGTTGCAGGCGTATGGCTCTTGCTCAGTCGCACCCCCTTCGGCTACGAGGTGCGCATGATCGGCGCGAATGAAAAATTTGCGCGCTATGGCGGGATCGACACGAAGAAGGTCATCATGCTGTCGTTCGCCATCGGCGGCGCGATTGCCGCGGTGGCCGGCTCGCATCTGGCGCTGGGTGTGCATCACCGGCTGATCCCCGGCATCTCTTTCGGGCTCGCCTTCGAGGGCATCGTCGTGGCGTTGCTGGCGCGCAATAATCCGCTGCTCATCCCCATCACTGGCCTGTTCTATTCCTATCTGCGTGTCGGCGGCGAGATCATGGAGACACAAGCATCGGTTGGCTCGGAGATCGTGCAGGTGATCCAGGCGGTCATCATTCTGTTGATCACGGCGCAGGTGCTGGCTGATTGGATCAAGCGCCGGCGCGCGCGGCGCGTTGCATGAGGCGCGGCCGGCGTCTTGCACAAATTCAGCCTTGCGAGAGATTTGAAAAATGGAAGAAGCAATTCGCGTCATCTTCAGCGCTGCGTTCGTCGCGGCAGTGTTGCGCGTGTCCACGCCCATCGTCTTGCCGGCGCTCGGCGGGTTGATTGCGGAGCGCGCCGGCGTCACCAACATCGCGCTGGAAGGCCTCATGTTGATTGCGGCGTGCACCGGTGTGCTGGTGAGCGCCTACACCAAGAGCGCGTGGTTGGGATTGATTGCCGGCGTGCTGTTGGCAACCTTGTTTTCCCTGCTGCTGGCGTTCTTTTACCTGCAACTCAAGGCCGATCTGATCCTTGCGGCCATCGCGTTGAACATCCTCGCGTCTGGCGGCACGATCTTCATCGTGTATCTGTTGATCAACGACAAGGGTTCGACGGCATCGCTTATCAGCGGGCAGATGCCCTTCATCGATATCCCCATCATCAAGGACATTCCAATCTTTGGACCGATCTTGAGTGGGCAGAACCTGCTGACCTATGTGATGCTCATCGCAACCGGGTTGGTGTCGGTCTTTCTGTATAGCACGCGCACGGGCACGCATTTGCGCGCGGTGGGCGAGAATCCCGATGCTGCGCGCTCGGTTGGCATCAACGTCAAACTGCAGCAATATCTGGCATTGGGTTTGAGCGGCATATTCGCCGGCCTGGGCGGAATTTACTTGAGCATGGGTTACGTCAAATTCTTTGCGCGTGATATGACGGCGGGGCGCGGCTTCATCGCGCTGGCAGCAGTGTATCTGGGCGCAAAGCAGCCTGTTGGCACATTGATCGCCGGCCTGGCATTTGGCGCAGCCGATGCGCTATCGATTCAACTGGGCAACCTGCAAGTGCCAACGCAGATCGTGCAGATGATCCCCTACATTGCCACACTGGTTGCGCTGGTCGTATATGCGCTGGTGCAGCGCCAGCGCGCGGTCAATCGCCAGCGCAAATTCCGCCAGCAACAAGCTGCCAGTGTGTGAGCTCGACCCGGATTGTGGCCATGCCACCGACACGCTCACTTCTTTCAATCGCTCTCAAATGACCTCACTCGAATCAAAGATTCTCGGCGGCGTATATGGGCAGGCGCTGGGCGATGCATTCTGCATGCCGGCGCTGCTCTCGCCGCAGCAGACTCGCGCGCGCTATGGCGCCATCACCGCGCTGATCGACGCGCCGGCGGATCATCCGGTTCATGCCGGCCTCACTGCCGGCAAAGTCACTGACGACACCGAGCAGGCCATGTGGTTGGCGCGCAGCATCATCGCCGAAGGCAGGGTCACACTGCAAGGCGCGGCGCGCGCCATCGTTGGCTGGTATGACTTCATCGACGGCGACCACTGCATTTTCGTCGGCCCCAGCACACGGCGTGGCGTGGGCAAGATTCGCAGCGGCATGGACCTGCGCCAAACCGGCCTGCTGGGCGACACCAACGGCAGCGCGATGCGCGTGTCAGTTGTCGGCCTCATTCATCCGGGCGACGTGAACGGCGCGGCGCGCGATGCGGCCATCAGCGCCATGCCCACCCACAACACGAGCGTGGGTTGCGCGGCGGCGGCGGCTATCGCCGGCGCGGTCGCCTTCGCGCTCCAACCTGATGCTGACCTGCGCGGCATTCTCAGCGCGAGCATTGAGGCGGCGCAGATCGGCGAGCAGCTTGGCGAGTATGCACTCGGCGCATCGGTGGCGCGACGGATCGATTTTGCGGTGAGCCTAGCGCGTGATGAGATCGGCTCGACTGACGACCGTATCCAGGCGATTTATGACCTGATCGGCACGTCGCTGGCGGCGAGTGAGGCCGTGCCGGCGGCGATGGGCGTTGTGGCGCTGGCGGAGGGCGAACCCATGCGTGCCGCGCAACTCGCCGCCCAACTCTCAGGTGATGCAGACACCATCGGCGCGATGGCGTGCGCGGTGTGCGGCGCATGGCAGGGCATAGACGCCATTCCGCATGCCATGGTCGAAACGCTGCGCCGCGCGAATCCCGATTATCCTTTCGACGAGATCGCCGCCGGCCTCTTTGCCATTGCGGCAGAAAATAACGCGAAGTCGGAAGAGTGAGCAGGGCAGGGCACTGGCAGAGTGATGGTTTTGTCAACTGCTGCCGTGCCGCTCCATCCTCAGCCTTGGACTTGTCACAGTCACTGTGGTAGAAAAGCAACAAATGCGAATTGGCATCATCGGAACCGGTGGCATGGGCCGCACACACGCGCAATCATGGCAGCAGACGCCGGCGGTCATCGCCGGCTTCATGTCGCGCAGCGTCGAGCGAGGCGAGACGATGGCGCGCGAGTTCGGCGGCAAAGCCTATACCTCTCTCGAATCAATGCTGCCCGATGTGGACGTGATCGACATTTGCACGCCGACTGCGCTGCATCACGAGCAAACGCTGCTTGCGGCGCGGGCCGGCAAGCACGTGGTGTGCGAGAAGCCATTTGCGCAGAGCGTCGAGGACGCGCAGCACATGATTGATGTATGCGCTGCCGCCGGCGTGAAGCTGCTGCTGGCGCACGTGTTGCGCTATTTTCCCGCCTATGCCGATGCGAAGGCGCGTGTGGCCGCAGGCGAGATTGGCAACGTGAAGTTGATGCGCATGGCGCGCTTGAATTCGATGCTGCTTGCGCCGGAAGGCAGTTGGTTCGCCGACCTGTTGCAATCCGGTGGCGTGCTGTTCGACATGAGCATCCACGATTACGACTTTGCGCGTTGGCTGGCCGGCGACGTGGTCAGCGTTAAAGCCATCGCCGCGAGCGCGTGGGGCAAGCCGGCGGCGCAGCATGGATTGGCGTTGCTCACGCACGTGAGTGGCGCAGTGACGTTCGTGGAAGGGTCGTGGGCCATGCCGGCGAAAACCTTTCGCACCACATTCGACCTGATCGGTGATGCCGGGCGGATCGAGTTCGATTCGAGAGACACTGGCGGCCTGCCGGCCAACCCCTACGTGTTGCAGGCGCAGGAGTTTTATGAGGCGCTGGCGAATGATGCGCCGCTGCGCGTCACAGCTGGCGATGGCTTGCAGGCGTTGCGGATCGCGCTGGCTGCGGTCGAGTCGGCGACGACGGGCAACGAGGTGCGGTTGTGAAATGGCGGATTGTGCAATCACCGCGCGCTCATGTCGCGTGATTACAATCTGCGCTTCGCGACAATCACATGCCCATTCAATTGCTCCCCGAGACGTTGGTGGCGCGCATTGCCGCCGGCGAGGTGGTGGAAAGGCCGGCCTCGGCGGTCAAGGAGTTGATCGAGAACGCCATCGACGCCGGCGCGCGCGACATTCGCATCGAGTGCCTTGAAGGCGGCAAACGTCTCATCCGCATCACTGACGATGGCAGCGGCATTCGCGCCGGCGAAGTGACGCTCGCCTTTCAGCATCACGCCACCAGCAAGCTGAACAGCATCGATGATCTGTCGTCGATCCACACGCTTGGCTTTCGCGGTGAGGCGCTTGCCAGCATCGCTTCGGTCAGCCAGGTTGCGTGCGTCACGCGCCACGCCGACGAAGCCACCGGCACGATGTTGCGCTTCGACAACGGCAACCTTGTAGCCGAGGAGCGCATCGGCCGCACTGCCGGCACGACGATGACCATCGAGCATCTGTTCTCGCGGGTGCCGGCGCGCCTGAAATTCCTGAAGTCCAATCAGACTGAGCGCGGCCATATCGATGGCATCGTCACGCGCTATGCGCTGGCATATCCACATATTCGCTTTACGCTGGCGCATGATGGCAAACAGACTTTCCAGTCGCTCGGCACAGGCAATCTGCGCGATGTCCTGGTCGAGGTTTATGGCACGGACGTGGCAGCGCAGATGGTGGCGGTGTCGAATGCTGATGCGCAAGCTGCAAGTGAAGCTGCGCCAGCCGCCGCGCGCCATGCATATGGGGTTGCGGGTTACGTCGCGCTACCCACACACGACCACAGCAATCGCAGCAAGATCACGCTGTTCGTGAATGGCCGGCCCGTGCAGGATACGAAGCTGAGCTATGCCGTCATTCAGGCCTATCACACGCTGCTGATGACGGGCCGATATCCCATTGCGGTGGTGCTGGTGCAGGCGCCAAGCGATGAGGTGGATGTGAATGTGCATCCAGCAAAGGCCGAGGTGCGCTTCCGCGATGCGGATGGCGTGTTCAGCGCGGTGCAGCGCGCGGTGCGCAAGGCCTTGCTCGAAAACATGACGCCGCCGGAACCGCCATCCGTGTTGGGGTCTGGCTTCGGTCTGCCGGGTGCGGGCGATGGCGCTCATGCGCTGTTCGTCACGCGCTCGCCGGAAGGTGAATCTGCTGCGCCGGCGCTTTCCGATCAGATCATCGAGGCGCAGCGGCCGCTGACCGGCAGTGAAACATGGGATCGCATCGGCATTGCGCGACAGGTGACCGGCGCATGGCCGAGCGCGTCGACGCAATCGCAATCAGTCAGCAACCCGCAGATGCCGATCACCACGCGCAACCTGCCGGCGCTGCGCATTCTCGGCCAGCTTGCGCTCACCTACATCCTTGCCGAGGGACCGGAAGGGCTTTACCTCATCGATCAGCATGCCGCGCATGAGCGCGTGCTGTGGGAGAGGCTGCTGGCGCAGCACGAGTTAGGCAGCGTGCCGGCACAGGCGCTGCTGGACCCTGTGCCGGTGAGCGTGCCGGCGGATTCGGCCTACCTGCTTGAAGCGAATCTCGATGCGCTGCGTGACATCGGCTTCGACATCGAGCCATTCGGCGGCAACACCTTTCTGGTGCGCAGCGTGCCGGCGCTGATGATCCAGGACGATATTGCGACAGCTGTGCGCGAGATCATTGGCGATCTGGAAGCCGGCGACGCGGTGCTGCGCAAAGACCTTGAGGCGCGCGTGCTGCGGCGCGTGTGCAAGCGCATGGCGATCAAGGCCGGCCGCACTTTAAGCTTCGCGGAGATGGCCGCGCTGGTGCGCGACCTGGAAGCGTGCGAAAGCCCGCGCACCTGCCCGCATGGCCGGCCCACCATGATCCAGATCAGCACGTTGCAACTGGAGAAAGAGTTTGGCCGGCTGGGATGAGGGAATTGTAAAAAGAATCTCTCATTGCTTGATGGTGCAAAGCGCCTGCCGAATCTCACCGAGGTGATAGGCGCAATGGGCGATGACTGCAATCGGACCGCCGATGATGGTTTCATCCTTCCAGTCGGTCGTGTCTTTCAGGAGCGCTTTGGTGCGGTTATAGCTCGCGCGCAAATCAGTCTTGATCGCCTCCCATTCCGCAGGCGTCACCGCGCTTGTGGTGCGCCAGATTTCGCCCCAATCAACTTTGTCATACTCACCGCTGCGCACACTTTTTTCGATGACATCCAGGTAAAACGCGACATGTTTCACCTGCGCCGCCAATGTGGCGCATTTGCCACCGACGGGGATCGACGCCTCCTCGGCGGTGATAGTCGCCAGCGTCTCGAACAGCGAAGTGCCTTTGTCGAGATAGTAGCCCTGCACGTTGTCGAAGGTTTCGTCGAGCAGCACGAAAAGCGCCTTTGTGAAAAGTTCAGCCGAAATGGAATTAGTTGTCGTGGTCATGTCTCTCCTGTGTTTTAACGCGTGGTTTAAGAAAATCCTCCAGCCGCTCCACTTCACACTTGTAAGCGGCCGCAAATGCGCGCTCGGTCGGCCGGCGCTTCACAAAGCCTGGCGTCACATGCAGCTTGCCATCCTGTAGCCGCACATTTGCCCAGCCGATCACGCCGTTGCGCCACAGCATAGGCAGCGCATAGTAACCCCATTTGCGCTTTGAAGCCGGCGTATATGCCTCAAAGCGATACGGCCAACCCCACAGATGTTCAAACCGCGCGCGGTCATACACGATCGGGTCAAATGGCGCGAGCAGCCGCACTTCATCGTCCTCGCACGATGTAAAAGTCGTATGCGCCGGCCACGTGTAGATCATGCCATCGACCTCGCTCTGGTCGAGTTCGCCCTGTTCCACCATGCGCTGGATGATGGAGCGCCGGCTTTCCAGCGCCGGCACGGCAAAGCGCAGGCGCGACATCAAATCACGCAGACCGGGCAACGACAACGGCGCATACAACTGCATCAACAGCAAGACTAATTTGCGCTGGCGATCTTCGGATGCAACTGGTGATTGCGGCGCTGCGGCAACCGTGTAGAAGCGCTTGTTGCCCTTGCGCACTGCCACGCGCAGGTCGCCGCGATAGTGCAGCAGGTCAAGCATGAGCGTGGTGACTTTGGCCTGATTGCCCCAGTAGCCGCGTGTGCGCAAACCACCGAAGTGTTGCTCAAGGTCGCGATGGCTGGTCGGACCATTCGCCTGCACGAAGGACAGGATGTTGCCGGCAAGTTCGGGATGTTCTTGGTCGAGGTGCGATTCGAAAGGGCGGGGCTGCATCAGCCGACTGGTTGTGCGCGGCATGAAGCCATACACGTGCAGCACATCCTCTTCGATCTCAGCGCGCGGATATTGGCGCTCTAGATCGCCTGCTTTGTAGCCTGTCACACGCTGGCGCAAAATGAGATCCTGCGCGCGCGCCGGCGCTTGAATTGGGTCAGCTTGCACGAAGCCCAATCGCTGCACCGATTCTGCTGCGTCGCCGGCGGTGAACAGCGAGTGGCTGGCAGCCTTGGCGCGTACCTGTTCAAGAGTGATCTGTGCCATCATTTTCACTGCTTTCATTTTCATGCCGATTTACACCAGCAACATTTCCTGATCGTCAACGGTGGAGCCGCGCTGCACTTTCACGCACTTGGTAGCCGGCCGGGTTTTGCCAGCGGCGCTTGAGCCAAAGAGGCGCTTGAGCCAGCTTGGCTGCCTTGGCGGCTTTTGCTCTGATGCCGGCAGTGCGCGCCGGCCTGGGTTCGATTCCCTCGCTTCGTTCCTGATCATCGCTGCCTCCTCTCGCAAATGACAATCCTGAACCCTTGCACGCTTTCGACGCTGCGCAGGTTGCTGGTTTCATCGTAGCGCGGATATAGGGCGATCCGTGTCCTGTTTTGATGTAGACTTGCGACGAGTTTTGGCTGATTACAAGGTGTTTTGGCGTTGCGAATAGGCTATTGATTTTGTGGGGTTATTTGCAGGGATTTCTGCGATAACTTCGTTGACGGAGAGACGATGTATCACCCAACGACGCGCGTGCTGGCGGTGCTGGAGATGTTGCAGACGCACGGCCGGCTGACAGGCACGGAGTTGTCGCAGCGGCTTGAAGTGGATGTGCGCACTGTGCGACGCTACATCGAGATGTTGCAAGACCTCGGCATTCCGGTGGTGGCCGAGCGCGGCCGTAATGGCGCATATACGCTGGGCGCCGGCTACAAGCTGCCGCCGATGATGTTCACCGATGACGAAGCAACCGCGCTGGTTGTCGGTCTGCTGGCGGCCCGCCGGCTTGGGCTGGGTGATGCAGCGCCAGCGGTCGAAAGCGCGCTGGCCAAACTGGAGCGCGTGATGCCGAGCGCGCTGCGCCGGCGGGTGCGCTCGCTCTCTGAGGCGATTGCGCTCGACTTGCAGCCGGCGTTCATCTCGCTGAACAGTCAGGTGATGATGACGCTGAGCGTGGCCACGCAGAACCAGCAGCAGGTTCATCTGCGCTATCGTTCGGCCATCGAGGATGAAACCGAGCGCGACTTCGATCCCTATGGCCTGGCCTTTCGCGGCGGAAACTGGTATGCCGCTGGCTTCTGTCACCTGCGGCATGGCATGCGGTCTTTCCGGCTTGACCGCATCCTCGACCTGCAATTGCTCGATGCAGACTATGAGCGGCCGGCCGGCTTCGATGTGATGGCGTATCTGGTTGAGTCGATGAAGCTGTTGCCGCGCAAGCATCCGGTCGAGGTGTTCATCCGCGCGCCGTTGGAAGTCGTGCGACTGGTGATGCCGGAAGATGAGTTCTGGCTGGAGCCACAGGTCGGCGGGGTGCTGATGCGCGGTCGCACCGATGATGTGTATTGGCTGGCGCAAAAGATTGCGCGGATCAGTCATCCCTTTGTCATTCGTGAGCCGGCGACGCTGCGCGATGCGCTGCGCGAGCATGCGCAGCGGCTGCTCGCGTCGGCGGAGTGAGCGCTAATGCAGCAGTGGGGGATGACGGCAAGCGCGCTGAAGGCCATGCGGCCAGAGCCTCGCTCTTGCGCAGTTGGCAGTGCGGCACGGCGTTCAAAGTGTGGCGGATCGCAGAAATGTCTCGACTTGTGCGAGCGTCGGCGCGCCGGCTTGCCCACCGCGCTGGGTTGCCTTCAATGCCGCAGCCGCTGAGGCAAAACGGATGCGCTCGCCAGCCGGCATCCCCTTCGCCAGCGCCGCTGCATACGCCCCGTGAAAGACATCGCCGCAGCCGGTCGTGTCAATAGCTTCAACCTTGAATGCGGGTTGATGCCATACAGTTACACCATCTTCGGTGAAATAGCAGCCTTGTTCGCCATACGTCACTGCCACCAGCGCGCGCGCCGGCGTCCAAAGCGCGCGCGTCGCTGCCTCAGGCTGCGTGGCATGCGTCAGCTGCAGTGCAAAATCCTCGCTCATCACCACATGATCGACCAGCGCAAGCAGCGCCTCGAAGTTGGGTAGGTCGCGTTCGACATCGCACACGACAGGGATGCCGGCGTCTCGCGCAATGGTCGCAGCGCGGATCATGCCGGCCATGCCCAGATGATCGACGAAAACCACCTTCGACGCGCGAAGGACAGAGGCATCGGGCTGGTCGTCGGCTGCACCGGCGATGGCCGGATGCTCGGGAAAGATGTTGCGCGTGGCGCGGTCAAGGCCGACAATGACGGCTGCGCGGATGGGGCCGGCATTGTCGCGAAAAACCACATGCGATACGTCGACGCCCTCGCGCCGCATGACTTCCAGCACGAAGTTCGAGCCATCGTCATGGCCGAGTGTGCCGGCGTAGGCACATTGCGCGCCCAGCCGCTGAGCCGCCACCAGCGCCGTTGCTGTCAGCCCGCCGCACTGTTGCTCGCTGCGGATGACGTAGGTCTTTACGTTCGGCGGGGGAAACGCATCGACATACATCAGATGGTCAATCGCCACTGCGCCGAAGCCGATGAGATCAAACATTGCTTCAATGGGTGATTGCGCCATTCAGCCATTGTTTCGCTGTTGCACGCCGTGGCACGCTGTGGCGCAATGATTGCTGGCGAAATGGCTCAATCTCCGGGTTCCAAACTTGGCTTGCTGTTGTATGCACCTTTGAGGTCGGCGCCGCGAATGCGCAACAGTTCCTGCACGCCGCGCAGGGAATCCTTCAGCAGGTTGACGCGGCGCGAATGGCGGTAGTCCCATTCCACCGGCACCTCTTTGATGCGATAGCCGAGTTTTTGTGCGACGAAGAGCATCTCCACGTCGAAGCCGGCGGTCACCGTAGCGCCCTGCACGCTGGTCACATTTTTCTGGCTGAAGACGGACAACCGATCAAGGATGGGGTTCACTGCGCTGCCGCGAAAAGCCTTGAAGCCGCATTGCGTGTCAGTGATATCGCGAAAACCGAGGATCACGTTGCGCAGCACGACCTGGCTGCGCGACATGAGTTTGCGCCACCACGGCGCGTTATGGCGATAGCTGCCGCGCGAGCCGATCACCACGTCGAAGCCCTGCTCAAAAAAGGGCAGTAGCTTTTCGGCTTCATAGATGGGTGTGGCCTGATCCATGTCGCTGAACAGAACCACCTGGCCTTCGCCGGCCTGCAAGCCGGTTGCCACCGTGAACGCCTTGCCGCGATGTGGATTGCGCACCACGCGAAAGTTGGGTTGTTCGCGCGCAAACGTCTCAGCCAATACAGCGGTGTCGTCCTCGCTGCCGTCATCCACCACGATCACTTCGTAGGTGAATGCCTGCTTCGACAGATAGGTTGCGACGGTTTTGAGCGCGCCGGCGTTGATGTTGGCGGTTTCGTTGTAGGCCGGGATGACGAGAGACAAAAACGGTTTCATGCCAAAGTCGCTTTCGCGGCTGCCGATTGTCTCAGATTTTTTCAGTGCGCATCCGAAACGTAGAACGCCTGACCGTAAAACGTTGGAATGGAGAGCGCAAAGATGCGGCGTATGTCACGGCATCAATTCTTCAATCGCTGCAGCGCAGGCTTCAATGGTTTGTTCCAGGCAACCGCGCGCGAAGGGCGTCTGCCAGACCTGGTATTGGTCGCGGTCGTACATGTCACGCTCCGGCAAGTAGGCCCAGCCGCCGTTGGTGATGTTCAGCACGGCTATGATCTTGCCGGCAAAACGTCGCCGTAATTCCACCTGCAGCATCGAATATGCCTCATTTGCGTTTGCCACCACGATGGCGTCGCCGGCGCGCCACAGCCAGATGCGCTGCGTTGCTGTCGGGCCATCTCCCACGATGCGGCGCAATCGCCGCCGCCGGCGCAATCGCTCGATCATGAAGGTGTCGGTCGCGGTCTTCAGTTCAGCTTCGATCTCTGCCAATGACTGCAACGTGTCTTTCAGGGCGAGCGGCTGCTCGATGATGATGGCTTCAAGTCGCGGCGACAGCGTGGCATCTTGCAGCGCCCATGTTGCGAGCGGCGCGCCGCTCTCCACTGCGCCGGCGTAGGCGAGTTGCCTGCCCGCCGGCAGCATCCCTTCCAGCATACCCAGCGTTGTGAAGCCAAGCGCGCGACCATTTTTATCGGTGATGCCGGCGTCGCCGGTGTATTCCTGCGCTGGCGCCAGTTCGCCGCTCGCGCCCTGCAGAAACAGGCATGGCGCGTTCGCCGTGTGCGCCTCGACCACTTCGCGCATCGCGCCGACAAAATCTGGCGAGATCAGCGCGTTTTGCCAGGCCAGGGTGACGGGATGCAAGGCATAGTTGACAATGGTGGCAATGGGCGTGCCGTTTGCGTCTGCTGCGCGTCCCACGAGCAAGGTGTCGTCTGCCGGCAGGTCGGGATTGAAGCCGCACACGATGCGGGGTTGATCGGGATCCGGCAGGTCGCGGTTCTTGGCGAGCGCGCACTTGCCGACTGCCCACTGCAACGTTGCCGGCGTTGCAGTCGCGCCAGCCTCTGTTGCCGCCTCGACGCACATCGCAATGACGTGATCGAGATAGGGATCGATGAACTGGCCGCCGGGCCGGTCTCTGTCCTCGCGGCAGATGCTCGGTCCGCTGTGGGTGTGCGTGAGGTGGATCAGCACGCGCGCCTCATCGACGCCAAGCGCATTCAGCACGGCGTTGCGGCATTCCCACTCATCCTCGCGGGTGCGCCACCAGCCCAGATCGAGCGAAAGCAACGTGAGCGGAGGCGCATCTGCACACTCTTTTAGCGCCAGCGCAGTGACGGTGAGCGGACGGTGGATGCCGAGCGCGACATCGTTCTCGGCTGCGCCCCAGTTGCGGTTGTAGATGCCGATGGGCGGCGTGATATCGCGCCGCGCTGCGCCGATGAGGCCGGCGAATCCGTCATGCGTATAGGTCAACTGCGTCATAGTGACCTAGGTGTAGCTGCGATCGCGCAAGTGTGCAAAGCACCCTGCACAAGAGGCGTCATTTGGAACGGAATTGATGCGCGCAAATAGATCGCTCCGCTCTGGACGCTTTGCGCTGCGTTCAAGGCGCTTTGCATGATCAGAAATGATCCAGCCACGCTTGCGCCTCGCGCGGCTGGCGAAAGTGAAGGGCGCGCAGGTGGGCATATTCCGGCTTTTGCAATTCAACGGGGAATGCGCGGCGCTGAGATGGGTTCGACTTGAGCGCCCACAGGAAGAGCGAATTGCGGCTGAGAAATGTGTTGCGAAAGCTATCGCGGTTGCCGGCCCACAGCGTCTCCTGCGTGATGATGCGTCGCACGGTGCGCTTGAACAGCCTCGCCAGAGTCAGCGACAGCGGGTAATCCAGCCACACCAGCGTGTCGGCGCGCTGCCAGATCAGGTCGCGCGCGCTGCTGTAGTTGCCGCCGGCAGCCCAGCGCTCCGGTGCAATCGCCTCGGCTACGCGCCGGCGAAATTCATCGCGCGGCGTCTGCACCCAGCCTGGGTTCCAGAACAGTGCATCGAGTTCGATGAATGGGCAATGCATCTTCTGCGCCAGCGCCGTTGCCAGCGTGGTCTTGCCGCTGCCGGTCGTGCCAACCACAATGATGCGGTTCATTCTGGTTGCCTCTCCCAGTGCGACAGGGTTGGGAAGAGCGCCGTTAGCCAACAATCAATTTTGCGAACCGGCGCTTGCCGACCTGCAAAATTTGGGGCGGCTGCGGCACTTTGGTCGCATCTGTCACAGTGCGGCCATCCAGATACACGCCGCCGCCGGCGATCAACCGGCGCGCCTCGCCCTTCGATGCGGCGAAGTGCAGCGCCACAATCACATCCACAACGCCCTGCCCTGGGGCAACAGCAAATTCGGGCATGTCGTCGGGCAAGCCCTTCTTCTGGAAGACTTCCTTGAACTGGGCTTCGGCATGCTGCGCGCCGGTGTCGCCATGGAAGATGCCGACGATCTCGCGCGCCAGCTCCATCTTCACGTCGCGCGGGTTGATGCCCTCGGCCAGCTTGCGCTTCACCTCGACGATTTGCGCCGGCGTATAGCGCGTCGCCAACTCGAAGTAGATCTCGATCGCGCTGTCGGGGATTGACATGATCTTGCCGTACATGTCTTCGGGTGTCGCCAGGATCGGAATGTGATTGCCGAGCGACTTGGACATCTTGATCACGCCGTCGGTGCCGGGCAGAATCTTGACGAATACGCCGATCTGCGGGCGCTGGCCATGCGCATCTTGCAACTTGCGGCCGGCGGTGAGGATGTTGAAAAGCTGATCGGTGCCGCCGACCTGCACATCGGTCTCCTGCGCCACTGCGTCATAGCCCTGCATCAGCGCATAGAATGTCTCGTGCAGGTAGATCGGCTCACCCTTCTCCAGGCGCAGCGCGAAGTTCTCGCGCGTCATGAATTGCTGCACGGTGAAGTTTTGCGCCAGTTTGATCACATCCAAAAAAGACAATTCGCCCAACCATTCGGCGTTGTAGCGCACGCGCGTCTTGCTTTTCTCCAGAATTTTGAAGGCCTGCTCGGCATAGGTCTGTGCATTGCGCGCCACGTCTTCGACGGTGAGCAGGTCGCGCGCCTTGTCCTTGTCACTGGGATCGCCTAGCAGCGAGGTGTAGTTGCCGATCAGGAAGGTGACGTCGTGCCCCAGTTCCTGAAACTGGCGCAACTTGCGCATGGTGATGGTGTGGCCGAGGTGCAGGTCGGATGTGCGCGGGTCGTAGCCGCAATACACCTTGAGCGGTTTGCCGGTTTTGTGGCTGTTTTCAAGCCGGCTGTGCAACTCGCGCGCCATGTTCTCGGCGAGTTGCGCATCGCCGTAATCCGTGCCTTGCATCAGCCAGGCCACTTGCTCATCGAGTGTCATCTGTGACGTGTGCGTGGTCATCGCTGCGGATTATACGGAGGCCGGCTACTCGAACACGCCGAAATAGTGCCTGAAGAACGCAGCGGCGTTGACGGTTGTCGCGATCTCCTGCGCGCCGGTGGGGCCGGCCTGCCACTGCGTCACCGCGAAGTCGTCGGGATCGTGCAGTTCAACTTGCGTCTGCCCGCGCTCATAGGTCACGATGCCGTCATCGAAGATCGTTGCTGCAGCCAGCGGGTCGTGAAAGGTGATGGTCTCGGCATGCTGGAACCACACCTCTGCAAAGTCCAGCACCGGCCGCAGCAGCTTTGTTTGGAAGCGCCGGCGCACTTCCGGCGCATCCATCGTCACGTGCGTGGTCACATCGAGGCCGATGGAGCGATGAACCGGCGCGCCGGCGCGATACACGATGGCTGCGGCGTGCGGGTCGCAGTAGATGTTCCACTCCCATTTGCCGCCTTTCCAATTGCGCAGTTTGTTCGTGTCAAACAGGCCACCCATCAGCACCAGCGACTTGAGCAACGCTGGAATCTCGGGGTCAGTCTTGAAGAGCAGGGCAATGTTGGTGAGCGGGCCGATGGCGAGCAGCGTCACTTCGCCCGGGTTGGCGCGGATGGTGTGGCGCAGGAACTCAATCGCCTCGCCGGCCTTGAAATTTGTGTCGTGATCCCAGCGTGAAAGCGCATACGCCTGCGGGCATTTTGGCTGGCGCGGGGCGACGAGCAGCGGCAATTCCGCGCCGGCACAAATGGGCACGGCCTTGCCGGCCACCTTGCATTGCGCGCTCGCCATCATCGCGCGCTGCGCCGGCTCGCCGCTCACGGTAGTGATGCCGAGCAGATCGCATTGGGGCTGTGCCAGCAAATAGGCGAGGCACACGGCGTCATCGATATCTGAGCCGATGTCGGTGTCGAGAATCAACTTTGTAGGCATTTTGGATTTTGAATCGCGGATTGAGAATCTGGCTTCACTGCGCGCCAATCGTAAATCCAAAACCAGAAATAGAAAATTTGCAATCGCTACAATTGCCGCCGTGATTCCCAAGCCCGAACGGTGGCTGCGCTTCGCGCCGCATCTTGTGTTGTTTATCGCTTTTGCGCTGCGCGGCGCGAACCTCACTGGCGAAAGCCTGTGGCGCGATGAGGTCGACTCGGTGCGCTTCGCCTTTGAGCCGCTCAGCGCCATCCTTGCGAACTTCACTAGCAATGGCTTCAACGGCCCGCTATATCACCTGATGCTGCGCGGTTGGTTTGCGCTCGCCGGCGTCAGCGATTTTGCATTGCGCTTTTTCTCGGTGCTGTTCGGCGTGCTGCTGGTGGCGCTGCTATACGCGCTGGGCAGCCGGCTGTTTGGCCGGCGCGCTGGGTTGGTGGCGATGGGTTTTGCAGCCATCGCGCCGGTACTGGTGTGGTATGCCGGCGAGGGCAAGATGTACTCGTTGCAGCCGACACTGCTCACGCTGGCGCTCTACGCGCTGGTGCGGGCGGTGGGATGGGGTATGGAGCGCAATCTCCACGCTCCACACTCCATGCGCTCCTGGCTGTGGTGGCTCACGTTCGTCCTGGCCGCCTCGCTCAGCTTCTATGTGCAACTGCTCTCGCCGATCTTTCTGATCGTTGCGATCGCATTCTTTCTTGCCATGCGGCCACAGTCGAGGCGGCATTGGCGCGGCGGACTGATCGCACTGGCGCTGCTGACGCTGCCGTATCTCCCCATGGCGGCCTGGCAACTGCCGACCTTTCTGCAGGGTGGTGACGTTGGTCACGCTTTTGTGCCGTTGAATCAGATGGCGTATGTGCTGCTGAGCAATTGGGTGCTGGGGCTGGACCCGCGCGCGCCGCTGCTCGACCTGCATGCGAGCGATGCGCTCGTGATGTTGACCCGCACGCTGGCGTTGGGTTTCGCGATTGCGCTGGCGCTAGCCGGCGTGCTGAGCCGGCGCGCCGGCGAGTCATGGCGCATGCGCATCGCGGTGCTGGTCTGGCTGATTGCGCCAACGCTGGCAGTCTATTTCATCTCCACGCGCTTTCCGCTCTTTCAGCCGCGCTATCTGTTGTGGTCGTCGCCGGCGCTGTTCTTGTTGATGGGGTTGGGCGTGGCGCGGCTGCATGCCGAAGGCAGGGTGGGGCGCATTGCAAGCGCGCTTGCGCTGATCGTGGTGAGCGCAGTCAGTCTATCGGGTGTGCTGGCGCAATGGATCCATCCGATCCGCCCCGATTTGCGCGGCGCAGCGGCATATCTGGCGGCGAACATGCAGCCAGATGATGTTGTGGTGTTTCAGATTCCATATGGCCGGCACAGCTTCACCTACTACGCCGAGCGTTTCGGCAAGCCGCTCGATCAAGCCCGCGTCATCGAAGCGCCCTACACCAACGCCGGCATGGCTGAGGTTGACGTCGCCGGCGAACTGACGCTCGCCACTGCCGGCGCGCCGCGCGTCTGGCTGGTGGAGACCGAGGTGGCGATGTGGGATCAGCGCAACCTGGTGCGGCAGTGGTTCGATCTTGCGCTCACGCCATCAACGCACCAGGATTTTCGTGGTGTCAATGTGGGTTTGTATGTGCGCGACGCGCCGTGAGACACGCTTGATTATTGTCCGGCAAGCTGTTTTGCGGCGGCATTCGGCGTGACGAATTGCGCCATCACCCAAGCTGTGCCGTCGGCGCCACCGGCAAACGCCACGCGCCACCACTGCTTGTCGGGTGATATTCCTTTCACTTCCAGCGCGGTGCCATCTGCTGCCTTGCCCAGAATGCGGCCGGTCGCTGCCGGCGTCTCGCGGATGTTGAGCCGGCTGCCGTCGGTGTTTACCACCACCTGCGCGCTCCCGCTCGCTGCAGGTTGCGCTTGCGCTGCCGGCTGTGCGGCGGGCTGAGTTGTCTGTGCAGCCATGCCCAACGCAGCCTGTGCGGCCGCGTTCAAATCCACCACCGAAGTGTGCAAATAGGCAACGCCGTTGTTGTAGGCGATCTGGAACCACTGTTTGTCGTTGGTATAGGCGGTGATGGCATACGCGGAACCGCGTGGCACCGCCGCAAGAATCTGCGAGGTGATGCTCGGTTGGGTGCGCACATTGGCCGTTTCGGTCTTCACGATCACCTGCGCTGTGCCGGCGGCTGCCTGGGCCTGCGCTTGCGGCTGGGCTTGGGGCTGCGCCGGCGTCACTGCTGCCGCAGAGGGCGCTGCGCCGGCGCCGATCGCCACCAATGACGCGTCATCCACATGCGCGTCGTTGTGCTTCACCGGGTAATCGGCGGTTGTGTCGATGATGACCGCGATCTGCCGGTCGACGGCGGTGGCATCCACCGACACCTCGCCCCACGTGTCATAGGGGCGCGACCACGGCCCGCATACCATGCGCGGGTCGTTCATATTTGGCACGAGGATGATGATGCCGGCGGTGTGAATGCACGCCCGCACCTGCAAACCGCCGGGGGCGCGCGATGAATTGAGCGGCAATTCATCCGAGTCAGTCGTGAGCAAATTTGCCCACGCGCTGAAGCGATACCTTTGCCCAGGCGTCACGTCCACGAGCTGATACAACCCCATCGACCGGTTCAGCGCCCAAAATGTGAAGAAACTGCCGGATGTCGGCGCACTGCGCACGCGGTCCGATGCGATCTCGGTCGTCATCACGCGAAACTCCGGCGCGCGGTTGATCTGGTCCTGGTTGCGCTGCTCGATGGACTTGCATTGCCAGAAGGGGATCCAGTCGTGCGGGGTGATGGCATTGCCCTTCTGCATCCCCGGCGCGCACACGTCGCCGTTGGTTTGCGCCGGCCAGTCGAAAGCCGGATTCTTCAGCAGGTTGGGGCCGGGCGATTGCGCCTGCGCCGCGCTGGGCGCTGCCAATGTCGCCGCAAGCATCGCGGCGGCCAGCCAGGCTCGGCTCGATTTTGCGCTCATGCAAAAAATTATAGACACGAAGATGAGAGGCGCTGCGCGGGTGTTGGTTGATTGCCCCATCGCCGGCCACCGGCATGCAGGACCCAGGCGCGCAACTGGGGATGCATGGCGCAAAAAATGACCCCAAAAACGCCGGCAAAAATCGGCATTTTGATGCATTACTGGTGTCGAAAAAGCTCGCTTTTGCGCTGCTGAAAAGGTATAATAAACCGTTTATTCATGCAGCCAAATCTTAAAGGCTGTCCCACTCGTTTTTAAGGCTGTGCTGGTGAAACTGCAACGTGGAGAATCTCAACGTGAGTGAAGAAAATCTGGAAGGCGCGACGCCGGAATCTGAATTGCCGAGTGATGCTGTGATTGAGTCGGCGGCATCCCCGTATGGCAGGATTCGCGAGGCCGACATCAACCGCGAGATGCGCGGCGCGTATCTGGACTACGCGATGAGCGTGATTGTCTCGCGCGCGTTGCCTGACGCCCGTGACGGTCTGAAGCCGGTGCAGCGTCGCATCCTCTACGTGATGCACGACACTGGCGCGCGCGCCTCTGCACCCTATCGCAAGAGCGCCCGCGTGGTCGGCGACGTGCTGGGCAAATATCACCCACACGGCGACAGCAGCGTGTATGAAGCGCTGGCGCGCATGGCGCAGGATTTCTCCATTCGCTATCTGCTCGTTGACGGACAGGGCAATTTTGGCTCGGTCGATGGCGATCCGCCGGCGGCCATGCGCTACACCGAGGCGCGCCTCTCGCGCATTTCCGAGGAACTGCTGGCTGACCTTGAAAAAGAGACGGTCGACTGGACGGATAACTTCGACGGCACGCTGCAGGAGCCGGCGGTGCTGCCCTCTGCGCTGCCCAACCTGCTGCTCAACGGCGCCACCGGCATCGCCGTCGGCATGGCCACCAACATCCCGCCGCACAATCTCGGCGAACTGTGCGCCGCTGTCTCGCATCTGATTGACAACTGGGAGCGGCTCGCCGACATCTCAGTCGAGGACCTGATGCAGATCGTGCCGGGGCCGGATTTTCCCACCGGCGGCCTGCTTATTGGCCGCGAGGGCATCGCCTCGGCCTATGCCACCGGGCATGGCCGGCTGGTGATGCGCGGCGTTGCCACCATCGAGGAGATGAAGGGCGGGCGCAACCAGATTCTCGTCACCGAGTTGCCATATCAGGTCAACAAATCGCGCCTGATCGAGCGCATCGCCGACCTGGTGCGCGAGGGCCGCATCGAGGAGATTTCCGACATCCGCGACGAGAGCGACCGGCGCGGGATGCGCATCGTGATTGAGTTGCGGCGTGGCGCGCAGCCCAACCGCGTGCTGAACCGCCTCTACAAATACACCGAGCTGCAAAGCACGTTTGGCGTGCAGATGCTGGCGATCGTGGCTGATGAGACTGGCCGGCCACAGCCCCGCTTGCTCCCGCTCAAACGCGCGCTGGTGATCTTCATTGAGCATCGCCGCGAAGTGATCCGCCGGCGCAGCGAGTTCGACCTTGCCAAGACGCGCGCCCGCGCCCACATCCTCGAAGGTCTGCGCATCGCGCTCAATTTCCTCGATGAGGTGATCCGCATCATTCGCGGCGCGCCGGATGCCGATGCGGCGAAGGCTGAGTTGATGGCGCGGTTGAAGCTGACCGATGTGCAGGCACAGGCGATCCTCGACATGCAGTTGCGCCGGCTGGCCGCGCTGGAGCGTCAGAAGATCGAGGATGAGTATCAGGCCTGCCTGGCGACCATCGCCTACCTCGAAGACCTGCTCGCGCACCCTGCGAAAATCCTTGCGCTCATCAAGGAGGACATTCTCCGGCTGGCGGAGAAATATGGCGATGAGCGCCGCACGCGCATCGAGTTGAATGAGCGCGAAAATTTTGATGACGAGGAACTCATCCCCGACAAGAATGTGCTGATCTCGCTGACCGAGCGTGGTTACATCAAGCAGACGCCGACCGAAGCCTACCGCGCGCAAAACCGCGGCGGGCGCGGCGTGAGCGGCATGGCGACAAAAGAGGAAGATGAGGTGATCTTCCTGCTCAACGCGCGCACGCACGACACGATCCTGTTCTTCACCGACTGCGGCCGTGTGTATGCACTGAAGGGCTACATGATCCCCGAAGCTGACCGCGCTGCGAAGGGCATCTATCTGTCAAATCTGATTTCGCTGGGTGAGCGCGAGCGCGTGACCGCCGCGCTGCCCATCAGCAAGAGCTTGCTGCAAGCTGCGCGCAACGGCCGCGCGGAGGCGACAGGGGCAGATGCGGACGAGGCAGAGGAGGGTGAGGCTGTGGAGGCCGACGCCGGCGCGTTGATTGAGGTGAGTGAAGAGGCTGAGACGAACGGCGAAGCGATGTCGATTGAGGTCGAGGTGGCCGTGAATGGCAATGGTCTGGCGACGCCAACCATCGCCATGTGCACGCGCCTCGGCAAGATCAAGCGCGTCGACCTGAGCGCATTTGCCAACATCCGCAGCAGCGGTCTGATCTGCATGACGCTGGCCGACGGCGATGAGTTGAGCTATGTGCGGCTGACTGAAGGCAACGGCGAGATCATGATCGTGACTGCGCAGGGACAGGCATTGCGCTTCAAGGAATCACTGGTGCGGCGGATGGGGCGCGCGGCCAGCGGCGTGCGCGCGATGCGCCTGAAGAAGCAGGGCGACTATATCGCCGGCATGGAGGTGGCCGAAGCCGGCGCATTTTTGCTCACCGTCACTAGGCGCGGCTTTGGCAAATGCACCACGCTGGAGGAATACAGCGTGAAGGGGCGCGGCGGCGGCGGCATGAGGACGATGAGCGGCGCGCTTGACGTGACGGGCGAGCTTGTTGCGGCGCGTGTCGTGCAGCAGACCGACCAGATCACCATCATCACCAGTGACGGCACGGCGCTGCGCCAGCGCGTGGCCGATATTCCCAAGAGCGGGCGGCCGGCGCGCGGTTCGCGCCTGATCAACCTGCGCGAAGGTGATGCCGTCGCCAGCGTGGCGCGGCTGGCGAACGTGGAGTGAAGCCGGCAGGCGATGGCGAAGCGCATGGAATCGGTGGATAATCTGCAGCAGAGATTGTCGCATGACACAAAACCCCCGCGCGCCAGCGCATCTGGTTGCCTTTATTCCCGATGCTGACCCGCAGGCGCTGGCCGAGACATTGGTGGCGTTTGCCAACACTGACGGCGGCACCATCATCGCCGGCTACGATGAGCGCGGCAAGCCGGCGCTGGGGGTGCTGCCCGAGGATATCGAGAGCGCGCTGCGCGAGGCCGCCGGCCGCACCACACCGCCGGTGCGCGCTGCTCTGGAGTCGGGTGGCGCGAATGGCCCGCAACTCCTCATTCGTGTGCCGCGCAGCATCGATCTGCATTCGCTAAGCGACGGGCGCGTGCTGGTGCGCGTGGCCGGCGAGAACCGCCCATTGGCCGGCGATGAGATTCGCAATCTGGTCGCCACAAAAGCCATCGGCGACTATGAGATCGAGACCGTGCCGGGCGCGACGATGGCCGATCTCGATGCCGAGATCATCGCTGAATACATCGGCAAACGCGAGGCGCGCACGCGCCGCAAGATCGAGATTGCGCCAGATAGCAACGAGGGCGTGGCACAACTGCTGAAAGACATCGGCGCGTTGGACATGCGCGGCAACCCGACGGTTGCCGGCATCCTGTTATTCGGCAAAAACCCGCAGGCGTTTCTGCCGCACAGCGGCGTGGTGTTCGTCAAGTTCCCCGGCGTAGAGCCGCGCGGCGAAGCGGGGCGGGTGGGGTATGGCCGGCGCGAAGAGATCAACGGCCCGCTCGCGCGCGTGATCGAAAAGTCGTGGCAGGTGATTCTGGAAGAGATGCGCGTCGGCGCGATTGTGAAGGGGCTGGAGCGCGAGGAAGTGCTGGAGTATCCCGAGTTCGCCGTGCGCGAGGCGCTGGTCAACGCGGTGTGCCATCGCGACTATCGGCTGCGCGGCCGGCGCATCGAGATTCGCAAATACGCGGATCGGCTGGAGATCATTTCGCCCGGTGGGCTGGCCGGCTTCATCACGCTCGACAACATCATCGAGGAGCATTTCTCGCGCAACCCGCGCTTGGTGCAGGGCCTGTTCCAGTGGGGCTACATTGAAGAGTTGGGTCTGGGCATCGACCGCATGATCGAGGACATGGTGTCGGCCGGCCACCCCGCGCCGAAGTTCAACGCCACAGCCTACAGCTTCACGGTGATCATGTCGAATGTGCGCGAGCGGCGCGCGATGCAGAACATCGTGTTGACGCAACCGCCGATGAGCAGCAATGCGCCGGCGGCGGAAGTGACCACCGCCAGCGGCGGCAGCCTGACCGTGAACGAGCGCCAGGCGCGCGCGATTCAGTATGTGCGCGATCATGGCCGCATCACAAACAAGGATTTTCAGGTGCTGTGCCCCAACGTCACGCCGGAGACCTTGCGCATGGATCTGGCTGATCTGGTCGACAAAAACCTGCTCATGCGTGTGGGCGAGAAGAAAGGCACGTACTACATTTTGAAGTAGAGCGCCGCAGGCTGGCAGAAGTTAATCTGCGCCTCACTGTGCTTTGAGGCAAGGATTTGCAGCGTCACTTCTCCCTGCGCCACCGGCCAATCACCGCGCTCAACAGCAGTGTGACGAACAGGCCAGTGAAGAAGACGCCGGCGAAGGTGAAGTCGGTGCGCACCAGCGCCGCCAGGCCGGCCAGCGCCAGACCGATGGCGCTCGCAGTCAGTGCCCAGCGCAGATGCCCCTGTGCCATTACTTCCATGTGATCGACGCGCTGCACCGCCGCCATGCGCAGCTCGAAGCGCATGAAGCTCCAGCTCAGCAGCGCAGCCGTGCCGGCGGCGATCATCACGAGCGCCGGCGCGCGCACCAGAATGCCGGCGACCGCCAGTGCAAACGCGCAGATCAGTCCGATGTCTGCGAAGGCATCGTTGAATTGCTTATAACGCAGGCCGAGCAGCCATGCGCTCACCACGCCGGCAGCCAGCGCGACGCCCAGCCATATCCCGCTGAGTGCGAAGCCCAGCGCGAGCAGCGCCAGCGTGACAATCGCACACGCGATCACCATGCTGCGCGTTGTCGGAGATTGTGCGACCTTTGGATTCATTTCATTTACCGGTTGATGACCAGCGGCCGGCGCGAGACCGGCTGGCGCGCCAGCGCCTCGTGGATGACCGCATCCAGCGGCAGCGCCACATCCCAGTCCACCACCTGAATGCCGGCGCGCCGCATCTGTTGAAAATTGAAGCTGCGCTCGGCATCGGCGATGCGCCTCGCGCTGCGCGCGATGTAGTCATCGGCAAATGCGCGCGCTTCGTATGCGATGGGATTCGGGCTGACCACCATCACCGCGTAACCTTGCGCGCGCAGTTGCAGCAGCGTCGGCGGGTCGTCACTGCCCACCGGGCTGACGAAGATGACCTGCGACTGGGCGGGGAAGAAGCGCGTCGGCAGGTTGCGCAGTGTCTCGAACACGAAGTGGTGGCCGGCGACGGCGCGACCCAGCGCGCGCAGGATGCGATCGCGTTGCATGCGGCCGTAGCCGGGGAAGACGCCGTCGATGCCACTGCCATAGATCAGCAGCCCCACACGATTGCCGGCATCGAGGAACGATTCGGTCAGCGCCGCAGCCGCGCGGTTTGAATACTCGAACAGCGCGCCCTCGGATGTGCGCAGGTCGCTCGTCTGCCGCGCGTCCAGGATGATGCCGATGTCGGCGAGGCGCTCCTGCTCAAATACATTCGTGAATACGCCGTGCGTGGTGCGCTCCATCGCGCGCGCCGTCACACGCCAGTTCACCCAGCGCAGCCGGTCGCCCATCTGGTATTCGCGCAGGCCGAGAAAATCCACGCCCGAGCCGCCCTGACGCGAGGGGATTGGGCCGGCGAAACCGCGCGTGCGCGGCGGCCGGATGGTGATGCTGCGCAGCCGCGTCGCCTCAGGTTGGATGAGCAGCTGGTTGTCCGACGCCAGCGCCGCGCGGCGGCTGAAGATGCCGAGCGCGCTGCCAGCGGTGATTTGCACGCCGCTGAAGCGATACAGGCCGCGCGTGCCGCGAATGGTGTATTCCAACGTCGCGGTCTCGTTTGTCGCGAGCGGGGTGAGCAGGCGCGTCTCTCCGTCGATCAGCTCAAAGCCGGCCGGCACGCTCTCCTCGATCAACACCTCGGCGATCGGCGCGCCGGCGTTGGTCACCTTCAGCGTGATCGTGACAGGCTGGCCGACGATGGCGCGCTCGACGCTGAGCGCGCGGCTGCCAGTCAGCTGCGGCGGCGCAGGGCGCAGCCAGAAGCCGGCGGCGAGATAGACGAGCAGCGGGATGGCGAGCGCGATGATGGCGCTGTTCAAGCCGGCCAACCCGAAAAGCACCAGCACGATGACGCCGGCGAACAGCCCTGCTGCTTTACCCGTAACCATCACTTCATCACCGGCACTGGCACCGACGAGATGACCTCAGACAGCACGCGGTCGACTGCCTGCGGCACCGACCACAGATCGGGCTGCAAGATCAGACGATGCCCGAGCGCCGGCTTGGCGAAGCGCTTCACGTCGTCTGGCAGCACATACGCGCGCCCCTGCATCGCCGCCCAGGCGCGGGTCAATTTCAGCAGCGCCAGCGTGCCGCGCGGGCTGGCGCCAACCGCGATCTGGCGATGCGTGCGCGTGCGGCCCACCAGGTCGACCATGTAGCGCTCGATGTCTGGCTCCACGAATACCTGCTCCACCGCGCGGCGCATGGCGAGCAGGCCGGCGGCGTCGGTCACCGGCTTCAGGTCGAAGGCGTCGTGCTGCCGGGCGCGCCGGCGCTTCAAAATCTCCTGCTCTTCCTCTGCTGAGGGATAGCCCACCGACAGCTTCATGATGAAGCGGTCGAGCTGCGCTTCGGGCAGCGGGAACGTGCCTTCATATTCGATCGGGTTCTGGGTTGCCATCACAATGAACGGCTGCGGCAGCGCCATCGTTTCGCCTTCCAGCGTGACCTGATACTCCTGCATCGCTTCGAGCAGGGCGCTCTGCGTGCGCGGCGAGGCGCGGTTGATCTCATCGGCGAGGATGATGTGGGCAAAGATCGGCCCCTGGCGCAACACAAATTCGCCTTTGGCGCGGTCGAAGATGTAGCCGCCGGTGATGTCGCCGGGCAGCAGGTCGGGTGTGAACTGGATGCGCTTGAATGACATGCCCAGCGCGATGGCGAAGCTGTTCGCCATGAGCGTCTTGGCGAGGCCGGGGAAATCTTCGAGCAACACATGGCCGCCGCCGGAGAGGAAGGCAGCCATCGTCATCTCGAGCGCGCTGCGTTTGCCGACGATGGCGCGCTCCACTTCACCGATCACGCGCTGCGCGAGCGCGGCCACTTGCCCGATGTCGTCTGCGCCGGCGCTGTTGCCGGCATCGCGAATCTTTTCTGTCATGGTTGATGGTCGTTTCCTTGCAATTTGGGTGCGCCGTGCAGCGCGTTCGCCCCTGTAACCCTGCTCATTCAGGATGCTGGATGGCCGCTGAAAATTTGCCGGTCATTCTGTAATGCTCTCGTTGTTTACGCGGCTCTCGATGAAGGCGATCGCTGCCTCGATCTTGCGGCTTTGCTCTGGGCTGATCTTCGGCGAGCGCCTGGGCCGCAGCCAGCGCAGAATCAATTCCAAGCCGCCGGCCGGCCGGGCCGTCATCCAATCCTGTGGCCGCGCGACCAGCGTGCGGATGTCGGCCGGCACTGTCAGCGCGCCGTTGCGCACGGCATCGATCACCTCGTCCTCGGTCAAATTTTCCTGCGCCGACAGAATCTTGAGGATCATTTTCTTCAACTCTGCTGCGAGCTTCTCCACTGCGAATTGACTGTCTTCGAGCCGGCTCAGTTGACGCGCCCAGAAGAGCAGGCGGGAGTAATGCTGCGCGGTGACGATGGTCGCGCGCGGCGCTTGCTCGGCCTCAGTGCGCTTGAGGGCGCTGCGCAGCACGATGCCAATGCACAGCACGATGAGCAGGCCGAGCAGCAGACCCTGCGGCAGGCTGTGCAGAATGATGTCGCCCAGCCACAGGGCATAGGCCATCGGGATGACGATGATCTCACGCACGACATCGCGCAGCAGGATGGTCAGGGCAGCGGTGACGACCAGCACCAGCGCGACGAGCAGCCACTGGCGCGGTTGGATGTGTTGCAGCCGGCTCATGCGCGCGCTCGCTTTGGCGCGCAGAACGCCGCGATGGCGCTCAGGCTGTCCACGGCGATCTGTTCTTCGCGCGCGCCGGCGCGCTTGCTTCCGTAGCGGATGTCCTCGAACAGGCGCGTGAGTTGATGCACGGCCTGTTGAGGGAAACCCTTCTCCGCCAGCACCTGCTCGAACTCGCTCGGCGTCATGGCGGTGCCGCGCTCGATGTTGCGCTCTTTTTGCAGCACGTTGCACATCTCGCGGTAGCAGCGGACGATGGTCTCTTCAAGCGGGCCGCCGGCTTGAATCGTGTTGATGGCCTGTTGCGCCTCATCGGCCAGCGCCAGCATGGCGGATGGCTTTTCGCGGTGGATCACGTAATACCAAATTGCCGCTGCGGCCAGGCCGGCGACGAGCAGTGAGATGGCAATCGTCACGGCCAGCACAGTCGTGTCGGATGGATCGGCAGTGAACTCCGGCAAGGGCCGCGCCGGCGCGATCTCGCCCAACTGCGGCATCTCCATGCGCATGTTGCCCTGCTGCTCCATCTCCTGTGGCTGCGGGTTCAGGTTGTTCACGCCATTCATCAGCAGGAACAGAATGGCGATGACGATGAGGTTCATCAGCAGCCGGCGCCGGCCCTTCTTCGACAAAATCGATATGATGATGTAGATCGGCAGCGCGATGACAGACAGCGCGAGCAGGACGCGGAAGAGCAGCACGAGCAACTCAGACTCCACCGAGCCGGACGAGAACATCTGCACGTTGGGGGGGCGGGGCAGCGCGAATGCTTCACCGGGCAGCAGCCGTAGATTGCCCACTGCCGTGGCCAGCAGGGAAACCAACAGCACAATCGCGCCGAGCAGGGCGAGCGTGATGATCTGGTTGCGCCGGCGGTGCTGATCTTGTATTTCGGGGGATGGACTGCCGTTGTTCATGACTCCGAGCGTGTGCATATTCTATCGGTTCAATCGGCGGCTTGGCAGTGCCGCAAGTCATGTCGTGCGCAACGACACCTGCTCGAAGCGAACATCGCCTTCGCTGGCGAACACGCCCCATTGTCCGCGCGGGTGGTTGTAGAGCCGCGCGCTCATCGCAATTGCACCGCCGGCATACACCTCGCACACCGACCCGTCGACCAGCACATCGATTATCAGCGGTTCATCAGCTTGCAATCGAATAGGCCGCTCCAACTCGCACATGGCGGGTTTGTCGCCGGCGCGCGGCCAGGTGTCGAAGACCAAGCGCTGCATCGCTGGTTCGAAGCGGATGAAGTAGCCGGCTTCGCAGTCCTCGCTGGCGCGCAGCATCAGCCCGAAGGTGCGCGCGCCGGCGTGGAAGGTCGCAGTGGCCTGGATATGACAGGCATCCGGCAGCGCGCCGGCTGTTGCGCAACTGAAGCCACCCTGCGCTGTGAGCTGCACGCCATTGTCCTGCGCCGTGCATTGGCCAGTGCCGGCGCTGAAGGTGACCGGTTGCTGTGCCTGCATGGCCTGTCGCACGGATGCGAGCATGTCGACGGCGAGCGTGCCGTCGCTCTGTTGGCGCAACTGATGCACAACCAGGTTGCCGCCCCATTGCCAGCGCCCGTCATCGGTTTCGCCCTCGCGCGTTGGATTCCAGCCGAACAGGTAGCGATTGTGTCCATCTGAGGCGGTCTTCGCCGCATAGAACGCGCGGCCATCGAAGGTGTCATTGGCCGGCGCGCGCCATGGTCCATTCTGCGACCGGCTCATGCGGTAGCGCGTGACGCATGCTTCCGAAAACTCTGAGAAGATCAGATACCACCAATCGCCCATGCGAAAGAGGTCGGGACACTCATGGGTGTAATACAGTGCCGGCGTCCATAACGGCTCACTCACGTGCCAGTGCCTTAGGTCGTTTGATGCGCATAGCGCCGTGCAACCGCGCCGGCGCGAGGCCCCCTGCTTCAGGCGGGCGGCGAGCAACATGCGGAATTCGTTGGCAGCGTCATCCCAAAACACAAATGGGTCGCGCCAATCGTGCAT
The DNA here is from genome assembly GCA_964590135.1 of uncultured Anaerolineae bacterium. GTDB lineage: Bacteria > Chloroflexota > Anaerolineae > J036 > Brachytrichaceae > JBDHWI01. The sequence continues at coordinate 55,409 of CAZPVX010000020.1, read as the reverse complement.
CTCGTAGCGATCCGCTGGCGTCGTGAAGGTGTCTTCCGGCACTTTGCGCCATGTATAGAGGTCATCGCTCACGGCGTGCATCACGGCCTGCGCCGGCTTGCCCATTTGTTCGAAGTGTGGGTTGTGCCCGGTGTAGAAGATGTGGAACTGGCCGGCGTGCTCGATCACGCTGCCAGTGAACACGAATAGATCTTGCTCGTCGCGCCGGCCGCGCGGCAAGACCTCACCGTGATCGACAACATGCACGAAGTCAGTCGTGGTGAGGTGACACCAGGGCGTGCCCTCACCGTGCGTGGCGGCATCGCGAAAGTCCTTCAAATAAAACAGGTGATACACACCTTGCCAGAAGAAGGGGATCACGTCTGCCAGCCAGCCGTCTGCGGGTTTGTAGAACAGGCTCATGGGAAGCATTGTGTGACGGATCGCGAATTGTGGCTGGCAACTCGCCATGCCGCAAGTGTCAATCCGCTGACTGGGTTGCAACGAAGAGGGACTTCGCTGCTTAGAGTTTGGCAAAATTGCAGCGGTTACAATAAAATTCTGGGTGCAAGCACAGTCAGCTTGCCGTCACACAGGAGTTACGGAATGAAGGAGTTACATATGCATATCATCAGGAAGTGGAGCATGCGGTTGCTGGCCGGCGCGTTATTGGTCGGCGCCTTGGCAACGCCTGCCGCCGCGCAGTCGCCGGCCCCCGAAGATGACTGGGCCAGGGTGAAAGCTGCCGGCAAGATTTCTGTCGGCACTGCCGCCGACTACCCGCCGTTCGAGTTTTATTCCAGCAACTACCAGCTTGACGGCTTCGACATCATGCTGATGAAGGAGATTGGCAAGAAGCTAGGCGTTGAGGTGGAGTTCAGCGATTTTGCGTTTGAAGGCGTGCTGCATGCGCTGGAACTCAAGCAGGTTGATGCGGTCATCGCCGGCATCTCCGTCACCGATGATCGCCGCAAGCAGGTCGACTTCTCCAATCTGTATTATCTCGGCAAGGATGCCGTGATGGTGCGAACCGACAGCAAGCTGGAGATCAAGGCGGCAGCCGACCTCGCCGGCAAGAAGATCGGCGTGCAGAAGGGCAGCACCTATCAGGCCTGGGCGCAAGATCATCTGGTTGATCAAGGCCTCGTGCCGCAGGCAAACCTCGTGGTTTATGAAAGCGTCGATGAGATGGTGAAGGGCCTGCGCGACAAGAAGACGGATGCGATTCTGATGGGCGAGTTGCCGGCGCGCACATTCGATCGCCGCTATCGCGACATCACTGTGTCGACCACAGGTGTCAACCAGCAGCGCTTCGCGATTGCTGCGCGCAATGGCTCCACGCTCATCGCTCAGTTCAATGCCGCGCTGCGCCAGGTGCAACTGGACGGCACGTTCAACAAGCTGGTGGATGAATATTTGCAGGTCCATCCGAGTGAAGTGACCCCTGGTAATGATGGACAGGTGGTGAACGAGCCGTCGACGCAAGGTGGTGGCACGCCGCCGGCGGCCTGCATCAACGGCGCCGCCTTCGTGGCTGACCTTAACCTCGACGACAAAAATATGACTGCGCCGCCGGTGATGTCACCTGGTCAGAAATTCCGAAAGGGCTGGCGCATGCGCAACAGCGGCACCTGTGCGTGGGACCCCAAGTTCACGCTGGCCTATGCTTACGGCAACCGTGTGGAGTCAAATATGGGCGGCACAGCGGTGGCGATCGGCAAGGCCGTGCAGCCTGGCGAGACGATCGACATCTACGTCGATCTCGTCGCGCCCAGGACCTATGGCGTATTCCAGGGCTTCTGGACGATGCGCGATTTGAACAACGTGCGGTTTGGTGAGACGACATGGGTCGGCATTCAGGTGCCGAACCCGAACCCGCCACCGACGCCGACAACACCGCCGGCGCCGCCGCGCCCGCAGCCAACGCCGAATCAGAACCAGAATATGACCGGCCCGAACCTGCGCGCCGATTCGCAGTGGATCAACGCCGGCCAGTGCACCACCGTCCGCTGGGATGTGAGCAATATCAACGCCGTGTTCTTTGTGGATGGCGGCAAAGTGCAGGGTGTGGGCGGCAGCGACTCGCGCACTGTCTGCCCGCAATACACGACGACCTATGTGTTGCGTGTGACACGCCGCGACAATGTGGTGCAGGACTTCCCGATTGTCATCAATGTGCAGCCGGCGGCCGGCGCGATCAACTTCTGGGCCGACACCTACAACATCTCGCCAGGCCAATGCACCAACTTGCATTGGGATGTGCAGAACGTGCAAGCCGTGTTCCTGAATGAGCAGGGTATTGGCGGCCAGGGTTCGCAGCAGGTCTGCCCAGGCCAGACACAGACCTGGACGTTGCGCGTGGTGATGCGCGACGGCAGCCAGCAGTCACGTCAGATAACCATCGCTGTTGGCGGCAACCCCGGCAACCCGACGCCGATTCCGTAGCGTGCAGTCGCTGACATGAAAAAGAACACGCCTCATATTGAGGCGTGTTCTTTTTTCTGGATCGCAGCGCCGGCGCTGCGTCAAAGTTTGGGATTCTTGGTGAGTTTGTAGCTCTCGCCGATCTGATCCATCTTGCTCTTGATGGCTTCGAGTGAGGAGATTGGCACAGCAATGCGCAGATAAGCCAGCGCGCCTTGCACCTTGTCTACATACAGAACGGCAACCATTGGGATGGTGTCGTCGCCGATTTCAAGATCGAAGGTGGCGGAAGCCTTGGCGGCTGCGCCGGCGGCTTCCGATGCGCTTACCTGCATGTTGGGCTGCTTGCCATAGGAATCTTCGACATACGCCTCGACGAGCTTTTGCAAATCTGCCGGCTTATAGGTCTTTGTGTCCTTGTAGACCTCGACGACCAGCTCGGCCTTGCCATCCGGCTGGATAAAGCCAACAACGGATCGGCCGGCCTTGCTCTGGTCATTCGCTTCCCAGCCATCCGGCACGAGAATCTGGAACGCACCCTTTTTGTCTTTGAAGAGCGAGAGTTCGCCGATGAAGTCGTCGCCGGCATCGGATTGCAGCGCGTTGGGATTGACCTTGTAGCTGTTCAACACCTCATAGGCCTGCTCGCGGATGTCTTCGTATTGATCCTTTGGCGCGATGAAAACCAGTGTGCTGGCGATGGGGTCATTCAGAAAGGCATAGGCATCGCCATACATGGTATAGGTCTTGCCGCCGGCGCTTGAGCTGAAGCTGAAGCCCATGCCCATGTCGCCGTTCTTCATCTTCTTCGGATCTTCGGCCTGATATTTCTTCAGCCCCCCGAACTGGTCTTCGACGTAGGTTTGCAGCAGTTGGCCTATTGCGTCATCATCAGTGTTGCTGGTCAACGCCACCGCGCGGGCGATGATGGCTGCGTTCCTGCTCGGATCGAGAAAGTAGATCACCGACTCATCTTCGTTGCTGCCATCCTGCACGCTCCAGTTTTCAGGCATCATGATGCTGAAGATGCCGTTGGGATGCGTGAATTCCTGTAGCTCGCCAAATATCACCTTCCTGGAGATGGCCGGGTTGATGAGTTGAAAGGCGTTGCTGCTTTTGGCTTTGGGCAAGGGCGTGGCGGTGGGCGGTGGATTGCTTGCAGCGGCGGCAGGGGTGGCATTCAGGCTTGTTGCAAGGGCCAAAACGCCGGCGATGAGAAGGTAGTGTTTCATTGCGGGTCGTTCTCCAGTGCATTGCGCAGAGTTGCAGCGGCGGGCGTGGTTGATGCGCAGAACGATTGTCGCAAAATCAACGTCCATCTGCGCTGGACTTTTTGTGCATCATGTGTGGCTGCCATGCTGCAATGAATTTGCGATGAGCGAGCAAATACAATTCGATTGCAGGCTGGCGCCATCGATGCGCCTGGCATGCCGAGCGCGACACGCCTTAGGATCGCTGCCGTGCCTGCTCCGCCGGCGCAAAGATCAAGCGCGCGCTGCGGTCGTAGGTGAAATACGAATACACCCACGAGACGAACACCGTCAGCCGGTTGTGGAAGCCAATCAAGAAGAAGAGGTGCAGAAACAACCACATGATCCAGCCGAAAAAGCCCTTGAACTTCCAGCCGTTGGGGAATTGGGCGACGCCGGCGCTGCGGCCAATCGTCGCCATGAAGCCGGGATCCTTGTAGACCATCGGTTCGGTTGGCTCGTTGCGCATCAATCGCGCGATCTGCCTCGCCACGTGTGTGCCGCCTTGCAGCGCAGACTGCGCCAATTGTGGATGCGGAGAGCCATCGGGGTTCTTGCCCAGCGCCAGATCGCCGATCACAAATGCGCAGGGCTTGTGCGGAATGCTGAGGTCGGGGTTGACGATGATGCGGCCGCCGCGACCTTGCTCCACTCCCAGCTTGCCGGCAATGGGATGCGCCTTTACGCCGGCGCCCCAAACCACCGTGCAGGTTGGGATGATCTCGCCAGCCTTGAGATGAACGGCGTCTGGCGTCACCTTCGTCACCGCCGTGTTCAAGCGCACCTCCACGCCGCGCCTGGTCAGTACGTCCTGCGCGTGCTTTTGCAATGCTGGATCGAATGGCGCAAGCAATCTGTCGAGCGCCTCCAGCAGGATCACGCGGCTGCGCGAGACATCAAGGCGCGGAAAATCCTTGCGCAGCACGCGATCGATCCATTCGACCATCGCGCCGGCCATCTCCACGCCAGTCGGCCCGCCACCGACAATCACGAATGTCAGCGCGCCCTGGTCGATTCGTGCAGGATCGGCATCGGCCATCTCAAACTGGCGCATGACATGGCTGCGCAGCGCCACCGCCTCCTCGATGCTTTTCAGGCCAAAGGTATGCTGCGCCACGCCCTCGATGCCGAAGTCATTGGTGACGGCGCCGGCGGCGAACAGGATGTAGTCGAAGGGAATTGGCTCGCAACAATCGACAAGCAACCGCTTATTGTCCCAATCCACGCTCTGCGCCTCAGCCATGCGAAAGGCGACATTGCGCTCGCGCTGGAACATGCCGCGCACACTATGGGCGATGGCTTCGGTGTCGAGCGCAGCCGTCGCCACCTGATAGAGCAGCGGCTGAAAGGTATGGTAGTTGCGCGCGTCGACCAGCGTCACATCCACCGGCAACCTGCTCAACCGATGCGCTGCGCGCAACCCGCCAAAGCCGGCGCCCACGATTACGACTTTCGGTCTGTTCCTCTCGTGTTCCATGCCGAAAATCTTCTCGCTTCAACGTTAGTATTTGAGTGGAAATCGTTCCGAAGGCGACCCAACTGTTCAGGGCGCCTGTTCACCACAAAGCTAAATCGCCTGCCCCTTGAACTGGCTGATGTAGAGATGGTGATAAAAGCCGCGTTTGTCCAGCAGTTGCTGGTGCGTGCCTTGCTCCACAATCTCGCCGTTGTTGATCACCAGCACCTGATTTGCATCGCGGATCGTGCTGAGGCGGTGCGCAATCACGAAGCTCGTCCGGCCCTCCATCAGCCGCAGCAGCGATTTCTGGATGCGCGCTTCGGTGCGCGTATCCACGCTGCTCGTCGCTTCGTCCAGAATCAGGATGGCCGGGTCGGCCAGGATGGCGCGCGCGATGGCCAGCAACTGGCGCTGCCCCTGGCTCAGGTTGCTGGCGCGCTCCGAGAGCAGCGTCTGGTAGCCATCGGGCAGCAGGTGAATGAAGTGATCGGCATCTGCGAGCCGCGCCGCCTCCATCACCTCCTCGTCGGTCGCATCCAGCCGGCCATAGCGGATGTTCTCCATCACCGTGTTGCTGAACAGATAGGTGTCTTGCAGCACCAGACCGAGCTTGCGGCGCAGGTCATCCTTCTGCATGTCGCGGATGTCGCGCCCGTCGATTGTGATTTCGCCGGCGTCGATTTCGTAGAAGCGGGTAAGCAGGTTGATGATGGTGGTCTTGCCGGCGCCGGTCGGCCCGACCAGCGCGAAGGTCTCGCCGGCCTTCGCCTCCAATGTCATATCCTTCAGCACCGGCACACCCGGCTTGTATGAAAACTGCACTGCGTCGAACTTCACATGTCCGTGCATGCTCTGGATCGGTGCGGCATTCGGCGCGTCGACTTCCGCCGGCGTGTCCAGCACCTCGAACACGCGCTCTGCGCCGGCCAGCGCGGCCTGCAGCGTGTTGTAGAGCATCGACAACTGGCGCAGCGGACCGATGAAGTTCTGGCTGTAGTTGATGAAGGTGGCGATGACGCCGACAGTGACCAGCCCCTGCAGCGCGAGGACGCTGCCGAGGCCGGCCAGCACAATCACGAACAAGTTGCCCAGCACGCCAGTGAGCGGCATCAGCAACAGGGCGTAGGTATTGGCATACACGCCGGCTTCATATACGGCCTGATTGCTCTCGCGAAATTGCGCGACCACCGCGCTATTGCGGCGGAAGGCCTTCACCACGCGCTGCCCGCTGATGCTCTCCTCCATCACGCCGTTGAGCATGCCGAGGTCTTTTTGCAAGCGCTGAAAGCCGCGCCGCGTGTATTTCGCCACGAAGGTGGTGAACCACAACATGATCGGCACGACCAGCAGTGATGCCAGCGCCAGCCACCAATCCAGCACGAACATGGCGATGAGGATGCCGGCCATCGACAGCACGCTGGCGATGAGCGAGGTGATGTTCTGCGAGACGGCCTGGTTGATGGCATCGATGTCGTTGGTCAGCCGGCTCATGAGCTCGCCGGCGGGGCGCTGATCGAAAAATGACAGCGGCAGCCGCTGCAAATGCGTGAACAGATATGTGCGCATGGCCTTCAGCGCGCGCTGCGAGATGCCGGCCATCAGCCAGCTCGACAGCAGCGTGAACGTGTTGACCGCGACAAATGCCGCCAGCATGATCAGCGCGATGCGCGCCAACCCATCCACGCGTTTGGCGAGGATGAACTGATCGATGGCAACGCCCATGAGATAGGGGCCGGCCAGCCCCAGCAGCGAATAGCCAATCACAAAGAGAAGCACGACCATCAGCTTGGCCTTGAACGGCGCAAAGAATGGCACCAGCCGCAGCATCGTGCTGCGCGGATTCTTCGCCCGTTCGATCGACCGGCCAAAACCCGGGCCGCGATGCATGGATGCGCGCGCCGGCGTTTCCTGCTGTCCGCCGCGTTGTGAGGATTGCATGGTCATGCCGCCACCTCTGCTTTGCCGTTGCCCATCACATCCAGTTGCGGCCCGCCGCCCAACTGTGATTCATAGATTTCCTGATAGATCGGGCTGCTCGCCAGCAACTCGCGATGCGTGCCTTCGGCCACGATGCGCCCCTCATCGATCACGATGATCTTGTCGGCCTTCAGCACGGTGCTGATGCGTTGCGCCACCACGAAGGTGGTGCGCTTGTGGCGCGTCGCCTCCATCGCCTCCTGGATTTTCGTCTCCGTCTCCACATCGACGGCGCTGGTGCTGTCATCGAGGATCAAAATATCGGGCTGCATCAACAGCGCGCGGGCAATCGCCATGCGCTGTTTTTGCCCGCCAGACAGGTTTGCGCCGCGCTGCTCGATGTGCGTGTCGTAGCCTTTTGGCATGCGGCTGATGAACTCGTGCGCCTGTGCGGCTTTTGCGGCGGCGATCACCTCGTCTTCACTCGCGTCGGGCCGGCCATAGCGGATGTTGTCGCGCACACTGCCGGAGAACAGGATCGACTCCTGCGGCACGATGCCGACCTTTGCGAGCAGCGAATCTTGCGTGACTGTCTGCACGTCTGCGCCGGCCACGCTCACCACGCCGGCGCTCGCGTTGTAGAAGCGCGGAATGAGATTTACCAGGGTCGACTTGCCGGCGCCAGTTGCGCCCAGAATCGCAATCGTCTTGCCCGGTTCAGCGCACAGCAGAACATCGATCAGCGCCGCTTCGTTGTGATTGCCGTTGTAGTGGAAGGTCACATTTTCGAAGGTCACGCGCGGCTGTGCTGCTGCCGGCAGCACAGCTGCATCTGGCACATCCTGAACCTCTGGCACGGTGTCGAATATCTCGTCGATGCGCTTGGCTGAGGCAATGCCGGCGGCCCATACATTTGACAGCATCGTCATCATGATCAGCGGCTGCATGGTGGTGAGCAGATAGTTGACAAAGGCGACCACCTGACCGACGGTGAGATCGCCGCTGATGGCTTGCAAGCCGCCGGAGTAGATCACCACGATCATGCCGAAGTTGACGCACATGGTGAGCGCCGGCCCCATCGCCGACATGAAGCGCATCACGCGGATGGCGCGCTGGGCCAGGTCTTCATTCGAAGCCTCGAACCGCGCACCCTCAAAGTCATCGCGCACGTAGGCCTTCACCACGCGCACGCCGGCGATGTTCTCCTGCAGCACGCTGTTCAGCCGGTCCAGCTTTTGCTGCACGCTCAGGAACAATGGCTCCATGCGCGCCACAAACACCACGATGATGACCGACGTCACAACTAGCAGCGGCAGCAGCGTCAGCGCCAGCCGCGAGTCGGTGGCAAACATCAGAATCAAGCTGCCGATCATCATCAACGGCGCGCGCGTGCCGATGCGCAGCGTAATTTGCGTGAGTTGCTTGAGCGCATTCACGTCGCTGGTCAGCCGCACGATCAACTGGCCGGTGTTCATGCGGTCGAGGTTGCCATGCGAGAAGGTTTGCAGCTTGAGGAAGAGCGCTTCGCGCAAATCGCGCGCCACGCCCTCGCCGACGCGCACCGAGAAGATGTTGTTCGCAATGGCGATGAGGGTGGTGAGTGCCGAGACGACAAGCATAATGACGGCCGTCTGCGTCACCACCGCCATGTCGCTCTTGTTGATGCCCTGGTCGATGATGCGCTGAATCAGACGGGGGATCGACAGATCGAGAAAAACCATGACTGTGAGCGTGACCAGCGACAGCGCAGCCAGCAGCCAGTAGGGCTTGATGAAATGAAAAAGCTTTCGGATGTGTGACATGGACGGGTCTATTGTGGCGCAGAAAAAGGAGGCGAGCCAGTGAATGGGGTCATGTTGATTTTGCGGCGCGCTTGTTCAGCGCCGCGCCGGATGATTTTCCCGGAGGACTGACAAGTTTCCTGGCTTCCAAAAATAGCGCGTCAGCGGCAACGGCGCTGTCGGGCGCGGGTCTGGCCTGGCTGATAGTCATGCATGAATGGTAGAACCGCTTGTGCGCAACGCAACTGCATGGGAACCCTGGCGCGGACATTCATGTCCGTGAATCTTGCAAACCTGCATGAAATTCATATTTGCTCGAAGCCATCAGCGATTTCTGTCATTTTGAACTAGCCACTTGGCCGATACACCGGCGCATCCCATCTCTACAATGGCGTGAAACACCAGCCATGTTGCCGGCGCGATGGCGCATTGCCCGCGCCGGCGAGGTCAGGTTGCACACATGCGTGATGCTGCGCAGGGGATTGTTTTTAATATCCAACGCTTCTCCATCCATGACGGGCCGGGCATTCGCACGACCGTTTTTCTCAAGGGCTGTTCGCTGCATTGCTTCTGGTGTCACAACCCCGAAGGCATCCGCTCGGGCTCTGAAATCCAGTTGCATCCTGCCAAGTGCATCGATTGCAATGAGTGCGTTCGCGTTTGCCCAGAGGAGGCTCGTTTCATCCTTGATGGCGCGCGCGTGCTGGATCGCGATCGCTGCACTGCCTGCGGCCTGTGTGTGGAGCAGTGCTTCGCCGGCGCGATGACGCTGGCAGGTCGCGAGACTGGCGTGGATGCCGTGATGGAAGAAGTGCTGCGTGACCGCGCCTTCTATGCGCAATCGGGTGGCGGCGTGACGCTCTCCGGCGGCGAGCCGATGCTGCAACCGGAATTTGCGCGCGAGATTCTGGCGCGCTGCAAGGCTGAGGGGCTCCACACTGCCATCGAAACCGCCGGCAATTACCCCTGGAGCTTTGTCGAACCGGCGCTGCCCTTCATCGACCTGGTGATGATGGACTTGAAGCAGATGGATGATGCCAAGCATCGCTGGGGCACTGGCGTGTCGAATGCGCGCCCGCTGGAGACGGCACAGCGCTTTGTGCAAACCGACAAGCCGATTTTGTTCCGCACGCCGGTCATCCCCACCGTGAATGATCAGGATGATGAGATTGCGGCGATCGCGGCGCATGTGCAGCAGTTGATCGAGCAGCGCAGGTGCGCTGGCAATCTGGCGCCCATCCGCTACGAATTGCTGCCGTTTCACCAATTGGCCGGCGATAAATACACCAGCCTCGGCCTCGACAATCGCGCCGCCAGCCTCAAGCCCCTTTCCAAAGCCAGAATGCACGAGTTGAATGTGATTGCGAACCTCGACCGGTTTTCGCTGGCCTGTCAGGCTTAGCGACGCACAGGAGTAATCTGATGGAAACACCTATCACTGCACTGCACGCTGAACTGACCTTTGCTGAACGCATCGACCTGCTGCGCGAGATCAAGATGCAGCAAACCCGCGAGAAGCAACAGGTGGTCGGCTCGATGGATCATGACGACTGGGCGTTGATTTTGCCGCCGGCGGAGAAGCGCAAGATCGTGCAGACTATCAGCACATCCGGCATGCCTATCACCGATGTGCTGCTCAAAGACTTCACGCCCGAGCCGAATCATCCCAGTGGCGGCTTCTTTGGGCCGCGGGCGGTCGGGGCTAATTTCCGCCGGCTGCTCGAAGTGCATCCGACCTATATCGACCCGGTCAGCGCGCTTGCCGGCGGCTACATGGTCAACTTCAATTCATATCGCAAGCCAGGCTGGAATCCTGATTTCGACTACGCGCACTTGCGCCCCGTGATTGAGAAGTATCAACTGCTGCCCGGCATCGGCGCGAGCCAGCACTTCTGCCAGGATCTGGCGATTGGCTTGCAATTGGGGTGGGGCGGGCTGCTGAAGAAAATCCGCGAGAATCGCGCGCAGCATGGGTTGGAGAAGGCCGATTTCTACGCCGGCCTCGAAGATGTCGTGCTGGGGATGCAGGATTGGATTGGCCGCACTGCGCAGGCTGCTGAGCAATTGAGCAGCGCGGAAACCAATCCGCAGTTGCGTGAGAATCTTGAAGCGATGGCCGATGTCAACCGGCGCCTCGTGCATGCGCCGCCTTCGAACTTCCGCGAGGCGTGCCAGTGGATCCTGTGGTATCAGATTGCGGCGCGCATGTTCAACGGCAGCGGCTCGATGGGCGCGCTCGACAAGGTATTGCAGCCGTTTTACGACCGGGATATGCGCCTCGATCTGCTGACCGAGGAGGAAGCCGAGTTCTTCATCGCGTGCCTGCTCGTGCGCGATACAGCCTATCTGCAACTTGGGGGACCGGATGCAAACGGCGATGATGTGACGAGCGACTTATCGTTCCTCATCCTCGAAGCGGCGCACAAGCTGCGCATTCCGGCCAACGTCGGCGTGTGCGTCGGCAAGGACGTGCCGGATTGGCTGCTCACGCGCGGCGTGGAGATCCTGTTTGAAGACAAATGCGGCGTGCCGAAGTTCCTCGGCATCGATGAGACGACGAAGGGCATTATGCGCAACGGCGTGCCGGCGGATGCCGCGCGGCTGCGCGCCTATTCCGGCTGCCACTGGTCGGCCATCCCTGGCCGCGAATACACGGTGAACGACTGCGTGCGGGTGAACTTCGCAGTGGTGTTCGATGTGGCCCTGCGTGAGATGATGGACGATCCGCAGGTGACGCCGAACATGGAAGAACTGTGGTCGCGCTTTGAAAAGCATTTGCAGTTAGCCATTGATGGCATCGCCGCCAGCCTCGATTACCACATGGATCACATGCATCAGGTCTTCCCCGAGCTGGTGCTCGATCTGCTATGCCATGGTCCGATTGAAAGAGGTGAAGATGCCTCGCACGGCGGCGTGGAGTTCTATAACCTGTGTCTGGACGGCTCGGCGCTGGCGACGGTGGCCGACTCGTTTGCGGCGATTGCGCAGCGCGTGGTGCAGGAAGGGCGCATGACGTGGCAACAGTTGATGAGCCGGCTCGACAGCAACTGGGCCGGCGTCGATGGCGAGCGCGCGCGGCTCATGATGAAGAGCATCCCGCGCTATGGCAGCGGCGGTTCGCTGGCCGACGACTATGCGCTGCGCATCAGCCGCATGTTCACTGACATGGTGAAGGCGAAGCCAACGCCGGCGGGCTTTAACATGGTGCCAGGGTTGTTCTCGTGGGCCAGCACATTGGCGATGGGCAAGACGCTCGGCGCAACGCCGAATGGCCGCCGCAACGGTGATCCCATCTCTCACGGCTCGAACCCCGACCCTGGCTTCCGCAAGGATGGCGCGCCGACGGCCATGGCGGTGGCAATCGCCGGCGTGCAGCCTGGCTGGGGCAACACTGCGCCGATGCAGATGGAACTTGACCCGGGCATCACCAAGGACGAGGGCGGCGTGGATCTGGTGGCCAACCTCATTCGCACGCACTTCAACCTCGGCGGCACGCAGATCAACATGAACGTGATGGATGCGCGGAAGGTGTTGGAAGCGCACAAGGATCCCGAGAAATATCCCGATCTTGTGGTGCGCGTGACCGGCTTCAGCGCCTACTTCGCCAGCCTGTCGCCAGAATTTCGCCAGGTCGTCGTTGACCGGCTGATTGCCGAGTGATTTCACCCCCTCCCCTCCACCCAGAGGCGGGTCTATGACCTGCCTCTGGGTGTTTTTCATGCTGGCCACAAGATTGCACGAAGCGCGGTGCAACGCCACAATCCCAGCACCATGACTCCATCGAACTACATCGTGCCAGATGCCGGCGGGCCGGCGTTGTTGCTGATCTTCGCTGTGCCTTTCGTCGTCGGCCTGATGATCGTCATCGTGCTGTTGGAAGGCGTGCTGCTGCGCGTGATGAAGTGGCACGCCTCATGGTTGAACTGCGTGTTGTATTCGTTGGCGGCGAATGCGGCGTCCACGGTCGCCGGCTGCGCGCTGGTCTTTGTGGTGCAGGCGTTCCTCGGCTCAGCGCTCGGCGCAGATCAACTGATGCTGCTGGTGTTGCCGCTGCTGGTCGCCTTTGTCATCACCGTGCTGGTGGAGTGGCTGGTCCTGGCAGCATTGCTGCCGGCGAAGAAACACGAGGCGTTCAAGCCGGCGCTGCTTATCAACATCGTCAGCTACATCCTCATCTTTGCATCCATTGTGTTGGGCAGCTCGTTCCTCGCATAGCAAGTCGACATGAATACTCTCGCACGCCCCCTTCGCGCGCCGGCGCTGCTTGGCCTTGCGCATGGCGCAGCGGATGGCGCATCTGGTTTGCTGCTCGGTTTTTTGCCGTTGCACTTCAACCTGGTGCAGGCCGGCGCGTTGGTCATGCTTTACAACCTGCTCGCCTTCGCCGCGCAGCCGCTGTTCGGCTACCTCGCCGATCGCTGGCGCAAGCCGCGCCTGTTCGCGGTCGCCGGCCTGGCCTGTGTGGCGACAGCCATGTTGATTGCCACATTCGCGCCCATCATCGCGGTGCTGGTCGCCGGCGTTGGCTCCGGCTTGTTTCATGTTGGCGGTGGCGCGCTCACGTTTCAGTGCGCGCGAGGTCGGGCGGGCAGTGTTGGCATCTTTGCATCGCCGGGCGTGATGGGGCTGGCATTGGGTGGCGCGATGGCCTCTGCATCGTTGTTTCCGTTTGCGCCATTGGCGTTTGGGCTGGCGCTGGTGGGTGGGTTGATCGCAATTGTGCCGATTGTCGGTGATGCGGTCTGTGCCAACCTTCCCGCATCGGGCAGTGCAGATCACGCCCTTGAACAGCACGACCTCATCATGATCGCATTGTTGGCAGGCATTGCGTTGCGTTCGGCGGTGTGGACGACGCTGGACTATCTGATGCACGCGCGCGGCGACATGCTGCTGATGATGGGCGCTGCCGCATTCGCCGGCAAGCTCGCCGGCGGTTTTCTCGCCGATCGCATCGGCTGGCGGGCATGGGCGATGGGAGCGCTGGCCGGCGCGGCGTGCCTGCTCACACTATTTGCGCAACATGTGGTTGCGCTGCTGCTCGGCATTGCGCTGTTGCAGTCTGCAACCCCGGTCGCGCTGATGACGGTCTATCGCGCCGTTCCACGCTATCCGGCCACCGCTGCCGGCCTCGCGCTTGGCCTCGCCATTGCCATCGGCGGACTGCCTGTCTACAGCGGCATATTGCCGGCAATTGCATCGCCACCAATTCTTGGCGTTGTCATCGTGATGGCTGCGGTTGCGCTAGGGTGGGGTATCACGCGGCAGTTTGCCTCTTCCATCAGGGCGTCGCCGCCAATGCGTTCAGGGCCGCCTGCGCCGGCGCAAAATTCGGGTTGAACACGAGCGCCTGCTGGAAGTCAGCGCGCGCAGCCTCGACATCACCCTTGGCGGCCAGCGATTTGCCGCGCCAGTAAAAACCCTCTTCCACGTTCTTCACGCGCTTGAGAGTGGCGTTTGCAAGGGCAATCACATCGTCATGCCGGCCGGTGTCGTAGTATGCGGCATACGGCGTGAACTGATACCACATCATGCGCCACGGCAATTGCAACTTGAACGCCGCATCGAAGGCCTGGGCGGCTTCCTCGCTGCGACCCAGCGCTTGCAAGCTGCTGCCGGCGTTAAACCAGGCAAATTTGTCTTGCGCGTTGGCGGCAATGCCGGCCTGCGCCTTCTCCAGTGCGCGCTCGTGCATGCGCGTCGTGTCACTCAGCTCACCCAATATCTCCATCACGAATGGCCGCTGTTCCGGCCGCCACACGATCACGGCCATGTTGTTGAACACGCGCCACAGCGGTTCAAATTTGATGATGTCCTCGCGCAGGTCTGGCCCTTCATATGAGTCGTAGAAGATCACCGACGTGTCATCGTAGCCGACCAGCAACTGGTAATGTCCCATCTCGTCGTCGGGTTTGGGGATGAACCAGGTTTCGACGATGACCGGGATGCCATTCGTCACCAACGTGCGCAGCATGCTGGTGTCTCCGCCGACGAAAGCCAGTGCCTCGTAACCAAGCGATTGTGCGTACGCCACCAACTCATCAGGACTGACGTTTTTGTCTTCCTTGTCCGGCTTCAAGAACTTTGCGGCTTCGCGCTGGGTTTCGGTGCGGCCAAAGCGGGAAAGCAGCATCGAGATCGTCGCCGGCCCGCAGTTGTTCCATGTTTGCCGCTCGTGACGAACGCCACTGAGATAGGCCGATGGCGCCGCCGGCGAAAACAACTGTGGCGAGGGCGTCGCAGTTGCAGGCAGCGGTGTTTCGGTCGCAGCTTGGGTCGGCGGCGCTTGCGGGATTGAAGTTGAAACTGGCAGATCGATCGCTGGCAATGCGGTCGGCACGGGCGTGACCGTGACGGGCACGGGCGTCTGTGTGGGATAGAACGTCACTTCGATGCGCGGAGCAGCGTCAATCGCCGTTGCATTGCCGCCGCAGGCGGCCAGCACCAGCGCGCTGGTGGACAGCAACACGAGCAGTTGCTCACTCGGACTCTTTTTGCACGCAGCGAATCGCTTGACCACAGCGCTATTGACGCACGTGTGCATAAGCGCCGGCTGAGGATTCTCTGAACGCCGGCCACCATTTGAAATGCGTCACACATCGCGAGTGCTTTGCAAATCAGCTTAGCGCTTTGTCGATCAAGCGCAGCAACGCCTCGCGCTCTTCGACGATGTTGTCGGTCAGGCGCATCACCGCTGTCGGCAACAGCCACGCTTCAAGCGCGGCGCGGTCAGCGCCAAGCCGGCGCTGAAGATAGGCTTCGAGAAAAGATGCGCGCGCCATCTTCATCGCTGTTAGCTGCGGGTCGCTGCCCTGCGGCGCTTCACCAGACTGGAAGATCAGGGATGTCCACGCGATGTCTGCGAGGGGATGGCCGCTGAAGGCGTTGTTCCAGTCGACGGCGCGCAAGCCAGCCGGCGTGATCACGATATTGTCAGGGTGGAAATCGCCGTGGCACACTTTGTCTGCCTCTGGCAGCGCGGCAGCACGTTGCGCGATGGCTGATTTTTGCGCGTCGCTCAACTGCGCCTGGCTGAGCGCCCGGTTGAATTTGTCATGCCAGCGCGGCAGGCCGATGGCAGTGCGTTGATGAATCTGCCGATGCAGATCAGCCATCTTGTGCGCCATTTCCAGCAGGCGCTCAGGTTGCTCGGCAAGTGCGCTGAGCATCGTGCGGCCATCGAGGCGCTCGTAGACGATGCCATGCCGGCCTTCGATCTGCGTTTGCGCGAGGACTGCCGGCGCCGGCACACCGCTGTGATGGACAGCCTGCGCGATGTTGAATTCGTGCTGGCATGCGCTGCGCGCATAGCCGGCGCGAAACAGTTTCAGCACGCGACCCTCGCCCCAGGCGTAGATTTCAGCTGTGCGACCCTGTGCAATCAGTTGTTCAAGCGTGTTGCCCATGTCAATCCTTTGTGGCGCACTTCGAAAGCGCCTTGCAAACACACCGCTACGATGCCACCATGATCGCATACTCGAGCGAATCAGCCAGCGCCTGCCATGATGCATCGACAATGTTGACCGACGAGCCGACGGTGGTCCAGTTGCGGCGCGCGTTGCGGCTGTCGATGGTGACGCGCGTCGTCGCAGCGGTGGCCTTGTCGCCGTCGAGGATGCGCACCTTGTAGTCGACCAGACGCACTTCGTCGATCTGCGGGTAATGCGGCAGCAACGCCTTGCGCAGCGCGGTGTCGAGTGCGTTGACCGGGCCGTCGCCCTCCGCCGCCGTGTGCGAGATCTCGTTGCCGACCTTCACCTTGACGTTGGCCTCGGCCAGCAGGCCACGCCCGCGGCGATTCTCGACCACGGTCATGAAGTCCAGCAACTCGAAGGGGCGCACATAGCCGGCTTGCGCGCGGCGCAGCATGAGCTCAACCGTCGCATCTGCACCTTCGAAAAAGTAACCGCGATTCTCGAGTGCTTTGATCTCGGCCAACACCTGCTTCACTTCATCCTTGCTGGGGTCAAGGCCGAATTGCTGCGCCTTGTAGGCGATGTTGCTCCGCCCGCTCAACTCGCTCACCAGCACGCGCTTCTGGTTGCCCACCAGTGTGGGGTTGATGTGCTGGTAGCTCTCTTCGAGCTTCAGTATCGCTGCGACGTGGATGCCGCCCTTGTGCGCGAAGGCAGACTGGCCGACATAGGGCGCGCGGATGTTTGGCGCGAGGTTCGCCATCTCGCTGACGTAGTGCGAAAGCTCGGTCAGGCTGCGCAGTTGCTCATCGCTCACGCAGTCGTCATCGAGTTTCAATTTAAGGTTGGCGATGGTGTCGATGAGATTGCAATTGCCAACGCGCTCGCCGTAGCCATTCACCACACCCTGCACCTGCCGGCAACCAGCGCGCACCGCAGCCAATGCATTTGCCACAGCCAGGCCGGCGTCGTTGTGGGTGTGAATGCCAAAGCGCAACGAAGCGTGATCCGCGCCGAGTTCTGCGATGGTGAATCGAACGATCTCTTCGATCTCCCAGGGCATGGTTCCGCCATTGGTGTCGCACAGCACGAGCCAGTCAGCGCCGGCGTCGCGCGCAGCCTTCAACGTCATCAGCGCATAGTCCTTGTCCAGCTTGAAGCCGTCGAAGTAATGCTCGGCATCGTGCAACACCTCCTTGCCACGCGCCTTGAAGTAGCTCACGCTGTCGGCGATCATGTCGAGGTTTTCTTCCAGATCAGTCTCCAGCACATGCGTCACATGCAGCTTGCTGGTCTTTGCCACCATTGTCACCGCCGGCGTGTTTGCATCCATCAGCATCTTGATTTGCGCATCGGCTTCGACCATGCTGTTGGCTTTGCGTGTGCTGCCAAAGGCGGTGAGCCTGGCGTGCTTGAACGGGATGGCCTGCGCGCGGCTGAAGAACTCGGCATCTTTGGGGTTGCTGCCGGGCCACCCGCCCTCGATGTAGTGCATGCCGAAGTCGTCGAGCTTTCTGGCAATGCGCAACTTATCGTCAACTGAGAGGTTGATGCCTTCGCCCTGGGTGCCATCTCGCAGCGTGGTGTCATATAACTTTGTCAGCATGATTTCTTTTTCCCCTCGCAACCGCACAGTCGCACAACGCTGGATGTTTCCTGCCGCTGGCGGCCTTGCGCTCTTGCATGAGCCAAAAAAAGCCCCCTGGATTTCCAGAGGGCCAATTGTCTGTTGTTTGCGCTGACGCGCCTTGCCATCTTCAATCCATGCACAAGATTCGCGGATCAATAATGATGCCGCGAATCGAAATAATCGAGATGGCCATGGCGCGTGCCTGCATGTTGATGGCCGCTAGTCTAGCCGGCGCCTCTGAGTTGTCAACCTCACCTATCAGACAGGTTGAAGGCAGGCTTTCAAGCGCCGGCGTGAACGCTGTTGCGCGTGACGGATAATCGCCGGCATCATGCAACAGCGAACATCTGTCAGCAGTGGGACGACATGGGAGGCGGTGGCCGGCTACGCGCGCGCGGTGCGCGTGGGCAATCAGGTGTGGGTGAGCGGTACAACTGCTGCCGACGGCGAGCAACTCATTGGCGGCGATGACCCGGCCGCGCAGACGCGCTTCATTCTCCAGAAAATTGAGCGGGCGCTGAACCAACTCGGCGCGCAGTTGAGCGACGTGGTGCGCACGCGCATGTTCGTCAGCAACATGGGTGATTGGGAGGCGGTGGCGCGAGTGCACGGCGAGGTGTTCGGCGCAATTCGTCCTGCAGCGACGCTGGTGCAGGCCAAACTCGTTGCCGAACAATTTCTGGTCGAGATCGAAGTCGATGCGGTGATTGCGGTGTAACCATGCGTGTGTAAGCTTTCCGGCATGAAGGCGATCACACAATCCTGGCAGTTCTTCGCATTTTTGTCGGCCATCTTCGCGGCTTTGACGGCCATCTTTGGCAAGATTGGCGTGGAGAACGTCAACTCCAATCTCGCCACATTCATCCGCACCGTCATCATCTTGCTGGTCGCAGCGACATTCGTCACTGCGCAGTCTGCGTGGCGCGGCATTGGCGAGCTGTCGACACGCACGCTGGTGTTTCTGACGCTGTCGGGCATCGCCACCGGCCTGTCGTGGCTGTGCTATTACCGCGCTTTGCAGTTGGGGCCGGCCTCACGCGTCGCGCCCATCGACAAGCTCAGCGTGGTGTTTGTCGCCGTTCTCGCGCTGGTGTTCCTCGGCGAGAGCGGCAACTGGAAGAGTTGGCTGGGCATCGCGATGATCGCCGCCGGCAGCATCATCGTCAGCGTGTCGTAAGCGAATCTGCTGCGGTGTGATCCAACTTCTTTGTCGCCATCCATATAATCGGGCGGCGCGATGCTGCAGCAGAGGCGCATCGATCGATCCTGAAACGCATGCAGAACAAAAAGCACCCCAACGCGCGCATCATGGTCGTGCTGGCGTCGTTCATCGGCCTCATCCTGGCAGGATGCGCGCACGATAGCCTTGCGCAGCTTCTGGAACCCGAGCAAACGCCGGATGCAGCACAGTTGCCGGAACCAGAATCGATCATTGTCGAGGCAGGCACGACTGGCACGCCCCCACCTGCGCCTACAGGCAGCGCTTATCTGCCGCTCGTGCTCAACGATCCCACCGCAACGCCGGTGACGCCCGTGCCGACATTGGCGCCAACCCTGCAACCTTCGGTGCCTGTCACCATTACCGGCGACAGTGTCTTCGGCGTCGAGATAGAGAACATGTTCACTGGCGGGACGTTGCTGGCAGAAAAGGGTGCGACATGGATTCGCCGCAATGCGTTGGTGTGGAGCGCGGTGGAGCCAATCCCGGGCGCGCGCAATTGGAGCAATGTCATCGCGCTGGAGCGTGAATTGATTGAGGCGGCGCGCCTGAATTTGAAGGTCATCCTGATCGTGCGCAGCACGCCGGCATGGGCGCGCAAATACACCAACTCCGAATGTGGCCCAGTTCGCAGCGACAGGATGGCCGCATTTGGCAAATTCATGGGTGATGCGGTGGCGCGCTACAGCAAGGCGCCCTACAACGTGAAGTATTTTGAGATCTGGAACGAGCCGGATGCGCCAGTGGCCAGCGGCGCGCCGGTGTGGGGCTGCTGGGGTGAAAGCACTGATGTGTATTACGGCGGCCGCTACTATGCCACTGCGTTGAAGGCGGCTTATCCCTTGATGAAAGCTGCAGACCCTGAGGCGCAGGTGCTTGTCGGTGGACTGCTTGCAAATTGCGATCCGGCGCGCGGCGGCAAATGCGTGCAATCGAAATTCTTCGAGGGCATTCTGGTTGGCGGCGGCGCGCCATATTTTGACGGCCTGAGCTATCACACATACGACTACTACTACGCCGGCAGCATCGGCGGGTTTGGCACGCCAAACTGGCCCAGCGCATGGAACACCACCGGCCCGTTGCTGGTGGTGAAGAGCCGCTTCTTCAAAGATGTGATGCAGAAATACAAGGTCACTGACAAGTACATCATCAACACCGAACTGGCAGTGATCTGTGATAGCTGCGGCACGAACGGCGGCGGGGTGACGAACAACGAGAAATACGAGACAACGAAAGCATATTACATGGCGCAGGGCATGGCCGCAGCGATGGCGGAAGGTCACCTCGCCATCACCTGGTACAGCCTTAACGGCTGGTGGGGATCGGCGCTGTGGGATGGGATAAATCCGAAGCCGGCGCTCGCAGCGTTCGAGGTGGGCCGGCAGCGCATCGGCGGCGCGACCTTTGTCGGCGAGATCACTCAGGCTGATGTTGGCATCAGTGGTCTTGCTGGCTATAAGTTCAAGCGCGGTGATACGGATGTATGGCTGGTGTGGTCGCGCGGCGGCGCAACGAAGCTGGCGACCTTTGCGCAATTGCCGACGGACATCACCGATGCGCTGGGGGTGAGCGATGCGCGGGCGCGGTCATTTGCCATAGACGTCAAGCCGGTTTACATTGAATTCTCAAATCCATAGGGGAATATCCCACAGGAGAATGGAATGCTCGATGAAACCAACCGCCGTGACTTGATCCACACCATCCGAATCTTCCCAAAGCGACTGCGCAAACTGGTGGATGGCCTCACCACAGTCCAATTGAAATCGCACTATCTGGTGGATGAATGGTCAGTGGCGCAGAATGTGCACCACCTCGCCGACTCGCACATGAACTGCTTCATCCGCTTGAAGTTGATCTTGACCGAAGAGAACCCCGCGCTCAAACCTTACGATCAGGTGTTGTGGGCAGAGCAACCAGACAGCGACAACACGAATATCGAAACGTCGCTGTTGCTGCTGGATGGCCTTCATGCGCGCTGGGCGACTCTGTTCGAGTGTTTGACACAAGATCAGCGCCGGCGCACTGGCGCGCATCCCGAAACCGGCATGATCACTCCCGATGATCTGTTGCGTGCCTATGCCGCACACTGCGATGCGCATCATGAGCAGATCACGCGCACGCTCGCCGCTGCCAAGCAGGCGGATGCCTCGAAATGATGGATTCATTCGCGCGCGCCGGCCTGCACCCCATCGCGCTAAACAAGCCGGCGGTGCGCTTCTTCGAGGGTGCGGTGCTGGGCAATGGCGCGCTCGGCGCGATCGTCTGCACCAGACCCGACGCTGTCGCCATTCACTTCGGCCACAACAATGTGTGGGACATTCGCGTGGACGAAAGCCATGCGGATGAAGTGCTGACGTTTGATGAGGTGTTTGAGAAAGTCAACGCGGTGCCGGCGCATTTCGCTTCACTTGAGGATGATCCCTGGTGCAAGGCCTATTTTGCGCGCATGCGCGCGCCATACCGCAAGCCATACCCGCGCCCCTTTCCATGCGGCACGCTGCTGCTCGCATTTGATCGTAGAGAGGCGGAGTTGCTCGGTCACACGCTGCATATCGATGCCGGCTTGTGCGAAGTGCATTTTCTGGCGCAGGGCGAGCCGGCGACATTGCAACTGTTCATAGAGCCAGATGTCGATCGGCTGTGGTTGCGGATGATCGATGCGGCCGGCGCGCCGGCTGCATCAGCATTCAACCGCATCCGTCTGATTCCCGATCCTGACACACCAAAGGACATGCCGGCGTTCAGCGCAACTTCAGACGATGCGCATCGGCGTTTG
Source organism: uncultured Anaerolineae bacterium (assembly GCA_964590135.1). Taxonomy (GTDB): domain Bacteria; phylum Chloroflexota; class Anaerolineae; order J036; family Brachytrichaceae; genus JBDHWI01. Next base: position 33,562 of record CAZPVX010000020.1, on the reverse strand, counting down.
TCGTTTACCCAGGTGTTGCCGTTTCAAGAGCCGCATGTCTATGCGGCAGCAGCCGGCCATGTAAAAGATCGCGCCTTCACGTTGAGTGTCGTGGTCAGCGATAAGATTGCGGCGCGGGAGCGCTTCAATTGGGCCGGCAACGTAGAGCAGATGGGCGCGCTGGAGCGGGCGTTGACCTCGCGCGGCGCATTCACGCTGTGTGTGCAGTTAGATGAAGGGCCGGCGCGTGAGTTGACCGCGCGTCCAATGCCTGCGCCCACCGCGCTGGAGTGGGAGACCCGCCGGCAGCGCGCGGTCGAAAGCTGGCAGCGCTACTGGCGCAAGAGCGGTGTTGCGCTGGATGACGCCCCGTTGGAGCAGACGTGGTATCGCAACCTGTATTTCCTGCAATGCGCGACGAAGGCCGGCGCAACGCCGCCCGGCCTGTTTGCCAACTGGAGCTATCGCGGCATTGGCACCGAGTGGCATGGCGATTACCACATGAATTACAACACGCAACAGCCATTCTGGGCCGCATTCAGCAGCAATCACCTGGAAAAGCACGAGCCGTATGTCGACCTCGTGCATTTTCTGCTGCCGCTCAGCCGCAAGTGGGCGCGCGATTACTACAAACTCCCTGGTGCGTATTTCCCACACTCTGCATATCCAGTCGAGATGACTGTGATGCCATATCCAGTGCCGGATTGGGGTTGGGAAATCTGCGAGACGCCATGGACAGTGCAAAGCTTGTGGTGGCATTACGTGTATTCCCAGGATCGGAATTTTCTAGCCGAGCGCGCCTTTGAGCCGATCAAAGCAGCCGTTGAATTTCTCATCGCCTACATGCAGCGGCCGGCGGCCAGGGCGCGCTTCGATGACGGGCTTTATCACATCTTCCCGACTGTTCCGCCGGAACTCTATGGCTTGCGGCCGGGGTTCGATAAATGTCACGACTGTCTCGTCGATCTGACACTGACGAAGTTCGTGTTGAGGGCGTTCGTGCAGATGTGCGAGGTGCTTGCGCTGCAATCGGCCGAGGCGCGATTGATCGCAGCTGCAAACGATGTGCTGGCGCATCTGCCGGCGTATCCAACTGCGGAATCACCCATCGGCACGGTGTTCGTATCTGTGCCGGGCGAGCGCGCCGGCGTGGTCTACAACACGCCGAACAGCACCATGACGGTGTTCCCGGGCGAGGATCACGGATTGGGTTCGTCGCACGAGCAATACGAGATCGCGTGCAACTCGTATCGTCATCAGCGCAACGAAGGCGGCAACGATCTGGTGTTCTTGAATGCGCAGGGTGCGCGGCTTGGCCTGCTCGACCTTGAAAGGTTCAAGCGGCAGATCGAATACTGCCTTCTGCCGAATGGCGTCTGCGCCGACATGGTGTTGCAATCGCTGGGACGCTATCGAGACACTGATCCGCCTTTTGAGTTCATGGCGCCGATGGGCATCTGGTTCGAGAACTTTGGGCTGCCGTTTGTGATCAACGAATGTCTGATGCAGAGCTATGACGGCGTGATCCGATTGTTTCCCAATTGGCCGGCGGACAAGCCCGCGTCGTTCAGCACGCTGCGCGCCGCCGGCGCCTTCCTCGTCAGCGCGGAATTTGCAGCTGGCGTTGTGCAGCGCGTCGAGATCGTGAGCGAAGCCGGCGGTGTATTGCGTGTGATGATGCCAGCGGGCTGGCACACCGCAACTGCCGGCGCGCAGGCATTCACTGGTGATGTGATCGAGATGCGCACCTTCGCCGGCGAACGCATCGAACTCTTTCGGCAGGATTGACAAGCTGAACAGGATGGATGCGGACTGCTTCATGCCATCCTGTCATCTCATATCATCTCGCCAAACCTGTCTGGAAACTGCTACCAAATCTCGCGCAGGAACTTGACCTTCTCGACTGTCTGATATTCGCCGCCGCCTTCGTGGTGATTGAAGGTGTAGATGCGAATGTCCTTCTCGCCGGCCCAGTGATTAAAGGCTGCATACACCGTTGACGGCGGGCAAATCTCATCCATCAAGCCGACGGAGAACAGCGCCTTCGCCTTTGCCCGCGCGGCGAAGTTCATGCCGTCGTGGTAGCTCAGCGTGCGCATCGCAGCGTCCACCTTGTCGCGATGCACCAGCAAGTAGCGCGCAATTTCCTGGTATGGATAGGAATCGTTCAGCGTCAATGCGCGCTTGAAGTGGCACAGGAATGGCACATCCGGCATCGACACCTTCACCGCATTCGGCATCAGTCCGCTCACCGCGATGGTGATGCCGCCACCTTGCGAGCCACCGGTAGCCGCGATGCGGTCGGCGTCAACAGCATCATGGGATTGCGCAGCTTCCACAGCCCTGGCTGCATCGGTGAAGACGCGGCGGTAATAGTACGTCTCTGGCTTGAGGATGCCGCGCGACATGAAGCCTGGGTGCTGTGGATTGCCGGCCTCTGTTTCAACGTCTGGTGTGTCACCCTTGCTCCATGCGCCGCCCTGGCCGCGCGTATCCATGACGAAGTGAGCGTAGCCGGCGCTCGCCCACAGCAGATATGTCGTGGGGAAGCCGCGCCCACCGCCATAGCCGATGGTCTCGACTACGCATGGAAGTTTGCCGCTGCGCTGCTTCGGCAACACGAACCAACCCTTGATCGGCTGGCCGGCGTAGCCGTTAAAGGTGACGTCAAAGGTGTCCACGAGCCGCATGCCATAGTCAACCGGCGTAAATATGGCGTTGAGGGGATGCGCGCGCGCTTCAGCCAGCGTGTGTTGCCAGAAGACGTCGAAGTCTGCCGGCTCTTCGCGATCAGGGCGATAGGTCTTGAGTTGGTCGAGTGAAAAATCAAAAAATGCCATGCCGGCCATTTACGCCGAAGTTGCACGATATGGCAAAGAGGGAAAGTGCGAAGGTGAAAAGGGGTGGGGCGCGGTTGTGTGCCGCTCGTCGATGTGCGCTGCACAGTCGGCGCTACTGCGCCGCACAGTCGTAAATTGCGCTGGCGCCGGCCTTGAACGCGGTGTGACACCATTGCGCGAACTTGTCCACGCCTTCCAGCCTAAAGCGTCGCCGCTCCAGTTGCCCGACAATCACATAGCGCGCTTTCAATTCATCAAGCAGCGCGCGCGCTTCCGTCACATCGCTTGTGTTGTAGAGCTGCTCGATCAGCGGGTTGCGCCGCGCAGCTTCGGTGATGTCGCCGCGCCACTGGTGCTGATGGCCGCCCCAACCCAACACCGCCGGCAGCCCTGTGAATGCTGAGATGCGCCCCTCATACTGATACGCGCCGAGTGTCGAAGCCTCGATGATGATCGGATCGCCGGCCACATTCTGGTTCAACCACGCAATCATCTGTGCGTCTTCGGGGTTGCCGATGCGCAGCCATGCTGCGCCATCCAGTGTGGGGACACCTTGAAGTTGGTTGGTGCGCGCCGGCACCGCGAGCGCCGGCCACAACAGCCCCAGCGCCACGAACAGCAGCGCCACGCTGCCGACGATTTTCATGGTCTGGCTGCGCGCCGTGAGCAGGCTCATGATGGCGAAGCCGCCGGCGGCCGCCCATAGCACCCACGCCTGATAGTAAAACTTGAACACTGTGTTCATGCGTGTGCCGAACAGGTCGCGCAGGAAGACAAATTCGACTGCGAGTGTGAGGATGGCGCCGGCGCCGAAGAGCAGCAGCGTGAAGCCGTTGAGCGCAGCAGTGTTGTCTGGCGCTGCGGTGACTGCCGCTTCCCTTCGTTTGCCGAGCAGCACTGCGCATGAGGCGATGGCAAACGACAAAAAGAGGATCGTCCACGGGTCGGTGGCGCGCTGGATCAGCCGGCTCGCCACCATCTCGCGGGTGATGCCCAGCACCACGCCGCTGTTGTTCAACTCAGCAGCCAGCGCGCGCGTCTCCGAGGACAACACGCCGAGCAGCAGCGCGCCGATGAGGCCGGCGACAAAGAAGCCGACCGTGAGGCCGGCGGAGCGCAGCAGCGTCACCCGCGCCGGCTGCTTTACAGCCCGCAGCGACAGCCAGATGAAGCCGCACATTGCGATCAGGAATGGCGCAAACATCAGGAAAAATTGCGTGAAGCGCGTGCCGTTGAAGATGTTGACGCCAATGCCGCGCGCTTGCGATGCAAACGTGGCGTAGAACGGCAGATACAGCAGATAGCCGAGCGCCATGATGCCGGCGCCTTGCAGCAACGCCGGCCATGCAGCCTCACGCCGCAGCCATCGCCCAAACACCAGCGCGCCAATGAACAGCGCGCCAAAGATGGGAAAATCCCATGTGTTCATGAAGGCCAATCCGCCCAGCGTGATCGCTGTCAGCACGGTCGATGCGATCTGCGGCGCTTCGATCTTGCCCTCATCATTCATCAGCAGGCGCTGGTCGAGCAAAGCCGTGAGCGCCATGCCCAGCGCAAGCATGAGGAACGGCAGCGCGTTGACGTGTGGGTGGTTGTCGCCCAGCACGAAGCTGAAGATCGGGCTTTCGGTGATCGTCTCCTGATAGTTGCCGCTTGGGGTGAGATCTTTGACCACGCGCGACCAATCCCACCACCAGCCGTAGAACTCACTTGGCGCAAGGCCGTTGCAGGCGTAGTGCTGCGTCGCGGTGTCGCGCACATCCAGCCATTGCCAGGTTGATTTTGACAGGACATTGCCGCATTTCAGCACGCCCAGCACGCCACCCAGGTTGCCCATCAGCGCGAGCATCGCGGCAGTGAGCAGGCCGGCGAGAAGTGCGGAGCGAGGAGCGAGGAATTCCGGGCTGCGAGTTCCGGGATCCGAATGTTGTGGAGCGAGTTCATCGCCCTGCGGCTTGTGTGCCACGCCCTGCCTCGCTGCCCACAAGTTGTAGCCAAGCGAGAATGCAGCAGCCAGTGCCAGTGCGAAGATGAGCGCGCCGGCGAGGTTGAAGGCGATGGAAAATGCTACGCCGCTCAGGTGAATGAGCATGGCGAAGATGAGATAGCCGAAATAGTAGTAGCTGATGGGGAAGCCGGCGAGCCAGGCGTCATTGGGAGGGAATGATGCGCTGCGCACAATGGCGTTCGTCATCATCGACTCCATGAACTTTTCACCGCCGGCTTCGCGGATGTCAGGGCTGAAGGCGCGCACGATGACCCAGGCGATGAAGCCGAGCGCGAACAACGCCTCAGCGGTGATGATTGCAGATCTGCGATTCGTGTTTGCAGATCGGGTTGGCGCATTGCTTATCGCGCGCAACGCCAGGCCGATCCCCCACACCAGCGCCAGCGCGATCAGCGCGGCGCCGGCGGTGTTCATCGACAGGCCGAGCAGCACGAGCATCCAGTAGGCGAAGCCGCCGAGCAGCAAGCCGAGCGGCTTGCCGAGGCCATATCCGCGATCGGGCAGGGTGCGCAGCCAGCGTGATGCGATGAGTGAGCCGCCCAGCGCGAAGGCCTGCGCCCATAGATACCAGAGAAAGGCGTCGGTCAGTTGCATGTTACGTCGTCGAGTGAAGAAACCACGATGGGCTTGCTGGCGGCGCGCAGGGCGGCGCGGGCATCTTTCAACCCGCTGCCGGTGAGTTGCAACACTACTTCATCGCTGGCGCGGATCATGCCGTTGCGGCGCGCGTGGATGAGGCCGGCATAGGCTGCCGCGCTCGCCGGCTCCACAAATACGCCGGCTTGCGTCGCCAGCGCCTTCATGGCGTCGAGCATCTCCTCATCGGCCACTTCGACCATGCCGCCGGCGGTTTCGCGTATCGCGCGCAGGGCCATTACGCCGTCGCAAGGCCAATCCACACTGATGCCGCTGGCGATGGTGGTCGATGGGATGCTGTCGAAGGTTTCGGCGCCGGCCTGCCAGGCACGATACAGCGACGGCGCGAGTGTGGCCGTAACGCCGATGAAGCGTGGCATCGCGTCGATCCAGCCAAGTTGATGCAGATCGTGAAAGCCCTTGTGCACGCCGCTGATGATGTTGCCGTCGCCGACTGGCACGACAACTGCTGCGGGCGCGCGAAATGGGGCAGGGCCGATCTCGCCTTCTCCTCTTTCTCCCCTCTTCCCTTCATCCCCAAACTGGGCGAGTTGCTCCGCAATCTCGAACCCGGCCGTCTTCTTGCCCTCTCGCGTATAGGGGTTCACGCCGGTGCTGCGGTTGTACCAGCCGAATTTTGCGCAGGCAGCTGCCGCCATCTTCACTGCATCGTTGTAGCTGCCGCGCACCATGAACACGGTGGCGCCGTGAATTAAGATGCCGGCGAGCTTGCCCTCAGGCGTTTCTTCTGGCACAAAGATCACGGCGCGCAGGTCGGAGCCGGCGCACAGGCAGGCCAATGCCGCCGCCGCATTGCCTGTGGAGGCAACGCAGATCGTCTTCACGCCCAGCGCCATCGCCTGCGCAATCACCATCGCGCTGGCGCGATCCTTGAACGACGAGCTTGGCAGGCGCGAGTCATCCTTCAGCCAGATGCGGCGGATGTTGAGCGCGCTTTCGAGCGCCGGCGCGCGGTAGAGCGGCGACCAGCCGAGACGGGAAATGGGCGTCTGCGAACTGGCAGCTGACTTGGGCAGCGCAGTGGGCAGCAAGTGTGCGTAGTGCCAGATGGAGCGGTCTGTGCTGGATGCGATATCGCGCGGGTCCAATCTCTGCCGCATGCGCGCATAGTCATAGACCGCGTCGAGGTTGCCGCCGTCAAGGGGGCAGGTGTAGGTCACCTCTGCCGGCGCATGCATGGCGCCACATGTGCTGCAACGAAAGCCGATGAGGTAGGGATTCATTACCGCTTTACTTCGGCGACCAAAATGCCATTGTGCCGTTGCCAATCACGCGCGGATACAGGCTGCCAGATGCCTCTGATTCGATCACGTAGTCGCGAGTGCCATTCTGATCGCCGAATAGCAGCGTGAATACCAGTTTTCGGCTGTCTGGTGACCAGATATTGAGGCCGCGACTATAGCGATCAAAATCGGCTGCCAGACGCAAGAACGAGCTGGTTGGCGCAAAGTAGAACAGCGGACGTGAATTGCTAGTGACTGGGTCGAGCGTTTCGAGCAGCATCAGCGGCACGCTTAAGTCCGGCACCACGGTGAAGCCGACGAAATCCTGCGGGATGTCGGTGCGATTGGCGAGGCTGAACGCTGCAATGCGCTGGCCGTCGGGAGACCAGAAGAACGTCACCACCGGGTTGCTCGTTAGCACGCGCTTTTCACCGCTGTTCACATCCAGCACTGTCAGCGGGCTGCCGGGTTGTCCTGCGCTGCGCACGATGTAGGCGAGCACCGCACCGCGCGGCGACCATGCGAAGGCGATGCTGTCACCTTCGAATTGCGTCAGATCTTTTACTTTTTTGCCAGCGCGATCGGCAAGCACCAGCGTGTGTTTCTTGCCGGCGCTCTCGGTCAGCAGCATGTAGCCGCCGTCTGGCGAGAACTGCGGCGCGTTGAAGACGGCATCGCCGGCGCCGGCGATATTCGTAGCCTTGTCGCTGGCGATGTCGAAGGTGCTCACGCGGCTGGCATTGCTTGATGCAGCGACGCGCACCAGCAGAGATGCGCTGTCAGGATGCCAGTTCCATGCCACATCCTCGCCGCTGATGATCGTCTTTGCCCGCGCGCCTTCACGCGCTTCGATCAGCTTCATCTCCATCTGCTGGCTCTGCACATTGGTGGCAAGGAAGGCAAGTTTGGAATGATCCGGCGCCCAGTCGACATAGGTGATGCCGTGATTTTCGGAGTTGAAGATCTCGCGCAGCGGGCGTTTGCCGTCTGCCGAAGCCAGATACAGCGCCGATGAGATGAGCTGGCCGCCGCCATCGCCGCGCTCGATGATGACGCGCGAAGGCTGGCGTTCGACGCGCATGCCCGGCTCCACCGGCTGCACGCTCTGCTGCCCATCTGACCCGTTCACTACCACACCGCTGTTCTCTCCGCGCTGAATGATGATCGCGTCGGGGTTCACCTCGATCGTCGAGCTGACCGGTGTCGATTGCGCGGTGAGTTCCACCAGCGCAAGCTGCTGGCCATCGGGTGAAAAGACTGGCAGGCTGTAGGTGTTGATGACGCTGCTTGTGTTTGCGTTGTTGCCGCCTGCATTGCGGTTGCCATCCTTCGTGATCTGCACGATGTTCTCGCCCGTCTGGTCCATGAGGATGATGTTGCCATCTTCGCCGGCGATGGCGATGCGTCCAACGCGCGGCTCGAACATCTTCACCACATCGTTTTGTGGCAGGCGGAAGCTCTGTGGCAGTTCTACACGCGGTTTGTCGGTTGTTGGCGACGCGCACGCGCTGAGCAGCAGGGCCAGTGCAGATGCAGCAACTGCGAAGGAGATAGGGCGGGATGTTTTCATCGAATGGATTGGCGCACAGCATAGCAGCCGTGCGGCAGGGTTGATGAATCTTAGAGGGCGGTGCTGAGCGCCGGCTGATAGGGCAAACAAAAACAGACAAGCGATTTGCCTGCCTGTTTTTAAGTGAGCCGCGTAGGACTCGAACCTACAACCAATTGATTAAGAGTCAACTGCTCTGCCAGTTGAGCTAGCGGCCCAAGCGCTTCTCATCGAAGCGGGCTGGATTCTAGCATACGTGACTGCGCGCATCAAGCAGTTTTTGGCGTTTTCACCGTCAACCCGTCCGCGCTATCGCTATCGCTGCATGGTCAGCGCCGCTGCCGCGACCCTTGCTCATTCAACACCCGCGCAATCTCTGCCTCAATCTCTTGCGGTGAATTCAATGGCGCACAGGGATCCTCGATGGCAATGACGCGACCGTCAGGCGCAACTTGCACAGCCCCATACCGCGCCGGCTTGCCAGTGCAGTTCAGGTGGTGATCGTAGGCATCACCCTTGCTGTAGTGCCAGAATTCCCATGGATATGCCATGAACCCGTGTTTTTGCATCAACGCAGTGATCGCCTTGCGGTTCGATCTCGCCTGCGCAGACACGAAGGGTGAGTCCATCGGCGTTAGCTCCGACATTTCGAGGTAGGGCCTGCCTCGATCCACCTCCTCTCGCGTGTCGCGATGAAGCACAGAGATATCGATTGCGCTGCCCGACATGTGCGTGCCGACCTTTGGTGAGGCGGCCACCAGGGCATTGATGCGGCGAATGACAAGATCTGTCGGTGGCCTGGTCCCATTGCATTCCCACAGCACACGCTCGAAGATGACATCAAATGTGTGAGGCGCGGATCCGAGCGATTTTTGCATCTGCATCGTGCGAAATCCGTCTTCCACCTGAATCACCCAGCCGTGATCGTTCATCTCCTTTGCGCAAGCGATAAAGCTGTCGATCAGCCCTTCACGTAGCCAGAACAGCCGCGGCAATCCCTTGACGTGCGGTTTTGCTGAGAAGCTCACCTCGACGCCGGCAGTTCGTGCTGCATCCACGAGCGAGAGCATTGGCTCATGGCATTCGTCGACGGGATATTCGCGAATGGCTTGCATGAAATTGAATGCCTTATCCATCTCTGCAACCCAGTATGCGCGCCTTGATCTGTCTTCCATGCTAGTCATGTTTCTTCACCTGCATTGCCTGCGTTGATTGGCAAGAGGCCAACTGCGCCTGCATCGATTCAGCTGAAACAAGGATTGGTTCCCGCCGGCTGCCAAAGTCCTGCTGGACAGTGGCTGTTCAGGAGGGAATGTCTGTCTGGGCGATTGTAGAAGATCGCGATAAAGCCAAACAAAACTCTTGCACACCATCACTCTGACGCTTTGAAAAATGCACTCTCGAAAGTGTTGCACAATTGCCATCATGCAATTGGCGCTTTCATTCATGTTCAACATGATCAGAGGAGGACATCATGCAGGATTTCATTGCTGACCTCGCCGGCCAGTTCGGAGAAGAGGGGTTGCGCAGTGCCGCCGATGAGCTGGGCATCACGCCTGAAGCTGCGCAGTCGGCTATCTCGGCTGCCTTGCCGGCGATTGCGACCGCGCTGGCCGGCAAGGCAGCGCAGCCCGCGAACGCCGCCGGCCTGACGCGCACATTCGGCATCCTGACCAGCATGGGCAGCAGCCATCCCAGCACGATGCTGGGCGGGTTGCTGAATGATCCCAAGGCGATGGCTGCCGGCGCAAACATGGCAAAGTCACTCTTTGGCGGGCAATTCGGCGCGATGGTGGAAAAACTGGTTGCGCAAACCGGTGTGAGTGACGAAGTTGCCGGCAAGTTGCTGGGCATGGCCGTGCCGGCGGTGATGGGCGCGATTGGCACGCAGGTCAAGGCAAAAGGCATCGATGCTGCCGGCCTGGGCGCCTTTTTCAACCCGACCGATCAGCCGGCTGCGGAGACTGCCGCGCAAGTCAGCAAGCCGGAGCCGGGGGCGAACCCCCTTCCAACGGACGTGGCCGGCATCGCCGAAAACCTGAAGCGCGGGCTGAAGCGGCTGTTTGGCCGAACCTGAAAGCCATCACCCCATTTGACTGCCACCAGCGCAGAGGAGCAACCGCATGGCAATCCATCCAGATGACCTGAGAAAGTTCGTCAAGCGATATCAAGTGAAGCCGGGCAGCAAGGTGAACTTGAAAAAGAACTATGACCCGCAAGACACCGCCGGCTACAAGAAGCCCGACAACGCCGGCGAGGAGCTGGGCGACGTGATCGAGCACATCTCCAACTACACCGACCGGCTGTATGCCGAAGATGCGCAATCGTTGCTCATCATTTTCCAGGCGCTTGATGCTGCCGGCAAGGACAGTGTGGTCGATCATGTGATGAGCGGCCTCAACCCGGCGCATACGCAGGTCTACAGTTTCAAGGCGCCATCTGCAGAGGAGCTTGACCACGACTACCTGTGGCGCTGCGTCAAAGCCCTGCCAGAGCGCGGCCGGCTGGGCATTTTCAATCGCTCATATTACGAGGAGGTGCTGGTGGTGCGTGTGCATCCTGCGTTCTTGAACGCGCAGCGGCTGCCGGCGCGCACGCTCGGCCAGGGACTCTGGCGTCAACGCTTTGACGAGATCAACGCCTTTGAGAAATACATGGTGAGCCAGGGCACGCAAATCCTCAAGATCTATCTGAATGTGTCGAAGGAGGAGCAGCGCCGCCGGCAGCTCAGACGCATCGACCGGCCCGATAAAAACTGGAAATTCAACGCGGCTGACATCAAGGAGCGCGCATATTGGGATGATTACATGGCAGCCTACGAGGATATGTTCTGCCATACCAGCACCGCGAATGCGCCATGGCACATCATCCCTGCCGACAACAAGTGGTTCACGCGCATCGCAGCTGCTGCCATCATCGCAAACAAGCTGTATGAGATGAACCCGCAATTTCCGCAAGTGGACGCCGCCGGCCAGGCAAAGATGCAGGAAGCGCGCAAGGCGCTGATGGCAGAGGGGCCGCTTGAGCCGGAGCCCGACGAAGAGAAAAAGAAGCGCAAGAAGGGCAGCGAGAAGGACGACAAACGCAACAAGCGCGACAAGAAGAAAGGCGGCAAGAAAGCCCAGGGATAAACAACGACATGCTCAAAAATCTTGCTCCGCGCGGCCAGGTGATTCTCGCCGGCGTCGTTTTTGCGATCGCCGGCTTGTTGTTGACTGTGCTGCTGGCCAGCCAGGAACAATTCGGCTCGTTTTACCTTCCCTTTTTCTTCGCCATCGCATGGGGTGCGGCCGGCGCGCTGGTGTGGTGGGGGTTGTTGCGGCGCGGCGCTGTCTTGCGCGTGATAAATGGCGCGGCAGCCGGCGTGCTGGCCGGCCTGCTCTCGCATGTCTTCTTCTGGCTGCTCTTCTCTGTCTTGGCGCTGTTCACCGATATTGAAAAGCAGGCGCTCGATCTGCAGTTCAACGTGCTGACGGCGATCCTGTTTTGGCCGATTGCCAGCATCCTCAGCGCGTTCATCATTGGCTGGTTGACTGCGCTCGTGGGCGGCGTCATCGGCGGCATCCTCGGCTTTCTTCAGCGCCGCTCGCAGGTCGACATGCACGAAAAGCCACTGCTGAATCGCGCCTTGCGCATCGCCGCCACCGTCATCACCGTGTTCGCGGTGCTGCTATTGGCGATTGGGGCTGTGCCGGCGTCCACAGCCGGCCTTGAATCGCGACCCAATGCGGCGGTGGATTTCGCCGGCGGCATGGAGCGCCTCAATGCCATTCACGTCGACGAAGAGAGGCAGCCGCTGTTGGCTGAGTGCCGCACGCAGTGGAAGACGCACGACCGCCGCACTGAAAAAGCGATCGTGTTTTATCACGGCCTCACCAATTGTCCGGCGCAGTTTGCGTATCTGGCCGATGTGTTCTTTGAGCGCGGCTATAACGTCATCATCGCGCGGCATCCCTATCACGTGTATGCAGACCGCGATCCAGCCCATCTCGCATCACTGACGGCGGCGGGTTACCGTGACATGGCCGATGCATCCATCGACGCAGCGCGTGGTCTGGGTGAGCAAGTCTATGTGGTTGGGCTTTCAGGGGGTGGCACGGTGGCGGCATGGGTGGCGCAGCATCGCGCTGATGTCACGCGTTCCGTCATGCTCGCGCCGTTTTACGGCAGTGGATTCATGCCGGCGTTCATCAACCGTTTCGGTATCAACCTGCTCACGCGCATCCCGAGCATCACGCTGCCCGGCGCGACGATCATCCCGTATGCCTACCCAGGCAACACCACGCGCGCCATGGGCGAGACGATGCTGCTGGGTGAGTCGGTGAGCCGGCTTGCCGGCAATCACAAGCCGGCGACGACCAGCCTGGCGCTGCTCTACAACGAGAATGATCGCACCGTGAACAACACCATGGCAGTCGATCTGATGAAGGCGTGGGCGCGCACTGGCATCACGCCTGAAATCTACGTGATGCCGGCATCGCTGGGTTTGCCTCACGACATTATCGACATGAACCAGGACGTGAAGGATCCGGAGTTGGTCTACACCGCCGTGGTGGATATCGTTGAGGGCCGGCAGCCAACTTTGAAGTGAGCTGGCGCGGGTGCGGTCAGCTTGCGCAAAACATGCAGTGAGGTGGAGCCAGTCTCCACCTCACCAGCGGCGCTAATTGCAGGCGCCGCGCATGTGCAACTCAGGCGCCGGCCCAAGAAAGCGGTCAAAGGCGAGATCGAGTTGCACCGCATCGCCGTTGAATGTGCATGTAAGTTGCGGGGCAAAAGGCGCCTTGGTCAGCATGACAATCGCGCTGAGCGTGCTCTCGCTTGTCCACGCGGCGCTGCTAACGCATGGCAATTGCCTCAGGTTCCATCTGCCGCTGCTGGCAAACAAATTCAATTCGCCTTCAACCCACTTTCCAAAGCCCAGCGGCAGGACATATTCACCATTTGCATGGGAGAAGACTAGCGCCATCGCATCATCACGGACGTCGAAGCGCAATGACGTGATGTGCGCCGGGTTGGGCTCCATGCGATAAATTTTGCCATTCAGTCCGCCGGCGATGGCGCTGGTTTTCGGCCCGGTGACTGGCGCAATTGCCAGTGCTTTCATCGTCGCTTGCAGCGTGCTGTGTGCGCTGGGATCCTCGGCCAATGGGGCAGGCTGCATCGCCGGCAGCAGATGTTCCCAGATCTTGTTCAGCACCGCCTGCATGTCATCCACGCCGGAGGTGATCGCGATCACTGCATCCTGATCGGGCATGACGATGCAATACTGGCCAAAAGCGCCATCGCCGCGATAGGCGTTGTGCTGGCAACGCCAGAACTGATAGCCATAGCCCTGTTCCCAGTCGGAGCCATTGTCAGCATTGGCGCTGGAGGCGTTGTCCACCTGAAAGGCTGTGGCTTCATTCACCCAGGCCTCAGCGAGCAAACGCCTGCCCTGCCACACGCCCTTCTGCAAGTAGAACTGGCCGAATTTGGCGATGTCGTCGGTTGTGATGTTCAGGCCCCAGCCGCCGACGTTGATGCCGCGCGGGTCGCTCTCCCACCAGGCGCCCTCGATGCCAAGCGGTGCAAACAGACGCGGGGTGAGGTAATCAAGCAGCGTCTGGCCGGTGACCTTCTGCAGGATGGCCGACGCCATATAGGTGGCTGCGCTGTTGTAGACGAAATGCGTGCCCGGCGTATAAGGCACTGGCGCGGAGAGGAAGCCGCGCACCCAGTTGCCCTCTGGCTGCGTCACTGTGCGCTCGGTAGTATCGACGTCTTGTCCGCCGCTCATCGACAGAATGTGGCGAATTTTCATTGCCTTCAGGTTGTCACCTAGATCCGCCGGCGCGTCGTCCGGGAAGAACGACAGCACAGCATCGTTGATGCTGAGCAGGCCTTCCTGCACGGCAAAGCCAATTGCGGTGGAAGTGAAACTCTTGCTGAGCGAGAACAGCATGTGCTGCGCGTCACGCTGGTATGGCGACCACCAGCCTTCGGCGATGACCTGTCCGTGCCGCAGCAACATGAAGCTGTGCAGGTATTTGATATCGCGGTTGACTGATTCGATAAATGCCAGGATGGCGCTTGAAGACACGCCCTGCGCTTCCGGGGCAGAGCGGGGAAGGTTGTTGGTAGGCATGACAGTGTTGCCCATGCTAACCTGAATCGCCGGCATGGCAAATTGCCGGCGATTAGGGCGCTTGCGGCGCGCCGGCCAGCAGCGCTGCAGATGAACCTGCGCCGGACCAAATGGGGATGTCGTTTATTGGCTGGTCGGGGAACCACTTCTGGAAGATCGCGCCATACGTGCCATCAGCCTGCATCTCCTGTAGGGTGAAGTTCACCAGATCGCGCAGCGCAGAGCTTTCGTGCGGCACGACGATGCCGATCGGCATGCCGTTGGACACAAAGATGGTCTGGCTGAAATCCATGCTGCGCTCGGTTGCGCCGTTGCGGATGATGCCGCCGATGGCAAGGTCGACCTGATTTCCATCAAGCGCTGCTGCTGCATCGTTCACGGGGGTGAATTGGGCAGCAGCGAGGTTGTTGAACCAGCGTCGCGCCATCTCACGCAGCAGGTCGACCTCAAAGCCGTCGGGCTGACCCTCGCCATTCAATGCGGAGAATGGGGATGCGCCGGCGTTGAAGCCGATGCGCACTGCGCCGGCTGCCCGGATGCCGCCGATCACGTCGCGCGCAACGATGGTGTTTTGCAGGTCAGCCAGTTGTGGCGGATTGGGCTGTGGGATCACCTCGATAGGATCGGGTTTTGCGCCAAACCACTTCTCATACAGCGCGTCATAGGTGCCATCGTTGACTTGCAGGCTGAACGTGAGGTTGACCAGATCGGACCAGGCCGAATCGTTTTGGGGCAACATGATGGCGACTGGCTCGCGCGTGAACAGCGTGAGGATGGTCAGCGCTGGGTCATTGGAAGCGGTGGCGCGCAGCCGGCGCCATCGACCGACCACCCCGTCGGTGCGGCCGGCGATCAGATCGTCCACTGCTGCGCGATACGAGTTTTGCCCCACCAGAGTGACCGTGATGTTGTTGGCAATTTGTGCATCGCGCAACGCAAATGTGGATGGCGAGTCGATGTAGGTGACGGTGTGGCCGGCCATGCTGACAAAATCGCTGAATGTGCCTGTGCGCGCCAGCAAGGCTTCGCCGTCTTGCGTGGTGGCCAGGCTGAAGTCGACGATTGGCTCAGCCGACTTTGAATGCACCAGTCCGCCCATCGCCAGGTCGATCTCGCGATTGGCGATCAGCGCCGGCGCGCTGAGCGACGTGACCTGCACGAATTCCACGTTGCGCTCACTGCCCAGCCAGCGCCGCGCAAAGTCGCGCGCCAGATCGACATCCATGCCTTCGAGTTCGCCATCTGCATTCACGCGCGCCAGCGGCGGCGCGTCGTAGCGGATGCCGACACGAATCTTTGAGCGCATTTTTACCAGCGCAGCCGTGGAGACGTCTGGCGGCGCAGCGGTGGGGATCACGCGCGGCGTCGATGGAACAGGGGTGGCGGCGATGTCGCGCAACGTGTTCAGGCCGGGCAGGGTGCTGCACGCCGCGAGCGCCATCATCAACCCGCACACCAGCGCAGAGAGACGAACAGATTTCATCGCGCGCGACTGTAACACAGCAGCGGAGAGGGGCGGCGTGCAACACGCATCTCCGCTCCCCAAGCTACTCCCAGGGCTTCAAAATGATCTTCGCATGTTCTGACGATGCGCTCACCTCGAAGGCGCGCTGGATGTCGCTGAGTGAGAAGGTGTGCGAAATCAGTCTGGGCACGAGTGGCGATTGCCGAATCACCTGTATGACGTTGGGGAAGAGGTTGAGGTTGTAGTGCCATGAGCCGAATAGGGCAAGGCCTTTGCGGATCATGTCGGGGCTGATGCGCAATGGCGTTTCATCATGGCATTCACCAACGAAGGCGATTTTGCCTTTGCGGCGCACGCTATCGATGCACAGGCGATGCGCAGCCACGACGCCGGCGCAGTCGATAGCCTTGTCCGGCCCCGCACCGTTCGCCAGCGCCTTGATCTGCTTCACTGCATCCGGATCAGTTGGATCAATCACCGCGCTTGCCCCCAGTTCTTTTGCCAGCCTGGCTCGGTAGGGCAGAGCGTCGACTGCGATCACCCTCGCTCCGTGGAAGCGCGCATTGATGATGGCGCCCATGCCAACTGGCCCCAGACCGGTGATCAGCACCGTGTCAAACGCATCCACGCCCATCAGATTGAATGCTCCAAACGATGGGCCGAGGCCGCAGCATGCCAGCGATGCAAGGTCATACGGCACGTCGTCTGGGATCCTCAGGAGCAGCCGTGCCGGCTTGATGAGAAACTGCGCATATGTCGCCGCACCCTCGCGCTCGCCGGTGAACTGCAATATGTCAAGCGGATGCTGGCAGTGGATGTAGTCGCCGGCGATGCATAGGTCACATTGCCCGCACGAATAACCTGGCATCACGACCACGCGGTCGCCGACCTTCAGCGTGCCGGCTTGCGCCACTTCCACCACTTCGCCGGCGGCCTCATGGCCCAGAAATTCTTCGCGCTGGCCCTTGTTGAAGGCTTTGTATTCGGTGCACATGGGCGCGCTGTGGATCTTCACCACCGCCCAGTCAGCTTTGGCCTTTGGCGTCGACACATCAACCAGTTCGGCCCGCCTCGGCCCGACAATCACTGCTTTCTTCATGGCTTTTGGAGAGAGTCAACCTGGCTTATTCAAACTGCGCGAGCCAGTTGTCGATGAGTTGGCGCGCGATGCTGAGCGGCGGCGGGATGTCTGGCTTGCCGGCGCGCAAATCGGCAACCGTGAACCATTGCGCGTTGTCAAGCTCGACTTCATCGATCTTTACCTCGCCGCCGGCGTATTGCGCATAAAACCCGCACATGAGTTGGTGCGGAAATGGCCATGGCTGGCTGCGCCAATACTGAATGTCGCGCACGGCAACCCCCGTCTCTTCCTCAATCTCGCGCGCGACGTTTTCTTCCAGCGTCTCGCCTGGTTCCACGAAGCCGGCGACCAGCCCATAGCGCGCGCCCCAGCCGCGCTTGTGCGTCATCAGAATGCGCTCACCATCATGCACGAGTGTGATCGTGCAGGGGTTGACCGGCGGGTAGGTGGTGAAGCCGCAGCGCGGGCAGCGCTTGCCCCATTCGCCGGCGATTGGCTCGAGCGAGTTGCCGCAGTTGGCGCAGAAGTTGCTGCTGCGCTGCCAGTGCAGCAGCTGCGCGGCGTAGCCGGCAACGGCATAGTGCACATCGTCGACATGACCATACAGGTCGCGCAGGCTGAATGCGCGGAAATTCTCTGGCAGCGTCACGTCGTCCGGCACGTTGCACGCCAGGCACGGCACGCCGGCGGCTTCCCCGATCATCAGCACGCCGGCCGGCTGCGCCATCGCGCTGAGCGGCCAGGCCCCATTTGGCATCTGCACGTTCCGCTGTTGTTTGCTGACGATGATGCCGTGCTGGTTGGCAATGAACCACAAGCCGGCGCTGGGCAGCGGCGCATCCTGCGGATAGCGCCGAGTGAAGTTGGTAAGCGGCATGGCGCCAGATTATCGGAGCGTTTTGAAACACAGGCCACTGTTCGATTTTTGAAACTTAAAATGGGCGCGATGAATCCCTATATCCATGACATCCTTGCGCAGCCGCAGGCGCTGCGCGACACGCTGGCAGCGCTGCGCGAGCCGCCGGCAGCGCTGATCGCCATTGCCGATGACCTTCATGACCACCGCTTCCAACGCATCGTACTGACCGGCATGGGGTGCTCCTTCGCTGCGCTACATCCTCTCTGGCAAACACTCGTGCAGGCCGGCCATGCGGCGCAGATGGTGGAGACGAGCGAGTTGCTCTATAGCGCGCCGGCGTTGCTGCAGGCCGATACTTTGCTCATCGTCGTATCGCAATCCGGTCGCAGCGCAGAGATTGTGCGCGCGCTCGATCTGGCGAATGGCGCAACAGTGCTGGCGATCACCAACACGCCAGACAGCCCCCTGGCGCAGCGGGCAGCATGCGCGTTGGTGACGCGCGCCGGCGAGGAAAACACAGTAGCCTGCAAAACCTACATCACAGCTTTGGCGGCGCTTGCGCTGTGTGGCGCAGTGCTGGGGCAGGATGATTGGTCAGCAACGCACGCGCAGCTTGCGCAATGTGCCGGCCTCATCGATTTCTACGTCAGTCAGGTGGATGACATCTCACGCTTGATGGTCGAGCGTGTGACATCGAACAGCCTGGTGCTGTGCGGTCGTGGCGCGAGTCTGGCGGCAGCGATGTGCGGCGGCCTCATCATCAAGGAGGCGGCGAGATTTCACAGCGAGGGCATGGGCAGTGCGGCGTTTCGGCATGGGCCAATGGAGTTGGCGGCTACTGGCTTGTGCGTATTTGTCTACCAGGGCGCGCCGGCGATCGCGCCGTTGAATGTGCGGCTGGCGCGCGATGTGAACGCTGCCGGCGGACACGGCTTCCTGCTCGGACCGCATGCCGAGGATGCGGTCTTTCGTTTGCCAGAAGTGCCGGCAGCCGTGTTGCCCATCATCGAGATTTTGCCGGCGCAGATGCTCAGTGTCGGCCTTGCGCGGCGCAACGGCGATGAGCCGGGCATCTGCATCGTCAATACCAAGGTGACTGCGACTGAGTGAATTTGCTCAGCCGGTGATTGATCTCAGCAGTCGAACCCGTCTGTCCACATTGCCAGCGGAAAGAGCCGCAAGATCCGTCATTGCGCCATCACCGGGAAATACAGGCGCGCCGGCAATGCCTTGATGCGCAAGGGTGTCAGCGGGTCGCCGAGCAGCACATGCGTGCGCAACGGTTCATCGCAGCATGGCGCGTTTTGGAAGAGATCAAGCAAGCTGGCTTGCGCCAGCGCGCCGATGGTGAGCGCGCCCGGGTTTTGCCACAGCGCCTGGTAGAACCCGCGCTGCAGAAATTCGCTGCTGTACAAAATGCTGAGGCCGGCGGAACTCCACGACGCAATCGCGCCGCCATTTGGCGCAAGCACGAGTTGTTCGTCAATATTGTTGCCGCCATCGGCGTCAGGCTGATGAAATGTGCCGGTCAGGCAGGCCATGGACAAGGCCACCGGCAAGCGCGTGCCATTGCTCAGCGCGGCAGCATCTTGTGATGTGAGCAGGTATGGCGCGCCGCCAGCGTTGGGCGCGGTGTAGGCCCATTGATTTGGCAGTCCGTGGCCGGCGAAATTCACCACGGCTGCGCCTTCATTGAACTGGGCGATGGTCTTGTTGCGCGCCGTCAGCGCATCCGATTCATATTGCGGTTGCGCGCCATCTGCCAGCGGCTCGTAGAACAGCGCCGGCAGCGCCGCGCCGGCCGGCTGCAGCGCCATCCCGCGTCGCGTGAAGGCGTCGAAGTCTCCGGCGTTGTCATAGCTACCGTCCTCATGCCGCGTGTTGTCGGCGATGAACGCGACACGATTCATCCATGCGCCTTCTGGCTGCGTCTCGTATGCGATGATCTTATTGACAAGAGCGGCGAGTTGCTCGGCGCTTTTCACTGGAAGCCGGCCAAACAGCAGATCGGGCAACGTGTCCGATAGGGCGTCGTCGCCGTCGAGTTGCGCGAAGCATGACTCGCAGGCAGTCTCGCCCATGCGCGGATCGACGTTTGCCAGGAAAGGTGGCACAAGCGTGGGCGCAGCATCACCGCTGTGGTTGAGCGGGTCGTAATTGCCGTCACCGACGAGGATGACAGCATAGGGCTTTACGCGCCAGGTTGCGCGCGCATGGCGCAGAAAGTTGCGAATGGCATCGGGCGAGACTTGTCCGTCGCTCCATTGATCGTAGATTGCCTGCGTGTCGACGATGGCGGCGCGCCAACCATTCATCAGGCGATGCGCGATGAGCGGCTGCAGGGTTGCGTGCAGCGCCGCTGGCGCAATATAGATCGCGCGCGCGTCGATGGGCTTGCTCAGGTCAGCGCTTTCGCGCTTTGTGATCGCCGGCTCGAACAGCGTGCCCGCGCCGGCCAGCACATACCTGCGCGCCGCCGGCCCGGCGCTGAACTGCATCGCGCCATCCAGCATGACCTTTTGCGGGTGCTGCCAGTCGGTCACGTCGTAGAGCGTTGCGCCAGCTGGCGCACCTTCCAACTGATACGTCCATGTGCCGGCCATCCCCTCGAAGGCCGCGCCCATTTGCCCGAATGAAAGTATCGCCGGCGCGCGCCACGCCACATCTTCCAACGCCATGTCATCGCCCTTGCTGTCGACCTGCAGGCGCATGTCGGCACTGCCGCCGGCTGCGGGAACCGCAAAGGCATATGACCAGCTATCTGGCGCGGTGGCATTGCTGATTTGCATGGGGGATGGGTCTTGCGCCGCAGCGACGCCATCGCTTGCCACGCGCACCACCGCCGGCTGCGCACTGCTGCCGTTCACCGTAATCTTCATATTGCCGGCGGCGAAGGGCAACGGTGAGCGCAATGTGACCTCGATCGATGGCGTCGCTGCATTCAATTTGCCGCTGAACCAGTGATCGCCATCTGGTCCGGACAAGCGTGAGTCGTAGGCGCTGTCCTGCTCCCACGCGCCTGCAGCAAGCGCGGTTTGTGTGATCGCGCCGGCGTGCGGCTGTGCTTGTGTGATCATGCGCGCGCCGGCAGATGGCGCAAGTGTCAGCCAGTAGGTATCGGTTGCATTCCAGCGGTCGCCGGGCGTGATGGCGTAGAAGCGCACTTCGTCGGCCAGACTCAGCATGCCATCTGCATCAGCATCGAGAATGTCGATGGCGAGTTCAGCGGCGCGGTGCAAGATGTGCAGTTGTTCGATGGGGATGCTGCTCATCGACACGCCGGCGGCGGCCAACTGCGCACCGCTCACACGCTGAATGCCCGAGTTGGCAACTTTGACGCGCCACGTGTCGGCAGAAAAAATTGCCGGCGGCGGCGTGTCCGCTGCAACGACTTCGACGATGCTGTTGGGGTCGATGCGCTCGATGCGGCGCGCGCCCAGCACCTGTGCGGTGAATGCGGTGGCTGTCATCGCCATACCATCGCGTTGGAAGATGGGACTGATGCCGATGACGATATAGCGCCTGCCGCCCAGCGTGCCTTCACGGAGGATCGTCGCCGGCGCTGCCGGCAGCGCGGCTGCCATTGTGGCTGCCTGTTTCAACGGAGTTGCGTCAATTGCATCCATTACAAGCGCCGGCGTGCTGAACGCTTCGAAGATGAGTGTGTCGATGTAGGCCGGCGCAGAGTCTTGCGTGGATGACAGCATCGTTGCGCCGGCACTGTCACGCTGCCAATGCAATCGCACACTGTCCTGTGTCTCTTCGAGTTGCAGTGTGCCGGCGGGCGACTCGTCATTGATCCCGATGCTTTGGGCGATCTGTGCATTCCCTATGCAGATGAGAAGAAAGATCGAAGTAAAAATGCGCGTTGCACTGAAAAAACAGGTGCAAACTGCGCGGATGTCATGGCGAACATTCACACGCCGGCATGGTAGGGATCGTCACGTTGAAGTGAACGTGCGAACAGCCCGTCTTGCGCACGGATTAAGGCTTGTCATTCATGAGCATGGGAAAAAGCAGGGCGCCCACCTTTTGGGCGGGCGCAGGCTGGTAATGTGTTGCGAGATGCGGCTATTTTGCTCGGGTGGCGATGGGCGCATTGGAATACCATGGCATCTTGCCTACATAGGCGCGTGTGAGGGGGTCGCCCATGATCAGGTAAGTGCGCAGCAGGTTGTCAACGTTGATCGTGTTGCTGCTGGTGGCTTCCAACTCCAGATAACCGCCCTGCGCCGCCAGGCCGATCGTCGAGCCGAAGCTTGGCTGCGCCCACAGCGTCTTGTAAAAGCCCTTCATCAGCGCTTCGTGGCTGAAGCTGACAGCGAGGCTGGTGGGCCCCCAGATCGCCGGCGGCCCGTTCGGTGAGAGCAGCAGTCGCTCGTCGATCGTTGTGCCGTAATACTGGATCGGTGTTTGGAAGGCGCTGGTCAGGCAGGTGAATTGCAGCAGCAGCGGCAACTGGCTGGTGTTTCTCAGATCGGGCACGTCATACAGGCTGAAGTGATACGTCGCAGCGCCGGCGATGTTCGATTCCAGCACGGCCATCTGCACCACGCTGCCGTGGCCGGTGTAGTTGATGATGCCGACACCGCTGTCGAAGAGGCCGAAGGTGCGCGCGTGGGCGTCGTTGGGGTTGAGCGTGGTGAAGCCCTGGTAGGGATCGTAGTAGTTGCGAATGATGCGCGCCCAACTGGGTTGCTGCGCAATATTCGCCTCAGTGCCGGCGGCGAAATCGCCAGCCGGATCCGTTGCGCCATTCGGCATGTGCGAGTTGTCGTTGACATAGGCGATGCGGCTGCGCCAGTCTGAGCCGGCAGACAACGATGGGGCTGTCTCGTAGGCAAACAGCTTGGCCAGCACCGCGTTCAACTCCGCAGGCGACTTGGCCGGGATGCGGCCAAACAGCAGGTCGGGCAGCTTGTCGCTGAGTGGGTCGTTGCCATCGAGCTGTGCGTAGCACGCTTCGCAAGCGGTCTCGGCTGGGGGCAGCGGATTTGGCACCAAAAATGGATCTACCGGCGCCGCATAAGGCGGGATGAGCGTGACGTTGCTGCCGGCAAACTGCCCGGTGTTGTAGCCATAGTAGTCGAATGGGTCGATGCTGCCGTCACCGATCATCGTCACGGCCGCCGGCTTGACGTCCCACTTGCAGTAGGCGTAGCGCAGGAAATTGCGCAGCGCTGCCGGCGACACCTGCCCGAAGCTCCACCAGTCGTAGATGCTCTCGGCGCTGAATGCGCCGGCCAGATAGCCCGAGACATTGCGAAAGCCGATGAAGCCATCCAGATCGCCAGTGAAGAGCGCGTTTGGCGCGATGTAGACCGCGTTTTTGTTGAACTTGGTGTTCATCGCCACCGGCTCGTATTTGCTGATGGCGGCGTTGGTGACCAGCGTGCCGGTGCCGGCCATTACGTAGCTGCGGTTGCCGCTTACGTTGGAGAACAAGCCGGCGCTGTGCTGCACGACTGTTGGTGTCGTGGC
Organism: uncultured Anaerolineae bacterium; assembly: GCA_964590135.1. Lineage (GTDB taxonomy): Bacteria > Chloroflexota > Anaerolineae > J036 > Brachytrichaceae > JBDHWI01. The sequence continues at coordinate 10,293 of CAZPVX010000020.1, read as the reverse complement.
GTTTGTGACGTCATAGAGCGCGTCGCCAGGCATACCGCTGAGCTGCACATTGCCGGCGCTTTTCACCAGGAAAGTTGCGCCACCGCCGCCAAAGTTCAACGCTACTGGCTGCTCCCACACCACGCGGTCGGGCATGATGACTTCGGGTTGGCTTTTCGGCATGGCGCGGAACTGCGTGACGCCAGCGAAGTTGGGGATGGAGAACGTAGCGGTGAAATACGCGCCAATGCCCGACGTTGAATTGGCTGGGTTGACGAAATTGCTATTGCCGTTGGTTGCCAACTGCACGGTGTGATCGCCGCTGGTCGAAGAAGCAAAGCCGACCTGCACGGTTGCGTTTGCGCCAGTCGCTGGCAAGCGCGTGGATGGCATGAAGGACCAGGTGACTGAAATTGAGCCGTAGGGGCGCAGGTTGGCGGCAAACCAGTGATCGCCATCGCTGCCTGGCAGCGTGCTGTCGTAATACTTGTTGCTCACATACACACCGCGCTCGAAGGCGATGGTCGCCGCTACACCACCCCCTGGCGCGCCGCTTTGACCCATCTCGGCTGACGGGCCGGCGCTGTTGACCGTAAGCCAGTAAGTGTCGTATCGATTCCAGCGATCCCCAGGCGGCGGCGCATAGAAACGGAACCAGTCTGGGCCACGTTGCAGGCTGACCGACTCACCTCTGCTGTTTTTGAGCGAGTAGCCGGCAATGGCCGATGGCGGCACGCCGGCAGCGCTCAACGCCGCTGCGGTGACATGCACGATGCCACTTTGAGAGACGCGAATGCGCCAGCGCGCCTGCCCATCGGCCAGCATGTCGTTCGCCGGCAGGTAGCTGTTGTCGCACGTTACAGCATCCTCAACCTGCGGCTGCAGTTTGCCGGCGCTCAATGCATCTGTGAAATCGCTGACAAGACTTGTCGGGTTGTCGATCAGCTTTGCGCCTGGCAGCAATGCCGAGAACGCGCTTGCCAGATGCAACTGTCCGTCTTGCTCGAAAAGCGGGGTGATGGCGATGGTTGCCAGCCGCCGGCCGCGCATGATGCCTTCGCTGATCACGCTGACTGGCGCGGCGGGCAATGTGGCATCCGGCGCGCGTTGCAGATCGCCGGCGGCGGCAGTTTCGCTCGCCTCAGTGGCGGCCGGCTGAACCACATCCAGTTGGCCGCCGAAGGGCGCGCTCTGCACGACCAAATTTTGCTGCGCGCCGGCTTGCATCGCGCTCATCGTCACGCCGGCGCCGATCTCCACCAGCACCAGCCGGCCTGGCGTCCGCACGTCGTGGATTTGGATCGTCGGCAACGCGCCATTCGTGGCTGTGTAGTCGATGCGCACGCCAGCATCGGTTTGCGTCACTGTCAGCGGCAAGGGTTTCTCCTGAGCTGCGGCGGGTGCGGCATTGACGGGCAATATGGTGCCAGCAAATAGCGCCGCAAGGGTTATTGCGATCTGCAAGCCGCGTGACATTTGAATCTTCATGCAATCTCCTTGATCGGCCTCTGGCGAAGAGTGAAATCGATGATCGTTCGTGGCATTTTATCGTGGGGAAGTGCGAAAAAAAACCGACACGGTGATGTGTCGGTTTTTTTTATTGAAGCAGTGCCAGAGCTATGCGGCGCGCTTGCTGCGCACCAGCAGGCTGGCAGCGAGCAACAGTGCGCCGATGCTCAACATGGCGATTGGCGCGGCCGTGCTGCCTCCGCCGGTTGGCGGGATGATGATCTGGCCGATGCTGCCGGAGCAGAGGGAGATATTGTTGTTCGGATTATCGCCGCCGCTGGTTGTATTCAGCGTCACAACGTTGCTGAAAGCGCCTGCAGCTGCGCCTTCGGCGACAGTGGCAACAACGTTGATTGTCACAACCTCAGAAACGGGCAGCGTGCCGATGTCGACGATGAAGGAGTTGCCGTTGACGACGACCTGGCCGCGTGAGGCCGTAACAGACTTCAACACGAGTGACGCCGGCAGCGTGTCATGCACCTGCACATTGACTGCATCAGTGGTGCCGCGGTTGCCGGCGACGATGGTGAACGTCACTTCTTCGCCCGGTTTGGCTGTGTTCATCGGGCAAGTCTTCATCACATACGGCTCGGCATAGTTCAACTGTGGTGAGATTGAGGTCGCTTCGGGTGGTGTCGTTGTTGGAATGACTTCTTCGGTGGGTGGAACGGTAGTGGGTGGGACGATGGTAGGCGTTTAGGTGATGGCCAGCGGTGGGCCAGCGAAGGTGCGCGTGGCCGTGGTTGGCACAAAGAACGAGCCGGCGATCAGCGCCAAGCCGGCTGCAAACAAGGCTGTTTTGACGAGCAGATTTGATTTCATTGGATTTCAGCTCCTAGTCTAGGGTGTCTGCAAATGCAAAATAACACCGTTGCGTTTCTTGCTCCCACTTCATTTGCTCCAAGCAGTATCTATTACTTTTCCGCTTAAGACAACAGTCTTTTGGAGTGCGAAGCTGTTTCAGAACGGCAAACCTGTTCCGGCTGCCAATGTGTTCCGCAGCAAA
>CAZPVX010000020.1:0-7761 GCA_964590135.1 uncultured Anaerolineae bacterium | reverse complement strand
GATAGGGCCTCGCCAGGATAATGGTGAGCACTCCCACGATCAGCACGAGCAACCCATTGACAATCGTGAGCAGCGTCACCGCGCCCATGCCGCTGGTTAGCGCAATCGGCCCATACAACAAATCCGGCTGCCACAGCACAACGGCAACGACGAACACAACCACGCCGGCCAACTTGATCATGTCGCGCCAGCCGGCCACCGTCGCCACATTCGTCACATCGCGCCACACCGCCTGGTTGAACAGCGCAGCCACAAACGCGCTGAGCGATGCGCCCATCAACGCGCCGGTAGTCAGCCGCAACCAGTTTTGCGGCGTATACAAGAGCGTATGGCCGGTGGCGAGCAGAAAATACGAATTGAACCCGTCAAAAGCCCACAACCCAAACGCGAGCGCAAAAACAAATATCCAGGGCCGGCGCGGAAAGAGCGCCGCGCGTGTTTGCAGCGTTGCCGCAAACAGCACCAACCCCAGCAGCGCCGCGCTGAACATGCCCGTGTCGCGCGCGCACACCGGCAATTGCGTGCCGGCGATGATGAACGAGCGCGATGGAATGCGGTGGCACACTGCGTAGCCCACCACATCGAAGACGCGCAACGCTTCCTTTGGCAGCAGCATGGCGATGAATGCCAGCGCCGCCAAAACCGTCAAAGGCAGAAAGCGCAGCCAAGCCGGCCCCAACGCTGCAGGTTGATGTGGAATGCTGCGGTTCATGGCTTATGGCCCGCCCGGCCGCGAGACAAGGATCACCAGCAAGGCGATGATTGCCGCCCACACCAACGCACCGTCACCCTCTAGAATGTCGAAGATCGGCGTAAAAGGTGCACGCAGTCGGCGGATTGCGCCGGCGAACAGGCTGATCAGCCAATCCAGCGACAGCGCCTGCGTGATCGTATCGCTGCGCTCATCGAGCCAGCTGCCCCAGCGCGGTTCGAATTGCCACAGCACCCAGCCCAGACCGAGACTCAGCAGCCACGTCAGCCAGCCCAATGTCCCAATGCGCCCGATCGCGCCGATCAGATCGCCGGCCTCGATGGATGCCGGCGCAAGGCCAAACACCATGATGGGCGCAGCCAGTGCCACCGCCGCAACGGTTGCGCGAATGAATTGTGGCTGCCGCAATTCATCTTGCCGTGTCGTGCTGCCATCAATTTCCAGATCGAGACGCAGCGCGCAGTGGATCAGCGCATAGGTCAGCAGGCCGGCGGCGAGGGTAAAACCGAGGATCAGCAAAGCGCCGCCAATGCTCTCGGCCTGCCATGCGCTGATGATGCCGCCGCGACCAACCATGCCCGCTGTGAGCGGGAAACCGGCCAACGCTAGCGCGCCGATGATCCGTGTGATGCGGCCAGCGCGCCGGCCCAGTTTGCCCTCAGTTGCGTCGTTGATGGCGATCAATGCCGCGCCGGCAACCCAGGCGATGGCCGCTGCGGTGATGACGCCAGTGTTGCCAGTTGCCATGCTGGCGGCTGCAAGATACAGACTGCCGGTGATGGCCGCCGCGCGCACTGCCTCTGGCTGCCCCGATAGCGCGCCCATGCCCAGCGTGAGCAGCGCGCTGAGCACCAGCAGCGATGTGAACCAGAGTGGAAATGCGGTGATGCCCAAATCGGGCAGGCGCGCCAGCAGCAGCAAGCCGGCTACTGCACTGCCGCCGTAGGCCATGGATGGCAACCACAAGCCGCCGGCACGAAAGGGCGCAGCGCCCAGCCGCAACAACGCTGCCAGCGCCAGCATATTCGCGGTTTGCGGACTGAGCTTGACGAGCGGAAAAGTCAGGCCATTGCCGGCGGCCAGATGCACTGTGACCGCGACGAACAGCAGCGCGCTGGATAGGCCGCTGAGCGTGAAGTGGATGAGCGCATCACGGGTAATGGCGCGCCGGCGCAGCGCAAAATAGACGTTGAAGATATCGGTCAGACCCATGCCCACCAGCAACGTGATGAGGTTGCCGGCAAACGCAACCAGTGCAAGCGCGGTAATCAGCAGCGCCTGTGAGGTGGGGTTGTGCTGCATTGGTTTGTTGCTGGGCAGGGACAACATGTATGCAAGCACCACTGCACACCATGCGATCAGAATGCCAGCGCCGGGAGTCCAACCGACAAGCGCCAGCGGCACGCCGGTGAGAGAAACCGGCCCCCAGTATGCGATGACCGTCTCGAAGGGCTCATTGAGCAACAGCCATGCCGCGACCAGCGCAGCGCCGGCGCCAAGCACGGCGGGCAGCCAGGAGAGCGATCGGATGCGCGGCCAGCGGTCGAAGCCGGCGAGCAGCGCAGTGAGCGCGATGCCGAGAATCGATGAGATGAGCAGTGTTGCCAGCAAGGTAAAAGGCGGCACGGCTAGAAGTGTATCACCCACGTTTGGCGCGCAATGGTTTCACAAGGGCTTCTGAGGCGTGATCGGGTTGGGTTTGCGAAAGACGCATTACAGTTTGTCGATCACTGCCATTGCCTCGGACAATGATCCGACAACCGCATTGACAAGCGGCAGCACGTCATCTGCCGGGGGCTTCAAGCTCGGCACCATGATGCATCGCATGCCGGCGGCATGGGCGGCGCGCACGCCATTGTCGCTGTCCTCAAGCACCACGCACTGCGCTGGCGGCATGCGCAGCAACCCTGCGCAGCACAGGAAGATGTCCGGCGCAGGCTTGCCGTGTTGCACATCATCGCCGCCGACGATCACTTCGAAGCGATCGCGCACGCCGGCGACGCCCAGCTTCTTCAGCACCAGCGCGCGCGAAGTGCTGCTGCCCACCGCCTTGGGGATGTGACGCGCGTCAAGGTGATCCAGCAGCGCGATCAGGCCGGGCATGGCTGCAATGCGACCCTGCGCAATGGCGTGATCGATATAGCGCTGCTTGTGGTCATACATTGCATCGATGGGGATGTCATCGCCGTAGGCCGCTTGAAAAATCTGACGTGTGCGCACAGCCGTGGTGCCCAGCACTTGCAGATATACCGCGTCGGTCAGATCGATGCCGAATTCGCGCATGGTGTTGAACCACGCCTCGCGCGCGAGCGTCTCGGTGTCGAGCATCAATCCATCCATGTCGAAGATGACGGCGAGGTTATTCATGCTGCACCAACTTTACGTCGAAACCCGCCCATGCTCCAGCAGCGTCGCGCCGTCGACTTCAAGCGCGGCGTTGGGCAGGGCGAACGCTTCGTTCAGCGCAGAGGCGTTTTCGCCGCCCATGTAGCGGTTTTCGCCGAAGGAGACGAACAGCGCGCCCCACACATGTTTATCGACGAGCGGCCAGCCGATCGGCCGGCGCAGGTGTGGATTCGCGCCGATGCTGATGTGGCCGATGCGGCGCGATTCGCCGGCATGCGCGTCAAACATCGCCTCGACCTCATCCGCGCCATTCGCGGCCTCAACCTTGAAGATACGACCTTCCTTGAAATGCAGGGTGACATCGCGCGCATCGCCGGCTGCTGGAAGGAATAACGCGCCTTCCACTGTGTCTTCCAGCACTGTCGTGTAGACCAGGCCGGCCGGCAAATTCGACAGCACCGCGCCGCGCGCTCGGTCTGCATCGTCGATGTAGCCGTCATCCATCAGCACCGGTCGATTGCCGTGCTTCATGTGCAACACGCAATCGGCGCCGCTGCGGAGAACGAAGGATTCGCCGGACAGTTTGTATTGGATGCGCAGCGCAGCGTTCTGCAGATTCAACAGCGGCGCGACGATCGGGTCGTGCAGCAGATTTTCTAGATCGGCGAGCGTGACGCCAAGCCGCTGCGCCTGGGCTTCGTTCGGCACCGCGACGACGATGTTTGGCGTGTGTTTCGCCTCTTCGATCTCGGCCAGGCGCGATTGCGCATCCGACCAGGCCTGGATGTTTTCTGCTGGCGCATCCGCCAGATCGAGCCAGCCGCCGTTCAGCACAATGATGCGGTCGCATAGCTGCATCCACGATGCGCGGTGCTTGTCCATCTGCGCGATGTGCTCGGTCTCTGCGGCGAACAGCACTTTTGCAAGGTGGTCGGGCGGGGCAATTTCGGGCAGCGGCGTTGCGCCGATGAGATCGATGTTGAGCAGCACCTTGCGCAGCACGTCGTCGCGGCCGGCGTGATCCATCACCACGATCAGCTCGCCGGGTTGCACGCCGGCGCCGTTCACCGCGCGCCAGGCCAGATATGAAATGAAGTCAGCCATGAAGGTGGGCTGATTGTAGAGGCGCGACTACAATGCTTGAAACGCAAAGATCATGGCCAAGAAACAAATGCTCTCACCCATTCTCGTACCTGAGCCGCGCAACATGACAATTGCCGGCGGCACGCTCGACATCGCAGCGAACAAGTTGATCGTGATGCAGGCCGTGCCGGCGCACGCGCTGATGTTTGCTGCGCAGGAAGCGCAGCGCGCACTGAGCGAATTTTCCGGCGTCACCTGGCATCTCTATGCCGCCGATGTCGCGCCGGCGAACTCGATCGGGCTGACGATTGTGCTCGAAGATGGCAGCGACCTCAGCGACATCGACCGGCAGGCATACCGGCTCGGCATCGATGCCGGCGGCATTCACATCCACGCCAAGGGTGAGGCCGGCGCACTCTACGGCGTGATGACGCTCAGGCAATTGCTGCGGCAATACGGCAAATCGCTGCCGCAATTGCACATCGAAGATCATCCCGACTTTGTGCGGCGCGGCATCATGCTCGATATCAGCCGCGACAAAGTGCCGACGATGAAGACGCTCTTCGATCTGGTGGACATGATGGCCGAATTGAAGCTGAATGAATTGCAGCTTTACACCGAACACACGTTTGCTTTTCAACGTCATCCGGTGGTGTGGGCCAAGGCATCACCCATGACCGGCGAAGAGGTGATGCAGCTTGAAGCGTATTGCCGCGCGCGCGGCATCGACCTGGTGCCGAATCAAAACTGCTTTGGCCACATGCGCCGCTGGTTGATTCACGATGAATACCGCCATCTGGCTGAAGCGCCGCATGGCTGCGACACGCGCTGGGGCTTCTTCGCCGAACCGTTCACGCTCAATCCGGGCGATCCGGGCAGCATCGCGCTGGTTGAAGAGATGTTCGATGAGGTGTTGCCGCACTACAGCAGCGCGCTCTTCAACGTGGGGTGCGACGAGACGGTGGATCTGGGTGAAGGCGCGAGCAAGGCAGACGTGGCCGCGCGCGGGGTGGGGCGCGTGTATCTTGATTTTCTGCTGAAAATTCATGCGCTGGTGAAGAAGCACAACCGCACCATGCAGTTCTGGGGCGACATCATCATGGAACACCCTGAACTGGTTGTCGATTTGCCGGCGGGCGTGGTGGCGATGGAGTGGGGCTATGAGTTCGATCATCCCTTCGCCGATCATGGCGCGAAGTTTGCCGCGTCGGGCATTCCGTTCTATGTGGTGCCTGGCACGTCCACCTGGAACAGCCTCGTGGGCCGCACCGACAACGCCATCGGCAACTTGCTCAATGCGGCAGAGAATGGCTTGAAGAATGGTGCGATTGGTTTTCTCAACACCGATTGGGGTGACAACGGTCATCTGCAGCCGCTGCCGGCGAGCTACCTGCCGTATGCGTATGGCGCTGCCGTGTCATGGTGCGTGAGCGAGAACCGCGACACCGATATTGCGCTATCCACCAGCGTGCATTTATTCGGCGATCCGAGCGGCGCTGCCGGCAGATTTGCCTATGACCTGGGCAACGTCTATGCGCTGATCCCAGGCCGGCTGCACAACAGCAGCGCGCCGGCAATGGGCGTGATCACCGCTGCTAACCAACTGTCTGACAGATTGGCAAAAACGCCGATTGACCGCAAGGTGTATGCATCGGTTGCAAAGACGCTGGCGAAGTTCGAAGCGCAGGCCGGCAAGCTGAAGCTGGGCCGCGAAGATGCCGCATTGATCCGCAGCGAGTTCACGCATGCGATTCACCTGATGCAGTGGGGGCTGGCGCGCTTGCAGCGCATACAGAACCCGAAGGCGTCGCAGGATGCGAAGTCGTTGAAGGCGCAGCACCGCAAATTGGTGGCCGAGCACAACAAAGTGTGGCTGGCGCGCAACCGCGCCGGCGGTATGGACGACAGCGCCGCCATGATCAAGCTCTGAATGATGAACGTTGAACTTCGGGTTGAGCGATTCCCGATCCAAATTCGGGATTTCAAAATTCCATGATCAATGTCGCCGGCTTCATGGCCGTCATGGATCACGGCATCACCATCAACTGGGATGACGGGCCGACGCTGCACAAAATTGCTGCGCAGGTGCGCTACCACACCGGCGAGAACGCCAGCTCTGCGACGTTACGGCTGGCGGCATCGCAGCGTTACAGCGACGATCCCTTGACGTTCATGGCGATGGGTGGCGGGCTGCGCGCCACGTGGGTGTGGCAGGAGCGCGCCCCGGGCTGGACGGCGCAACTGGCGGTGCAGAACGACGGCGAAGAGGATGTCTATATCGATTCGCTCGATGTGATACGGATCGATTCTGCATTTGGCGGCTTGTTCAACATTGGCGCGCCGCCGGGTTTGTGGCAGGTGGCAAGCGAGTCGGCCGGATTGCTGCCTGCGCCTGCAGTGGCGACTGCGCCAGCTTCCACTGCCTACGAATGCTGGAGCGCCGGCGGCGCAACTGCAAACGGCTTCACGCGCAGCCGCGAGTTGATCGTGCAGCCGAGCGTGTCGAATCGCTCGCGGCCGCCGGCGCTGATGCTGCGCGCGCTGGATGATGGTGCCGGCATGACGACCGAGATCATCGTCGCGGTCAACGGCGAGCGCTTCGAGCGGGCAGTGGCGCGGGCGAAGGCTGACGGCATGTTGATTGCGAGTGGCGTGATTGTGGCGTCGCCGGAATTCTGGATCGTCGCTGGTGATGATGTAGACGAGTTGCGCCGGCTGCAGCTGTGAAGTTGGAAATATGCAATGACGGATTCGACCATGAACCTGACCGCGCTCAGGAAGAAAACGAAGGCGATTCACGAGGCGTTGGTGAAGTGTTACGGCATGCCGAGATGGACGAAGGCGGATGGCGTGAGCGAGTTGGTCAGCACGATCCTCTCGCAGAACACCAACGACGGCAACCGCGATCTGGCCTACACGCGATTGCGCGCGCGGTTTCCCACCTGGGAACAGGTGCGCGACGCAGCGACCGATGCGGTGATCGATGCGATCAGGCCGGCCGGCCTGGCCAATCAAAAAGGCCCGCGCATTCAAGCGGCGCTGCGCCGCATCACAGAGGAGTGCGGCGAACTCAACATCGATTTTTTGGCCAAGCTGCCGATGCGCGAAGCGCGCGCGTGGTTGCTCAGCATCAACGGGATTGGGCCAAAGACGGCATCCATCGTGCTGCTGTTTTGCTTCGACATGCCGGCCTTTCCCGTCGATACGCATGTGCATCGCGTGACAGGCCGGCTGGGATTGCGTGACGCGAAAATGACCGCCGATCAGACTCACGATCTGATGGAGCAGCTCTGTCCCGCCGGCATGCAGGGCGCGTTGCACCTCAATCTCATTCGCCATGGCCGCGAGGTCTGCCATGCCCGTGGCCCTGAATGCGAACGCTGCGTATTGCAGCGCTGGTGCGATTACTACCAGGCGATTCGCAAGCAGTAGTTGCGGTAAAATCGCGCAGCGCGCGGAGAGATGCCAGAGTGGTTGAATGGGGCGGTCTCGAAAACCGTTGTGGCGCTTGCGTCACCGTGGGTTCGAATCCCACCCTCTCCGCTAGAGACGAAAGACTCGACAGAGTTCTCCCCATTCCTCAAGCGAAAGTGTCTCCGCCCGACGCTGGGGGTCTATCC
>CAZPVX010000019.1:0-94433 GCA_964590135.1 uncultured Anaerolineae bacterium | reverse complement strand
GACGAACATGACGAGGATGTTGTCGGCCATCACCAGCACCAGCATCGACGAGACGAACAGGTTGAGATAAACGAAGAAGCGCGGGAAGCGTTCGTCGCCATGCATATAACCGATGCTGTAGATGTGGATCAGCGCGCCAATGCCGGTGATGATGAGCATGAGCGTGACGCTGAGTTGGTCGACGGTGAAACCCCACGACACGTTCAACGCGCCGGCGGTGATCCACGGCAGGACGGTGGCGTGCAAGCCAGACGCGCCATGCTCGCCGCCCTCCGTTGCCGGCGCCGTGCCAAGCTGTGAAAACATCATCAGCGACACGGCAAAGGATGCAATCACCGCGATCGATGCGATCCAGCCGACGGCTTTTTCGCCCAGTCGCTTGCCCAGCGAGGCATTGATCAACAGCCCCAGCAGCGGGAACAAAATTGGAGAAAGGATGAATAGCTCCATATTTTCAATCTATCGAAACCTCGCTGGTTCTTGAAACCAGCAGGGTCTGCGCTCTACAAACACTCCCGAATGATTGCTTTCAAGGGCTGCTCTTTTTCCATCAGCCGCATCAACAACGTCGTCTGATTGCGCGCGCGATCCAGATTATGCTCGGCATATTTCACCGGATAGTACACATCGCCATTCAGATAATCTGCCAGAAAACGCAGCGCCTGCATATAGATCATGAACTCGCCGGCGTAGAAAATCTGCTCCTGCTCCAGCGCGCTCAACTCGCCGCGCACCTCGGCCAGATACCCCCGCACCAGCGCGGCGTAAAAATCGTCACGCACGCACACGCGCGACATGTCCGGCTCGTCTTCCGGCACCGGGCAGACATAGGTGCGCACCATATCGCCCAGGTCAGACACAATCTTGCCCGGCATCAGTGTATCCAGATCGATCACGCACACACCCTCGAAGGTGACGGCGTGCAGCAGCACGTTGTTGATCTTCGTGTCATGATGCATCAGCCGATCGGGCAGCGCCGGCTTGATCACCGCTTCAAAATGCCGCGTGATGCGTCCCTGCTCCTGCAAAAAATCGATCAAATCGCCGGCACGTATGCGGCGCTCCGCGCTTGCATTTTCAATCGCATCCTCAAACTGCCGCGCGCGCAGCGACAGGTTGTGAAAGTCGGGGATCGTCGGCTCGAACGCGCCGAGATCGATGCCCGCGGTCAACTTCGCAAACCGCCCAAACTGCCTGGCCGCCTCGAATGCCTGCTGCGGCGAATCGGCTTTGTCCACCGTCACCGCGCCTTCCACAAAGGGCATCAGCCGCCAAAAATCTTCGCCTTCGACATACAAATCGCTGTCATAGATCGTCGGCAGCGCGCGCGGAAACATGTAATCAGGATGCCGCGCGCTCAGGTGCTCCCAGGTCATGCGATGATTCTTCGCGATCACCTGCGGGCGTTTGAACACATAGGTATTGATGCGCTGCAGGATGTAATGCGCATCGCCGGCGATGTTGCGCGCCAGATAGGTCTTGTTAATGTGCCCCGAGCCGAATGGCCGCACTTCATATTGCTCCGGCTTCAGGCCAAACGCGGCCAATGCGTGCTCGCTCATTTAACCTCGCAACGTTGACAGATCATCCACGCTCGTGCTGCGCTTGGTGCGGAAGATTGTCACGATCAACGCAAGGCCGACAGCCACTTCCGCTGCCGCCACAGTCATGATAAAGAACACGAACATCTGGCCGTTGAGCTGGTTCCAGCGCATGGCGAAGGCCACCATTGCCAGGTTGGCTGCATTCAACATCAACTCGATGGACATGAAGATGAGCAGCGCGTTGCGCCGCAGCAGCACCCCCAGCGTGCCGATTGAAAAGAGAATAGCCGACAGGAAGACGACAAAGGTTGTGGTATCCATGTCACTTGTTCCTCGTCAACACCACTGCGCCAACCATGGCGACCAATAGCAGGATGGAGACGACTTCGAATGGGAAGGAGTAGGTGTTGAACAGCATCAGGCCGATGGCTGTTGGGCTGGTGTCGACGAGGGCCAGGTTGGTCATCTGCGGGACGCCGGCGCGCATGAACAACACGTACACCGCAATCACCAGCAGCGCCGCCGCAAGGACCAACGCCAGCGGACGCTGATAGGCGAAACTGGTTGTCGTATCTTCGATGCTCAATTTTTCTGCGCCGAGCAGCATGATGACGAAGACGAACAAGACCATGATGGCGCCGGCGTAGACCGTGACTTGAATCACGGCAATGAAAGGCGCATTGAGCAGGATGTAAATCACCGCGCCCACGCCAAAGTTCAGCACCAGATACAACGCCGCATAGATCGCATTGCGACTGAGCAGCAACCCCAGCGCCGATGCGATGCTGAGCGCGCCCAGCACGATGAGAAGTGGAAGATCTGACATGATGGAGTGACAACGCAAAATCGAGAATTGTGCTGTCACAATTCCCAATTCACAGTCTCAAATGGATTCATCAATCGGCGGATAGGGCAGGATGGAGCGGTTGTATTTGCCAGCCGGCGTCTTTTGCGGCGTCGCCGGCACGTTGATCGGCGGCGATTCCAGCAGCATGTCCTTCTTGTAGATCATGCCCTCGCGCGTATAGCCGGTCGGGAACTCGATTGGCTCCAGCACGATGGCATTGGTTGGGCAGGCATCCTCGCAATAACCGCAGAAGATGCAGCGCAGCATGTTGATCTCATAGGTCTTGGCATAGCGCTCGCCAGGCGAATAGCGCGCTTCGTCGCTGTTCTCTGCCGCTTCCACGAAGATCGCATCAGACGGGCAGGCCGCCGCGCACAGCGCGCAACCGATGCAGCGCTCCAGGCCGTCCTCGTAACGCTTTAGGTGATGCCGGCCGCGAAAGCGCGCCGTCATCGGTCGCTGCTGCTCGGGATACTGAATCGTCACCGGTTTCTCGCGCAACATGCTCAGCACGGTCGCAAAGCCCGGCGGAATCTTGGTCAATACATCTTTCAGTCCCATATCACTGGTATTTGGAATGTTGAATTTTGAATGCTGAACTGAACATTCAAAATCCAGAATTCAACATCACTTGTAACCCGGCACGCCGATCAGAATCAACACCGCCGTCACGATCACGTTTGCCAGCGCCAGCGGCACCAGCACCTTCCACCCAAAGCCCATCAGCCGGTCATAGCGCATGCGCGGCAGTGTGGCGCGAATGACGATCATCGCAAGCAGGCAAATGGCGACCTTGATCGAGAAATACACGACCGACAGAATCGGCACCTGCTCCACAAAGGGGCCGCTCCAGCCGCCCAGGAAGAACGTGGTGAACAGCGCGCTCACCGCGATCATCTTGACGTATTCGCCCATGAAGAACAGCGCGAACTTCATGCCGCTGTACTCAGTCATGTAGCCGGCGGTCAATTCCTGTTCGGCTTCCACCAGGTCGAATGGCGCGCGCATGGTCTCGGCCAGAATGGTGATGCCGAAGATGATCCCGGCCACCGGCTGGCGGAAGATGAACCAGCCAAGAATGCCGCCGAATTGCGCAGGGTATTGCGCTTCGACGATGCCGGCGAGGCTCATGGTGCCGGCCATCAGCACCACCGAGACGACCGACAGGCCCATGCCCAATTCATACGAGATCACCTGCGCCGATGCGCGCAGGCCGCCGAGCGAAGCATATTTGTTGTTGCTCGACCAGCCAGCCAGCACGATGCCATACACCGCCACTCCCATCACGCCCATCACATACAGCACGCCGACGTTGATGTCGCTGGCAAGCTGGAAGATCGGCCCCTTGCCCACCGGGATGACGGCGAACAGGATCAACGCCGGCACCACCACCAGAATAGGCGCGAGAAAGTAGATCGGGATATCCACCGCCTTCGGCGTGACGCTCTCCTTCATGATGAGCTTCAGACCGTCGGCCACCGGCTGCAACAGGCCGGCCGGGCCGGCACGATTCGGCCCCACACGCGATTGCAGACGCGCCAGCAGCCGGCGCTCCACCAGCGACATGTAGGCGAAGCCGGTCAGCAACACGACCACCAGCACCACAGATTTCAGGATCAGTTCGAGTAATACAGGCATCTTTCGATTTTCAATGTTCGATGTTCGATTTTGGATCGTGAGCTCTCGTTGCGGCGCCAATCCAAATCAAAAATCTGAAATCGGATAAATGGCTAGGCGATTTCCTTGATCGACACGATGTGCGACTCAACCACTTTGCTGCGGCGAATGAGCTCGCCGTCACGATACAGCGACTGCACCACGCGCTCCAAGCCGGCGATGGTCACCTCCGGGATGCTCACCTCGTACTTCTTCGCGCTGCCGGCCTCGGCGTCGCTCGCATAGCGCGCACCCATGCCGCCGGTGTTGTCGTACACCGTGCCGCCGTAATACATATCGCCGCGCCCCATCGGCGGCCACTGCGGCTCACTCTGGCTGATGATCTCATACGACAGCGCCCGGTAGCACAGCACGTTTGCCGCCAGATCGGCAAAGATTTTTGCAGCGCCATCGAAACCCCAATTGTGGCCGAGTTGCTTTGCCACTTCCTGCACGATCCACCAATCCGGCTTTGCGTCGCTGGGTGGCGGCAGGGCGCGGTAGAAGCGCTGCACGCGGCGGTCACCGCTGGTGAAGCTGCCTTCGCGCTCGGCAAAGGCAAGCGCCGGCAGCACCACATCGGCCTTCTCGGCCAGCTCGGTCATCAGCAATTCCTGCACGATGGTGAACTTGGCCTGCGGCGCGTCAGTCTGGTCGCCCACGCCAATCAACCACGCCACATCAGCCTGCGCCGGCGGCAACTTGTTGCCCACCGCGTCAAACACGCCCTGGGTATTGGCATGCGGATAGAGTGGCAACAAGCCACTGTTGGCCTTGCCGGCATGTCCGGTTTCGATCAACAAATTCGCCAATGCTTGCGCCAGCGCGCGCGCGCCGGCGCCATCCATATTCTCATCGCCAAACACGATAAGCAGGTTCTTCGCATCCTTGACCAGTTCAGCGGTCTGCGCTGCCGCCCACTGCGGCGCACGGCCCGGCTCGTAGCGCAAGATCTGCCTGGCGTAGCGGTGCATCTTGGTGCCGCGCGAGTGCGCCATCACCAACGTTGCGCCACGGTCAACAATGGCCTGGCGCAAGCGCAAGAACCACACCGGCGCCTGCTCTTCCACATCGCCATTCACGATCAAGATCACATCGCCGCGGCCGATCTGCTTGAAGTCGGTGTCGACACCAACGCCAAAAGCGCGCGCCACGTCGGCATAGGCTGCCGGCACGGATGGTGACATGCTCACGCTGCCGCCGATGGCGCGCATGAGTTTGGCTGCCAGCCACGCGTCTTCATTGGCGATGCGGTCGCCGACGACTGTGGCCACGTGATTGCCGGCGATCTTCAGTCGGTCGGACACCGTTTGCAGCGCCTGCTCCCATGTCGCTTCCACCAGTTTGCCATCCTTGCGGATCATCGGCTGGCGCACACGGTATTCGGGGCGCACGAAGTGATGCACATAGCGACCCTTGTCACATATCCAGATCTCGTTGACCTGCTCGTTCTGGCGCGGCATCACGCGCTTGATCTCGCGCAAGCCCGTTTTTGTCTCCAACCGCGTGTTCAAGCTGATGTTGCAGCCAACGGCGCAATGCGTGCAGATGCTCTGCGCGGTGTCCAACTCCCAGGGGCGCGCCTTGAAGCGAAAGTCCGTCGTGGTCAGCGCGCCGACGGGGCAAATATCAGTCGTGTTGCCGCCAAAATACGAATCGAAGGGTGGATCGCTAAAGGTGATGATCTCCATCCCGCGGCCACGTTCGTGGAATTGCAACACGTGGTCATCGGCGATGTCGTCCTGAAAGCGGATGCAGCGCGAGCATTGGATGCAGCGCTCGCGGTCAAGGTAAATCAGATCGCCCAGCGGCACATGCTTGTCGTTGTGCGACTTGGAGTCGTAATCGAAGCGGCTGACGCCCGGGCCGAAGCCGAGCGTGAGGTCCTGCAACGAGCATTCTCCACCCTTGTCGCAGATCGGGCAATCGAGCGGGTGGCTGGTGAGCAGAAATTCGAGGATGTCTTCGCGCGCATCCTTCACCTGCTGCGTGGCCGTACGCACCACCATGCCCTCGCTCACCGGCGTGGTGCAGGCGGTGGTCAGCTTCGGCATAAAGGCGATGACGACGTTGCCCTTGTCATCCTTCATCACCTGCTTGGTGGCAGGGTCGATCCTGGGTGTGCCGACGTCGACCAGGCACATGCGGCACATGCCCACCGGCTTCAATTTCGGGTGGTAGCAGAAGACGGGGATGACGTTGTCGATCTGCTTGGCCGCATCCACGACCAATGTGCCTTTTGGCACCGCCACCGCAACGCCATCGATTGTCAGGTTTACTAGATCAGCCATGCGTTTTCAATCAATCGCCATTCCGAGCGCATCACAATTCTCCGCTCAGAACGACAAGCATCACTTCTTCACTTCAATGTCGCCCGGCAGGGCGATGTCGATCACGATGCCACGCGAGCGCGATGCAACCACGCGCCCCATCACGCTGACGAGATCGCCGGCGCTCAACTTCACGCGCTTTGCCACCACGTTGTAGAGTCGCAGCTTCTGCGCGCCGCTCTCGTCCTTCAACAACACGTTCACGCCAAATTCAAAAGGCTCAATGGCGGCAATTTCGCCGCTCACGCGCACGAGTGCATTGTGATCGTTGCCGCTGATTGCGCCGAGCGTCCTGGTCGGCACATCGCGCAACGCCGGCGCAACCAACACTGCCACATTCGCAGCTGACGCCGGCGCAATCTCCAGCGCATCCTTGTATTCGTTCAACTTGCCGGTCACGCTCAGCGCCGCGCCCACATTCACATCGTTCGGCGCTTTCAACCCATCCCAAACATTCTCAAACAGCACCACGCCGATCATGCCGCTGCCATCGTTCAGCTTCACTTTGAAGCCGGCGCTGAAGTTGCTCGCTTCGGCCACTGTGCCGCTCACAACCACCGTCCTGCCCACATCGGTGCTGCCCAACTCGCCAATCGCAGCGGTCTTTGGCGCCGGCGCTGCGGTCACCAACACCACATCGCCCTTCCCTGCCGGCACGATCTGCGCCTCTTCGGCGTAGAAGTCGATCTTGCCAGTCACGTTCACCACTGCGCCATCCAGCAGCGCATTGCGTTGCGGCAATTGCTTCAGCATGCGGTCAAAGATCACCAGGGTGATCTCGCCGGCGCTATCCTTCAGCGCATACCGCATGCCGCCTTTGAATGCGCGGCTGCCGGCAATCTCGCCTTCGATCGTGAGCGTCCTGCCTTTATCTTCAGTTGTGATCGCGCTGATCGGCGTGACGACTTTCTCTGCCGCCAGCGCCGGCGACCCATTGAACGAGAGCAGTGTGAGCAGCGCGAATCCTGTTGCAATCCCCATCTCCATGGTCAAGGCAAATGCCTTTCGCATGGGTAATCAGTGGCCTCCTGGTTTGCTGACCAGCAAGTGACCGCTTGTGTCGATCACGTGGTCGCGAATCAACTCGTCGTTATAGCCATTGCTCGCGCCCTTGCTGTGCTGCGCGATGAAGGCTTCATATTCCGGCTTGAAGTGCTTGACGGTGCTCATCATCGGCGAAGTTGCAAATTCGCCAAGCAGGCAGAAGCACTTGTTCTGCATCTGGCCGGCCACTTCGCCAATCATGTTCACGTCTTCCATGCTGCCGTGGCCGCTCAAGATCTTGTTGTAGAGCTTGAGCGCCCAGAAAGTGCCTTCACGGCAGGGTGTGCATTTGCCGCAGCTTTCATGCTTGAAGAAGCGCACCATCTTGCGCGCCGCCCACACGATGTCGACGGTGTCATCGAGGATGACAAACGACGCCGAGCCGAGGATCGAGCCGGCTGCCTGCACGCTTTCATAGTCGAGCTTGGTGTCGATCGCGCTGGCCGGCAGGATGGGCGCAGATGAGCCGGCGGGCAGAATGCCTTTCACCGGCCGGTCGTCGATGGTGCCGCCGGCCATCTCGATCAACTCGCGGATGGTGTATTTGCCGAGCGGCAATTCAAAATTGCCCGGCTTCTTCACGCGCCCGCTGACACAGAAGATCTTCGTGCCGGGGCTTTTCTCGGTGCCGTATTTGCGGTATTCCTGCGCGCCGTGCAGCACGATGGGCGGCACATTCGCCAGCGTCTCGACGTTGTTGATGACGGTGGGCTTGGCATACAGGCCCTGCACTGCCGGGAAGGGCGGGCGCAGGCGCGGCTGGCCGAGCTGACCCTCGAGCGATGAGAGCAGCGCAGTCTCTTCGCCGCAGATGTAGGCGCCGGCGCCAAGGTGGATGTAGATGTCGATGTTGTAGCCAGTGCCAAGCACGTTCTTGCCGAGCAGGCCCTTGGCATAGGCGTCGTCAATCGCTTTTTGCAGCGTTTGCGCCGGGTCATAGAACTCGCCGCGCAGATAGATGTAGCCAACATTGGCCTGCACCGCGTAGCAGCACAGCGCCACCCCCTCGATCAACTGGTGCGGGTTGCCGTCGACAAGCTGGTGATCCTTGAAGGTGCCGGCTTCGCTCTCGTCCCCATTGACCACGACATACTTGGGGAAGATGTCCTTGGGGATGAAGCTCCACTTCAGGCCGGCGGGGAAGCCGGCGCCGCCGCGCCCGCGCAGTCCGCTCTCCTTGACGACGTTGATCACCTCGTCCGGCTTCATCTCGGTCAGCGCCTTCTTCCATGCGGCGTAGCCGTCATTCGCAAGATACACGTCGATCTCGCGGATGTTCGGCACGTCCAGGTCGCGCATCAACACTTGCTTTTCAAGCGTCTTGTTGTTGCTGCCGTATAGCGTTCCCATAGCTCACTTCAACCCATCGACCATCTTGTCGAATGATTCTTCGGTGAGGTCGTACTTGAATTCCTTGTTCACCTGCGCCACCGGCGCGCGGTCGCACGCGGCGATGCACATCACCGTGTTCAGGGTGAACTTGCCATCTGGCGTGGTCTGGCCGGCGCGGATGCCCAGTTTCTTCTCGCAATGCCCCACGAACTTGTCGGCCCCGCGCAGCGCGCACGGCAGGTCATCGCACACGTCGATGACGTACTTGCCGACCTTCTCTTCGTAGTACATCGTGTAGAAGCCGACGATGCTCTTCACCTCAGTCGGGTCACAACCGATGATCTCCGCGACTTCGTGCATCGCATCCTCGCTGCAATAGCCGTACTCTTCCTGTGCGATGTACAGCAAAGGCATCACGGCGCTGCGCTTGCGCTCTGGCGGATACTTCGCCAGCACTTTCTCGATGTCGGCGGCTCTCTTTTCTTTCAGCATGTTGAGTAATTGGCAGTTGGCAATCAGCATTTGGCGCTGCGTGTTGCACAGCATCCGATGGCGAATTGGCCCTTGCGATGTATTTTTTCCTGTCTACCTACCTGTCTACATCCCCAAGCACAATGTCCACGCTGCCGATGATGGCGACGATGTCGGCCAGCAGCGCGCCCTTGCACATCTCGGTCAGCGGTTGCAGATTGTGGAATGACGGCGCGCGGAAGTGCAGCCGGCGCGGCTTCGGTGAACCGTCGCCGCTGAGATACACGCCATACTCGCCCTTGCCGCTTTCCACGGCAAAATACACATCACCCTCCGGCGCCTTGAAGCCTTCCGTCCACAGCTTGAAGTGGTGGATGAGCGACTCCATCGAGTAGGCAATCTCGTGCTTGGGCGGCAGGGCCACCTTGCGGTTGTCGGACATCACCGGGCCGGCGGGCAGTTTATCCATCGCCTGCTGGATGATCTTCAGCGACTGCGCGAATTCCTCCATGCGGCAGCGATAGCGGTCATACACATCGCCGGCGCTGCCCAGCGGCACGCTGAAGTCGAAATGCTCGTAGCTTGAATAGGGGAAGGCCTTGCGCACATCGTAATTCACGCCGCTGCCGCGCAGACACGGGCCCGTCATGCCCCATGCAATCGCATCTGCCGCGCTCACCTTGCCGATGCCGACGGTGCGCTCCTTCCACATCGGGTTATCCTTCAGCAGCCGCTCATATTCCAGCACGCGGCCAGGAAACACATCCACGATCTTCTTGACGAGGTCGCCGAAGTGCGCCGGCACATCGCGCCACAGGCCGCCCGGGCGAATGTAGCTGCTCATCATGCGCGCGCCGCTCACCGCCTCATAGACATCGAGGATCATTTCGCGCTCCCGCATGCAATACAGGAACACGCTCATCGCGCCAATGTCGAGCGCGTGCGTGCCGAGCCACACCAGGTGGCTGTTCATGCGCGTCAACTCCATCAGGATGACGCGAATGTATTGCGCGCGAATCGGCACGTCGATGTCGACCAGCTTCTCCACTGCGCCGCTGAGCGCCAGGTTGTTGCTCATCGGGGCAAGGTAATCTGTGCGATCAGTCAGCGGGATGGCCTTGAGATAGGTCTTGCCCTCCGCGGTCTTCTCGATGCCGGTGTGCAGAAATCCGATGTCGGGGATGCAACTCACGACGGTCTCGCCATCAAGTTCGAGCAGCATGCGCAGCACGCCGTGCGTTGATGGGTGCTGCGGCCCCATGTTCAGCAGCATGGTCTCGCCCGACAGCGCGCGCGGACTGACCAGCCGGCGCAACTGCTCCAGCGTGATGTCGAGCTGCACATCCTCCGTCTTTACCGTGTTCAGCGGAGAATCTTCAATCTGGATGGGAAGTTCAGAAATTGTCATCGTCTGGAATCAAGCATCAAACGCCGGGGCTGCCGGCTCTTGCGGCTCACTCTTGCGCGAATGGCTTCCCCGCGTCGATGCGCTCGCGATTGAACGAGAACGCGTTTTCCTCAACCGTCACCGGCACTTCCTTGCGCAGCGGGTGCCCCTGCCAATCCAGCGGCATCATGATGCGGCGCAAATCGGGATGTCCCTCAAACACGATGCCCATCAAGTCGTAGATTTCGCGCTCCAGCCAATTGGCGTTGCGATACACGCCGACGACTGAAGGCAGAGTGGCGTCATATTCGCTCAGCATCGCCTTCACGCGCACCTTCATGCCGCGCGACAGCGATGTGAGTTGATAGATCATGCCGAAGCGTGGTTCGCGCGGGTAATAATCCACGCACGTCTCATCGCTCAACATCTCAAATTTCTGCGCGTCACGCAGATGCGTCAGCACCTCCACGACGCGCGCCTTCGGCACGATCAGTGTGATCTCGTCGCGGAACACCACGACCTCGGAGACGGCATCGCCCAGCGCGGTAATGTACGACTGGGTCAGTTCGGTTTGGTCAGACATGTTCAGTGCTGAGCGCCAAGTTCCAGATGCCGAACCCCGAACGATTTCGCTCAACGTCCGGCGCCCGGAACTCAGGCTGGTTGCTCTATTGCCACTTCTTCAGCGGCTCACTCTTGATCTTCTCGTGCAGCTTGATGATGCCGTCGATGAGCGTTTCGGGGCGAGGCGGGCAGCCGGCGACATACACATCCACCGGCACAATCTCATCCACGCCCTGCACGACAGCATAGTTGTTGAACACGCCGCCACACGAGGCGCAGTCGCCCATCGCGATCACCCACTTCGGATCAGGCATCTGGTCATACAGGTTGCGCAACACCGGCGCCATCTTGCGGCTGACGCGGCCGGCAACGATCATCAGATCAGCCTGGCGTGGGCTGGCGCGCATCAGCTCCATGCCAAAGCGCGACAGGTCGTATCTCGGCGCCTGCGTGCTCATCATCTCGATGGCGCAGCATGCCAGGCCAAACAGCATCGGCCACAACGCATTCGAGCGCGCCCACCCAACCGCCTTTTCCAGCGAGGTGGTCACCACGCCCATGTCACCCAGTTTTTGTTCCAGACCCATTTCGGAATTGCTCCATTTGGTCATGACGCGATCGAGTCATTGTTCCACTCAAACTGGCTCAATGGCTCGATCGCTCAGCGACCAAATTCACTTGTCCATCGACTCCCATTCCAGCGCGCCCTTCTTCCACACCCAGATGTAGCCGGCAAGCAAAATACCGATGAAAACCAGCATCTGTATCAGGCCAAACAGGCCGAGTTGGCGGAAGGCCACTGCCCAGGGATAAAGAAAAATCACTTCGATGTCGAACAGAATGAACAACACCGCAATCAGATAGAAGCGCACAGGGAAGCGGCGTTGGCCGGGGCCAATCGCCTTCATGCCGCTTTCATATGGCGCAATTTTGGCGGGATTGTTGGCGCGCTTGCGCGGCCCGAACAAAATTGAAATCAAAATCACCAGGACAGCCAGCGCCGTCGAGATGAAGACCAGCACAAAGATTGGAAGGAAGTTGTCCATCGGCTCGACCTGTATAGCAAGTGGCTCGGTTGCAATCAACGACCGAGCCACTTATCTTGAGAATTTTATCACAAGCAAGTGCAAGGACAGCAGTTTCAATCAGGTGTTAGCGTTTGTCAAATCGATTGTTTGCGCCGGCGTTTTTGCTGCATGAGTCAGGTCAATTTCGCGCAGCCGGCGCGCGATCACCTGGATCGGATGCAGCGCCTCGCGGCCGGTGAAATGCTGGATTTGGTCACGGCACGATGTGCCCGGCGCGACGACGACAGCACCCGCCGGCGCATTACGCACCGCCGGCAGCACCGACAGTTCGCCGATCTGCTGCGACAGCGCATAATGCTCGGCCTCGTAGCCAAACGCGCCGGCCATCCCGCAGCAGGTCGAATCAATCTCATGCACATCACAGCCTGTTCGCCTCAATGCCTCATGCGTGCCTTTGACGCCATACACGGCTTTTTGATGGCAGTGACCTTGCAGCAGAATCTCCGCGCTCCGAGTGTCGAGCGCCGGGAAATCGATCAGCAATCGCGAGCCGGAAATCAGATATTCCTCGATGCTCCTCGTCATCTTCGCCACCGCGCTGGTGTCGTCGCCGGGGATGAGGTCGAGGTAATCGTCCTTGAGGGCGCTGATGCAACTCGGCTCCAGACCAAGGATGGGGATGCCCTGCCTGGCATAGGGCGCAAGCTGCGCGACATTGAAGCGCGCCCAAGCGAGCATCGCTTTCGGCTGGCCCTGCGAGAGCATCGGCCGGCCACAGCATTTCCACGGCGGAATGATGACCTCCAGGCCGGCGCGCTCCAGCACCTCCACCGCATCGATGCCAAGCTGGGGATGGTTGTAGCGGGTGAAGGTGTCGACGAACAGCGCCACTTTGCCCCGCTCCCCCCGGGAACGCTGCGGCGCGGGATGCTTTCGCCACCACCTCTCGAACGTGTGAAAGGTGAACGCCGGCAGCGTCCGCTCCGGCGCGACGCGCATCACGCGCTTGAACAGCGATCGCCGCATCATCCAGTTGGAGATCGGCGCGAATGCGCTTGCCAGCGCGCTGAGCGGCGCGATGCGGCCAAGCGCCCATGCGCGCAGCGGCACGCCCCTCTCGTCGTAGTAGTGCTGCGTGAATTCGCTCTTCAGCTTCGCCATATCGACGCCGGCGGCGCATTCCGTCTCGCACGCCTTGCACGAAAGGCAAAGATCGAGCGCAGCCTTGACCTCCTCCGCCGATGGATGCTGCGTGAGGGATGGCGCATCACCGTCGCGGATCCACGCGCGCAGCAAATTGGCCCGGCCTCGCGTGCTGTGCATCTCCTCGCGGGTGGCGCGATACGAGGGGCACATCACGCCGGTGTCGAGTTTGCGGCACACGCCGCTGCCGTTGCATTGCTCCACCAGCCGCGCAAACGACCCATCCAATCGAAATGTGAACGTCGTTTGCATCGGCATGGTCCTGTACGCCGGGCCGAGCCGCATGTAATGATCCATCTCTGCGCCGCGCACTTTCTTGCCCGGGTTCAAGCAGTTGCGCGGATCGAAGGTGTCTTTGATGGCGCAGAAGGTTGCGTATGCCTCAGCGCCGAAGAGCGCCGGCGTGTGATGCGCGCGCTCATAGCCATCGCCATGCTCGCCGCTCATGGCGCCAGCCATCTCCTTGCACAGCGCGAGTGTGCGCCGGCCGATGTCCTGCATCTTCGCCACGCCATCCACCGTGCGCAGGTTGACCAGCGGGCGCACATGCAGCACGCCGGCGCTGGCGTGGGCATAGAACGCGCCCTCGGTGCCGTTCAGCGCGAAGATCTCGTTCAGGCGCGTCACATATTCCGGCAGGCGCTCCACCGGCACCGCCACGTCTTCCACCACCGAGATCGGCTTGAATTCGCTGCGAATGCTGGTCAGCACATTCAGTCCGATCTTGCGCACAAACCACACGTCGGCCTGCGCTTTGGCTGCGTAGATGGGGTTGAGCGTGCAAGGCAGACGCTCCTGCGCGACAAGCTTCACCAGCCGCTCGACGCCGGCGCGCGCTTCCGCTTCCGTATCGCCGTCGAATTCGATCACCAGCAAGCCTTCCGGGTTGGCCTGCCCTTCCAGCCAACCGGTGCGTTCTCTGCATTCCGGCAGGTCGCGCGCGAGGCGGATGAACATGCCGCCGATCAATTCGATGGCCGATGGGTGAGTGCTGAGCAGCGCCGGCACATCGCGCATCGAGTCGATCAACGATTCAAACGAGGTGATGACCAGCGCCGTATGCTTCGGCTTCGGGAACAAATTCAAGGTCGCCTCAGTCAGCACACCCAGCGTGCCCTCCGCGCCGGCGAACAGTGGCGCGAGATTGGGTTGCGCAACCACGCGCAGATGGTTGGCGAGGTTGCTGCCCTGCCGCTTTGCATTCGCCTCAGTCAAGCATGCCATCGGATTTGCCGCGTCGTACGCCTGCATCTCGGCAATGTAGTCCGCGTTATAGCCGCTCGCCCGCCGCCATACCTTCGGAAAATCGCGGTAGATGGCGACGCGGTGTTGCATGACGACGTTCGCAATATCAGAGAAAGCGGGCTTCTCCTCTCCCCTCTTTCCCGCTCGCTCACCCGCTTCAACTCCAAACTCGCGCAGCGCGCCATCCGCCAGCACTGCCTGCGCCGCGTTCACGTTGTCGGCGGTCATGCCATAGCGGATGGAGTGCGAGCCGGTGGCATTTGCGCCGATCACACCGCCGACGGATGCGCGCTCGGCGCTGGCTGGGTCGGGGCCGAATTGCAAACCCTGTTTCGCGAGCTGCTTGTTGAGTTGGCCGAGGATGACGCCGGCCTGCACGCGCGCTTCACGCCGGGTCGCATCGACTGCGACCACCTTATCCATGTATTTGGTGAAGTCGATCACGACGCCGGCGCCGATGGCCGAGCCGCACAGGTTGCTGCCGCCGCCGCGCGGGATGATCGGCACGCCCTGCTCGACGCACAGATTCACGGCAGCGATCACATCGTCATTCGTCTTCGGCAGCACCACGCCCAGCGGCATGACCTGATAGTTGCTGGCGTCGGTGCTGTAGATCAGCCGGGTTGGAGTATCGAAGCGCACTTCGCCGGCGATGTGCTGGGCGAGTTTCGTTGCAAGTGGGTGGACAGATTCAGCCATCCGATTCATTGTAGGGGCGACCCAGTGGGTCGCCCGTTGCAGCGTTGCCCATTGCGGCGTGTCGTGTCATGTCGTGTCGCAATCGGGAGACCGAATCGGTCGCCCCTGCCGATTTTCTGCATCTTCTGCCCAACGCACTGGATTGTTCATGATGTATTCACGAACAGCAATCAACTCGCGCTCATTACGGATGATGCGCTCATAGTAATTGCGCTGCCAAACCAACCAGTTTGGCGCATTTGCCATCTTGCGTATTTTCTTGGTGACGACAGATTTGTATTGCCCAATGATGGCACCCAGCGAACCGCGTGGTGGCCCAGATGGCGTGGTAGGGGCGACCGAATCGGTCGCCCCTACGATCAACACGATTCCGTGCACATGATTGGGCATGATGACAAACACATCAACTTCAACATACGTAAAATGATCGGGGATGGCTTCCCAGCACGCACACGCCACTGCACCCATTTCGTTCAAACGCATTTCGCCATCGACAATATTGCCAAACAAGGAAGCGCGATCTTGCGTGACGAGCGTAACAAAATACGCGCCATTTGCAGAGTAATCCCAATCGCGGAATCGGATGGATCGGCGAAGATGGCTTGATGGGTCGAAGCGCATGACGAGATTGCATCACGCCCAGTCACCAAAGACAACCGACGTTGGGTGGAAATGGTTTTACATGGTGAACATGTGTCATGTGCAGTAGGGGCGACCGAGTCGGTCACCCTTACCTGCCCGACTCGCGCTTTGCCGCCGTGATGTTCACTGTGAGCAAGATGGCAAGGCCGACGACGAAGAAGATGACGACCGAGAGGATGGCCGGCCGCAGGCTACCGACGACTTGATTCACAAACGCAAACAGGAAGGGCCCCATCCACGACGTGCCGCGCTCGCTGATCTCGTAGATCGAGAAATACTCGGCCTCCTTGTCCTTCGGCACCATCTGCGAGAACAAGCTGCGGCTGAGCGCCTGCGAGCCGCCCATCACGATGGCGATGAACGCGCCAAGAATCCAGAATTCCAACTCGGCTCGTGGGACGCGGAATGCTGTATCGTCGTAATTGTGCATGCCGAGGAAGGCGTAGATCACCACGCCGGCCCAGATGACCAGGCTGAAGGCCAGCGCGCGCTTGCTGCCGATGCGCCCGGCCAGCCGCCCGAAGAACAGCGCGCCGATGAAGGCGACGAACTGGATCATCAGGATGAGCAGCGTCAGCCGCACAGTGGGGATGCCAATGCCGCCACGCGCCGGCGGCGCCGCTGCGAACACCGCCGCCACGCCGATCACGGTCTGGATACCGTCGTTGTAGATCAAATATGCGGTGAGGAACTTCACCGTCTCCGGCAGCGTGCGGCGCTTGCGCACCAGGAAGATGATGATCATCACGATCGGCCCCAGCAGCGCAAGGAAAATCCATTCCACCGGCAACCCCAGCAACGTGACGATCGGCAACAAAATCAGTACTAGCAGCGGCGAGAGCAGCAGCGAGGCGACAGTGCGCGCCGGCGTCTCCATCGTCACGCTGAGTTGCTTGAAAGCGATGCTGAGCAGGCTCTCGCCGGCCGGCAACTCGCGCGCGTGGTGGCGCTGGCGCAGCGTCCGCCATGTCCAGAACGACCAGCCCAGCCACCACACGCCGGCGCTCGCGAGGTTGATGCGCACCGCCAGACCACTCTCGATGCCGATGAAATCGCGCATGAGATAGAGGATGAGGTTGAGCAGCAGCAGCAATCCGCCGCCGAGATAGCCCATCGCCCAGCCAAATGACGACACGCGGTCGCGCTGGTCTTCGCTGGCGATATCGGGCAGATAGCTGTTGTAGAACACGATCGACGCGCCGAAGGCCAGATTGATGATGATGAACAGCACGCCGCCCAGCCACCACAGATCGCCCTGCACGAAGAACAGGGCGATGGTGCAGACGGCGCCGACGGTGGCGAACAACTGCAGCATCTGCTTGCGGCGATGCGAATAATCGGCAATCGCGCCGAGGATGGGCAGAAAGCCGGCCTGAAACACCACCGAGAACGCGATGCAATACGGCAGGAACGAATCCGGCGCCATCGGCAGACCGAGGAAACGCGCCACGCCATCCGGGCTGGCCTTTGCCGCCGCCTCCACCAATGCCGCCAGATATGGACCAAGGAACACCACTGCGACGGTGGTGCTGAAGGCGCTGTTGGCCCAGTCGTACATGGCCCAGCCGCGAATCTCGCGCTTGTCATTGATGGGGTGTGTTATGGATGATGTTGTCACGTTGCAGGGCAGTTTACGAGGAGTTGCAGAAAACAAAAATGGCGCAACGCTTGCGCCTGCGCTCTTCTTAATCAGTACTCAATCCCGCCCAGCCACAAATATGCGCGCAAACACACCTTCACGGATTCGCCAGCGTGTAATCGAACGTGTAGAAGTGTTGGCCGCCGGCGATGTTAATCGTCATCTCGCCGGCAAGCCCCGCCAATTCGTCCGTCCCTGAATCTGGCACCACGCGAATGGTGAGGGATGATGCGCCGCGGGCCAGCGTGCCGCTATGTTGCAGCACAAAACTGCCGCGCCGGCCCTGCAGCGTGCCGGTGACGCGCTCGATGGCAACGTAGCCGGCGCTGTCGGCCACCGGCGTGCCGGCGCTCAGCATCGCGCCCTTGCTCACTGCCTCCAGGTCGCCGTGAAACTGCTTGTCGATGGCAAGCCGGCTCAGCACAACCCCATCTGGCGCGCTGTCATTTGCTTCTGGGGTAAGTTGGACGTCAAAGTCGCCGGCGGCATGGGTGGTCATGTGGTTCACCTCGAAGATGCAGCGCGAACAACGCGCCGCGTCGCGATATTACCATCGCTGCTTGCGCTTTCGACAATTTTTCGGCCCGCGCAAAAACTGGACTACAATCCGCATCGTCATGCAAATGTTGATGCAATGTTGCGCTTGTTGCCTGTGTTCTCACGCGATCACGCCGTGACGTCGGCATCTGCATCTCACTTTCGTCTCACCCAACATACCGCGCCGGCCAGCGCGGTTTTTGTTTTCATTGCAAGACTGTCAGGTTTGAAAAGACATGAGCGACCTTGATCTCAACCAGCTCGCAGAGCGACTACACCAGTTGCAGCACAGCAGCCGGCGCACACTGCCCAACAAGGCGCACGCCACACGCTTCCTCGATGAGACGCTGGAGCTGATTTTCCCGAACATCGTCGGCGATGCCGATCCCTGCACGTCGTACGATCTGCGCTGCCGCATCGAGCGCGCGGAAGAGGCGGTCGAGATTGCGCTGGCGCCATTGCAGCCGGCGGACCGCAACCACGCCAACGACGTGGTGCATCTCTTCTTCCATCACCGCCTGCCCGATCTGATCGATCAATTGTGGCTCGATGCGCAGGCCATCTTCGAGGGCGACCCGGCTGCGCGCAGCATTGAAGAAGTCGTCAGCACCTACCCCGGCATGCTCGCCATCGCCATCTATCGCATCGCGCATCAATTCAGATTGATGGATGTGCCGGTGTTCCCGCGCATGTTGACCGAGATCGGGCATCAGCGCACCGGCGTCGACATTCACCCGGGCGCGCGCATCGGTCAATCGTTTTGCATCGATCACGGCACCGGCATCGTGATCGGCGAGACGGCCGATCTGGGCAACCACGTCAAGCTGTATCAGGGCGTCACGCTCGGCGCGCTGAGTGTGGCGAAGGAGCTGGCATCAACCAAGCGCCACCCCACCATCGAGGATCATGTGGTGATCTACGCCAACGCCACCATTCTGGGCGGCGAGACGGTGATCGGGCATCACAGCATCATCGGCGGCAACGTATGGCTGACCGAGGGCGTGCCGGCGTATTCGATGGTGTATCACAAGAGTGATGTGAAGGTGAAACAACGCGAGGACGTGGGTGTCGACACCGAGTTGATGCGCTGGTATCCGAGCATCTGAATTCACCATTTTTACAGGGAGCAATCAAAAAGATGAAGTACAACAACATACTGGAGACGATCGGCAACACCCCACATGTGCGCATCAACCGGCTGTTTGGCAACACGCATGAGGTATGGATGAAGCTGGAGCGCGCCAACCCGGGCGGCAGCATCAAGGATCGCATCGCGCTGTCGATGATCGAGGATGCCGAGCGGCGCGGCGTGATCAACAAGGACACCACCATCATCGAGCCGACCAGCGGCAACACCGGCATCGGCCTGGCGCTGGTATGCGCGGTGAGGGGCTATAAACTCGTGCTGGTGATGCCAGAATCGATGAGCATCGAGCGGCGCAAGTTGATGTCGGCCTACGGCGCAGCCTTCGACCTGACGCCGCGCGAGAAGGGCATGAACGGCGCGATTGCCCGCGCGCAGGAATTGCAGGCCGGCACGCCAAACTCATGGATTCCGCAGCAATTCGAGAACCCTGCCAACGTTGAGGTGCACCAGCGCACCACGGCACAGGAGATCCTGCGCGACTTTCCCGAAGGGCTGGACTATGTCATCACCGGCGTCGGCACAGGCGGTCATATCACCGGCGTGGCCGAGATTCTGAAGCCGAAGTTCCCGCATCTGAAAGTGCTTGCAGTCGAGCCGGCGACCTCAGCAGTCATCAGCGGCGGCCAACCCGGCCCGCACCCGCTGCAAGGGCTCGGCGCCGGCTTCATCCCCGTCAACCTGCACATGGATGCCATCGACGGCGCGATTCAGGTGACCAAGGAAGAGGCATACGAAATGACAGTGCGCTGCCCGAAGGAAGAGGGCATCCTGGTCGGCATCTCCTCTGGCGCAGCGCTGGCCGCCGTGCGCAAGAAGCTGGCCGAGATCCCCGCCGGCAGCCGCGTGCTGACCTTCTGCTTCGACACCGGCGAGCGCTATCTTTCGATTGAAGGTCTGTTCGGCTAATCAAGCAAACCTGACAGGTTTGCATGGCCTGTCAGGTTTTTTCATTCTTCATGACCACCGACTGGCACGAGTCCGAAGCACAACACTACATCTGCCGCAGAGCATCGCAGCCCATCACCATCGATGGAGACCTGAGCAAGCCGGCGTGGCAGGATGCCGCGAAGTCGCCGCGCTTCGTGGACATGATCAGCGGCGCGCCTGGCATGTTCAACACGCAGATGGCCGCACTGTGGGACGATACGAATCTCTACGTCGCTTTCTGGGTCGAAGAGCCATTCGTCGAAGCGCATCTGACCGAGCGCGATAGCACCATCTTTCAGGAGAACGACGTCGAGGTGTTCATCGACGGCGACGATTGCTATTACGAATTTGAGATCAACGCACTGAACACAGTCTATGAGGTGTTCTTTGTCTGGCAGGATGCCTATCGTCAGAAGTTCAACACGCCGGCCTACGATGTGCATGCACGCCAGGCGTTCACGTTTGGCGGCAACCACGACCGCGACGCGAAGACGTTCTGGCGCGGCACGCATCCACGCGGGTTGCGCTGGGCGTTCACTGATTGGGACTTCGCCGGCCTGCAAACTGCGGTGAAGATTGACGGCACGTTGAACGATCACCGCGACATCGACCGGGGTTGGACGGTCGAGATTGCGTTTCCATGGGCCGGCATGGCCGAGCTGGCATATGGCCGCAGCGTGCCGCCGCAAGCCGGCGATGAATGGCGCATCTTCTTTGGCCGCTTCGGCAGGGTCGATGTCGCCGGCAGGCCGGTCAGCACGTCCATGTCGTTTGGTCGCGTCGGCGACACCGACAACCATCTGCCGGAGCGCTTCACGCGCGTGACGTTCGCAGCATAGGAACAACTGGCGGTTGCTCCTGCAACCTGCCCAACCTCGATCTGTGGCTGTGAAAAAGCAAAACCCGACCCTTCGGCAATCTCAGGGTCGGGTTTTGGCTGGGTTGCAATCGTTGCAACTTACGCCGGCGGCAAGGGCGCAGCCGGCGGCGGCGTTGCCGCCGTCAACGCGCGACCTGTGAATTGACGGTAAGCCAGCGTCCACGCCGACGAGTTGAACGCGACAAACAGCGCATTGATGATCGCCGCAACGATGACCACCGCGATGAAGGTGATCACGCCCAGCGCGATCGTGCCGGCGCCCAGCGTGCCATCGTTGCTCAGGCTGATTACGCTGGTGATGAGAACCGGCGCAAACAACGCGACCGAGACGATGCCGACCACGAAACCGATCACGAGCGCGATGATGAACATCAAGACTGCCAGCAGGATGATGTTGCCGAGGTTGGCGCGAAAGACCTCCCATCCCTTGCGAATGCCATCCATGACGCCAGTGCCGTCCAGCACAATGGCGCGCTCGCCAAACGTGGACAACGCCGAGGCAATGACGCTGTAGATCATGGCGACGCAGGCAAACGCGCCGCCGATGCATAGCACGGCGAGTCCACCGCTGGCCATGCCGGCTGCCTGGCGATCACTCAGTTGGCCGTCGGCGCCGGCGGCAGCCGAAATCATCGCCACCACCGACCCGCCAATCAGCACCACAACGATGATGGCAAGAATGATGATCGGCAGGGCGAGCAGGATGTTGATGCCGAGCAATCGCCAGAATTTGCCTGCGCCCATGCGCCAGGCTTGGCCGAAGGTGACGCTTCCCTCGCGTTCGATTTGATCGACTGCGCCAATCAATCCGCCGCGCGCGATGATGCTGATGACCCACAGCACGATTGAGATGAGCAGGATCACACAGATCAGGCCGGCGGCGCCAGCGAAGATCAGCCCGCTATTCTCTTGCAGCATGTCAAAGAAGCGCTGCATCTCCGGCGACATGCCGCCCGTGCCTGTGCTGGTTCCGTTGAAACTGCCACCCGGCATCTGAAAGTTGAAGTTGCCGCTCCCTCCGCTGCCGGAAAGCGCCGCCAGAAAGCCCAGCACCCACAAGACGCGATGTTTGAACGTGATGTTGATTGCGCGTGAAATAGTAGCCCCAATATCCATGTTTATTCTCCCAACGCGCAACGCCTTCCCGCGCTGCGCAATTTTCGCTGAGTAACGCAAACCAGCGCATAGAAGGCTTTGTTGATGCGACTGCAGTGAGAGGCCGCCTTCACCCTAATTGTTGCACCGCCGAATCAACCGTGCAACACCGTGCGCGGACAGTTGGCTGACTTCTCGCCACACCCAAATCAAGGACAAGAAATGGCGAGCCAGGAATTCGCTTTCCACCTCTCTTGCAGATGCCCTACTCCCACTCGATCGTGGCCGGCGGCTTGGTGGTGATGTCATAGGCTACTCGGTTGACACCCTGCACCTCGTTCACGATGCGGCTGCTGATGCGCGCCAGCACCTCGAACGGGATGCGCGCCCAGTCGGCGGTCATGAAGTCATCGGTGGTGACGGCTCGGATGGCAACCACTTCGCTGTAGGTGCGCCCATCGCCCATCACGCCGACGGTGCGCACCGGCAGCAACACCGCAAACGCCTGCGACGTGGCGCGCATCAGCTTGGCGCGGCGCAACTCTTCCTGCAAGATAGCATCTGCAGCGCGCAATCGCTCCAGCCGCTCCCAGGTGACCTCGCCCAACACCCGCACCGCCAGCCCAGGGCCAGGGAAGGGTTGCCGCCACACGATCTCATCCGGCAGCCCCAGCGCACTGCCGACTGCGCGCACCTCATCCTTGAATAAAAAGCGCAACGGCTCCAACAACTCGAACTTCATGTCCTTCGGCAAACCGCCGACATTGTGGTGCGTCTTGATCTTCGCAGCGGTCTGGCGCTCCGGCCCGCGGCTCTCGATCACGTCGGGATAGAGCGTGCCCTGACAAAGCAATGTCTGGGATTGCAGATTCACGGCTGGTGCAGCATGCGCCCCACCCAACGGCGCAACCGGCTCCGCGATGCCGTCCACCACCCGCTCAAAGATGCGGATGAATTTTTCACCAATGCGCCTGCGTTTCTCCTCAGGATCGGTGACACCGGCCAACACCTCCAGAAAATCTTCGCTCGCATTCACAGCGATCAGGCGAATGCCCTGCTCGCGCTGAAACGTCTCGACCACCTGTTCGGCTTCGCCCTGGCGCAGCAAGCCGGTATCCACAAACACACAGGTGAGCTGCTCGCCAATAGCCTTGTGCACCAGCGCCGCCGCGACCGATGAATCGACGCCGCCAGACAAGCCGCAGATCACCTGCCGGCGACCCACTTGCGCGCGAATCTTCGCCACGCTCTCATCGATGATGTTGACGGGCGTCCAGCCGGCATCGCAGCCGCAGATGCCATGCACGAATTGCGCAATGATCTCGCGACCATGCTCGGTATGGTTCACTTCGGGATGAAACTGGATCGCGTAGAGCTTGCGCGCGGGGTCGGCCATGCCGGCGAAGGGCGAATTGGCGCTGGTGGCGATGGCGTGAAAGCCGGCCGGCAGCGCTTCGATGCGGTCGCCGTGGCTCATCCAGACGGAGAAGGGATGAGGCGGCGCGGGGGCAAGGGAGTTTGCAATCTCGCCGGCGGATGCAATGCGATGCCACAATTCACATGGCATGGTTTCAACGATTGCATGGCCATATTCGCGATGCGACGAAGGCGCAACATGCCCGCCCAGCGCGTGGGCGAGCAACTGCATGCCGTAGCACACGCCCAGCACCGGCACACCGCTCTCCAACACATAGCTCGGCAACGCCGGCGCGCCGGCGTCATACACGCTGTTCGGCCCGCCAGACAAAATGAAGCCGGCGGGCTGCATCGCCATCACCTTCTCGCGCGGCGCATCCCACGGAAAGAGTTCGCAGTACACATTCGCTTCGCGCACGCGCCGCGCAATCAACTGGGAAAACTGTGAGCCGTAGTCGAGGACAGCAATCGCATTGGGCATGGCGCGATTGTAACAAGGGGAGATCGATCGGTATGGGTGCTATTCACCCCCGCCGGCTTGGGTGTCCACCCTCTTGCAAGTGTGAGCCATGCCAGTCCTGCCTCTGATTTCAAATGCGCCGGCCTCTCCATCGGGGTTGTCAACAAACATGACCTGCACAAGTCGCTGGGGCTCAAGCATGAAGCGGTTCGATGCAATGGGAATCAACTCGAATCTTGGATCCTGATTGAACTGCGCAAACAAGCGCTGCCCTTCGCGCGTGATGGTCACATTTGCGGAAGCATCGTACTGGTAAACGCCGGCAAGTCGCGCCAATGCCTCGCCGTCCGGGTTGATGCGCGCCGGTTCAACATAGGGTTTGCCGATCGTCGCTGCAGCCAGCTTGAATGCCGGCGCCTCAGGATCTATTGACCCTTGATTCGTCAGCACAGCGACAAAGACATGATCGTCCGGCATGCGTATGGCATGACACCGAAAGCCATTGATGCCTCCGCCATGCTCGCAGAGGCAGCGCCCCTCATATACCCCAGTCACCCAGCCGAACCCATATCCTGTGTCGGTTCCATCCAAAAGTCGATGAGAGACAAACGCCTGCTGCAGGATCGATTGTTTGAGCAATTGCTCAGAGTTGAGCGCTGCATCCCATTTCACCAAATCGTCCACCGATGCCGCCAGTGCGCCGGCGGCATGAGGATGCGTCATGCTCAGATAAGGCGCGTTGATATAACCACTTTCAACCTTATCGTAGCCAGGGGCGCGCCGGCGAATGATTTTTTCAGGGTGATCGTAGCAAATCTGTTTCATCCCGAGAGGATCAAAGATGTGGGATTGCAGGAATTGCTCATAGCTCTGTCCGGACACGCTTTCAATGATTGCGCCCAGAAGAACGTACCCAGAGTTGTTGTACGACCATCGCTGCCCTGGCGCGAATTGCATGGGCTGATCCTTGAAAAAATCGATCAGTTCCTGCAACATCAAATCCTTTCTCAACAAGTCGCGCCACTCCGGCATATCTGTATAGCTCCTGATGCCTGAGGTATGCGTGAGCAAGTGCCGGATCGTGATGTTTTCCTCGTGAGTTGGGTAGTCTGGTAAGAATGCTCGGATGGAGTCATCCAGCGCAAGTTTGCCCTGCTGCATCAACATCAGGATGGCTGTTGCGGTGAATTGCTTGGTGATCGAACCGAGCCGAAAGACCATATCAGGCTCAATAGGCACACCGAGTTCGAGATTGGCCATGCCGATGCCTTTGCGATAGATCACCTCGCCATCCTTCACGACGATGACGGCTGCCCCAGGCTCATCCGGCTTGAAGGTCTCATGAATGATTGCATCAAGCGCATGAATCAATTTGTCATGTGCGGGCATGGATTCCCTCCTGCTTTGGAAATGGCAAAGATCTCATACACCCATCTCCAGCGCTTCCCTAATCACCGATCACCAATTTCAGTGCGCCGGCCAGCACGCGAAAGTGCGCCGGCGCTTCACCGAACAGTTCGCCCTCGGCTTCCAGAAACATGCGCCCCTTCTCCCCCTCTCCCCCTGAGTGACCATCGAAAGATGGGAGAGGATCGGAATGAGGGAGCAAATCGACCCGCACTTCAAGCGCGCGATACTCGCTCACCTTTGGGTGCGACAGATGCGCGCCGCGATACACTTTCGGGAAATTCATCGCAAACTCGGCACGCCCCATCGCCTTGATCAAGATGACGTGAAACAGGCCATCAAACGGATCCGCATGCGGTGAGACCAGCATGCCGCCGCCGAAGTAGCGGCCATTGCACACCGCAATCAGATTGAATTCATCGTCAATCGCGCGCTCACTTTTGTCCGGCTCGATCAGCGTGATGCGGGCGCGCTTGTTCTGATAGCCGGCCAACACCTTGAACACGGTGAAGAAATATGCCGCCGAACCGCCGCGCTTGCCCTGCCGGTTGACCACATCGCTCACTTCGCCGTCGAAGCCGAGGCCGGCGATATTGATGAAGTGCCGTGAAAGCGGCTGGCCGGCGCGCACGAACGACACCGCGCCGATGTCGATGGGTCGTGCCCGCCCCGCCTTCAGCATGCCGGCGACGCGGTCGACCTCGTGCGGCAAATTCAAGCCGCGCGCAAAGTCGACGCCGGTGCCACAGGGAATGACGGCGAGCGCCGGCCGGCGCGCTTCATCGGCTGCCATCAAGCCATTCACCACTTCGTTCAGCGTGCCATCGCCGCCGGCGCACACCACGATGCCGACGCCGGCATCCGCCGCCTGCCTTGCCAGCACCGTCGCGTGACCCGGCGCCTCAGTAAATCGCACGTCGAAGTCCAGTCCCTCAGCGCGCAGGTGGGCTTCAATGCCGCTCCAACGCAGGCCGGTGGCGCCGTTGGCCGAAGCGGGGTTGGCGATGATCTGCATCATTGAGGCGCTGATTCTCGCCGAAATTGTCTTTACCGCAAAAGGAATTTCCCACGGGAGAAGCGAAAGGAAGACTTCATCCTTGCCTCTTTTCTCGCCGCGCTTACGCGATGAGGTTCAACGCGCATTCGCGGCGAGCAGGATGCCCTCGTCCTCCCCGATGGCTGCGCTCATACTTTCCCGCAAGTTGCGCCATGCGGCGAGCGCCTCGCCGGCATTTGCCCACCGAAAGCGCAAGACGTCACCGGCGATCACCTGCGCCGCATTCGACAGGTCGGCCTGAATCGCCACCGCAATCACTGGGTAGCCGCCAGTCGGCTGCGCGTCGGCCATCAGCAAGATCGGCCGGCCATCCGGCGGCAACTGCACCACGCCGGCGAATACGCCCAGCGACGCAATCTCGCGCCGCTCGCGCATGGACAGCGCCGACCCATCCAGCCGCACGCCCATACGATTCGATGCCACACTCACGCGCCAGTCCGTTTCAACCAGCAGCGACTTTGACGCATCGCTCAGCATATCTATGTGCGGTCCGGGCAGCACGCGAACTGTATTACTGTAGAGAGGTCGCGTGTCTGCCGGCCAGATGCGCCCAGCGCGCCTTGCCACATCCACCGCAAGGCGCGGCCGAATGACATCCTCCAGCTGCAAGGCGCGGCCACGCAAGCCGCCAAAGCCGACCGCCAGATATGTGCTGCGCGAGCCCAGCGTTGCCGGCGCGTCGATGCCGCCGGCCAGCGCGAGATACGCCCTTGCGCCGCTACGCCGACTTTCAAGCGCGATCCGGGCGCCGGTGTTGCAGAACACGCTCGTCCACAGCGGCAACGGTTGGCGGTTCAAAGTCGCGCCGAGGTCTGCGCCGGCCACGGCAACCACGCACGGCGCAAGCGCCTCAAACGCCGCACCGAGCGTGATTTCAACCACCGCTTCCTCTGGCGCGTTGCCGGCAAGCTGGTTGGCAATTTCGCATGCAATTGCATCCATTGCGCCGCTGCGCGGCACGCCGGCGCTCTCGTAACCCGCGCGGCCCAGGTCTTGCAGCGTGCAAAGCGCGCCAGGGTCAATCACCTTCAACATGGGTGGCAATGAAGCGCACGAAGTCGCCAGCCTGCAACCGCGCCGGCGGTTCATGCTGCGGATTGAACAGTTCGAGGTCAGTGCGGCCGATCAGGTGCCAGCCGCCAGGTAGACGCGCGGGATAGATGCCGGTCAAACCAGCGGCAATGGCGACCGCGCCGGCCGGCACTTTTGCGCGCGGCGTGCTACGGCGCGGCAGATACAGCGCCGACGGCAACGGGCCGATGTATGGGAAGCCTGGCGCAAATCCGATCATCAACACGCGCCATGCCTGCGCCGTGTGCAGCGCGACGACGTCCCGCGCCGCCATGCCAAGCGACCTCGCAACGTCGATCAAGTCTGGCCCGTCCTCACCGCCATAGCGCGCCGGCACGTCGATGATGCGCGGCTCACCCTCGTTCCACAATTCAGTAGCTGCGCCTGCCTCGCGCATGATGCGAAACATCTCCGCCGACGCGCGTTGCAATGGGTCGTAACGAAGCAGGACAGAGCGGATGCCAAGCGTAATGCTGCATCCATCCTCTGCAGTCAGTCGCTGCGCCAATGCAACAGCGTGGTGATTGGCAAGCGTGACATCGCCTATGCTGCATTCCGCCAGCAGCGCCGCTTCACCCATCGGCCGAATTTGCCACATATTGCAACCTCAAGTCTCGCAGGTTTTTCCTACGTTTCTCTCCAGCCAGCGAGACTCATTGTGCCAGGCAAGATGCCGTGTTGCGGCAATCGTTCGCGCAAAAACGCCGCGCGCCGGGCGGCGTTGGCCGTGTCGCTGTGCAGGCAGATCGTCTGCGCATCGATCTTCACGACGGAGCCATCATGCGCGATCACCTCGCCGCATTGCGCGATGCGCAATACCTGCGCGAGGCACTGTGCGTCATCTTCGATCAGCGCGCCGGCAAGTGAGCGATCCCGCAGCGCGCCGCCAGCTTCGTAGGCGCGATCGGCAAATGCCTCGCCCACCGCACGCAGGTCGTGGCGCTGGCCAGCGTCGAGCAGCGCCGAGCCGGCCAGCCCCACCAACGCCAGCGTTTTGTCGTGCTGTGCGATGGCGCTGGCGATGGCATCTGCAATCGCCGGCGTGGCGGCAGCGTGGTTGTAGAGCGCGCCATGCGGTTTCACATGGGTCAGCGCCACGCCTTCGCCCCTTGCGACAGCGTCGAGCGACTGAATTTGCGCCAGCACAGTCGCCTGCACCTCAGCCGGCGACATCAGCAGCGCCTTGCGGCCAAAATGTTCGCGGTCGGGATAGCTGGGATGTGCGCCGGCGCTCACGCCAAGCTGCTTGCACAGGCGCAAGGTGGCGCGCATGGTTGCCGCGTCGCCAGCATGGCCGCCACACGCGATGTTCGCCGCACCCACGTGCGGCAAAATTGCCGCATCGTCACCGATGCCCTCGCCACAGTCACAGTTCAAAATGATCAGCTTCATGTCATCACAGCGCGATGTGCGATTTGAGCTTGTGAATCTCCAATCGCTATTCTCCCCTCTCCTGCAGAAATCCACTCAGCCGGCGCAAAGGCGCCCTTGCTACACTCGCGGTGCGCGAGGTGCGACGTGAATATGCATTTGACGAGGGTTGCTGCTTTAACTTTGATGCTGGCGCTGGCCGGCTGTGCGCCGAGCGCGCCGGCAGAGACGCGCGCCAGCCTGGACGGCCTGCGCCCCAATGTGAACACCGACAAGTTCGCGCGGGCGCTGGAGCCGCGCACATTCGTCTTCCCGCAAGATCACGGCCCGCACAACGATTTTCAGTTGGAGTGGTGGTACTACACCGGCAACCTGGCTGACGCAAGTGGCCGGCACTTCGGCTACCAACTCACCTTCTTTCGCAACGCGCTTGTGCCACCAGATCAGCAGCCGGCGGTGAAAGCGCGATCCAGCGACCTGGCATTCACCCAAGTCTATTTCGCCCACTTCGCCATCACCGATGGCAGCGCGAATGCGCACGTGGCATTTGAGAAGTGGAGCCGCGGCGCTGGCGGGCTGGCCGGCGCTCAGGCGCAGCCATTTAATGTGTTCGTCGAAGATTGGTCGGCCATCACCACAATGGGCACAGGCAGCGCAGAGGCCGTGCAACTCAACGCGCGTGACGGCAGCTACAGCCTCACGCTTGATCTCACGTCGAGCAAGCCGATAGTGCTGCATGGCGACCGCGGCCTGAGCCAGAAATCGAATGAACGCGGCAACGCATCGTATTACTACTCGATGACGCGCATGGCGACACAAGGCGAAATCACTACGCCACAAGGCACATTCAAGGTAACCGGCAACAGTTGGCTCGACCGCGAGTGGAGCACCAGCCTGCTTGGTGAAAATACCGGGGGTTGGGACTGGTTCTCGCTGCAGTTCGACGACAACCGCGAAATGATGTACTTCAAGCTGCGCGAAAAAGGCAGCGACAAGATCGTCTTCGACAAGGGCACCTTCGTGCAGGCTGATGGCGCGAGCGAACTGATGCCAGGCGGCAGCGCGCAGATCAGCGTGCTGGATACCTGGACCAGCCCAGACAGCGGTGTGACGTATCCAGCAAAGTGGCGCATCGTGGCGCCGGCGCATCAGTTGGATGTGGAGATCACACCGCGCATTCCCGATCAGGAGATGGATCTTTCGCAGCGTTACTGGGAAGGTGCAGTGACCTTCAAGGGCACGCTGGCCGGCAAGCCAGTGGCCGGCGTCGGCTATGTCGAACTCACCGGCTATGGCGCGCAGAATGACAATACTGGAATCAACGCAGTGCGATGATTTAAAAGACCTCGCGGGTTTTTCCAAGGGGTCCGCGAGGTCTGTCCATCACCTACTTGCCGCCGTAGCCGTGCGGATGAGATTGGTGCCATTCCCACGCGCTGCGCACAATCTCTTCGAGGCTGGCAAACTTCGGCTCCCAGCCAAGTTCTTTCTGGATCGTCTCAGATGAGGCGATCAACACAGCAGGGTCGCCGGGCCGGCGCGCACCCACCACTGCGGGAATCGGGTGGCCGGTGACGCGGCGCGCGGTATCGATCACTTCCTTCACTGTGTAACCCTTGCCGTTGCCCAGGTTGTATTTGCGCGTGCCAAGTCTGTCCAGCCCTTCCATTGCCAGAATATGCGCGTGCGCCAGGTCGATCACATGGATGTAGTCGCGCACGCAGGTGCCGTCCTTCGTCGGGTAGTCGTCGCCGAAGATGGTGATGTGCTCGCGCTGGCCGAGCGCCACTTGCAGCACCAGCGGAATCAGGTGCGTCTCGGGGTCGTGATCTTCGCCACGATCCGGCGAGTCGCCACAGGCGTTGAAATAGCGCAGGCAGGCATACTTCAGGCCGTAAATGCGGTTGAACCAGTACAGGAGCCGCTCGACAAAATATTTGCTCTCGCCGTAGGGCGAGCCAGGCACGATGGGGAAGTTCTCGTCGATGGCATCAAACTTCTTGTCTTTCGGCAGGTCGAACAGATTGGCCGTCGATGACAGGATGAAGCGTTTGACATCATGCGCCACGGCCTGCTCCAACAGATTGGCCGCGTTGACGAGATTGTCGCGCAGATACATCAGCGGCTTCTGCATACTCTCACCGACCAGCGTATAGCTGGCAAAGTGCATGATGCCGTCGATGTTTGGGTTCTCATCGAACAGGCGCTTGACAGCGGCAGTGTCGGCCAGGTCGCCCTGCACGAACTTGGCCTTTGGATGAACGGCTGCGGCGTGGCCCTGGTAGAGGTTATCGAACACGACGACGTCATAGCCGGCCTTGACGAGTTCGGCAGTTGTCATGCTGCCGATGTAGCCAGCGCCGCCGGTGACCAGAATTTTGTTGAGTGATTTCATGGGTTCCCGCAAACGATTTTAGTCTACGGAGATGGTCGTTTGCAGAGGAATAGGCCGCACTTCTAACTCCGCTTGGAGCGTTTTTTGCGAGTTGGGGAATGGTAATCAGCATGATCCGTAATGGGATCGTTTGCTCCATTTCTTTCCTTGTCAAGAATTAGCCTTCCTTGTATCGGTTGTAAAGGCAATTGACTTACTGATGTTTGTTCAGTTTCGTTCATAGTCTCTTGTAAAAGAAGGGTGCGCAAATCAACTGTTTGGTCGTTAATTATTTCTTCATGCACGCGGCGCAAATCCATTTCACTGCTGTCCTCATGACAGAATCGAAAGACGGATGATGCGACGTAATCACGTCGTTGTTCAAATGCAAGCCATTTTCGTTGCAACCGCTCGGAAACAAATCCCGTTGTGTTTGATCCACTGAAAATGTCTACAACAACATCATTACTTTCAGTCAGCATCTTTATAAAGAACTCTGGCAATTTCGCCGGAAAGCGTGCTGGATGATGTTTGGCATTCACTAATGAACACCCCTTTAGGTAGACACTATTAGACTCAGTATTAGGAATGCTTAACAAGTTACTTGGAATAGCTCCACCGTTGTCTTTAGAGAAGCCTTTGCCTATTTCATGTCCCGATGGACGTTTCTTTGGCCGATAGTAAGATTCCGGTGCAGTCAAGAGTTTCTTCATTCGTTCGCTGTACTCAGTCAGCACGTTTGAAATATTTGCTTTGGGCCATGAACTCTTACTGAGCCACCATACGGTATTTACAGAGTCTTTAGCACGAATTTTTCTTTTGTTGACCCATTCAATGGGACTGGGGAGCTTCGCTGGATTAAACCAATAAAAGTCCTCAGCTAAGTGAAATCCTAAATCATCACAAAACTTCAGTAGAACTCGAAAGTTATAAAGACTTCGACTTGGAGTTCCCTGTTTGTATGCGCCACCTATGTCAATAATAAGGCTCCCGTTTTCTACAAGCTTGTCGCGCATCAATTCCCCAAATTTTGCTAGCCACTCCACATACGAAGTTTGATCTTCATTGCCGTATTCTTTCTTTCTCTGCAATGCAAATGGTGGACTTGTAAGAAACAAATTAACTGAGCTGTCTGGCAAGAGTCGCAATAAGTCAATGGAGTCGCCAACGTATGCAGCACCCCAGTTAGTTATATATGCTGGCTGTTTGTCTTTTATTTGCATGCTACTCAAAGTCTGTAGATATAAAGACATCACAGAACTAGGCTTTGTAAATGCAACGCCATCGATCCGCAAGGCTTATTCTCGCTGAGAACATCAAGAAGGCAAGGCTCGAAAAGGGTCTTTCGCAAGAGGCTTTGGCGGAAGTGTGCGAGTTACATCGAACCTACATTGGCTCTGTGGAACGCGGCGAACGCAATATATCTATCGACAACATCGAACGCATCGCCAAAGCCTTGCGCATATCCATGTCAAAGCTTGTGGAGGGATCATGACCACCTTTCACTCCGACAAGGCTGAATTTGACAGACTATTTCCGTATGTGCGCCAACTTCAAGAACTTGCTTCAAGACATGGAATCGGTGATATTTTCCAAGACAATGGTGGAAAACTTTTACAGATCTTGCTCATCACAAATCTCAGAGCTATGACAAGTAGAGAAGGCAATGACGCAATTGATGAATATGGCAATGAATACGAATTGAAAACCGTAAATGTGCTCTTGACGAAGAGCTTTTCGACACATCATCACCTCAACCCGACTATCATCAATAAATATCGGCAGGTCGTGTGGTTCTTTTCGATTTATGAAGGCATAGAATTGAAAACAGTCTATCGAATGACACCTGATCTTCTAGAACCTTATTTTCAAGTCTGGGAAGCAAAGTGGCACGAAAATGGCGGTAGGGACTTGAACAACCCAAAGATAAACGTGAAGTTTGTTACTTCTAACGCCAAGCTATTTTATTTCGCTTAACAGCTTCACGATTGCGCCAACACCGCATCCAACGCCTCGCCCAAACTCCGCACGGGGATCAGTCGCAAGCCATCCGGCGGATGCTCGATCTTGCGCGCGGTCTTTGGCAGCACGCAGCGTGAAAAGCCGAGCTTGGCCGCTTCATTCAGGCGTTGATTCAG
This sequence comes from uncultured Anaerolineae bacterium, assembly GCA_964590135.1. GTDB lineage: Bacteria > Chloroflexota > Anaerolineae > J036 > Brachytrichaceae > JBDHWI01. The sequence goes on along the minus strand of CAZPVX010000019.1, from coordinate 60,922 downwards.
CAGGCCAACGCTGCGAATCTCACCGCTCAGCCCCACCTCGCCGATGATCGCTAAATCATTCGGCACAGCGATGCCCTTGCTGGCGCTGGCAATGGCGATGGCCGTGGCGAGGTCGGCGGCCGGCTCGTCGATCGTCATGCCGCCAACCACGTTCACAAACACATCCTGGTCATGCAACTTGATGCCGACGCGCTTGCCCAACACCGCCGTCAACAAGAACAGGCGGTTGTAGTCGAAGCCGTTGGCGGTGCGGCGCGGCATGGGATTCTGCGTGGTGCTGGTCAACGCCTGCACTTCCACCAGCAGCGGGCGCGTGCCCTCCATCGTCACGGCCACCGCGCTGCCAGGCGCGTGGGGCATGCGCTCCGCCAAAAATGCCTCGCTGGGGTTGGTCACCTCGCGCATCCCGTCGCCAGCCATCTCGAATACGCCCACTTCGCTCGTCGCGCCGAAGCGATTCTTCATGCTGCGTAACATGCGGAAGGCATGAAAGCGGTCGCCCTCCAGTTGCAGCACCGTGTCGACGATATGCTCCAGCACCTTGGGGCCGGCGATGGTGCCTTCCTTTGTCACGTGGCCGACGATGAACACCGCGACGTTGTTGCCTTTGGCGGCAGCCTGCAGGCGCTGCGCACACTCGCGCACCTGCGTCACCGTGCCAGGCGACGATTGCAGCGCATCCGATGACAGCGTCTGGATTGAGTCGACGATCGCCAGCTTCGGCTTCATCGTCTCGATAGCCTCCAACACCGCCTCAAGGTTGGTCTCGGTAAGCAGATACAGTTCGCTGTCGCCAACGTTGAGGCGGTCGGCGCGCATTTTGATCTGCTGCGCGCTCTCCTCACCGCTGATGTAGAGCGTTGGGCCGATATTCCTGGCCGTCATCACGGCGCACTGCAGGAGCAGCGTGCTTTTGCCAATGCCGGGATCACCGCCGATCAGCACGAGCGAACCAGGCACGATGCCGCCACCCAACACACGGCCGAACTCAGTCATCGGCAACTGCATCCGCTCGATGGAGTTGGAGTGGATATCGGCCAGCTTTTGCGGCTTGGCCGACCACGTGCGCACATTGGCGTGCGAGCCGCTGGAGCGCTCTTCGACAACCTCTTCGACCAGCGTGTTCCACTCACCGCAGTCAGGGCATTTGCCGGCCCAGCGCATCTGCACGCTGCCGCAATTGCTGCACACATACTGGGTCTTGAGCCTGGGGCCGGCGGTTTTAGGCATGCGCCGATTTTAGCACGCCTGTTCTATTCTCATTTCACGGGGTTCGGCAGGGCGAATTTGTCCTCACTGCGCTCGCGCGAAACAGAGCATGCCGGCAGGTGCTATCTAGCCACGTACGACACAGTCATCGTCGCGCGGGAGTAAGTCGGCCCGGCTGCTCCGCATGCCGTAAACAGCGCTGCGCTTGCCAGCAGCGCGATGACGATGACTTTCAGATTTGATCGACGCATGATAACGATCCACTGCCCTGCATCGATTGTCGCGTCGTTGATGAGTCGCCGCATGACGGTGGCGCAACCGCCCCGATGCGGTTGATATACTCGCGCCGATGATCCGTATTTTCACGCGCAGCGTATCGGCCGGCGGAACGAAACGCTTTGCGTTTGCGTTTCTCGCCCTTGCGCTGGCCGCCTGCGCGGCCGGCCGCCCTGCGCTCAGCAACGTCGCTGTCACTCCTGGCACCATCAGCCCCAACGGCGATGGCAGCGCTGACCTGGCGCGCATCGCCTACTCGCTCAACGCGCCAGCAAAGGTTTCCATCTTCCTGACCGACAGCGCCGGCCAGCGCCACGATGTGCGCAGCGACGCCAGCCGGCCAGCCAGCCCACGCCCCTATGAGTTGCTCTTCAACGGCATCGCCGGCGGCCGCATGTTGCCCAACGGCGTCTACACCTGGACGGTGCAGGCGACGACCGACGACGGACGGACGATGGAGCAATCCGGCCCGCTGGTGATTGAAAATGCCGATGTGTCGTTTCCCAAGATTGAGGAGTTCACAGTCTCCGGCGAAGTGTTCACGCCCAACCGCGACGCCATCGATGATCACGTCTACATCAACGTGGTCACCAGCAAGCCGGCGAAGCTGAGCGTGTACGTGATTGGCCCGAACAACTTTCGCTACGATGTGCCGCGCCAGGAAGGGCTGCGCGTCATTCTGAATGAAGATCAATTGCCCGCCGGCCGCTATGCCTACGACTACGACGGCGGCATCAACCTGGGCGCCGACCCGCCACCGGATGGGCAGTATCAGATCGTCGCCGAGAGCGTGGACAAGATCGGCCAGCGCGATGTGCTGACCAAACCGCTGACGATCAAGGACAGCGGCCGGCCAATGGCGGAGATCGTGGTGCAGCCGAACGGACAGGGCATTGCCTGGAGCGGCGCCGGCGAATCGAGCGAAGTGACGATGCAAGTCGGCGACACGCTGTATTTCACCACCACCATTCGCAACGCCGGCAATGTGCCCATCCGCACCGCCGGCCCCTTTGACCCCGACGATTGCTACACGATGGACACCAACCGCTACAGCAAAGGCTATCCCGAGGAGCCGGGCGTGTGGCGCGTGGGCGTGAACTACGAGACCAACACCGGCGAAGATCACCCCTGGCGCTGGGCAGTCGGCACGCTGGATGATCTGGACAAGGTGGAATACAACGGCAGCACGCTGTATTACCTCGCGCCAGGCAAGCAGGTTGTGGTGCGCGGCTGCATCGTGCTGAATCGCGTGCCGGTGCGCAACCCGTTCCGCATCTGGGGCGCATTGATTCAGGAGCAGGTCGAGATCGCGGCCATCAACAGCAACGTCTCGCCGATCCTGGTGACGCTGGTTGAACCCTGACCATCTCGCATTTCCGATTTGGCAATTGGGCATGACGCAGCAACAAAGGGATGCAGCAATGGCACTCGCAGTCATCATCGTCTCGTGGAATGTGCGCGATTTGCTGCGCGGGTGCCTGCAGTCACTCACAGCCGATCTGGCAAACCTCAAAAACCTGTCGGGTTTGGCATCACGCATCATCGTGGTCGATAGCGCATCGAACGACGACACGCCGGCGATGGTGCGCACTGAATTTCCAGTTGTCGAGCTCATCGCGCGCGACGACAACATCGGCTATGTGAAAGGCAACAATCTCGCGCTACGGCATATTTTGAATCCTGAATCGAACGTGGATCGAACGCCAGAGCCACCGTTTATCTGGCTGCTCAACCCCGATACAGTCGTCCACGCCGGCGCAACCAAGGCGCTGATCGATTTCATGCAGGTCACCCCGAAATGCGGGCTGTGCGGACCGAAACTGCTCAACCCCGACGGCACGCTGCAGCACGGCGCATTTGCGCTGCCTGGGCTGATGCAGCTGATGATCGACACAGTGCCGCGCCTGCAAGCGCGCTTTCGCAACACGGCGCTGGATGGGCGCTACCCGCCGGCGAGATACGCCGGCCCGCCATTCCCCATCGGTACGCCGCTCGGCGCAGCCATGTTCGCCCGCGCTGAGGCCATCGCGCAAGTCGGCCTGCTCGACGAGGGCTACGAGATGTATTCCGAGGAGATCGACTGGGCAATGCGAATGCATCGCGCCGGCTGGCAGGTGTGGTGCGTGCCGCAGGCGGTAGTCACGCACTTTGGCGGCGCAAGCAGCAGCCAGGCCAGCGCGCGCGCCGAGCGCCACAAGTGGCACAGCCGGCAGCGCTACTTCCAAAAACACTATTCGCCATTGAAGCGGTGGCTGGCGATGATGCGCGTGCCGGCACAGTACCGGCTGTAGCAGGTCTTGGCAGAGAGCTGATGGAAAAACGGTCTCTCCCGCTTTTGGCGGGAGAGACGCTCACGAGAGGAGATAGTGAGGGAATAATCCGTTACCTGGCCGGCTTGGGTTGCACTGGCGGCGCTTCCAGATCCGGCGCGGTGCTTCGCCATGGCACCCCCAGCCACTTCAGCAGGAAGTAGTCTGCGCCGATGTAGCCGGCGACCTTCCACGCCAGAATCAACACGGCGGCAACGATAAGCAGCAAGCCGTTTGTGCTCGCTGAGCCGGCCATGATGAAGCTGAAGTTCATGAGCAGGCCAAAGAAGGCAGCGATGCCGACGAATCCACCCACGATCAGGCCGATGCCAACCAGCACCTCGCCCCATGCAATCAGCGGCCCGAACCAGGTGTAGCTGTTGCTTTGCAGCAGGCCGTTGAGAAAATCGCGATACCAGTCGAAGGCGATGGGCGGCTTGCCCGTTTCCGGCACTTTCACGGCGTTCGTCCAGTAGCCCTTGAGCGCTGCGCCGCCGGCGACCCATGCCGGATCTTGTACCTTGTGCAGGCCGGCTTCCAGCCACTGCCAGCCCAGCCACAACCGAATGGGCAGCCAGATCCACGCAGCGCGGACATCCGAGAAAAGGAACTTGGCGATGGGCGGGTCTTCGATCACGCGCCCCTTGAAGGTAGAAATTTTGGTCATGATTTGTCTCCTGTGCTTTGCAGCTATTTCACGCTTGTGTATGAATGATGATTTTCAAGCGTTGTGAACTGCCGGACAGCTTACGCCTGCAACAAAATTCATGCATCCCTCATGCCGGCAGTAAAATCCTGTTCCATCGGCCAGTCGTCAACTAAACTGTTTTCTGACGCCACACCCGACAGTTTTTCTAGAATATTCATGCCATGTCTGCCGCAAATCCCGTGCGCGTTCTGCTCGCTGATGACCAGTTGAAGGTTCGCTCAGCCCTGCGCTTGCTCATCGAGCAGGAGCGGGCCTTCGATGTCGTCGGCGAAGCCGGCGCCGCCGACGAGTTGCTGCGCGGCATCCTCAAAGCTTATCCGCAGGTCGTTTTGCTGGACTGGGAATTGCCCGGTCTGCCTGACCAACACAAGATCGACTCCTTGCGCTTGCTCGACCCGCAACTGAAGGTGATCGCCTTGAGTGGCCGGCCAGAAGCGCGCACACAGGCTCTGGCTGAGGGCGTGGATATGTTCGTCAGCAAGTCAGATCCGGTTGACAGCGTGTTGAAGGCCCTATACTTCATCCACGACAAGGTGCAACACGCGGTATGACGCTTTCGGCTGTCCAACTGAACCTGAATGAGTTGTTCAACGTCATGGTCGACGCGGTGATAGCGTTCGACATCCACCAGAACATCTTGTACTTCAATCGCGGCGCAGAGGACATCTTCATCTATACCGCCGGCGAGGTGATGGGTAAGCCATTGACGATGCTGCTGCCGGCGCGCTACGCCAGAATCCACCGCGCGCATTTCGATCACTTCCTCCGCTCGCCAGTGGCCTCGCGCGCCATGGGTGAACGCAGTCCGATCTTCGGGGTGGACAAGAACGGCCGCGAATTCCCTGCCGAAGCCGCCATCACCAAGATCAATCGCGACAGCGAGGTGCTTGCGGTGGTCATCATGCGCGATGTGACGCAGCGCAAACACATCGAAAACGAGTTGCGCCGGCAAGCCGAGCAGATCGCTGTGGCGAACGAGCGCAGCCGGCTGGCGCGCGACCTGCACGACGCCGTCACCCAGACGCTATTTTCGGCCAGCGTCATCGCCGACGTGCTGCCACGCATCTGGGAGCGCAACCCGGTGGAGGGCAAGAAACGGCTCGAAGAATTGCGCCAGCTCAACCGCGGCGCGCTGGCTGAGATGCGCACGCTGCTGCTGGAGTTGCGCCCCGCTGCGCTGATGGAGGCCAACCTCCATGACCTGCTCAAGCAACTTGTGGCGTCCATCACCAGTCGCGCGCGGGTGCACGTGAATCTGCGCATCGACAATGGCATCGCATTGGAGCCGGACGTGAAGGTGTCGCTGTATCGCATCGCACAGGAGGCGCTGAATAACGTGGCCAAACACAGCGGCGCAAGCGAAGCGGAGGTGGTGGTGATCTCACCGCCAGCCGCCGGCGATGCCGCGCCGCTCAAGCGCTGCGTGCAATTGACCATCATCGACAACGGCAGTGGCTTCGACAGCACGATCAGCAAGCCGACGCATCTCGGCCTCGACATCATGCGCGAGCGCGCAGCGGCCATCGAGGCGGAGTTGGAGATTCGTAGCCAGCTCGGCAAAGGCACGACCGTCCAGGTCACCGTGCCATGCTGATCCTCAGACGCGACAGGCACGATTGAACGCACCCTTTTACATCGTCATGGCTTCGTGGCAATCTTATTTTTCGATACAATTGACCGGCAAACATGATTCGCGTTGTGATTGTTGACGACCACCCGATGGTGCGAAGCGGACTGAACGCGCTGCTGTCGATCTTTGACGATCTGGAGATGGCAGGCGAAGCGGCAAATGGAGTCGAGGCGGCGCGCGTATGCGCGCGCGTCAAACCTGATGTGGTGTTGATGGATCTGATGATGCCGGAGATGGATGGTGCGGCAGCCACGCGCGCCATCCGCGAGAAGGACCCGCGCATTCAGGTGATCGCGCTGACCAGCTTCAAGGAAGACGATCTGGTGCAAGGCGCGCTGAAGGCCGGCGCCATCGGCTATTTGCTGAAGAACATCGGCGCGGACGAATTGGCAGCTGCCATCCGCGCGGCGCATGCCGGCCGGCCCACGCTTGCCCCCGAGGCCACCCAGGCGCTCATCCATGCCACCACGCAGCCGCCGGCCATCGGCAGCGATTTGACCGAGCGCGAGCGCGAAGTGTTGACGCTGATGGTCGAGGGTCTGAGCAATCACGACATCGCCGGCAAGCTCTACGTCAGCCAATCGACGGTGAAGTTTCACGTCAGCAGCATCCTTGGCAAACTGGCCGTGACCAACCGCACCGAGGCCGTGGCGCTGGCCGTGAAGCAGAAGCTGGTCTGAAATCGACCAGAAAAGAAATGCACACGCCGGCATGAATCATGCCGGCGTGTGCATTTTTATATGGGAGCGACAGGACTCGAACCTGTGACCTTTGCGATGTCAACGCAACGCTCTAACCAACTGAGCTACGCCCCCGCAGGGAGCAGGATTATAAACGCATTCAGCGCGAAGATGCGAAGATGCGAAGACGAAAAAACCTCGCAGGTCTTCTGAGACCTGCGAGGTTTGCCGAATACGAAAATCATCATTTGACAAGTGCAGCCTGCTGCAAGGCCGGCAAATCCTGCGCCCCGGCGCATAGCATCGCCGCGCGCAGTTGTCCTGTCACCACCGCCAGTTCATCCCCCACCGCCGCCGCTGAGATCGTCGCCGCGTGCAGGAAAGGCCGCGCCAACCCGAACAGCGCCGCGCCGAGCGCGATGCACTTCGCGCCGTCCACGCCATTCTTCAAGCCGCCGCTGGCGATGATCGGCATCTCTGGCGCTGCACTTTTTACATGCAAGATCGACTCTGCTGTCGGGATGCCCCAATCGACAAATGCCTCGGCGATGCGGCGCTGCACATCGTTGCGCGCGCGGAACATCTCCACCTGGCTCCAACTCGTGCCGCCGGCGCCGGCCACGTCAATCGCTGCCACACCGGCCTCGACCAGAGCCTTCGCCGCGCGCGGCGAAATACCCCAGCCCACTTCCTTCGCAATGACCGGAATGTTCTCCTTACGCAGGGCTTGGGTCACATCCGCGATCTTGCGCACCAGGCCGGCCCAATTCACATCGCCTTCCGGCTGCAGGATCTCCTGCAGCGGATTGAGATGCAGGATCAGGCCATCCGCCCCGATGAGGTCGATGGCTCGGCGGCACTGGTCGACGGTGAAGCCATAGTTGAACTGCACCGCGCCGATATTGGCGAATAGTAGGATGTCGGGCGCAACCTCGCGCACCTTAAAAGTGCCGGCCAATTCCGGCTTCACTACCGCGGCGCGCGTGGAGCCGACGCCCATCGCGATGCCGGCGCGCTGCGCCGCCTCAGCCAGGTTGCGGTTGATCGCGCCGGCCTGCGCCGTGCCGCCGGTCATCGATGAGATCAAAATCGGCGCGGAGAGCCGCTTGCCCAAAAAGTGAAGCGACGTGTCGATCGCGCCGGCGTCCACTTCGGGCAGCGCCTCGTGCATGAAGCGGTAGCGCTCCAGCCCGCTGGTGAGATGCGATTGCACATCTTTATCCAGATTGATCTGAATATGGTCGGCCTTGCGGCTTTCGAGAACCTGCCCTTCGTCTGTTGTATTGCTCATGGTGATGGATGCGCCGGCACAATATCGTAACCTTGCATCGCCGGCGGTGTTTCAGTCCGAAGACACTTGGGCTACAATCACGCCCGTTTACAAACTCGCTGGAGGAAACGATTCATGTCAGAACAGTCCACCTTCGACCGCGTCAAGGCGCTTACCATCAAACTCTTGGGCGTGCCGCCCGAAAAAGTCACCATGGAGGCCAAGTTTCGTGAAGACCTGGAGGCCGATTCACTCGACCTGGTTGAATTGATCATGGCTTTCGAAGAGGAATTCGGCGGAGAGATCTCCGACGAAGATGCGCAGAAGATTACCACGATTGGCGAAGCAGTTTCGTATCTGGACAAGCGCAAGGCTGAACAATAAGCCGGCGCCCATCCCGCAATCACACAACCCCTGCCTCTGCAGGGGTTTTTCAGTTCCCGCCCAGGGTGCGCAAAGGATGGAGGCTTGGCCACCCTTTATGCGCCGTGTTCCCGCAGGAAGGCATCGACTTCGGCACGCGTGGGGATGCTGGGTTGCGCGCCTGCGCGCGTGACGGCGATAGCCGCAGCAGCATTGCCAAAGCGCACCGCATCGCGCACTGTTGCGCCTTCCACCAGCCGGCTCGCAAACGCGCCGATGAAAGTGTCGCCGGCAGCCACCGTGTCCACTGGCGTCACAGGGAACGCCGGCACATGCCCGCGCCACGCCGCTGCATCCACCCACACGCCATTGCCACCCAACGTGATCAGCACATTGCGCACCCCTCGCGTCCGCAACGCGCTGGCCGCCTTTGCCGCAGCTTCGATCCCATCCACCGAAATGCCGGTCAACAGCGCAGCCTCCGTCTCGTTGGGGATCACCCAATCGCACAGCGCGAGCATCTCATCGCGCATCGGCGCGCCTGGGGCGGGGTTGAAGATGGAGATCGTGCCGGATGCCGAACTGGTCGAAGCGCGCGCCAGCCGCATTGCCATCTCGGTTGCCTCCAGCGTCGTCTCCAACTGCGCGATCACAGCATCAGACGATTGAATGTGCGCGGCAAGCGACTGCACAGTGGCCGTGTCGAGCAAGGCGTTTGCGCCGGCAGCCAGCACGATCTCATTTTGCCCGCTGTCATCGACTGTGATCACGGCGATGCCGCTGGAGACACCGGGCTTGCGCAACACGCCGCTGATGTCCACGCCCACATGCTGCAAGTTGGATGTCATGACATCCGCGAAGGCATCCTCGCCCACGCAGCCGATCATGCGCGCCGGCTGCCCCATGCGCGCCACTGCGTAGGCCTGATTCGCGCCCTTGCCGCCACAGGCTGTGCTGAAGCTGCGCCCGTGGATCGTCTCGCCCGGCTGCGGAAAGTGCGCCGCGCGCACGATCAAATCCATGTTCAGGCTGCCGACAACGCAGATAGTCATGAGTGCTGGGCTGTGTTCAGAGGGTTGCGCCTGTCTTGAGATCGTCGTAGATGCGCTCAAGGCCGGCGCGCACATAGCGCTGCACTGCGTCAGCGTTACTACCAACCCGCGCGCCCCTTTTGCCGTAGAGCGCCATCAACTCCGGCACCAGCGCGCCCACATCGCTGCGGCTGCGGTTGCTGCGCACCAGCGCCTTCACTTTGCTCGTGGCAGCCTTGATGAACTCCAGCGTCTCATCGCCGGCGGTGGCCGGCACGCCGGTTGGCCCGCGCCCTGGCACCACCATCGCCATGTGCTTCACCTTCTTCAGGCCAGCCAGCACGCTCGGCCAGCGCTCAAAATTGCCCTGCGCCAGCAGCGGAGGCTGGCCGATGGCGACGTGATCGCCGGCAAAGACGATGCCGGCGTCGCGCACGGTCACAAAACATGCATCTGGCGAATAGCCACCCTGATGAGCAATGTCGATGAACGAGGGCTGCCGGGCTCCGATGACAACAGAGGCCGACTGGTTGAAGGTGATTTGTGGCGTGCTGCCCAACTCACGAATGAGCGGCAACGCCATCGGCTCGGGCAACGGCATGGTTAACGTCTCTGGCGGCGGCGCAATCTGCGCGTACGCAGCGTCGTGCAGCATGGCTGTGGCGTTGATCACGGCCAACGATTCGCTGTTCAGCCGGTCGGACGAAGTGAAAAGGATCGCGCGGATTGGGCGCTCCCCGAACTCGGCGCGCAATTCGTCGCGCCAGGCCGATGTTTCCACCGGGTCTTGCGGCAGATCAATCAAGGCGATGGCATCATCGCCGGCGACACAGCCGATGTTCACGCTGTCGCTCGTCACATGCAGATAGACGTTCTTCTGTAGCTTTTTCATGCGGGTTTGGATTGCCAGAGCAAAGCATCCTTCGATTGCGCTTAGTTCTGAACGATTTTGTGCTGTGCAGGTTTCACGCTCCACGTGACCCTGTTCCAGTTCCCCTTTTCAAGACGCCCAGGGCGCCAGGCAGATAATCGGCACCCTTAGCGAGAGGTTCATGCAAGTTGGTTTCGATTATAGTGTCGCCTCGTTGCCCATGACCAGAGAATATTCATCCATTGAGCCATTGAACGAGTTGATTCGCCGCGCCGGCGAGTTGCTTGGCGATGTAATCCAGACGCTCGATGGCGAAGACACCTTCGCGCTGGAAGAGAAAATCCGCAAATTGGCGAAGGATAGCCGCGCCGGCGACCCGTATGCGCCGGCTGCTCTGCGCGAAACCGTCAGCGCCATCTCCGATGCCGACGCCTATGAGATGGCGATGGCCTTCACCACCTACTTCGAACTGGTGAACCTGTGCGAGGAGCAATACCGCGCCAGCAAACTGCAGCATTACCGCGCCGAGCGCGCCGCTGGTCAGCGCCCCGAACCCATCCGCGAATCCATCGAAGCGGCTTTGATCGAGTTGAAACAGCGTGGCGTGACGAGCGAAGACCTGCAGCGCACGTTGAACCGTCTGCACATTGAGCCGGTGTTCACCGCCCACCCTACCGAGAGCAAGCGCCGCACCGTGTTGAGCAAACTGCGCCGGCTGACCAGCCTGCTGCGCAACGACGAAAGCCCCGAAAATGATGAGGACATCAAGCGCGAGATCACCGCGCTGTGGCTGACCGATCGCGCGCGCACCGTGCAACCGCTGGTGACCGACGAAGTGAAGACTGGGTTGTGGTATTTCGACTCGACGCTGTGGCATGTGCTGCCGCTTTTGCACAAGGATTTTGTTGTGGCGCTGGGCAAGCACTACCCAGACGTGACACCACCTGATGGCTGGTTGACGTTCGGCTCGTGGATCGGCGGGGATCGTGACGGCAATCCCAATGTCACACCCGATGTGACTGCCGAGACGCTCAAACTGCACCGCGAGGCAACCATCGACAAGGTGCAAAGCGCCACCCATGAGCTGTCGCGCTTGCTCAGCGTGTCGGTCAACCGCGACACCATCAGCGATGCGATGCGGGCGCTCATCCAGCAGATGGACGACACCTCGCAGCGCGTTCGTATGATCGCCGGCCGCTATCCAAATGAGCCGTATCGCCTGATGATGGCTGCGCTGACGGCGCAACTGCAGGATGCGCATCGCAACACCAAGCAATTCAGCCTGTATCCCTTCGCGCAGAACAACAACATTCTGGCGATGTCGTTCAGCCTTGCGTTGCCATTACCGTTGCCGGCGATGCTGACTTCAGAGGACGTCGATGACCGGCTCGACATCGTGGCCGAGAGCTTGCGCCAGGGTCGCGCGCGCATGCTGGCCGACGGTGAACTGGCGCAATTGCGCACGCTGGTGAATGTGTTTGGCCTGCACTGGGCGCGATTGGATTTGCGCCAGCATTCAGCCTGGCACGAGCAGGCGATGGCCGAGATTCTGAACAAGGCCGGCGTTTGTCCGAACTACCCCGAGCTTGATGAAGCGGCAAAGATCGCCGTGCTGACCGCGCAACTTGCGCAGCCTGGTTACTCCATGCTCGACCGCCCGCTCAGCGCCGAGACGCTGCGCGTAACTGAACCCATCCAACTGGCGCGCGTTGCCATCAGCCGTTATGGCCGCTCCGCGCTTGGCGCGTACATCATCAGCATGACCGATGGCCTTTCCGACGTGCTGGAAGTGATGTTGTTTATGCGCTGGTGCGGATGCAACCTGCCCATTGGGCCGCTCTTCGAAACACGCGACGACCTGAAGAATGCACCGGATATCCTGCGTCGCATGTTTACACATGAGGCGTATCGCGAGTACCTGCGCACCCAGGACAACGAGCAGATGATCATGCTCGGCTACTCCGACAGCAACAAGGACTGCGGTTACATCACAGCAAACTGGGAGCTGTATAACGCGCAGGAGACGATTGCTGCAGTATGCCGTGAGCATGGCGTGTCGTTCACGCTCTTTCACGGGCGCGGTGGCACAGTGGCGCGCGGCGGCGGGCCGGCAGCCAAGGCGATTCTGGCGCAACCCGCCGGCATGGCGCACGGCCGCATCCGCCTGACCGAGCAAGGCGAAGTGCTTTCCACGCGCTATCAGGACCCTGACTTAGCGCGCCGGCATCTGGAGCAGCTGACCTATGGTGTGCTGCTGGCGACGCACGAGGCGCAAAACCCGGGGGTGGTGCCGGCCGAGTGGCGCAATGCAATGGCGCGCATGGCCGAGCGCGGCTTTGAAGCCTATCGCGCTCTGGTGCATGAAGACCCCGACTTCATCACGTTCTGGTCACAGGCCACGCCGATTGCGGAGATCAGCAAGCTGAAGGTGGGATCACGGCCCACTTTTCGCAAACAAACGCGCACCGTCGAAGACCTGCGCGCCATCCCCTGGGTGTTCTCGTGGATGCAAAGCCGCTTTGTGCTTCCGGGCTGGTATGGCGTCGGCGCGGCGCTGCAATCGATGATCGATGACGGCCACCTCGATTTGCTGCAAACGATGTATCGCGAGTGGGCCTTCTTCGAGACCATGCTGGACAACGCGCAGCAGAGTCTGACCAAAGCCGACATGGGCATCGCATCGCTGTATGCCACGCTGGTGGAAGACGCAAGCACCCGCGAGCGTGTGCTTGCCATCATCAATGATGAATTCGAGCGCACCTGCCGGGCGGTGCTGGCGATCACCGGTCAGTGCGCACTGCTGGATAACGAGCAAGTGCTGCAGGAGTCCATTCGCCTGCGCAACCCCTATGTCGATCCGCTGAATTACATTCAAGTGGAGATGATCCGCCGGCTGCGCAATCTGATGAAAGACGCGCCGGCAAACCCCGACCCCAACGCGCCGGAACCGGCGGGGGCGCAGGCGTTGCGCCGCGTGATCGATTTGACCATCAACGGCGTGAGCGCTGGCTTGCGAAATACAGGATAGCCATAAAGGTCGAAGCAGGCTGGCTGCTTTGATCGTGCGCAGCCGGCAATTCAACTGCCGACTAACAAGACAATGAACAACACGCTGCTGAAACGCGACACCCTGCTTTGGCTCATCCCGGGCCTGCACGTGAAGCGCTGGTTTCTGTTGATGCTTGCTGGCATCACGTTGATCGGCATCGGCATCGGCTTCCTATTGGTGGAGCTTTATCATGATGTTGCCTTTCCAGGCTTTGTGTATTACCTCACGTTGCAATTTCTGCCGCGTTGGGCGCGCGGCATCCTCGTCGGCGCGATTGGCATCAGCGCCTTTCTTTATGGCCTGCTCAAGTTGAACAATTCGATTGCAGCCGTGCTGCGTGGCAATGACAAGCAACCGATCGTGAACAAGCTGGTGCAGCAGCGCATTGCCTCGCAGGGACCGCGCGTGGTGACCATCGGCGGCGGGCATGGCATGGCGGCGCTATTGCGCGGCATCAAACGCCACACCACCAACATCACCGCCATCGTCACGGTGGCCGATGACGGCGGCAGCAGCGGCCGGCTGCGCAGAGAATTCGGCATGTTGCCGCCCGGTGACTTCCGCATGTGCATCAGTGCGCTGGCCGACGATGAATCGCTGGTGACGCAGCTTATGCAATATCGTTTCGGCGGCAACAGCGGGCTGGCCGGGCACTCATTCGGCAACCTGTTCATCGCAGCCATGGCCGAGCTGACTGGCAGCTTCGAAAGGGCCGTTCTGGAGAGCAGCAAGGTGGTGGCGAGCGCCGGCCGCATTGTGCCAAGCACACTGACCGACGTGACGCTGGCCGCCGAGTATTTCATCCCAGCACCCGCCGGCACGCACGACATGATGCCGCCAGCGCCGGTGCGCGGCGAGTCATCCATCGGCAAAGCCGGCTTCCCCATCGAGCGCGTCTGGCTGGAGCCGCATGACCCGCCGGCCTACCCAGAGGCAGTGAAAGCCATCCTCGACGCCGACTTGATCGTGTTGGGGCCTGGCAGCCTGTTCACCAGCGTCATGCCAAACCTGCTTGTGCCAGGCATCGTCGAGGCGCTGCGCGAGGCGCGCGCAAATGTGGTATATGCCTGCAACGTGGCGACCGAGCGCAGCGAGACCGATCACTATACGATGAGCGACCATGTCATCGCGCTGGAAAACCACATTGGCAAAGGCGTGATCGATTACGTGCTGGCAAACGATCATGTCGCCAGCCAATTCAGACCACCGAGCGGCGTGGAGATCGTGATGGCTGAGGAGCGCGTGCACGGCAGCGAAGTGACCGTGCTGCCATCGCGCCTGGCCGATGAGAAAGAACCCTGGCGGCACGACTCACGCCGGCTGGCAGATGCAGTGATGAAACTGGTTCGGAATCAGTAGCTGACAACTGGCAATTGATGATTGCCAAACTTCCCCACAACCATCAGCCAATCGCAAATAGCCAACAGGCCAGTTCCGCTCCTTCGCGTATAAATTACAATATCCAGTCGAGCATCAAGAGTAAGCACTCTGAAGGAGCAAACAGAACATGGCAAAAGCAAGAATTGGCATCAACGGCTTCGGCCGCATCGGCCGGCAGGTATTGAAGGTGCTGGTCGAGAATCACAAGGACACCTTCGATGTGGTCGGCATCAACGACCTTGTGCCGGCGGCCACCAATGCGCACCTCTTCAAGTACGACAGCAACTATGGTCGCTTCAAGGGCAGCATTGCGGTTGAGGGCAGCGACCTCGTGGTTAATGGCGACAAGATCAAAATCTTCTCACAGAGAGATCCAGCGGCCATCCCGTGGGGCGAGGTTGGCGCAGACATCGTGATCGAATCGACTGGCTTGTTCACCGACGCCGACAAGGCGCGCGCGCACCTGACCGGTGGCGCAAAGAAGGTGATCATCAGCGCGCCGGCGAAGAAGGAAGACATCACCATCGTGATGGGTGTGAACGAGGGCAAGTACGATCCTGCCAAGCACACCGTCGTCAGCAACGCGAGCTGCACCACCAACGGCCTCGCGCCAGTGGCGAAGGTGCTGCACGAGCGCTTTGGCATCGACAAGGGCTTCCTGACCACTGTGCACAGCTACACCAACAGCCAGAAACTGCTGGACCTAGCTGCGCCCGACCTGCGCGATGCGCGCGCTGCCGGCATGAATATCGTGCCGAGCGCAACCGGCGCAGCTCGCGCTGTCGGCCTCGTCATCCCCGAATTGCAGGGCAAGTTCACCGGCATGGCCTTCCGCGTGCCAACACCCACTGTGTCGGTCGTGGACTTTACCGCCATCCTGAGCAAGCCGACCAGCGTTGAAGAGATCAACGCGGCGATGAAGGAATATGCCGAGGGCGCAATGAAGGGCATCCTCGCCTACAGCGAAGAAGAGTTGGTGAGCATGGACTTGAAGGGCGACACGCACAGCTCAATCTTCAGCGCCAAGGACACGCTGGTGCTGGGCGGCAACTTCGTCAAGGTCGTGAGCTGGTATGACAACGAGTGGGGCTATAGCTGCCGCATCGGCGACCTGGCTGCCTTCATGGCCGGCAAAATGTAAGCGCTGAAAGTTGCGATTGGCTATGTGCGATTAGCACAAACGAAGGACGCGCGCGATGCGCGTCCTTTTGTATTTTCCAAACCTCGTGGATTTTTGAAACCGGCAAGCCGCACATCGCTGGCCGCCAGCCAATCTTGCGCCGGCCAGCCCCGCCATGCACGCAAGCGCAAGCAGACGCTGAAACACAAGAGGTCGCCCAATGCCGGAAAGTAAAAATGACGAACTGCACGCGCGACGAGCAATCATCAGTTACCCGTTGCCAATCGCCGCTATCATTCCAGCATGCACGCAAAAGTGACAAGCCTGATGCTGGCCACAGCCATTGCGGTGGCCGGCTGCGCGGCGCCGGCACAACCCACCCAGCCATCAGCTACCGCTGCATCAACATTGATGGCACAGCCATCAGCAACTACGCCAGCGGCGCTCGAATCGCCCGTGCTGCAATCACCTATCCCCCCAATCGCTGCGCCACTGGCTTCATCATTCATGGACGCTCAACTGCAATTCGCCTTCGACCTGCTGAATCAATCTGCCGATGCCAGCGCTGGCAAGAATGTCTTCGTGTCTGCGCCAAATGTGTCGCTCGCGCTCGCCATCGCCGCCAACGGCGCGCTGGGCGAAACGTTTGACGCAATGGCTGTGCCGCTGGCGGGCAAGGGCGCAACGCTGGCACAGATGAACCGCGATTTTGCCGCGCTACAGACGTTGTTGCGCAACAACGCCGGCATCACGCTCACGCTGGCCAATTCGTTGTGGGTGAACGCCGGCCCGTCGCTGAACGATGACTACCTGCAACGCGTGCAACAGGCCTACGGCGCAGAGATTCACTCGTTGAATTTCTCACAGCCGCAGAGCGTCGGCGAGATCAACCAGTGGGCGAGCGACGCAACCAACGGCAAGATCCCCGCCATCGTCGATCGATTGCCGGCTGATCTGCTGATGATGATCATCAGCGCAGTCTATTTCAAGGCGGCATGGCTGCGGCCGTTTCAGCCGGCGTTGACGCAAGATGCGCCGTTTTTGCCAGCAGACAGCGCGCAGATCAACGTGCCGATGATGCAGCAAAACGGCAGATTCACGCATCTAAAAAACGAGTTGTTCGAGGCTGTGTATCTACCCTATGCTGGCAACACCGCGCGCATGGTGGTGCTGTTGCCGGCGCAAGACAGCAGCGTGGATGCGTTGCGCAAACAACTCACGCCGCAGAATTGGCGGGCATGGGCAACTGCTTTTGCGCCGGCGCAAGGCGCGCTGCGGCTGCCGCGTTTCAAGACCGAATTCGAAATCAACTTGAACGATGCGCTTAAAAGTATGGGCATGGGTATCGCGTTTGACGCGCAGCGCGCAGATTTCTCTGGCATGAGACCCATCCCGCCAAATGTGTTCATCTCCGAAGTGAAGCACCGCAGCATGATCGATGTGGATGAGGCCGGCACTGAAGCCGCTGCCGTGGCATCAGTCAGCATGGGCGTGACCTCGGCCATGCCGGAAGAAAATCCTTTCGAGATGACGGTGGATCGGCCTTTCCTCATTGCCATTGAGGATGTGCAGACTGGGATGCTGTTGTTTCAGGGCATCATCCATCAACCGTGACCATCGCCGCGTTGTTTCGCGAGCCGGAGAGCAGAAGCAATAAAAAAACGCGCTGTCAAATGACAGCGCGTTTTTTCAGCGTGTGATGTCAAGGTGCCGGCGGTGCAACCGGCGCTTGCGCATCTCCCTGCGTCACCGCCGGCGTTGCAGTCACTTCAATCTCGTTCGTCACCAGCGTGCCTGCGGCTGCTGGCGCGGCTGTCACCGTCGGCGTGACAGTTGAAGAGGGCGTGATCGGCGTCTCAGCCGGCGTAGGTGTCGGCGTTGGCACGACCGGCATCACCACCACCAGGAAACTGCCCCTGCTGGTATTGCCGCTCCGATCCGTCGCAAAACAGTCGACTCGCGTCGAACCCACCACGAACACAGAGCCAGATGCCGGCGTACAGACTGGCGTGAGTGCGCCATCTACCTGGTCGCTGGCAGTAGCCGTGAAGTTCACAACCATGCCGGCGTCGCTGGTGGCCTGCACCGTGATCGTGTCGGGCAACACCAGCGTAGGCGGCACATTGTCAATTACCGACACCACGAAAGTGCCTGTGCTCACATTGCCAGCCTTGTCAGTTGCTGTGCAGGTGACAGTCGTGTTGCCCAACGGGAAGGTGCTGCCACTGGCCGGCACGCACACCGGTGCGACTGCGCCATCCACCACATCATTTGCAGCTGCGCTAAAGGTCACCGTCGCCCCAGTCGACGCGGTAGCCAGCACCGCAATATTCGCCGGCAGTGCCAGGACCGGCGCCATCTTGTCGGCCACAGTGACGTTGAAGCTTGCGCTTGCCACGTTTCCGGCCTGATCGGTGGCCATACAAGCCACCGGTGAGGTGCCAAGCGGGAATGTGCTGCCCGATTTCGGTGCGCAGACCACAGGCACTGCGCCATCAGCAGCGTCATTGGCGGTGAGGTTGAAGTTCACCACTGCGCCGCCGGCGCTGGTCGCCTCAACCAGCAGGCTGTCCTGGGTCACGATGACTGGCGCAATCGTGTCCACCACTGTCACGTTGAATACGCCACTGCTGCTATTGCCCGATTTGTCAGTGGCATGGCAAGTCACTGCTGTCGTGCCAATGGGGAAGACACTGCCACCAGCCGGCGCGCAAACTGGTATCACAGCGGTGTCCACCTTGTCGCTTGCCGTCGCGATGAAATTCACCACCGCGCCACGCTTGCCATTGTTGGCCTCAGCGGTCATGCTGGCTGGCAGTGTCAGCGCAGGTGCTGTGGTGTCCTGCACCAGCACATTGAATTTGTCGGTGGATGCATTGCCAGCGTCATCGGTGGCGCGGCAAGTCACCACTGTTGTGCCGACCGGGAAGATGCTGCCACTGGCCGGCGTGCAGACCGGGACGATCGGACCTTCCACGCCGGAATTCGCTGTCACCGTGAACGACACTACTGCGCCGTTCGGACTGATCGCCTCTACGGTCTGATTTGGCGGCAGTGTCAGCACTGGCGGGATGTTGTGCTGCACTGTCACCTTGAACGCGCCACTGCTGCTGTTGCCGGCCCTGTCTGTCGCCGTGCAATTCACAGTGGTGTCACCGATGACAAATACACTGCCTGAGCGCGGTGTGCAGAGCGGCGTCACACTGCCATCGACGATATCGGTGGCAGACACGGTGAAGGTGACGGTTGCGCCGGCGCGCGAGACAGCCTTGACGACAATGTTGTCCGACAGCTTCAGGGCCGGCGGCTTGGTGTCAACGACGTTGACGGTGAACGCATCGTTCTTGGCATTGCCGGCCTTGTCGGTGGCGGCGCAGCGCACAGTGGTGCTGCCCAATGGGAAGGTGGCGCCCGCCGTCGGCGTGCAAATTGGCTGCACCGCGCCGTCGATTGCATCCTTCGCCGTGACGTTGAAGTTGACCACCGCGCCAGAAGCGGCTTCTGCTTCGGCGACGATGTTTGCCGGCAGCGTCAGAACGGGTGCGGTTGTGTCGCGGACTGCGACATTGAAGGTGCCGGTGGCCGAGTTGCCAGCCTTGTCTGTCACGCGGCAAGTGACGGTCGTACTGCCGAGCGGGAAGGTGCTGCCAGAGCGCGGCGTGCAGCTCGGCGTCAGCAGACCATCTACGGTGTCGGTGGCGGCAGAGGTGAAGTTCACAACTGCGCCATTCGGTCCGGTGGCCGAGGCATTGATTGTTGCCGGCAAATCGATCTTGGGGGCAACAGAGTCAACGACGCTCACTGAGAAGGTGCGCATGGCGCTATTGCCGGCGTTGTCGGTCACGCGGCAGGTGACGGTGGTTTGACCGATGGAGAATTGGCTGCCAGAGCGCGGTGTGCAAGACACGCTGAGGGCGCCATCGACCACATCACTGGCGGTGGTGTTGAAGGTCACTGGCGCACCAGCGGCACTGGTCGCTTGTGCATTGACACCATCCGGCACGCTGATGACCGGCGCGGCAGTATCGCGCACGCTCACCAGGAAACTTTGGGAGACGGTGTTGCCGGCCTTGTCGGTTGCCGAGCAGTTCACCGCAGTCGTGCCAAGCGGGAAGGTGCTGCCAGAAGTTGGCGCGCAGGCGACGCGCAATGCGCCATCGACTATGTCATTTGCGGTGACGTTGAAGGTGACATCTGCGCCACTGGAACTGTTGGCCGGCACCGTAAAGTTGTCGGGCAGGCGAATAACAGGCGGAGCATCGTCCTTTACCACAATCTCAAACGCGCCTTGCGTAACATTGCCGAAGGTATCGGCTGCGGTGCATTGCACCGAAGTGGTGCCAATTGCAAAGACCTGGCCGGAGCGCGCGTTACAACTCACCTGGATATTACCGTCCACTGTGTCCACCGCCGAGACGGTGAAGGTGACAGGCGCACCTGATGCTCCAGTGGCTGCCGCCTGAATGCGCATCTGCGGCAAGCGAATGATTGGCGGCAGTGAATCCGTAACCGATACCTTGAAGCTGCCTGTGGCTGTGCGTCCCTGCGAGGTGGTAGCTTTGCAGACGACCTCAGTCAGGCCGATAGGGAATGTCGCACCAGACTGGAAGTTGCAATTGATGGGCAAATTGCCATCAATGGGATCGCTGGCAGATGCAGAGAAGCGCACAGCCGCGCCGTTGCGGCTGGTGGCCTGCGCCGGCGCGAGCACCGGCAACGACAGGGTGGGCAATGTGGCCGCGGCCGAAGGCGTCGGCGGCGCCAGCGTTGTCTGGCCAGGTGCAGTTGCGATGGCGTTGCCATCATTCACCACAGACACAGATGAACTCTTGCGGCCATCCGGCGCATCGGCGCGAAATACGATTTGCTCAGGCGTGATGCCCGCCGGCGGCACAATAGCGGCGTTGACGATGCCGTTTTCGTCGGCTTTGAAGCTTGCCAACACATCACCGGTCTGCGGATTGAGCAGCACGACCGTGGAGCTCATCAGCGTGCGAGCAGTGAACTCAACTGAGCCGTCGTCATTCTTCTGGCCGGCCACCACCGGTGGTTGCAGTTTCTTCACCGGCACGCTGTCCTTCAGCACATTCGCCTGCTCGCCGGCCAGCACTTCCAGTGACTTTGCCGGCGTCATCGCGACGACGCGACCTGCATCAGTAAATTGAGTGACGTTGCCAGTCTCATCCACCTTCACGCGGAAGGTGGCATCGGTCACAACAAACGTCGCGCCGATACTCTGCACCGTGAATTTCTCGGTTTCGTGAGAAGTGCTGGCGACCATTTCGCCGGCAACCAGTTCAACAGCCTGGTTGGGCAGCATGCGCAGTTGTGAGCCAACACCGGCGATGGCTTGCGTGCCATCAGTGAAGGTGATCGTCACCGGCGTGGTGGCGATGACCAGATCACCAACATGAATATCAGCCTCTGATGCGCCGGCGAAGGTGCGCGGCACCTGCCATTGCAGCCCCAACACACCTTGGCGCGTCTCGGCCAGTGAGAAGCTGCCGTCGGCGCGCGCCACCATTGCGGTCCGGGTTCCGCCCAACAACAGGTAAGCGAACACAAGGGCAATTGCGGCCAGTGCGCTGACCATCCCTGCCAGCACGCGCCGGTTAAAGAGGTGGTTTAGACGTTCCCAGAAAGTGGGGGTGGCCGGCGCGATTGCCTTTTCGGCAGCGGCCAGGCGCGCATTCTCTGCCGCCAGCGCCGCGCGCACCGATGCCCGCCGTGACTCACTGATGAGGGTCACAGCTTGCGCCGAAGCGACGAGCGCCTGATCGATACGGGCTTCATCCCACGCGTTGGCTTGTTGCGTCGCCGGCGTCGCTTCTGCAGCCAGGTGCGCGTTCTCGCTCAACAACGCTTGCAGAACGCTTTGCCTGCGGTCAGGGTTGAGCACAGGATCGGCAACTGCGGAAGCAGCCAGCATCTGGGCAAGCGAGTCTTGCTCCAGAATCTCCTCATCCCACGCGACGGTTTGTTGCGCCGCCGGCGTCGCTTCTGCGGCCAGGTGCGCGTTCTCGCTCAGCAATGCCTGCAGAATATTTTGCTTGCGCTCGGGATTGAGTGCGGGGGTGGCAGCGGCTGATGCAGCCAGGATCTGGACAAGCGCATCTTGCTCCAGCTCATCATCGTTCCATAAAGCGGCCGGTGATGACGCCGGCGATGCCTGTGCGGCAAGGCGCGCATTCTCAGCCAATAGTGCATCCAGCACATTGGATCGGCGCGTCTCGCTCAAGCTTGGCGGCGTACTTGCAGAAGCAGACAATGCGCGCTCTACACGCTCATCGTTCCACTCGCTGCTGTCTTTATACATCACAGGCACGTCCTGTCATTCGCTGACGCAATTCAGCACTATATGACAAATTTCCTTGCACTATCCCCTTGCTATGATGGTCGATTATAGGATACGACCCTGCAGTGGGCGATTATTTCAACAGTTATTATTTACGCTTCTCCAATATAAAAACAAGGTTTGTTTAATCGCTTTCTTAGCGGCTTTGCGGTTGAAAATGTCAACTATGCGCGATTTTCGTTGCGTAAATCAAAATCCACTTGTTTTTGTGCATTATTTTCTTGCAACGCAAAACAAATAAGCCCCCTTTTCCGGCAAGGGTTCGTTGTATACCTGACGCAAAGAATCATCCAGAAGTCGTAGGGCAGGATTTGATTTGCTTGGCCAAACCACCCATTGGTCCAAGAGCTTTTTGGTGATGAGGTTGGGCAGGCCCAAAAAATGCCCCATCTCCAGCGTGCGCAGCGCCTGCGGTGAGAAGTAGTACCAGATTTTCTCAATGATGAAGCCATGCCGCTGCAACCGATCGCGCCATACATCGGGGCTATCGCAATGGGCATGGCGTGAGATGCGATTAAAGAAGCGGCGATAGCTGTCGCCGGCGATTTTTGCGCCCAACAGCCAGTCTGTGAAATGGTCTGACGGCGAGCAGAACAAAAAGTAACCCCCGGCTTGCAACACGCGGTAGCTCTCCGCAATCACCGGCTCCAAATCAGGGATGTGCTCCAACACCGAGTTGCTGACGATGGTGCGAAACGTGCCGTCTTTGAAGGGCATGCTCGCGCCGGCGGCCAGCGTGAGCAGTTTGTGCGCTTTGCGCCCTCGCGACTCCCAGAGTGGCCCGCGCCAGGGATCGAGGCCAACGTCAAGCGGCTTGCCAAACGTCTGCGCAGCAAAACTGCCATCGCCGGAGCCGAGATCCAACACCGGCGCGACCACTGGCAGATGCTGATATACCCGCGACTCCACTGCGCGCAGCAGCGCGCGAAAGTATGGCAGGTCGGTCAGTTGGCTCCACAGGTAATCGTGGTCAGGCGGCAAGGCAAATTCGTTGCGAGTCAGCGCGTCTTGCGTCATGGCACAGAGGGGATTCTAGCATCGGCGCGATCTCAGCATGTTTTTGGGATGGCAATTGCAGCTTGGCAGGTGATTTCTCAGCAAAGAAGATGCCGCTGATAAAATCCCGCCTCGG
Source organism: uncultured Anaerolineae bacterium (assembly GCA_964590135.1). Taxonomy (GTDB): domain Bacteria; phylum Chloroflexota; class Anaerolineae; order J036; family Brachytrichaceae; genus JBDHWI01. Next base: position 37,538 of record CAZPVX010000019.1, on the reverse strand, counting down.
TTCAATACATCGATGAGTGAGACAACATCGCTTCCTGCGCAACAAACCGCGCCGCCGGCCACCTCGCGCCACTCGCGCATGAAACGGCACACCTTGCATCTGCTGCTGCTCGCGCTGGTTTTGCTCGTGGCTGCCCTGCTGCGATTCAACGATTTGAACTGGGATCAAAGCCAGCACTTTCACCCTGACGAGCGGCATGTCAAAAACGTTCTGTCGATGGTTCAGTTGCCGGACAGCGTGGCGCAATATTTTGATTCCGGCCAATCGCCGCTCAATCCCTATAACGTGCCACAAAGTTGGGTGTATGGCACACTACCGCTATTCTTTGACAGGTTGCTGGCCGAGTTTCTTGATCAGGGCTGCGGGCCCGCGCCGAATGGCATCGCTCAATTGCTTGGGAACTTCCTGCTGGGCATCACCGGCGACCCAAATCTGCGCGCCGCCGGCTGCATGCCCGGCTATTTCACCAGCTACAACCTGCTTGCCATCAGCAGTCGCTTTATTTCAGCGCTGGCCGATCTGCTGACAGTATTCGTCGTGTATCTGCTGGGCCGGCGGTTGTTCGGCTGGCGCGTCGGCTTGCTGGCTGCGGCGTTCAGTGCGCTGTGTGTCCTGCAAATCCAGCATGCCCACTTCGCCGTCGTGGAGAGCATCACCACGTTGTGCGTGGCACTTTGCCTGTACTTCTGCGCGCGCATCGTGCTGCCGCGCCTGCCGGCATCGGAAGGGCGCAGCAACAGCCGGCTCTGGCTCAATGCCGCGTTGGCTGGCGCGTTCTCCGGCCTGGCTGTCGCTTCCAAGATCAGCGTGTGGCCGACTGCTGTATTGATCGTCATTTCCATCCTCGTGGCGCTGATGCGCGACCGGCGCAACACGACATCGGCTGTGTTGAGCGCCGGCGCGGCAGTGCTGATCGCCGGCGTATTTTCGTTTGCAGGCATGCGCATCACACAGCCCTATGGCTTCGTCGGCGTCAGTGACCTCGAATGGAAATACACCATCCGCGATTGCAGCAGCCTGCCATCGCCGCAACAGCAGGAGATCTGCCTGCGCACCTTCCCGCTGCCCGAAACAGCGATCAGCATCATCGAAAAGCTGCCGCCAGTCGTGCGGGCTGTGGTGGTGCCGTCCTCACGTTGGGTGGCCGAGTTGCGCGCCGCCGCCGGCCAATCTTCCGGCGCAGAGGACCCGCCATGGGGCTGGCAGTGGGCAAATCGCCAACCGATCATCTTCCCGCTAATCAATGTGCTGTTCTACGGCCTGGGGCTGCCGCTTGGCCTCACGGTATTGATCGGCGCCTTCTATGCACTGCGGCAGTGGCTGCGCGGCCGGCGCTGGTGGGCCTATGTCATTCCGGTGCTGTGGACGTTCGGTTTCTTCCTCTACCAAAGCACACAGTTCGTCAAATCCATTCGCTATCAATTGCCGATCTATCCGATGCTGTGCGTGTTGGCGGCGGCGCTGCTGGTGACAGTCTGGCGCAATGGCTGGCGCTGGCAAGCCACATTTGCGCCGCACACGGTTGCAAATCGCATCAAGGGCGCGGTGTCGCGCTTCGCCTTGCCGGCGGTGTTGATCGGCACGCTGGCGTGGACGCTCGGCTTCATGCGCATCTACGACGGCGAGATGGCGCGCGTCGAAGCTTCGCGCTGGATCTATGAGAATGTGCCGACGGCAGTGACGTTGCAATGGCAGGCCGGCGATCAGTCACGCCAGATGCAACTGCCCATCTCCGACGTAGCGTTGCGCGCCAACGACATGCCACATGGCGGCCTGTTTCGGCTGGACAGCAAGAACAATGGCATCACCGCGCCGGTTCAAGGCGCGACCATCCAACTCAATCATGTGCAAGGCGAGGGCACGGTCGAAGCTCGCCTCTTTGAGTATGCCAGCGGCAACACGCTGCAGAGCGTCACGCGTGCTGTCAGCGCCGGCGACGCGGCTTTCCTTTTCGATCAGGTCACCCTGCAGCCCAACGTCGATTACGTGATCGAGTTCAGCTTGCTGCAAGGCGACGCAGTCACGGCGCGCACCAGCGTCATCGCCAACCAGCATTTCGACGAGAGCGGGCCGGTTCGCATCGAAGGCAGGGATGGTTTCGGCTCATACTATCGCGGCCTGGCATCCACCAGCGACGGCACGATGCAGGTCTATAACGAAGACAGCCCTGACAAGCTGAACATGTATCTGAATGCGCTGGATGAATCCGACTATCTCATCCTGTACAGCAATCGCCACTACGGCTCGGTGGCGCGGCTGCCCTGGCGCTTCCCGCTGACGAATGCGTATTACACCGCGCTGATGGGCGGCAAGCTCGGCTTCGAATTGGCGGCCGATTTCGCGCGCTTCCCACAAATCGGGCCTTTCGTCTTCAACGACCAGGAGATGCCACAGGCGCTTGTCCGCAGCCCAAACACGCAGGGCACGCCGCCGGCGATCGAGGTGCCATATCCCACCGCCGAAGAAGCCTTCAGCATCTACGATCACCCGCGCGTCTTGATCTTCCGCAAGACGGCGGCCTACTCACGCGATCTGGCGCAGCGCATCCTCGCTGTGCCGGATCTCTCGCGCATCATCCGGCAGACGGCGTTTGAGGCAAGCAACACGCCTGGAGGTCTGCTGCTCGACCAGAAGACGCTGGCCGCACAGCGGGCCGGCGGCACGTGGAGCGAACTTTTCCCCCGCAACTCGCCACTGAACCAATCGCAGATACTCGCCGTGATCGCAATGGCGGCGCTGGTATATGCGCTTGGCGCAGCGGCGTTCATGATCATCGCGCTCAGCATCCGCAGGCCCGACGGCACGCCGGCGCTGATCGATGGCGGCTACGCTTTCTCGAAGATGTTCGGCCTGCTGCTCGTGTCGTTCATCGCGTGGTGGCTGGGCAGCCTGCGCATGGTGCCGTTCACGCCGTTGGCAATTTGGGGCATCATCGCCGGCCTCGTCATCTTTGCGGCGGTCGTCGGTCACCTCAACCGTGATTACATCATCGCACTGGTGCGGTTGCGCTGGAAGGTGATGTTGGCCGGCGAGCTTGTTTTTCTGGTTGCATTTGCCGGCTTCCTGCTCATTCGCGCCGGCAACCCCGATCTGTGGCATCCGTTCTTCGGCGGTGAAAAGCCGATGGATCTCGCGTTCCTGAATACAGTGCTGAAGGCCACCTGGTTCCCGCCGCAAGATCCGTGGTTCGCCGGCGGCGCGATCAACTACTACTACTTCGGCTTTGTCATGGTGGCTGCGCCGATCAAAGCACTGGGCATCGACCCAGCCGTGGCCTACAACATCGTCATCCCGCTGCTATTCGCGCTCACTGGCCTCGGAGCATTTGGCCTCGGCGCGTCATTTCACGCCGCCCGCATTTCAAGGATTTCAGGGAAAGAGGAAAAGGGAGAAACTGAGGAAACAGGAGAGTTGGCTTCAACCAATTATCCCAACCCGCCTTCTTCCAATCCCGCCCTTTCTGTCAAGCGCAGCATCATCGCCGGCGTCATCGCCGCCATCTTTGTCATCGGCATGGGCAATGGCGATCAGATTCGCGTGGTGTCGCCGGCGTTTCAGGAGTTGGGCGGCGTGAATACAGGCACGCCGGCGGCATTTGCATTCATCGGCGGCGTGGCGAAGTGGCTCGGCGGCGCCCACCTGCCGCTACCAATCTGGTATCCCTATTGGAATCCAACGCGGCCTTCCCCCGAAGTGATGATCGCGGAGTTCCCGCAATTTACATTCTTGTATGCCGACCTGCACGCGCACATGATGGCGATGCCATTGGCGCTGCTGGCGCTGGGGTTTGCGTTAGCCTACGCCGGCGGTGTGCGGCGCTGGCACGCCATCTTGCTCGGCGCGATCGCCACCGGCATGTTGTGGCCAACCAACTCGTGGGATTACCCGCCATATCTGCTGCTCGGCATCGCCGGCCTCGCCCTCAGCAGGCTTGCAGACTTCGCGCCTTCGCGCGCAAGTGCGGGCGCGCCTGAGGTTGAAAACCATGCCGAAGATGGGCAAGGCACAAATGACTCGGACGCAGCCCCCGCGCACTCCAAACGAAGTGTGGCGGATCGTTTGCTGGCGGCAGCGCCGGCAATAATCACCTTCGTCGTGCTCACGCGGCTCGCCATCGCGCCATATCTCGCGCATTACGGCTCGGCCTACAACAGCGTCGACGCATGGCATGGCGACCGCACGCAACTCAGCACCTTCATCACCATCTATGGCCTCTTTCTCATCCCCATGATCGGCCATGCGCTGCTGAGTTTGTTCAGTCCGCAACGCGATGAGCGCCGGCTTGCGCGCACAGCATTAGTCGTTGGCCTGGCCGCCGGCGGGCTGCTCTTCCTCTTCAAGGTTCCGATCGCGCTCATTGCCGCGCCGATGGCGCTGCTGGCGCTGTCAGCGGTCTTTGCGCCGCGTGCCACGCCGCAGACGCGCATGCTGTGGCTGATGACCGCCGGCGCATGGGCGCTCACGCTGTTTGTCGAATTGTTTGTGCTGCGCGGCGACATCGAGCGCATGAACACGCTGTTCAAGTTCTATATCCAGGCCTGGCTGCTGCTCGGCATCGCCGGCGCGGTCGCGCTGGTGTGGGTTTTCGAGATCATCGGCGAGCGCCACGCTGCAGCACGAGCAGCAGAACATCGCGCACAGAATGTTTTTCGCGCAGCATTCATCACCGCGCTGGCAATTGCATTCTTTCTCGCCGCGTTGTATCCGGTCTTTGCAGTGCCAGCGAAAGTGAATGACCGCTTCGTCGCCGGTGCGCCGCGCGGGCTGGACGGCATGGCCTACATGCAACAGGCCGTGTGCGAAGGCGCGCGCTGCACTGGCCGCGACGGCGTCAGCTTCCCGCTGAAAGACGATTACGACGCCATCAGGTGGATGCAGGACAACGTGAAGGGTTCGCCGACGATCATGGAGGGCAACACCAGCGGCCAACAATACACGTGGAGCAATCGCTACTCCATCTATACCGGCCTGCCGGCGGTGCTGGGCTGGCAATGGCACATGCGCCAGCAGCGTGGCGCACTTGACGAGCGCGCCATTTATGATCGCGACGCCGACATCACCGCCTTTTACGAAACCGCCGACGCCGATTATGCGCGCAAGCTCCTGGAGCGTTACGACGTATCCTACGTGGTGCTGGGGCCGCTGGAGAAGGCGTATTACACAAATCTGTATCTGCCGAAGTTCGATGCGTTGGTGGAGAATGGCACGTTACGGGTGGCCTACCAGAATGGAGGCGTCACCCTCTTCGAGCGAATACGATGATGGTTTTAACGCAAAGGCGCACTGAAAGGACTGACCCATTCTCTGCGCCCTTGCAACTATGCGTTGAGAAAAGGGCAAAGCGAATTCGATGGCTACGCATGTGAAAGACAGCGCCGACATCAAGATCGTCGCAAGCAACCGCCGCGCGACATTCGACTATGCGCTTGAGGAGCGCTTCGAGGCCGGCGTGGTGCTGAATGGCGGCGAGATCAAGAGCATCCGCGCCGGCAAGATGGATCTGCGTGACGCGTTTGTGCAGGTGCGCGCCGGCGAGGCGTGGCTGGTCAATGCCTACATCCCCGCCTACGAGCTAAGCACCGGCTTTGCCCGCGCCGACGCCAAGAGCAACGAGCGCCGCGACCGCAAGTTGCTGCTCAACAAAAAAGAGATCCACGAATTGCAACGCGGCACCGAGCAGCGCGGCTACACCGTCATCGCCACAAAGGCCTACTTGAAGCGGGGGCGCGCCAAGGTGGAGGTGGCGCTGGCGAAGGGCAAAAAGACCTACGACAAGCGCCACGACATAGCCAAGCGCGACGCCGACCGCGACATCCAGCGCGCCCTGCGGGAAAGGTAGACAAGCAGGCTATGAGCTGCGTTGCCCGCGCACGGGACAAGATCCATCCGCCAACCGTGATCGCTCAGCTCTTTTCCGCCGGCTTCTCCGGCATCTTTGGCCGCACCAGCAGCACCGGCATCTTTGCGCCGCGCACCACCTTCTCGGCTACGCTGCCCAGCAGCCAGCGCTCCATACCGCTGCGGCCATGTGTGCTCATCACGATCAAATCGGCGTTTGTATCCTCGGCATAGTCCAGCACCGCATCGGCCACAATCCCCTCCAGCACGGCTGTCGTCACCGACACTTTCGATTGCGCGCTGATGCGCGCGGCCACCGCCTTCAGATAATCCTCGCAATGAGCGCGGTCGCTGTCATACAGGTCGGCCAGCGCAGCCGCGTCGACCACATACACATAGTTGGACGGGTGAACCGCCACCCGCAGCAACACGATCTGTCCGTCGCCGCACTCCGCAAGCATCTGTGCCTGCTCCAGCGCGCCTTCGGAAAACTGCGAGCCATCCAGCGGCACCAAAATGCGTTTGAACATGGCTTGCTCCTTTGACGAGTCCATCATGGGCGCCCGTCACATCCCAGTGTAGCCCACAATGAAAAAGCCGTGTCACCACGCATCCCTGTATAACGCCATGATCTGCTCAGCGCTGGGCATCACCGGGTTATTCTGCGGGCTGCCGCTGGCAAGCGCATCGCCGGCCATCTTCTCCAGGCTGCGTTCGAACTTCGCGCGCCCCACCTTCACGCACTCGCGCAGCGGCGGAATCACCAGCGCCTCATTCAGCGCCTCCAACCCATCGGCCAGTTTGCGGCCCGCAGTTGCATCGTCTTCATTGCTGCCGGCCAGCCCCATGATTCGCGCAATCGTCGCATAGCGCGCCGGCGCGCCAGCCAATGAAAACCGCGTCACCGCCGGCAGCAACACAGCATTCGACAGCCCGTGCGGCAGGTGATACAGCGCGCCGAGCGGCCGGCTCATGCCATGCACCAGGCACACGCTGCTGTTGCTGAACGCCATGCCACCCTGGCACGCAGCCATCGCCATCGCCTCGCGTGCGGCGCGGTTGCCCGGCTCGCGCCACGCGGTGAGCAGGCTGCCCGCCGCAAGCGCAATGCACGACAGCGCGATCGGATCTGTCATCAGGCCGGCCTTGCGAGACACATATGCTTCGATGCCATGCGTCAGCGTGTCTACTCCGACGTGCGCGGTCAACGCCTGTGGCATCGTCATGCTCAACTCAAAATCAACCAGCGCGGTGTTTGCCATCAGATGCTGGCTGAGCAACATCATCTTTTCCTCGCGCGCGGTGTCGGTGATGACGGCGACGCAGGTGGCCTCGCTGCCGGTGCCGGCGGTGGTGGGGATGGCGATCAACGGCACGCCGGCGCTGGGCACCTGATGGTAGCCCATGTATTGCCGCAATGGGCCAGCGTTGCGCGCCAGCATGGCGATGGCCTTTGCAGCATCGATGGCGCTGCCGCCGCCCAGCGCCACCACCACATCGGCGTTGCATTCATGCAATAGCGCCACGCCGGCGGCCACATCGACGTCTGTCGGATCGGGCTGCACGCCACTGAACATGCTGCTGGCGATGTTGTGCTGTGCAAGCAAGGCAGAGAATTCAGCGGCAAGGCCATTGCCGGCAAAGAAGGCATCACTGACGATCAGCGCGTGCGCGCCGCCAAGGCGCTGCACATGCGCTGGCAAACTGCGGCTGCACCCCGCGCCAAAGACCATCGTCGCCGGCAGGTTGAATGTAGTGAATGAAGCTGGAGTCATCGGGCCTGTAGTTTGCCTGAAAATAAAAAGACATGCGACACAAATAATCCATGCATCGCATGCCGTCAATGGCCGCCCGCTTCAACCCTCCGCCGAAGAAGATCGCGGCCCTAAATCAGCGTAGCAAGGAAGAGCCAGTTCGTTGCTCGCTTCAGCAATTGCAGGCAATACGATACGACATTTTGCGCCGGCAGAGCCACATGATCGACCTACGATCTTTGGCGTGGGCAAAGCGCCACAAACAGGCATGCCAGTCACTCATCCGCGCACCAGCACCTGCGATGAGCAGTGCGGTCCGCCGTAGCCACCCGTGAGCGCGTCGAAAGGGATGAAAGTCGTGTCGACGCCGGCGTCTCTTAGCCGCCGCTCAAAGGAAGCGCCGGCGCGCGTCACACCGATCAGTTTGCGCGGCGCAATCAGCAGGCCATTCGCCGCAAAGTTGTCCTGCTCGTTCTTGCTGAAAGGGATCACACGAATGCCCTTTTCCCTCAGGTATGCCGAGAAGGGTAACGTGTGGGCCAGCCTGTATGTGTAATTCATATCATCCCCTTCAGGCAGATGCACGTCCACTTCCGGCTCCTCCTCGCCGCTCAAGCGCGTGTCCACACATGCCGCCAGATCCTTGTCCAACATGGTGAAGTAGGTGTCGAGATGCATCTCATCCATGTTCATGCGCGGGTCGCGCACCACTGCCACCTCCACGCGACCATAGACGCGATGCTCAAGGCACTGCCGCACGCCCTCTGCATTGGTCAGCAACCCCTGCCCTTGCAACACGAAGTCGCCGCACGGAATGAAATCGCCGCCTTCCAGCGTGCCGGGCGCCTGCACGCGATGCAGCGGCGTGATGCCGAGCGATTGCAACACGCATTCGGCGATGTCGTTTTCCACGCCACGCACCGGCACGCGCAACCGTGTGATCGTGCAGCCAGCGCGCGTGGTGATAAGCGGGTCGCGCGTAAAGTAGGCGTTGTTCGCCGGCGTGACTTCGTAGCGGGTGCGATATTTCACCGAGCGATCAACCGGATCGTCATTGTGGCGCACCTGTAAAGCCGGCCGCAGCAAGATCACATCGGCCAGGCTCTTTGGGTCGAGCGCCTCAATCGAGGCCTGCAAATTCACCTGCAATTCGTCCATCTCAGCGGATGAAAGCGCCTCATCAAACTCAAGCTGGATCGCCTGGCGCGCCCAACGCTGCAAGCTTGCCGGCGGCGCAGCTATCAGCGCCTCGCGCACGTCGATCACCATCACACCGCTCGCCTCCAACGTGGCGCGGTAACGGCGATGCTCCTCGCGCGCGCGCGCCAGCGAGAACGGCGCGAGGAAGTTGGCCGAATCGGTCTGCAGGATGGCGAACAATGTCTCGATATTCGGCTCGCACATCAGCACCACGCGCGCCGGCAGCCATTCAGCCGCTTGCTGGGGGATGAGAGATTGAAAGTTGGGGATTGGCATCGCCATTGCTCAGTTGCATCGAAATCGAATGAGCGACTATACCCAATCTTCATTCCGTTCGTCGCCTGCAACTCTGCGAATGCTAAAATATGGATTCGCAAACAAATCAGTCATGCCAATGCTTCAACGTTGACCGCACGATGCACAATGCGCATCGAATTGCCATTCTTGAAGCACGGCTTCACTGGCATTGCTCCGTTTCGCACAGCATCTCTCCAAAGCGCCACGCCCTGCAACCTGCCAGTGACAACCATCCACGGTGAAGCGGGCGCGCATCTGCTCAATCATGCGCCCGCACAGGGAGGAGGCTCATGTTCAAGGAAATTCTGGCGCCAGTGGATCGCTCCACCTGCGCAGAAACTGCGCTTGCGCATGCTGCGGCGATGGCACAGGCGTTCGATGCGCGTGTCACGGTGCTGCATGTCATGGAGCGGGCGCACGCATTGATGCCGGCGCTGGCCGACCCGATCGAATGGCAGATCCACCGCGCCGAGGCCGACACCTACATGCAGGAATGTGTGAATCACCTGCACGCTGGCGGCGTCGAGGCGACCTGGCAAATCATCGAAGGCGAGCCGGCTGACCGCATTCACGACATCATTCGCGAACGTCAGATCGACCTGGTGGTGCTGGGCGCGCATGGCCGCACGAACACCAGCCTGTGGAATCTCGGCAGTGTGGCACAAAAGATCGTCAATCTCGCACCCACCTCGCTGTTGATCGTGCGGCCGGCGGTGCAGTCACCCGCCGAACCAGCCAGCGTCAATTTTCACCGCATCTTGCTGCCGCTGGATGCATCACAGCGCGCAGAATGCGCATTGCCGGCGGCGATCACGCTTTCACAAAAGCAGCATTCTCAGGTGCTGCTCGTGCATGTGGTCGAGCGGCTGCACATGCCGCGCCGCACTCCGCTGACCGCTCGCGAGAAAAAGCTTTCCGATACGATCACGGAGCTGAATCGGCTGGAGGCCGAGCGCTACCTCGCCGGCTTGAAGGGCCGCTTCACCCTGCCGGTCGACACGCGTGTCATTCTGGATGCCCCGCTTGCGCCGGCACTGCATCAAGTCTCGCAGGATGAGCATATCGATCTCGTGGTGCTTAGCGCGCACGGTCACACCTCGCACATGTCGTGGCCCTACGGCAGTCTGGTCGCAAGCTTCATCGCACACGGCAACATCAACCTTTTGATCGTGCAGGACATGCAACCACAGGGATGAGCCGGCAGCATACGCACTCCCCGGCGCTTGAGCGCGCGCCCATTGCACAAGCCGTCCTTGAACAAGATGCCATTCTGCGCGCGGCCGTTCTGCGCTTCAACGAGGCTTCCGCCAGCGAGGCGCGGCCGGCAGCTGCGCAATGGCTGCTCGACAACTACTACGTCGTGCAGCAGGCGCTGCGCCAGATTCGTGAAGATATGCCGCAAGGCTTCTACCGCCGGCTGCCGCTGCTGCAAGAGGGTTCGCTGGCCGGCTATCCGCGCATCTACGCCCTGGCACGAGACCTGTTGACTGCTGAAAACATCTATCTCGACGCCGACGCTATGCAGCGCATCAGCGAACGCGTGCGCGCTGACGCATCACCACAGCCGCTGACGATGGCTGAGCTGTGGGCGCTGCCGGTCATGTTGCGCCTGTGCAGCCTGCAAGCCCTGGCGCAGACTGTGTGCCGCATCAACGAGCAACCCTGCGTGCAAAGCTGGCCAGAGATGCCATCGCCGGCTGATCTGCGCCACGACGACATCGTGGCGAACGCAGTGCTGACTCTGCGCACGCTTGCCGCGCATGATTGGCGCGCCTTCTTTGAGGCCGTCAGTCGCGTCGAACACGCGCTGCGCAAGGACCCCGCCGGCGCGTATGCCGACATGGACAAGGAGACGCGCGACCGCTATCGCAAGGTGGTGGAAGGATTGTCGCGCGCCAGCGGCAGGGGTGAACCGCAGGTGGCAGAGGCGGTCGTGGCGCTTGCAGGCGAAGCCGCTGAAGCAGGCCACTCAGCGCGCCATACACACATCGGTTTTTACTTGATCGACGATGGCCGGCCAGCACTGGAGGCAAAGATCGGTTATCGCGCCGGCTGGTTGCTGCGCGCGCGCCGCTGGGCCATGCACAACCCCACGCTGCTCTATCTCGGCAGCATCCTGCTGCTCAGCCTGCTCATGCTGATCGGCGCCGCGCGCTTTGCAGATGCTTGGGGCGCGACGGCGCTGCAACTGGCGCTGATTGTGCTGCTGGTCCTGGCGCCGGCGGTGACCATCGCCGTTGGCCTGGTGAATTGGGCCGTCACGCTGTTCATGCCGCCGCGCGTGCTGCCCAAGATGGACTTCGCGCGCGACATCCCCGATGAATATGCGACTCTGGTTGTCATCCCTGCCCTGTTGAGCAGCGCCAGCGAGGTGCGTTCGCTGTTGCGGCAGATCGAATTGCACTACCTGCGCAACGCCGGCCGGAACCTGTCGTTTGCCTTGCTGACCGATTTTCTGGATGCGCCGCAACAGCATATGCCCGGCGACGATGCCCTGTTGCAACAGGCGGCCGCCGGCATTCGCACGCTCAACCAGCGCCACGCCGAAGCCGGCAACCCGCGCTTCTGGCTGTTGCATCGCGAGCGACGCTGGAATGCCGGCGGCGCGCACTGGATGGGCTGGGAGCGCAAACGCGGCAAATTGCACGAACTCAACCGTCTTGTGCGTGGCGCAACCAACACATCCTTCCTGCTGAATGAAGTGGATGTGTCCGCATTGCAGGCTGTGCGCTTCGTCATCACGCTGGATGCAGACACCATTCTGCCGCCGCACGAGGCGCATCGCCTGATCGGCACGCTGGCGCATCCGATGAACCGCGCGGTCTTCAATCAGCGCGGGCGGGTGATTGCGGGCTACACACTGCTCCAGCCGCGCACCGAGATCACGCCGGCCAGCGCGCTGCGCTCCATCTTCACGCGCATCTTTGTAGGCGATGTCGGCCTCGATTTGTATACCCGCGCTGTGTCGAACGTGTATCAGGATCTGTTCGGCGCAGGCATCTACATCGGCAAGGGCATCTACGACGTGGACGCCTTCGAGCGCAGCCTGGACAGGCGCGTGCCGGAGAACGCGCTGCTCAGCCACGACCTGTTCGAAGGCATCCATGGCCGTGCCGGCCTGGTGACCGACATCATTTTGTTCGAAGAATACCCGCCGCACTATCTGGTCTACGTGCGTCGTTCGCACCGCTGGATTCGCGGCGACTGGCAACTGTTGCCATGGCTCTTCCCGCGTGTGCCATACGCCGGCCCCGGCCACATCCCCAACCCGCTCTCGCTCATCGATCGCTGGAAGATCCTCGACAATCTGCGGCGTAGCCTGCTTGCGCCTTCACTGTTGGCGCTGCTGGTGGCGGCGTGGCTGGGGTTGCCCGGGCCGGCCTGGGTATGGACGTTGTTTGCAGTGTTGACGCCGGCGGTGCCGGTGCTGACCAGCGCATTCACCTCTGCGTTGCATACCGCCATCTCACAGCGCCGGCAACCTGGCCGGTCCAGCACGCGGGGAGTCATGCGTTCGCTGCGCGATGCCGTGTTGCGCTGGCTACTGGAACTGGCCTTTTTGCCCTACGAAACCCTGCTCAGCTTGAGCGGCATCGCAGTTACGCTGGTGCGCCTGTTCGTGACGCGCCGCAACATGCTGGAATGGGTGACGGCAGCGCAGGCTGCGCGCGAGGGCGGGCATGAGGTCAGCCGGCGGGTGGCGCGACGACGCATGGCGGAAGCGCTGGCAGCCACGCTTGCGCTGGGTTTGCTCATCATCATTTTCAACCTGCACGCACTGGTGGTGGCGCTGCCCTTCCTGCTGGTGTGGATGTTCTCGCCGGAGATCGCATACGCAATCAGCCGGCCGCGCGCACAGCAGCGCCAGACATTGTCGCCAGCGGATCGCCAATTGCTGCGCAAACTTGCGCGCCGAACATGGCTGTTCTTTGAGCAGTATGTTGGGCCAGAGGACCACTGGCTGCCCCCAGATCACTTTCAGGAATCGCCGCAGGGATTGGTAACTTCTCACACCTCGCCCACCAACATCGGGCTGATGTTTCTGTCGGCGCTGTCGGCGTGCGATTTCGGCTATATCAGTGTGCCGGAATTCCTGACGCGCGTGCGGCTTGGCTTCGACAACCTGGATCAGTTGGAGATGCACCGCGGCCACTGGCTGAACTGGTATGACACACGCAGCTTGCAACCCCTGGCGCCGCGCTATGTTTCCACAGTGGACAGCGGAAATATGGCTGCCTGCCTGATTGTCGTGCGGCAGGGGTTGCGAGAGTTGCGCAACGCGCATGTGCTGCGCCGGCAGATGTGGGAGGGCTGGCTCGACACGCTGGATATGCTGTCCGATGCGGTGGAAGAGTTCCTCGACGCCGGCCTGGAACAGCAAGTGCTGGAACTGCGCGAAGACTTCGAGCGCGTGCGCAGCCACGTGCGCGCAAACAAAAACGATCCGGCCATGTGGTTGCAGCTCTATCACACGACCATCCATGAAGACTGGCCGGCGTTCTACCGGCGGTTGCTGGCACTGGTGGAGGCCGGCGTGCAGGTCGCCGAGCAGCGCACATTGCAGCGGTTGCGGCTATCGGTCGATCGCGCCCGCGCCCACCTGGAAAATGCGCGGCGCGATCTCGAAAAATATCTGCCGGCGGAAGTGTGGCAGCACACCAGCGCCTATGGCCTGACCTATGCCGGCCTGGCCGATTTGTGTGAGCAGGCGCAAACGGCGCTGATCGCCGGTGACGCGGCTGAGGCGCGCGCCGCGCAACTGCAGGCAGCCGGCACTGCCGCGCGCAGTCTGCTCGACGACATCGATAAGCTGGCTGCCCGCGCCGAACGCTATGTGGAGCAGATGGATTTCAGCTTCCTCTTTGATCGCGAGCGGCAGCTCTTTCACATCGGCTACAACGTCGAAAATGCGCGGCTGGATGCGACCTACTACGACCTGCTGGCTTCCGAAGCGCGCATCGCCGGCCTGGTCGCCATCGCCAAGAATGACGTGCCACCCAGCCACTGGCGACATCTGGGTCGCCCCTTCACCGAGGTGGAGGGCGCGCGCTGCCTGCTCTCGTGGAGCGCCACGATGTTCGAATATCTCATGCCGGCGCTGATGCTGCGCAGCCAGGAAGGCACATTGCTGCACGACAGTTGCCAGGCCGCTGTGCAACGACAGATCGATTATGCGCGTGGGCGCGATGTGCCATGGGGCATTTCGGAATCAGGTTACTACGCCTTCGATGCTGCCCTGAATTACCAGTACCGCGCATTTGGCGTGCCGGGGTTGGGATTCAAGCGCGACCTGGATGATGATCTGGTCATCGCACCGTACGCCAGCCTGCTGGCGCTGCCATTTGCGCCGCATGCAGTGGCAGAGAATGTGCGCCGGCTCATTTCAATGGGCATGCTGGGCACATATGGCTTGTATGAGGCAGTGGACTACACGCCGGCGCGCATGCCATTGGGTCAGACGCACGCGGTGGTGCAGGAATACATGGCGCACCATCAGGGCATGATCCTGGTGGCGCTGGCGAATCGTCTGCTCGGCGAGCCGATGGTGAACCGCTGTCACGCCGACCCGCACGTACAAAGCGTGGAGTTGCTGCTGCAGGAGCGCATCCCTTACGACGCGCCGCTGGAGCCGCCGCAGGTGGACGACATTCTGCCGCCAGCGCCGATCAACCGGCCAATCATCAATGCGTCACCCTGGCGCGTGCCAGTGATCTCGCCTGCGCCGCGCATCCACCTGCTCTCGAACGGCCGCATGACGTCCATCGTCACCAGCGCCGGCAGCGGGGTGTGCCAGTGGAACGAGCTCGATCTGACCTACTGGCAACCCGACCCCACGCTGGAGCCGGCCGGCATAGCGGTGTTCGTGCAAGAGATGTCGGAGGATGGCGCGCCAGGCCAAATCTGGTCGGCAACGCATCAGCCGGCGGCTGCGCCCATGCAGGCCGGCCATGTCGAATTTGCCCCGCACATGGCCGAATTTCACGGCCGCGACAAAGACCTCGCCATCACCATGCAGGTGGTGGTGGCGCCGGATGACGATGTGGAAATTCGACGCGTGCTGCTGACCAATCACAGCGATGCGCCGCGCACTCTGCGGCTGGCCAGCTACGCTGAAATAGCGCTCGCGCCACATGCCGACATGTTGCGCCACCCCGCCTTCGGCAAACTGTTTGTGGAGTGCGAGCATGTGGCCGCACAGAATGCGCTGCTGTTCCGCCGGCGACCGCGCTCGCAGCACGAGGCAGCCAGCGCCGTGCATATGGCGCATGTGGCGGTGACACAATCGGGAGCGAGCGAAGTGTTGCAGCATGAAACCAATCGCGCCGGCTTCATTGGCCGCAACGGCAGCCTGCGTTCGCCGCAGGCACTGGCGGTGGGCTGGCATGCATCAGATGGCAGCGCCCCGCCCAATGGCAAGGCGGGCAATATGGAAACCCCGCTCGACCCGATCGCTTCCATGACGCTGCGAGTCACTTTGCAGCCGCACCAATCGACGGAGGTGGCCTTCCTCATGCTGGTTGCGCCCACGCGCCAGAAAGCGTTGCGCCTTGCGGAGCGTTACAGCACATGGCACATGATCGACCTTGCATTCAATCAGGCGCAAGCGCGCGCGCACAGCGACCTGATGAGGTTGGGGTTGGGATCCGACGAACTGACACAGGCCGAACAACTGCTCTCGGCCCTGTTGTATCCCACGCGCGGCTTGCGTGCCGCCGACGAAACGCTGGCTGCCAATGAGAAGGGTCAGAGTGGATTGTGGGCTTTCGGCATCTCCGGCGATTACCCGATCCTGCTGCTGCGCATGCGTGATGCCGAGGATTTGTCGCTGGCGCAGGACGTGTTGAAGGCGCACGCGTACTGGCGCGAGCGACAGTTGAAGATCGATTTGGTCATCCTGAACCAGCAGGGTTCCACCTACACGCAAGAGCTGGGCGGCGCGCTGCATCGCCTGCTGGCACGCATGAACAGCGACACCTGGATTAACCGGCGCGGCGGCATCTTCGTGTTGAGCGCCGACCAGATGGGTGAGACGGATCGCGTGTTGCTGGAGACGACAGCCCGCGCGATTGTGGATGCATCGCGCGAGCCGCTGACGCGCCAGTTGGAGGCGCTGTGGTCGCAGCCGGCGACGCTGCCGGCGCTCTCACCCACCGCCACGTTCCATCGAGACGACAAGGTTGCGGAAGCGCTGCCGCCCGTTGCGCGACCAGCCAATCTGCAATTTGACAATGGCACGGGCGGCTTCAGCGCTGATGGTCATGAATACGTCATGTATCTGCGGCCAGGCCGGCCCACGCCCGCACCCTGGGTGAACGTCATCGCCAATCCAGAGTTCGGCTGCATCGTCTCTGAGACAGGCGCCGGCTACACGTGGGCCGGAAACAGCAGCGAAAACCGTCTGACGCCCTGGTCGAATGATCCGGTGAGCAACCCCGCCGGCGAGGCGCTGTATCTGCGCGACGAGGAGACGGTGGAAATCTGGTCGCCAATGCCAGCGCCTTGTCCGGCAAGTGCGCCATATCTCGTTCGGCACGGCGCAGGTTACACAACCTTTGTCCATCACAGCCACCTCTTGCGCCAGAACACCACCGTGTTTGTTGCGCCGGATGCGCCGGTAAAGGTGGTTCGGCTGCAGCTGGAAAATGCTTCTGCCCACCAGCGTCGCATCACGGCGACGTATTACGCCGAGTGGGTGCTTGGCACCACGCGCGAAGCCATGCAAATGTTCGTGCTGCCGGAGTATGACAGCGAGACACAAGCGCTGCTGGCACGCAATCCCTATAACGCCGAGTTTGGCGCGCGGGTGGCATTCGCTATCGCCAGCAAATCACTGCATGGGCTGACCGCCGACCGCGCCGAATTTCTGGGCCGCGCCGGCAGCCTGAGCCGGCCTGAGGCGCTGGGTCGCGTGGGGTTAGGCAACCGTATCGAGCCGGGGTTGGACCCCTGCGCTGTCCTGCAAGTGCATTTTGACCTTGCGCCTGGCCAGGTCGAGGAAGCGCATTTTGTGCTGGGACAGGGCGCAAGCCGCGACGAGGCGCTGGCACTGGCGCGGCAATACAAGGTTGCCGCACAGGTCGATGATGCCTTGCAGGCTGCGCGCCGGCACTGGGATGAGTTGTTGGACTGCGTGCAGGTGAAGACGCCTGAGCCGGCGATGGACCTGATGCTGAATCGCTGGCTGCTGTATCAATCACTTTCCAGCCGCATCTGGGGTCGCACGGCGCTGTATCAGTCCAGCGGCGCATTCGGTTTCCGCGATCAATTGCAGGATGTGATGGCGCTGATGCACGCTGCGCCACAGTTGGCGCGGGAGCACATTCTGCGCGCAGCGAGTCATCAATTCGAGGCCGGAGACGTGCAGCATTGGTGGCATCCGCCATCGGGGCGCGGCGTGCGCACACGCTGTTCAGACGATCTGTTGTGGCTGCCATTCGTCACAGCGCACTATATCGCCGGCACTGGCGATCTGGGCATTCTGGATGCGCGCGCGCCATTCCTGCGAGCGCAGCCGCTGCGTGAGGGCGAGGAAGAGCGCTACAGCGTATATCCAGAGACCGAGGAGACATTCACGCTGTTCGAACACTGTTTGCGCGCCATTCACAAAGGCAGCACCGCCGGCGCGCATGGCCTGCCGCTGATGGGCAGTGGCGACTGGAACGATGGCATGAACCGCGTCGGCATCGAGGGGCGTGGCGAGAGCGTGTGGCTGGGGTGGTTCTTGCATGCCACACTGACCCGGTTTGCCGAGGTATGCGCGCAGACTGACCACGACGAAGAGGCAGAGGCATTCCGCGCGCAGGCCGGCGCGCTGGCAGCAGCTTTGGAGCGCCATGCCTGGGATGGCCGCTGGTATCGGCGGGCGTATTACGACGATGGCACGCCGCTCGGTTCGACAACCAGTGACGAGTGCAAGATCGATTCGATCGCGCAATCGTGGGCCGTGATTTCAGGCGCCGGCGATCCGGCGCGCGCGCAATTGGCGATGCGTGCGGTGATGGAGCAGCTGGTCAAGCCAGATGCGAAACTGGCGCTGCTATTCACGCCGCCCTTCGACAAGACGGCGCACGATCCAGGCTACATCAAGGGCTATGTGCCAGGCATCCGCGAGAATGGCGGCCAGTACACCCATGCAGCCATCTGGTCAGCATGGGCCTTGGCGCAGTTGGGCGATGGCGATCAGGCCGAGGCCATGTTCCGGCTGCTTAACCCCATCCGCCACAGCCACACTGCCCACGCCGCCGGCATCTACAAAGTTGAACCCTACGTGATTGCGGCAGATGTGTACGGCGTGTCGCCGCACGTGGGGCGCGGCGGGTGGACGTGGTACACCGGCTCCGCCTCATGGTTCTATCGATTGGGATTGGAGGCGATACTGGGGGTGCGCCGGCAAGATGATGCATTGTGCATCGAGCCGCGCATTCCAAGCGCATGGCCAGGATTCACAGTCACGTATCGCCACGGTAAAACGAACTACGAGATTGAGGTAACGCGGCGCGAAGGCGAGGCCGGCGAGGTGACGCTGGATGGCGTGGCGCTGACCGATGGCCGCATCCCACTGAAGGACGATGGGCGACGGCATCGCGTCTGTGTGCGATTCGCTGCGCCGGCGGCTGTGACAACAGTGAAACAGGATGGATGATGCGCCGCGCAATCAGCGCCCTGCCAGCACTTTCTCGATCTGGGCTGAGAATTCCTGCGCTGTGCGCGCGCCGAGGAAGGCCCACGCCACGCTGCCATCCTTTCGGATCAAGACATAGCTGGGGTAGCCGGTCTGATCGTATTGCGCCATGATGTCGCCGGCGCTCGCCGCATCCAGATACGTGAACTGCACACGCTCGCCGTATTGCGCGCGCATCTGATCGACTACCGGCTGCATCTGCGGGCAAAGCTCGCACTGCGCCGCGTAGAAGTAGATCAAGGTGGGACGATCGATCGCCGGCGCGAAGGAGCCCGCGCCGGCTGTGATGGCCGGCGCATCACTGCCGCTGCACGCCGCCATCAGCAGAGCAAACACTGTCGCCATCACCATCGCGCGCCATGATCGCATCGCCGCTGCCCCCTTTCGCCTCATCACTGCCCCCAAGTGAGCAGCAATCAATACACCTTGATCAGCGTGCCTTCATCGCGCTTGGCGATGCGCGTCCAGCGCTGATCGTATGGCGTGACCGGCATGGTGAAGCGATAGATGAATTGTGCGTCTTCAGACGTCAGGTTCACACAGCCATGGCTGCGCGGCTTGCCGTAGTCGTTGTGCCAGTAGGTGCTGTGGAATGCAATGCCGCTGCTGGTGAAATATGAGATCCAGGCGATGCCGGGCAAGTCGTAGCTGCGCGCCTCGCCCTCGCCCACACCGTCGTACATGCGCTGCGATGGCGTCTTCATGTAGACGCGATGCGTGCCGGGTGTGGTGCCGAAGCTTCTGACAGTGCCGTCGGCCTGTTTGAAGGCAGAGCCGGTGGAGCAACGCGCGGTCAGCACCACCTCATCGCCGGCGAAGACGCGCGTGGTTTGGGTTTTCAGATCAACCTCGACCCGCTTGTTCTCCAGCGGCACTTCCGGCATGATCGGCGTGAATTCATCGGGCTGGATGATGCGGATGTGCTCCGCCGGCACGTGCAGGCTCTTCAAAATGCCATCGCTGATGCGATACCACGGCTTGCCATCTGCGCCGGTTACCACTTCCAACACCTGGTGTGTCGTGCCAAAGTAATGCGTCCATGGCGCGCGCGCCTTTTCATCCGGCGCCACGCGCGCCACCGAGAATGGCACCGTCAGTTCGCCCCACAGCACCTGATCTTGTGCGACGCTTGCAATCGGCTCGTTCAACATGTTCTCACACGGCTGCAATTGTCCGCTGTGCGACCAGCCATCCGCCAGTTGATACCAGATCTTGTTGTAGGCGGCCGGGCTCTCGTCGCTCTCAACCTGGCCGAGCAAATCAACCACCTCGTTGCGCGCCAGCTTGCGCACCACCTTCGCCTTGATCGACGGTTTCTCACGCACAATCCAGTTGCCAGCGATGGCGCGGGCGAGCGTATGCGGCGCCGGCTTCGTCTCGCTGCGCTGCCGCAGCGCGTGCGCTGGAGTTGCAACGTGGAAAAGCGGCGCGGCGAGGAGCGCGTTGCCGCTGATTTTCAAAAGGGAACGTCTTGTTATCTTCGTCATGTCAACCTGCCAGAGCCATTTCAAACCGGTAAGTTACCATGTTTCTGGCCGGCGGCTATCAGACGTTTTGCCCATGCGCCGCCTATGGCCATCTGGGTGAATGACTTCAGAAGCGCAAACAGTTCGGCACTGCATCCACCGGCACGATCTCCTTCGCATCGCTATCGCGGCGCTTCAGCTCCACACCGCCGGCGGCCAGCGCCTTCGCCGCCACCGTGATTCGCACTGGCAGCCCGATCAAGTCGGCATCTGCAAATTTCACCCCCGGTGATTCGGCGCGATCGTCATACAGCACCTCGACGCCGGCCTGCGCCAGCGTGTCATACAGCGCATCAGCCTGCGCCTGAACACCGGCATCCTTGCCGCCCAGCGCCACCAGATGCACCTGAAATGGCGCGACGCTTGCCGGCCACATCAGACCCTTGTCGTCGTGATGCGCCTCAGCGATGCACGCCAGCAATCGCCCCACGCCGATGCCATACGACCCCATCACCACCGGCTTCCTCGCGCCGTCGGCCGCCAGATACGTCGCATCCAGCGCCGCGGTGTAGCGCGTGCCGAGCTTGAAGATGTGGCCAACTTCCACGCCGCGCTGCGTGTGCAGCGGCTGGCCACAGTTGACGCATGCATCGCCGGCGCGCGCAACTGCGATGTCGGCCACAACGTCCGCCGTGTAATCGCGCGGGCAGTTGGTGTGCAGCAGATGGTGGCCGGCGTCGTTCGCGCCGGCAACGAGATTCGGCGACGACATCACCGCGTCATCCACGATGACAATCACGTTGGCCGCCCGTTGAATGCCGATGGGGGATGCGTAACCGGGTGTCGCGCCGATGTTGCGAATCTCTTCCTCAGTCGCCGGCCGCAAATCCACCGCGCCGATCGCGTTCGCCAGCTTGGTTTCGTTCACATCCATATCGCCGCGAATGACGGCGAAGACGAAGCGCTCATGTCCGCCCTCTGCATCCTCATGCGACGCGATGAGAAATACGGCCTTCGCCGTCTTGCTTTTCGGCACGCTCAAAAAATTCGCCAGCGACTCAATCGTCTTGGTCTCCGGCGTCGCCACCTTCTCCATCGGGTTCAGCGCTTCTGGCGGGTTGGCGGGTTTAGCGAAGCGCGCTATTTGCGCATTGGCTGCGTAGCTGCACTGATCGCACATCACCAGCGTGTCCTCGCCGACGGGCGTGAGATACATGAACTCGTGCGAGCCGCTGCCGCCCATCATGCCGGCGTCTGCGCCCACGGCGATTACCGGCAGGCCACAGCGCGCAAAGATGCGTTGGTAGGCCTGAAAATGCGCTGCATACTGCTTATCGAGGCCGGCCTCGTCGGCATCCAGCGAGTAAGAATCCTTCATCGTAAACTCGCGCACGCGGATGAGGCCGGCGCGCGGGCGCGGGTCGTCGCGAAACTTGGTCTGGATGTGATACACGAGTTGCGGTAACTGGCGCTGTGAGCGAATCTCGCTCTTCACCAGATCGGTGACGACTTCCTCGTGCGTCATCGCCAACACCATGTCGCGCTCCTTGCGATCCTTGAAGCGCGCCATCTCGGGACCGACCGATTGCCAGCGCCCAGTCGCCTTCCACACCTCTGCCGGCTGCACCACCGGCATCGTCATCTCCTGCCCGCCGATGGCGTTCATCTCCTCGCGCAAGATGTTTTCGATCTTCGTCATTGAGCGGCGCGCAAGCGGCAGATACGAAAACAAACCCTGGCCGAGCTGGCGAATGAAGCCGGCGCGCAGGAGCAACTGGTGACTGATCGCTTCGGCATTCGCCGGCGCATCGCGCAGCGTCGAACCGAACAAAGTAGACATTCGCATGGCTGTGAAATGATGGCAGACGCAAGAAGGGTGTCTGGCGTTTTACTCGCGCACGCACAATCTTGACGCTGCCAGCTACGGCAGCGCCTCTTTCGTCCACGGCAAAGGATCTACTGTGACGCCACCAACAGCTAGTTCCCAATGCAAGTGCGGGCCGAGGGTGCGGCCAGTGGTGCCGGTGTAGCCAATCACATCACCGGTGTTCACAAATTGCCCAACCTGCACATTGAATTTTGAGAGGTGACAATACACCGTATAGACGCCGCGACCGTGATCGAGGATGACCACGTTGCCGCGCACCTCAAGCGGCTGCACTGCAGCCACGCGCCCTGGCGCAGCTGCCTTGACGGGCGTGCCGACGGTTGTGGACATATCCAACCCGCTGTGATAGGTCAACAAAGTGCCGCGATTGAAATTGCGCCGTGCGCCGAAGTATGAAACCAATTTGGCTTTGATCGGCAACTGGAATGGCCCTTCCCAGTATTGTGTGCCGGAGAATCCGCTCATGATCTGCTCGAGCGTGTCATGTTCTTCCTGATTCACCTGCGGGTCCAGCAGCGGGGCGAGCTTTGCGGCGATGGTGAGGTTTTCGTACGGATAGCGGCCGGCGCCGAACTGCACATGACCATTCACCACACTGGCTGTGCCGTTCGATGCGATGGCGCGGATGGTGATGGGGTATACGCCGGCATCCTGCAATGCCCCCACGCCACTTAGCGCAATATATGCATCGTCTATCTTCGCAAAGCGCAGCGGCCGATCCGCCAGCATGCCGCTGATCTCCTGCAACTCCCCGCGCGATTGCACGCGCACCTCGATCACCTCGCCTTGCCTCGGCACGCGCGGTGACACGGTGATGCTTTCAAATGGCTCCGGCAGAGGGGAGGCGCTGCCGGCGAGCGGGACGCGCACCCGCAATGCCTGCCCATACACCAGGCAGCCACTGCATGGCAACTGATTGGTTTGCTTGAGCAGATATGGCGACACACCGTATTGCGCGGCAATGCCGATCAGCGTCTCGCCTGGCGCAACGCGATGCAGTTGGATGTTGTTCGATGGCTCCGCCGGCATTGCCAGTTTCTGGCCGGCCAGCAGCAGATATGGATTCGTCAGCGCATTGCGCTCACCCAGATCATTGATCGAAAATCCTGTCTGCGCGGCGAGCGTGTTCAGCGATTCGCCAACCTGCACGATATGCACCAGTGGATCATCGCTGCGCAGCGCCGGCTCTGGCGTGTCTGTCGGTTCTGGCGTGGCCGCAACCACGATCTCTGCAGTCGGTATCTCTGCCGGCTGGCCCTCGGCCTGGGTGCTGGTGATGGGTGATGCGTTTGGGTCGATGGCCGGCTGTGCCTCTGGCGCGATGACGGGCAACGCATTGGGGTCGACAGTTGCCGTGACTGCCAACATGACGCTTGGATCCGGCGTGGGTGCGTCGGTCGCAACAGGTGGAGGGTTGTCTTGCGCGCGAGTGCCCGCGGCAATGCCGATGGTGGGAATGAATGCGAGCGTGACGGCGATGAAAAGCCGGCGCGACGCCTTCCAGGTGCGATGATCAATCACGATGCAACGCGCGCGATTTTACATCGCGATGCGCGCATATTGAAACTTTATCAGCGTGTTGTCATGTCACGCCCGCCCTGCGCCCGCACAATGGAATCACCATGATCTACTCATCGAACATCATTGTCGGCTCGGCATACGCGCGCACCTTGCGGGCGCGCACGCGCTCATGCACCCATTCGCTCAGATGGGCCTGTTTCTGCGCCAGGGGCATGTCGCCGCGCAGCACATCGAGCGGGTAATTCACGCGCAGCGCGCGCAGCGGCAGCACGTGCCGCGTGATGCCCGCCGGCAGCCGCACGCCGGTGCGCGCCAAGTCGATGATCTCCGCCGGCTCATAGTTGGGAAACACCACCACGGCGCTGGCGTCAGGGAAGGTGGTGCGCGCTTCGGCCAGCGAATCGCCGGCGGTGCGCTGCACTTTTGAGCAGCCCTCATACACATCGACCAGTTGGTTGAGCAATTCGGTGCGCTGAACAAGCGTATCGCCGCCGGCCAGCAAAATCGCCCTGGGCGGCTGTTCAATCGTGGAGGCATCGTGCGGCGGCTGGCCGGCATCGAGCGAGATGAATGCCAGCGCTTCGCGCCTTGCCAGCGCAGCGCGCGCGCTCATCAGGTCGCACTCGCTCATGCGCAGGCCGGCAATGCCGCGCACCTGATCCAGCACGTCGATCATGCTGCACTGCGTGATCGCGTGATGCCATACATGCAGGTGCACTTTCTCGTATGGCACAACCTGCGCCAGGATGTGCGGCATGCCCAGGGCGCGAAATGCGGTGGTGCGATTTGCGCCATCCAGCACGACAAAGCGCCGGCCGTCGAAGGGCGCGACGATGGGCGGGTTGCGCAGCACATCCTCGTGCCGGAGGCGTTCGATCAGCGGGTTGACGCGGCGCGGGTCGGTGCGCTCATGCGGCACCAGTGCATCCAGCGCCAGCACGCGCAAGTCAGGCAGTTGCATGGCGACATTCTAAAAGCTTCACGCTCTTCGTGTTTAATCGGGCGAGTTTGACATGACCATCGATCAGTTGATGCGGTATGCCCCGGCGGCGCTGCAGGTGCTGGCGCCGTTTCGCGCGCTGATAGCCATCGGATTGGGCGCGCTGGCGTATTGGCTGTTGCCGCGCGCGTGGCGACGAGCCGGCCTTGTCGTCATCAGCCTCGCCATCGTGCTGCTCGGCTATGAGCGGCCGTGGCTGCTGGTTGCCGGCACTGCGCTCACCTGCGCGTTGGTCTACGTGGCGGTAAAGCAGCGCGCGCCGGCGAAGGTCATCATCGCTGGCCTCGTCGCGTTCTACGTGTTGCTGCATTTCGCCTTCGGCCTGCTCACCTTCACACCCTGGTTGCGCTTCACCGGCCTCACGCCGGATTACGCGCTGCCCACCATCGGCCTCACCGCGGCGTTCACGCTGTTGCGCCTGATTCACTTCACGGTCGATTACAGCGCGCGCAACGCAGCGATCCCATTCCCCGCGCCGCTCACCTTCGCGGCGTGGTGCTTGTTTTTCCCCACCTTCGTGCATCTGCCGCTCATTCGCCATCAGGCATGGGCAGCGCAATATGAACAGTTGCCGGCGGCGCGGTGGCAATGGTGTGACTTGCGCGCCGGCGCGCTGCGCATCATGCAGGCATTGCTCAAGGGCATCGTGGTGGCCGCAATCTATCTCACAGTCAACCCCGCCGGCGCACTGTTGAACCCCGCGAACGCGGGCGCATCGCAACTCCTCTTCGCTGCCATTGCCTCAGCCATCTCATACTACATCGGCTTCTCAGCCTACATGGATCTGGGCATCGGCGCGGCGCGATGGATGGGCATTGCGCTGCCAGAAAACTTCGCCCCGGCGCTGGCCATGCTCCGCATCAACCGCATGAGGGATTTCTGGCGCAACTGGAACATCACAACAACCCGATGGTTGAACGATTACGTATATCAGCCGCTGGGCGGGTTTCGCCGGCGGCCCCTGCGCAATGTCATGCTGACGATGGTGATCTGCGGGCTATGGCACTCGGTCAGCCTGTGGGGTGCAGCGTGGGGCGCAGGGTTGGGCGCGCTGCTGCTCATTGAGCATGGCTGGAACCGCATGCGGATTCGCCGCAATTGGCCCGATGTTCCGGCGCCGGCGCGCAGCGTTCTGCTGTTGTGCGGCGTCTCCATCATCAACCTCTTCCTCACGCCCTACGGCTACCATGCGCAATTCGGCGCATATCTCTATCCATTACGCTGGCTTGGCATCGGGCTGTGATACAAATTACGCCTCGCAAAATACATGCTCAAGATCGACCTCATCACTGCGCGACGATTCATTCTGGGGAAGCAAGGGCTGTGGCCCGGCCGGCGCTGGCGCGGCATCCAGGGCGTCGAGCAGGCCATGCGCGCGATGGAATATCTGCAACTCGACCCATTGCAGATCATCGCCCGCAGCCAGGACATCAAACTGCACAGTTGCGTGCTGGACTACACGCCGGCGCTGTGGGAAGACGTAACCTACCAGCAGCGCAAGTTCTTCGACTGGGGCGGCTGGCTGGCTGCTCGGCCGATGGATGAGTTGCCGCACTGGCGCGTGATCATGCGCCACGAGCGCGATGGCAATGGCCGCATCCATGCCATGGGGCGCGAGCATGCCGGCGCCATCACTGAGATGCGCGCCATTCTGCGCGAGCGCGGCACAGTCAGCAACCGCGACTTCGCCATGGCGACGCGGACGCGCACCAACAGCTATCGTGGCCGCAAAGACAGCGCGCTGGCGCTGTATTACCTGTGGCGCACCGGCGAGGTGATGACGCACCATCGCGAGCGCTTCGAGCGCGTGTATGCGTTGACTGAAGCAGTCGCGCCGGCGCACCTCATCGCCGAGAGTAGCGACGCCGAGGCCGACCGCTTCTTGATCCAAAAGGATGTTAGCTTCAACGGTCTGTCGCGGTTGAACCTGGCGAGTGATTCATTTCATCGCGGCGTGCCTCAAGACGAGATGAAGCGCATGCGCGAGGCCATGCTGGCCGATGGCGACATCATTGAAGTGCAAGTTGAGGCGGAACGTCCCCACGGGAGCTGGAAGCACCTGCACTACGCGCTCGGCAGCGATGAAAAGATCCTGCGCGATCTGAGCGCCGGCCGCATCCCCAAAGCGTGGAAACCGCTGGAGACCACGACCGAAGAAGAGGTCGTGTTCCTCGCGCCGCTTGATCATGTCAGCGCGCGCGGGCGGGCCAAGGTTCTATTCGACTTCGACTACGTGTGGGAAGTCTACAAGCCCGAGCATCTGCGCAAGTATGGCTACTACACGCTGCCGATTCTGTGGGGCGACAAACTCGTTGCACGCTTCGACAGCAAGCTCGACCGGACGACGAGCACCTTCGTCATCCTTGGCCTGTGGCTGGAGGACAAGGCGCTTGGCAAGGACGATGCATTTGCGGAGGCGCTGGCGCGCGGGTTTGCGCAGTTCTTGGCGTTTCTCGGTGCACAGCGCCTGGACGTTCGGGCGATTCAGCCGGCAGCATTGCGCAAGCGCCTCGCGCAGTTCTGATTCGCAAAACCCCAGACGTGCTTCACGGACGTGTGTCAGGTGCAAGCGTCCACAGCGCATTGACCCAAAGGAAGCGCCGGCCATGGCACCAGTCATTGAAATGCTCAAGTGACAGCCCATCGCGCGTGATTTTCCAGCGATACACAGCGCTCTTCATCACCCCTGGCTTGAATGCATCAGGTTGTTGCAACAGGTCGCGCGAGCCTGGGATGAAGCACGAAAACGTCTCAGCCGTGGCGACGAAGCGCACCTTGTCGCCCAGGGTGACGTGCCAGCCCTGCTGGATCAGATTGCCATTCAACACCAGGGCAAACCAGCCATCCTCGCTGATGCGCCATTCCCAACTGCCGACCAACTGTGGGTAATATGGTGACTCCTTGCCCGCCACCTGCGCTGTATACACGCCGGCAGGCAGCCACTGGCGCGTCGTCTGCGCGTTGATCGGCGTCAGCCCCTTGGTCAAGGCGAAGCGCCACAAGGTGCAGCGGTCAGCGATCGTGCGCATTGCCAGCACGTCGCCATCCACGCGCCATGCGTATTCGCCGTCGCCTTTGCCCTGGCACACCTCGGAATCGTCGGAGAACGTGACGCGGTCGCCCTCGATCGCGTAGCGCCCATTCTGCACGACGTCGAAGATGTCGTTCAAGTTGACGGTGAACGTGCCATCGGCGTTGAAGGTGAAGCGCCAGAAGCCGAAGCCATCCATCATCATGAAGCTGCCGGCCGGGAAGCTCGGCAAGCTCGCTGGTTCACGTGCGTGCGCCGTGCCCGGACCTTGCAGAATCAGTGCTGCGCCGCATAGCACTGTGCAAACGATGGACTTGCTTGTTGAAAGACTTTTCATCGCTTCCCCTCCCCAAAACTGTTAGACTCAACGCTTCAGCACTGGAGTTTGATGAGCGCTGCCGCTCGCTTGCATTCGCGACTATTTCGAGGTGACCGAACCTCACACAGGGTAGTAGCAGCAACGCTCAAGAACGCTGACAGACATGTCATGGTGCCTGATAATTTGCTCAGAGGGCGCATGAGTCATCCATTCGGCGATTTGCTCTTGCAGTTCCGCGCCCGCAAGCGCGGCCTGAGCCAGACGCGCCTGGCGCATCTGGCCGGCTACGGCCCGGCCATCGTCATACACACGTGCGTTGGCAAGAAGGACCTGACCGGCCCGTCCGGCCGCGATCAAGAAGGCTCGTCGGAGCATCATGTGGATCTCTCCTCAGCCAATCATCCAATCCAACCTTCCGGTCGCATGGCCGCATACAACCGCGCGTCATAGATCGCCTCGAACGCCCAGACGAATGCGCACACCAGCGCCAGCCCGGCCGTCATCACGGACTCGAGCGTCACCCGTAGATCTGGGATGCCCAGATACTGGACAAGAAACGATATGGTGAACGCCCGGTTGAGTTCGATGGGCCCCACGACGAACAGCGCGCAGGCCGCGCACATGGCGGCGCGCAGCAGCAGGCCGTGCCCGGCGACCACGCCGAACTGGGCTGCGGCGAGATGGAGGCCGCGACCCAGCGCGACAAGCGGGTTGGCGCCGCCGCGCTCGAAGGCCGTCGCCGCCCGGAAGCGCAGCAGCACGTGCGCTGCCAGCAGCATGACGACTGCGCCCGCCACGCCTGGCCAGAAGCCGCGGTCCACCGGTTCGATCGTTCGCTCGAAGCGCTCGTAGTAGCCCGGCGCATATTCCACCTCGGCGTGCCTGACGAATGGGCTTTGGCTGCGCAAGCTGTCAACCCAGTCACCCGGCAGCGATGCGTCCACCGCCAGCGACTCGAGGCTGCGCTTGGCGGCGATGGCCGCCGCCCCCGCTGGCGTGATCGAGCGCGTCCCGACGCGCTGCCCATCCAGCCCGATCACCTCTAGCAACACCTGCGCGCACACCGCGCCAGCGACGGCCAGCCCCGTATACAGGCTCGAACCGAGCACCAGCGCCGGCAAGCGCGTCAGGGTCGTCTGGCAGGCCGGACGCAACCCCTCGCCGCGCAGGGCGATGCAGGTGATGACGCCGCGCGCGAACGCTCCCGCCAGCACCGCCAGCGCGATCTGGATCAACCATGCCAGCGGCGCAGGCCGATCGTAGTCCTGGGAGTAGATCATGCCGATGCTGCGATAGGCTTCGACGTTGATGAGCCGCTGCACGATCAACCCCAGCATGATCGGCGCCGAGGTGGCGAGCATACCCAGACACAGGATCGGCGCAGGGCGCGCGATTAGCGTATGAATGGCCTCGCCCCAAATCTGTGCCAGGCCGGCGCGCTTCTCAGCTGTTGGCCGTGCTGGAAGCGTCTGATCAGCCGCCTGCGAGCGCGGCAGCGCAGGCGCGATCAGTGTTGGCCTGTCAAGAATCTGTCTCATATTCCCCCTCGTGTCTGCCGTTATCACGGCAGCATGCCTATCGAGCGTGTTTTCCATACGCTGCGCCGAAGTTCCCATGTGCAGAGCCGTCTTCAGAGCGCTGCCTGCCGAACAAAGTCAGCCATGTGATGAGGCCGCGCGCAAAGGTCAAACTGAGCATGCCCAGGCCGGCTTGGATGAGCAACGCTGCAAGCGGTGGCCTGTCGTATAACGTCACGACGGCGCGCGTGTGGGCATACTCGGACAACTTGGCGCCGGTGTCGAACAGGTTGCCGAGGATGACCGGCGCCGTGAAACCGATCAGTGCGCAAGACAGCATCACCACGGAGTGGGCGCTGAACGTGGATAGCGCCTCGCGCCAGACGGCGACGATGCTGACTCGATGTGGCGGCTGAGGACGATGCGCGCCCTTGAGCGGCAGCAAGAATGCTGCGATGACTTGCACCATACACGCTGCGCGAAGGTCCGGATGCATGAACACCCAGACCTTCGCACCCCCCTCTGAATTTGGCTAGATTTTGACCTTGCGCGTGATCTGCCCGTTGCTCTCCCAGTAAGTCTGCTTGTTGGCGATAAGCGGGTCGTCAGCCGCCGGCTGAACGTTGCCCTGCTTGTCGGTGGCGCGCGTAGTGACGGTGTGCTCGCCGGCCTTGGGATTCGGCCAGTCCAACGTCCAGAACGTCCACGCGAAGTCACCCTTCTGGCTCATATCGAGCGCCGCGTGCTGCCACGGCCCGCTATCGATCTTCACCTCGACCTGCTTGATCGGCGCACCCCAGGCCGCGCCCTCGATCCGCACCTTGCCGTCCTGCCGCACCACCCGCGCCGGGGCCGACTTCAACAATGCCCGACCGACCGAGGTCTCGGCCCACACCGGCTCGCTGCCTTTGCGCTCTTCCTTGCGGATCGTCACGTAGTCGCGCGCCATGAAGCGATTCATGAAACGCGTATCGCGCACCTCGATGCCCTTGAGCCACTTGACGTTGGCGATGCCATACCAGCCCGGCGCGATCAGCCGCAACGGGAAGCCGTTGTCCGGCGGGAGCGGCGCGCCGTTCATCTCATAGGCCAGCAGATTGTTCGGGTTCATCGCGTCCTGGAGTGACATGCTGCGGGCGAAGTTCTGCGTCATCTTGACGTCGCGCACGGTCTCCTCGCCGGCGTCGCTGCCCCAGAACACCACTTCGATGCCTTTGTCTAGCACACCTGCCTCTTTGAGGATCGGCGCGAGCGGCGTGCCGGCCCATTTGGCGTTGCCGATCCCACCCCAAAAGAACGGCAAGCCGGTGTTGCCGGAGCATTCCAGCGTATAGGTCACCTCCTGCCGTGGCCTCGCCTTGAGCTGATCCAGCGTCAGCGTCAACGGCTTCTTGACCAGCCCTCCCACACTCAGTTGCCACTTCTTGGCGTCGATCGTGGGCCGGTTGTAGTGGGCAATGCTGAAGAATTTGTCATTGGGCGTAATCCACGAATCGAGGTCTTCCCACACCTGTTGGTTGGCGATGATCTGCGGCACGGGATTCTCGGCCGGCTGATCAAGCCACGGGATCACTTCGGCGCCGGCCTGTAGTGGACGCGCATGCGCCACGTTCCGATGCAGCAGCGCCCATCCAGCGGCAGCGACGCTGCCGCCTGCCAACTGTGCCAAGGCAGCTCGACGCGAGACGGTCCGTGTATCTGTGTGCATTCAGGGCCTCCTTTTGACCAATCCGGTTCACAAAATGGCGATGCGCGCCGCACCCTTTACGGATGCCGCGCTGTGTGTTCGAATGATGGATAATCGCGGTTGTTCAAAGCAAGCCGTTTTCTGCGAAAACTGTTATCAGTTTTGGGAGACCTTTACGGTCTGAGGGGCGCATCATGAGCCACCTTTTCGGTGACTTGGTCAGCCAGCATTTGCACCGCAAGCACAGCCTTAGCCAGAGCAAGCTGGCCGCCGGCATCTTGCAACCGCCGGCGGTCGTCAGCGCCATGTGCAAGGGCCAGCGGCTGACCGGCCCGCAGGCGCGCGAACGCGTCGTGGCGATCATCGGCTGGCTGCACAAGCAGGGCGCGCTGGTCACGCTCAACGAGGCGAATGCGATGCTGACCGCGGCCGGCATGGCAGCGCTGAATGGCAACAGTTCGGTTGAGGCGGCGCTCACTCAAGCATTGCGATCAAGACCGAAGCAGCCGGCGTTCGAGCCGCGCCTGACACCTCTGCCCGTCACATCCGAATTTCCTCTGGTCGGACGGCGCGCTGAGTTGGAGCAATTGCGCGCTGCCTGGAACCAAGCATCGCGAGGCCAGGCGCATTTCGTTTGCATCACCGGCGATGCCGGCATCGGTAAGACGCGCCTGGCCGAGGAACTGCTGGCCGAGGTTCATGGTCAAGGTCACATCGCCGCCCGCACCCGCGCCTACGCCCTCGAAGGGCGGTTGGCCTATGCGCCGTTGGCCGATTGGCTGCGCAGCCCGGCGCTGGCCGATGGGGTGAGCGCGCTGGATGCCGTGTGGCGCAGTGAGTTGGCGCGCCTGTTGCCCGAGCTGTTGAGCGAAGATACGAATCTTGCCCCGCCGCAGCCTCTGACCGAGCGCTGGCAGCGCAAGAATTTGTACGAGGCGCTGGTGCGCGCCTTCAGTTCCAGCCGAGGCCGCCCGCTCTTGCTGGTGTTGGACGATTTGCAATGGTGCGACTTCGAGACGTTGGAGTGGCTGCAATACCTGTTGGGCGCTGCGCCGCATCTCATTTTTCTCATCGTTGGGACAGTGCGCGACGCAGAATTGGAAGCCGATCACCCACTCCACAAGCTGTGGCGCGACCTGGCGCGAGATGGGCAACTGACGCTCATGCCGCTCGCGCCGTTGAGCGAAACCGAGACGGCGAGGCTGGGTGCAGCGGTGGCGCGACATGAGCTGGATTCAAACGTGGCTGCGCAACTGTTCCACGAATCCGCCGGCAATCCGCTGTTTGCGATTGAAAGCGTTCGGTCTCGGCCCGAACTGCAAAATGGCATTGCCGCCGTCCCCTCAAAGCAGCCCACTGTCGCGCTCCCGCCCAGGGTCTATGCCGTGATCCAGCACCGCTTGGCCCAGCTTACGCCGAAGGCGCACGCTGTGGCCGAACTCGGCGCTGTGATTGGCCGCGCGTTCACGCTAAAGCTGCTGGCACAGGCCAGCGGACGAGACGAAGCGACAGCGGCGCAGGGCGCGGATGAACTTTTGCAGCGGCGACTCTTGCGCGAGCAGGACAACATTCATTACGACTTTGACTTCGGCCACGACCGCATTCGCGACGTAGCCTACGCCGAGATCGCGCCGAACAGGCGGCGCGTGTTGCATGGCCATGTGGCGCAAGCCCTGGAGACGATTCATGCCGATCATCTCGATGCGGTTGCCGGCGAGTTGGGAGAGCACTACCGACAAGCTGGCTCACTGGAAAAGGCGCTCGCCTGCTTTCGACAGGCTGCTGGCGTGGCGAGGCGGCTGTATGCGCACAGCGAGGTCACGCGTTATCTCGAGAAGGCAATCGAGGTTACGCGCATGGCGCCGGACAATCCGGCGTTTCGCGCAGCCGAGATTGACCTGTGGCAAGAATTGGGTTTCGCTCGCATTGTGATACACGACTGGGCCAGCAAACCGGTTGGAGATGCCTGGCTCAACAGCCACCTGCTGGCAACCAAGTATGGTTCTCTGTTTCAGCAGGGGGAAGCATTGCATTCATTGGCCACCGTTAATCGCAACCGTGGTCAGTGGCGAGCAGCGCACGACTACGATAAATTAGCATTGCCTATCACTCAAATCGCCGGCGATCCCGCATTGCTTGCGAAGACAACCTACAATCACGCTACATCACTGTATCACTTTGGTGAATTTGAGCGCGCACGGTTGTTATTTCACGAGTGCCTTGAACATTTCGATACATCTCGATCAAGCACGATATGGCTTGTCGGGGATTTGCCGCGGCAGCCCCAGATACGGCTAGCCAAATGCCTGTGGATGCTGGGCTTTCCTGATCAAGCGCGCGCCAAGATGAGCGAGCTGTTGGTGATTGCCCATGCGCACAGCCAGTCATGGGGTCGCTTTTCCGCATTTGATTTTTTCGCCATGTTGTATACATATTTGCGCGACATCGCTGGCGTGCGTCAGATGAGCGAAGAATTGATGCAGATCAGCACGAAACACGAATACCCTTTTTACATTCGCGCTGCAAACATGTATCGCGGTTGGGTGCAGGCGCAGTGTGGCGATGCAAGCTCAGGTGTGCGATTGGTAAGAGAAAGTGTGGACGTTCATCGAGAGCGAGGCATCCGCATGTTCGAACCGTACTGGCGCGCCTTGCTCGCCGAAACGCTGATGCTTTCTGGCGAGCTCAGGGAAGCCGACGATGAAGTCAGTGCGGCCCTGGCCTTCGCCGATGAGACGGGCAACAAGTATTGGAGCGCGCATCTGCTCAAGCTGAAGGGCGACTGTGCCCTTGCGCTGTCCGGCTCGGCGGAAGAGGCCGAGGCGTGGTATCGGCGCTCACTGGAGCTCGCGAAAGGGCAAGGCGCCAGGTCGCTGGAGTTACGCGCGGCGATGGCGCTGGTGCGCTTGTGGCAAGGGCGCAATGAACACAAGCGCACCGAGGCGCACGCTGTTCTGACCGAAGTCTACGGCTGGTTCACCGAAGGCTTCGACACGGCCGACTTGCAGGAAGCAAGGGCGCTGTTGGCGTAATCAACCTCGCTTCAACGCCTTGAACAAGCCGTCGCCTACGCGCTCAGCCAAGCGTAGGTTACGCGCATGCCGGCCGTAAAAGGGCGCATGATAGACTGAGCGTGGAATGCCGGATTCATCGCGCCTTGGCCGGCGCAGCCTGGCGGCGGTGCTGACTGTCGCGCTGTTCAGCGTCGCTGGGTGCAACAGCGAACCAACGCCGACGATCACGCCGACTGCACTGCCCATCACGCCGACGATCTTTGCGTCGTCCACACCGCAGCCCACGTCTACGCCGACGCCGGCGCCCACTCCCACGCCCAGCGCAGCGCAGTTGAGCAGCGCTGCGCAACACGCCGCGTTTGACGGCGACTATGCGCGCGCCATTCAGCTTGAGCAACAGGCGCTGGCAGCGTTTGCGCCGGCGAGCGAGCAGACACTACAAGCGCAGCTCAACATCGGCCAGTGGCATATTGCCAACAACGCAGCGCGCGCTGCCATCGATGCGCTCGCGCCTTTGCGCAACAGCCAGCCGGCAAGCCCAGATTCCCAAGCACTTCAGCGCGAAGCGCACTTGCTGACGGGGCGCGCCATGCAACTCGCCGGCGATGCGCTTGCCGCAACGGCCAATTTCTCGGCAGCGCTCAGCGCTGGCTCGGTGCTGACGCCCTGGCTGAACCTGTGGATCGGTGATGCGCTGCTGAACAGCCAGCAGATCACCACCGCGCTGCCCTTTTTGCAAGCCAGCCTCGATGGCGCGCCGAACGTCTCGCAGGAGTTTGCGCGCCGCGAAAAGATCGCGCTGGCAAATCAGATGCTGGGCGACTTCCCGGCGGCGCTGGAACAGTACGACCTCATCCTGAGCCGCGCGCAAAACGCAAGCTACCGCGCGCGCATCCTGTGGGAGAGCGCGCAGGTGCTGCTGGCCGCCGGCAATGTCACCGCCGCGCATCAGCGCATGAGCGAGATCATGGCGCTGTTTCCCAAAACGCCGCAAGCCGCGCAGGCCGTCACTGCGCTGATAAATGCCGGCCAGCCGGTCGATGAGTTGCAGCGCGGCATCATCGGCTATCACAACGGACTATATGAAGCCGCGCGCGACGCCTTTCGCCGCGCCATTGTGCTGTACCCTGACCGCGCGAATGATGTGCGCTATTGGGCTGGCCTGAACTACCTGAAGTTGGGCAGTCCGGCGGATGCGCTGCGCAACTGGGATCAGACCATTGCGGCGAATGCGGGTGACGCGCCGGCGGTGGCGCAGGCGCTGGCCGAAAAGGCGAAGTATTACGCGAATGCGAACGACCTTGAAAATGCCAGACTGACCTTCGCACAACTGGTCGAAACTGCGCCGGCCAGCAGTGCCGGCGCGGAGGCGATGTTCGCAGTGGCGCAACAGTTCGCGCGCAATGCCGATCTGGTGAATGAAGCGGCGCAGGCATATCTCGCCGCAGACGCCTTGCAACTCAATCAGGAGCGCGGCGCAGAGGCATTGGCGCGCGCCGCCAGCCTGCAATATCGCCTCGGCCAGTTCGACAATGTCATCTCCACCACGCAGACGCTGCTGCGGAGATTCTCCGCGCAATCGCCGGCGCTGTTGGCGCAACTGTGGCTGGGCAAGGCGCAGATCGCCGCCGGCAACGCGCCAAGCGGCACAGCCACCTTAAAGAGCCTCGTTGAGGCTGCGCCGGATTCATACGAAGCCGCGCGCGCAGCAGAGTTATTGAGCGATCCGAATCGCGCGCCGCTCTCACTCCCCCCTCTCTCAAGGAGTGCAGTTGGGAGCGAGGACGACGCTTCTGAACAGTCAGATGCCGAGTCATGGCTGCGCAGTTGGCTCAACCTCAGCACGACAGTGAACGTGCGCGACCTGCGCGATGACATTCGCAGCGACCTGCGCTTCGCGCGCGGCAGCGAACTGTGGCGGCTTGGCTTCAAGGCCGAAGCGGTGGATGAATTTGAGACGTTGCGCGTGGCGCTGGCACAAGACGCACTGGCGCAGTATCAGCTTGCGCTGCACTTCCGCGACATCGGGCTGTATCGTCAATCCATCGCGGCAGCGGACACGCTGATGCGGCTCTCGCCGGCAAAGACGCCTTCGAAGCTGCCGGCGTTCATTGCCAGGCTGATTTACCCGACGTATTACGCCGACCTGGTGATGCAACACGCAAACGAGATGGGCCTCGATCCGCTGCTCATTTTCTCGCTCATCCGGCAGGAAAGCCTGTTCGAGCCATTTGCGGAATCGTTTGCCGCAGCCAACGGCTTGATGCAAGTGATCCCTTCGACGGGGCAGGAAATTCACGGCGATTTGAACTGGCCGGAGGGATACACCACTGCGGATTTGCAGAAGCCCTACGTCAGCGTGCGCTTCGGCACGCATTACCTGAACAAACAGCGCCGCTTCTTCAACGGCGATCTGTATGCCGCGCTGGCTGCCTACAACGGCGGCGCCGGCAACAGCTTGATTTGGAAAGAGCGCAGCGCCGGCGACCCCGATGTGTTCTTCGCGTCGATCAACTTCGAGGAGACGCAGCGCTACATTCGCACCATCGCCGCCAATTACGCCATCTATCATCGCCTGTATGGCGGCGAGTAGGGATTTTCGCAACGCCGGCATCACGCAACCGAGCGTGTCAAGCCATCGTTCCACATCCCCTGCAGTCACTGACGATGCTCACAGCGCCGGCGACCAGCAGTGCCTCCCCTTGGGGAATGGGATGGCTCGGCGCACGGCCGGGCGCGTGCTGAATGCCGCGTTGCTTGCGTTCGTCGAGTGCTTTCATCAGTTCACCGAGCGCGTTGAGACTGCGCGGAAAACCGGCATAGGCATACATCTGCACCAACACCTCTCGACAATCACTGATGGTGAGCCTTGCATCCAGCCCTTGCTGCAAAGCCGCATTGAGCTGTGACAGGTTGCCCGCCGCGGCAAACGCCGCAATGACCGCGATGGATTCTTGCTGTTGGGTTAAGGGCTGTTCCTGTTGCATATTCATCTCTCCATTTACTGGGCATCTACGCCGCTTGGACAGGTGTTAGCGGTGAACGTCTCAGGGTCGGCGCCGGCCAGAACACCTGTGTCGAGCGCATCGATCTGCCGCGCTGTCCGAAGGAGCGCCCCCAGCCACGGCGGTCAAATGCGTACACCGCATACCCACGCGGCACCTCATGGTTGGGCAAATTCATGTACCAACCACTTTGCGCAAAGTTGCCGTGCAGCATAGTAATAACGGCGCGGGATGGCGTCGCTTCGGGTCGCCAACACTGATGATTGTCAAGGCCGGCGAGAAAAGTCCACAACGGGCCGGAATAAAAAGTCCATTTTTT
>CAZPVX010000018.1:0-95378 GCA_964590135.1 uncultured Anaerolineae bacterium | reverse complement strand
TCAGCCAGGCTCATGCTGCTCAACCCATCGCCGAAGAACTCGACGAACTTCTCAACCACGACCTTCTTGCGCAGCATCTGCACCACCGTCAGCGTCAGGTCGGTGGCGGTCACACCCTCGCGCAATGCGCCGTGCAACTTGAAGCCGATCACTTCTGGCGTGACCATGTAGAGCGGCTGGCCAACCATGACCGCCTCGGCTTCGATGCCGCCGACGCCCCAACCCACCACGCCCAAGCCGTTGATCATGGTGGTATGGCTGTCGGTGCCGACCAGCGTGTCGGGATAGGCCACGCCGTCCTTCAACATCGTCACTTTTGCCAGATATTCGAGGTTGACTTGATGCACGATGCCGGTGCCAGGCGGCACAACACCGAAATTCTGGAAGGCGTTCTGGCCCCACTTGGCAAATTTGTAGCGCTCATTGTTGCGCTGGTATTCCATCTTCAGATTCTTGAAGAAGGCGTCATTGGTGCCAAAGAAATCGACCTGCACCGAGTGGTCGATCACCATATCAACTGGAACCTGCGGGTTGACCATCTTGGGGTCGGCGTTCAGGCGAGCGAGCGCGCTGCGCATGGCTGCCAGGTCGACCAGACACGGCACGCCGCTGAAGTCCTGCAAAATGACGCGCGCCGGCTTGAACGGAAGGTCGCTCACAGTGACGCTCTTCGCATTCCATGTTGCCAGCCGCGTCACATCGTCCTCGGTGATCATGAAGCCGTCGCATTGGCGCAGCGCCTGCTCCAGCATCACCTTCATGCTGAAAGGCATTTTGTTGATTGCGCTGAAGCCAGCCTTCTCCAACGCCTGGAGGCTGTAATAACTCACCTTGCCATTCGCAGTGTTCAACTCGGTGAGGGTGTTGAATGAATTCTTGCTCATGTTTTTGATTTCCTGCTGAATTGTCATGCCCAGCGAAGGGAAGCATCGTCG
Source organism: uncultured Anaerolineae bacterium (assembly GCA_964590135.1). Taxonomy (GTDB): domain Bacteria; phylum Chloroflexota; class Anaerolineae; order J036; family Brachytrichaceae; genus JBDHWI01. The sequence goes on along the minus strand of CAZPVX010000018.1, from coordinate 94,443 downwards.
GCTTCCGCATTCGCAACAACCATTTGCGACCAATTCTTCGGCCTTGCCGCCTCAGAATGACACACGCTGCAGGCGCAGCATGGATAGCAAGATTAAGGCGAGCGTGATGAGACGACCTGTTTGTCGCAGGCAAACGTATCGTGGCGGGTGGATGTCATCAGCCTCATCTGTGAGAGGCCTGCATTGTACTGCGCTTGTGCTAGCGTGCCATTTGAAGTCATTTGAAGCGCCATCCATCGATGCGATACTGCAACCATGCTCAACACTGCCTCACTCGCTGCAATCGAAGAAGCAACGTGGCGCGCGCCCTTCATCCGCCCGCGCTATGACAGCTATTGCTTCAGCAATTTGCCGGCGCTCGTGCAACACGCGCTCACGGGCGAGGGCGAGTTGCGCATGCCGGCGGATGCGCTCGGCGCCCTGCCCCAACGCCATGACGCGGTCGTGTTGCTCTTCGTGGATGGCTTAGGCTGGCGCTTCATTGAGCCGCGCCTCAATCGTTATCCTTTTCTGCAGCATGTCTTGAAGGAGGGTGTCGTATCGAAGCTCACATCGATGTTTCCCTCGACCACCAGCGCGCACACAACCACCATCCACACCGGGCTGCCGCCGGCGCGCAGTGGTGTCTACGAGTGGCACCAATACAACGAACACCTCGACCGCATCATCACGCCACTCATGTTCGCCTACCCGCGCGACAAATCGCGCGACACGCTGGTGAACGAGGGATTGAAAACCAGCGATGTGTTCCCGGCGCGCACGATCTATCAAGACCTGGCGCGCGCCGGCGTGAAATCGCACGTCTTTATCGCCCGCGACCTGGCAAGGAGCGCGCCCACCAACGCCCTGCGTGATGGAGCGACGATCATCCCCTACAAGACTTTCCCTGAAGCGCTGGTGAACCTCGCGCAACTGTTGCGTCTGAGAAAACAGCCAGCATATTTCTTTGTCTACTACAGCCCCATCGACACGATCTGCCATGACTATGGTCCCGGCGCGCCGCAGGTGGATGCCGAGATCGATGCGCTATTCAGCCTGTTGGAGCGCGTGCTGCTGCCGGCGACGCACAACACGAACACGCTGCTGCTGCTCACTGCCGATCACGGCCAGGTCGAGGTGGACCCAAAAACAACGCTGTACCTCAATCATGTCGTGCCGGGCTTCAAGAACTTCATCGCAGTGAACCGGCTGGGCGAGATGCTGACGCCGGCCGGCTCGCCGCGCGATTTCTTCCTGCATATCCGACCCGAAATGCTGGATGAAGCGCAACATGCCATCGCGCGCGCTGTGTCGGGCCGAGCGCTGGTGCTGCAGACGCGCGAGTTGATCGAAGCTGGCTTCTTCGGCTCGCAGCCATCTGACCCTTTCACAAAGCGCGTCGGCAATCTCGTCGTGCTGCCATTCAAGGGCGAATCGGCTTTTTTCTACGAGCGTGACGTGTTCGAAAATCACTTTCATGGGCACCATGGCGGGTTGACGCGCGAAGAAATGGAGATTCCGCTGCTGGCATGCACGCTATAAACCTCTTGTGCGATTAAGTGCAATAGAAGAGATCAGAGGCATTGAATGCCAATTCGATTGACGCATCAATCATTGCCCTCTACCATTTCGCCTCACACCCATGAACAACCCTGCCATTCCCACGCCGGCAACCACAGATACACTGACACTGGAGCAGCCGGCACGAGCCAAAATCAACCGTCTCGGCCTGTTCAGCATCAGCGCCGCCCATACCAGCGTCGACATGCAGACCGGTTCGCTGGCGGTGCTGCTGCCGCTCTTGCTTGCGCAGTTCGATTTGAGTTACGGCCTCGCCGCGCTCATCGTCAGCATGAACAATCTCATCATTGCCATCGCGCAGCCGTTGTTCGGCATGCTGGGCGACAAACGCCCGATGCGCTGGCTGATGTTCGTGGGCTGCCTGCTGTGCGGCACGGCCATGGTCAGCGTGATGTTCCTGCCATCCTATGGCCTCGTCATCGCAGCGGTGATGCTGAGTGGCATCGGCTCGGCCATGTTTCATCCCGAGGCAATTTCGGGAGTGCGCGATGTAAGCGGCGACAAGAGCGAGACCGGCTCATCGGTGTTCTTCTTTGGCGGCAACATCGGCTTTGCGCTGGGGCCGCTCCTGGCAACGGTGCTAATTGGCGCGCTGGGCAAATTTGGCACAGCCGGCATGATCGTGCCAACGTTGATCGGTGTTGCGCTATTGCTTTCGCAGCGCCAGCTATCCACGCGCAGCAGCGGTATCGTGACTGCGCGCAGCGCCGTTGCGCACAGCCGCAGCACAACGCGCCGGCGGGTGTTCTGGCTGATCATCTTCCTGCTCGTGCTGATTGCGGTTCGCTCGGCCATCCTCTCCGGCCTGCAAACGTTCATCCCGCTCTACTTCGAGCGCTACACTGACATGCCGCACAACGAGGTGGCTTTCCTGGTGACGGTGCTGATCTTCTCCGGCGCGTTCGGCACGCTGCTGAGCGGGCCGATCAGCGAGCGAATTGGCCGGCGCAACACGATGTGCGTTGCCATGGTGATCGTGCTGGCCGCGCTCTTCGTGTTCATGCGGGCCGAAGGCATCGCGCAGTTGGCGGCACTGAGCATCGCCGGCGCGTTCATCACCATGCCGTGGCCAATCTCGGTGGTGATGGTGCAGGAAGCCATGCCGAACAACGTGGGGCTGGCAAGCGGCCTGACGCTGGGGCTGGCCTATGGCGCGAGCGGCATGGCGGTCAGCGTGATGGGTGGCGCGGCGGATGTGGTGGGGCTGCCGGCGGTGATGACCTTCATCACGCTCATGCCGATCATCGTGTTCGTGATGAGCCTGTTCGTGCCGGAGCGGCAGCGATCTGCTGTACAAGTCTCTCGTCAGTGAACAACGAAGCCATCAGCACTGATCAGACGATTGTGATGACCGAGCGCGGCAGGGCTGTCGGTCGGATCACGCCGGCAAGCCTCGGCCTGAAAAAGCAGCTACAGATGATGATCGATGCACCGGTGATCGTGGCTACATTCGATAGTCAACTGTGGGGTGCGGCGCGAACAACCGGATCAGGTCTTTGGCCGGAGACGTTATGAACCCGATCTTCAAAAAGCTCAACTACAAAGATCAGGACACGATCTACGTCCTCAATGCGCCTGAATCGTTCCAACCAGCGATGGAAGAGATGAGCGAGATTGCGCACGTGAAGACCAGCCTGTCCAAAACGAAAGACGCCTCGTTTGCGATGGCGTTCGCCACCAGGCAGGCCGAGGTGGACAAGTTTGCCGCGCAAGTGGCCAAGGCAACCAGCGGCGACGCGGTGGTGTGGGTGGCCTACCCCAAGGGCAGTTCGAAGAAATACACCTGCGAGTTCAACCGCGACACCGGCTGGGCCAAGATGGGCGAGCACGGCTTTGAGCCAGTGCGGCAAGTGGCGATTGACGAGGACTGGTCGGCGCTGCGCTTCCGGCGCGTCGAACACATCAAGAGCATGACCCGCAGCTTTGCTATGACCAAAGCCGGCAAGAAGAAGGTGCAGCAAGCCAGAAAGGAGTAAATTCTCCAACGCTGCCGTTCACGCATGCCGCCTATACTGACCTCATGACACTCGCCGCGCCGAATATGCCGCCGCCTCTGCGGCGTGCCGTGGCCATCGTCAATCCTGCGGCAGGGTCGCGGTTTGGCGCATCCGTCGCGCCGTGGCTGACCGACCTGGCAACCGAACGCGGCATCGAGCTCGTCCTGCGAGAAACCACCCCCAACGCCGACCCGCGCGACCTGACGGGCGATGCGGGCGCGTTCGACCGCGTGATTGCCAGCGGAGGCGACGGCACGCTCATGCAGGTGATGAGCGGCCTGGCGCACTCCGGGGTCCCGCTGGCCATCATCCCCAGCGGCACAGGCAACGTGCTGGCCAAGGCGCTTGGCATTCCGCTCGACCTTCGCGCGGCATGCATGGCCTCGTTCAACCCGGCGCGGCTTCTGGCTATGGATCTGGGCGTAGTCAACGACAGCATCTACTTCGCGCTGCGCATGAGTGCGGGTTACGAGGCGCGCGTGATCCGCGACACGACGCGCGAGATGAAGGCGTCGCTGGGCCGCCTGGCCTATGGCGTGCAAGGCGGCAAACATGCGCTGCAAATGCAACCTGCGCGATACCGCATCGAAGTGGACGGGGACGTGCTCGAGTGGGATACCGGCAACCTGTGGGTCGCCAACAGCGGCACGCTGGGTGTGATGGGCCTCGACCTCGATCCGCGCATCCGCATGGACGACGGCCAGCTCGATCTGTGCGCGTTATCGCTCGGCCCGATTTCCGGCGCTCCAGCCGCCGTGATGCAGTTCTTGAAGCAGGATGAGTTGCCGCAGGCGATCCTCAGCCATGCGCGGGTGCGTCATCATGCCCGCATCGAGGCATGGCCGCCCCAGCCCGTTCAGGCCGATGGCGATCTGATCGGCGAGACGCCGTGCACTGTGCGCGTTGCGCAGCAAGCCATTCAGGTCTGCGTGCCCCTTTAGCGCGCGGCGACAACGACAACACGTCGAACGCCAGACTTCCGCGGCATTCCCATCGGACACCAAAAAGAAGTTTGCCCTAAACAGCCTCATCCAGATAAATCGGATTGGTGAGCGCCTTCATCACGCCGCCGGCATCTCGAAGCTCGGCGCGGATGAACGAACTGTTGGCAATGGATAGCCGCGCAGTCACCAACTCATCCGACTCGACAATCATATATTCGATCAACATATCGCGCTGATCGAGGAGCACGAGCCGATGGCCCGCGCCACGTTGACAGTGCACGCGCACGACGAGTCGCCCATCTTGTGGACGCGGCATGGCGTCGCCACCCATGATGTCGAATGAAGCGCCGGCGCGCAGGTCGAGGAATGGCCCATCCGGCGTGTCGGACAGGCTGATGTGCCCCTGACGGACCGCGCGCAGGATCGCGTCCGCGTCGGGCGCTCCTTCCACCCACACCCAGGTTGTGGGCGTGCCCAACTCGCGCGCGTATGGCGGCTCAATGTCACTCTCGCTCTTGCGGTGATAGTCGCTCCCGCCGATGGCCGGGATGCGCTTGCCGTTCGCCAACTGCTCCAGCCAGAAGTCGAGGGATGCCTGATTCAGCACATGCCACGGGCCGTTCCACACCTCGACGCAGTGATAGCCCGATACTTCCGTGTAGTCCCAGGGCGGCCCGAACGGCTTTGGATGGTTGCATGCAGTCACGGCGCCGCGTTCGACTGCAAAGCGGATGGCTGCCGCCATGTCCTCCGGGCACAGCACTCGGAAGTCCACCCAATCACCGATCCCCCACACATTGAAGTGACCTTTGAAGGTCGTGACCTCGACTCCGGGGATGAGGATGAGCCCCGGGTCAGGCAGATGCGCCAGATCGCGGCGGTTGGCGATGGTGTTGTGGTCGGTGATGGCCAGGAAGTCCAGGCCACGCTCACGCGCCATGCGGACGATCTGTGCGGGATCGCTCTCGCCGTCGCTGTGCCAGGTGTGGCAGTGCAACTCGCCGCGCAGCCATGGGGTAAATGGTGCCGGCGACGGCGACGCTGGCAACGCCGCGATCGGCGCGGGCGCTTCGCCATCCGATCGATGGCCAGGCTCGGTCGTGATGGTGATCGTCACGCGATAGGTCGTTCCTTCCGGCGCGATCTTGTACAACCCCAGCAGCACGTGCCAGCGGCCGGGGATGAGTGGGCCGGCAAGATAACCCGGCGTGGCGTCCGCCTCGCTGATGTGAAACAACGAGCGCTCGCTCCCGCTCCAGCCGCGAAAGCCGGCCATCAGGAACTCGATGCCGCGCGCGTCGAATACACCCAGGTCGAGCGTGCTGCCGCCGGTCAGCAGGGGGTTCGAGCCGATCTGATGGCTGTAAGAGTAATGCACGTCCAACTGCGTCGCCTCTGGCGGCACGTCGAAGGGCAGATGGACGTAGGTCTTCTCCTGCTCGGGGCGCAAAATGCCTTCATGGACGATGGTTTCGGTGGGCATACACGTTTCCTTTGGCGCGTTTTAGCTTCTGGCCGACGTCGTCAGCATGACACTGCCGGAGTCTGTTGCCGCAATGACGTCGCGATACACGTCCATATCAACATTCGCGCCGGTGAGGATGACGGCAACCTTTCTTCCGCGCTGACGCTCGCGCTCTTGCAGCAGGCCGGCCAGCGACACCGCGCCCGCGCTCTCTGCCAGATTATGCGCATCGGTGTAGTAGGCGCGCATGGCCTGCCGGATCTCGTCGTCGCTCACCTGCACGATGCGCGCTGCGCCGCGACAAATGACCTCGACCGCTTGCGGGTCTGGTTTGCGCGTGGCCACGCCGTCGGCAAACGTGGCGACCGTCGCGGTCTCGATCGGCTTCCCCGCCGCGAAGGACAAGGCATAGGCCGGCGCGCCCTGCGCGACGACGCCGACGATCTCCGTCTTCAGCCCCAACCCATCGCGGGCAGAGATCAACCCGCAGATGCCCGAGCCCAGGCCGATGGGCGCGTAGACGGCGTCGAGGTCGCCGTGCGCGCCAAACAGTTCCAAGGCATACGTGCCAACGCCCTGCACCAGCAGCGGGCTGAATGATGGGAACATGTGCAGGCCGTTTTCATGTGCATGGCGCGCGGCGGCCTCGCGCGCGTCCTGGAAGTCGTTGCCCACTTCGACCAGCTCGCCGCCCAGCGCGCGCATGGCGGCGTTCTTTTCTTTGCTGTTGCCACGCGGCACAAAGATTGTCGCCTTCAAGCCGGCGCGCGAAGCAGCGAAGGCGACGCTCTGGCCATGGTTGCCGCGCGTGGCCGTGACGACGCCGGTCACATCGGGATGTTCGCGCCGCAACCAATCTATGTAAACCACGCCGCCGCGCATCTTGAATGCGCCAAGCGGCGTGTGGTTCTCATGCTTGACGATGACGGTGCAGCCGGCGCGCTGCGACAGCAGCGGGTAGTGCGTCTGCGGCGTCGGCTGCATGACCCGATAGACGAGTTTTTGCGCGGCTTCCAGTTCGGTGAGGGTGACCATGCAACGATTCTATTCGCCCCCGTGCCTCGGCGCTGGCGAAGTTCAACGCGGCTGCGGGCGTGCACGGGTTGGTGTGGATTTGGGCAGCGAGATTTTCACGCTATCCGAAGCTGAACGCGGCCAGGTGACTCGCTGCGAGCAAGTTTGCTACATCAAGGTCGAAAGCCGGCCCGGGACGACCAAGGTGGCCGACATGGTCAGCGTGGCAGCGGTTGGTGGCAAGGGCGTCGCGCGACGCGCGTGACGCGAGCAGGCGCAACAACGGTGAGGCTGGTGAGCATAGTATTACGCGGCGACTGTAACTCGCGCTACATGAAGCAAAGTCGCCCTCCGGCGACTCGGATTCGAGTCTGCGAAGGCAGACCTGGCTACAGGTTGCCTGCGATTTCTAATCGCAAGGCGGGCGTCTCCGTCTCACCTCATCCCACCCCGCCTGCAGATTCAGCATCTCGGCCACTTCATAGCGCGGCGGCGTTGCATCCTTAAGCAGACGCACGGCGAGAAGCAGCCCTTGCGCCGGCGCAGCTCGACCAGCACGAGTGTGGCGAGAGTGCGATCATGTGGCTTACGGATACATCCGGTTCAACAGGCGCGGGAAAGGCGAAGCCTCCCTGATGTGCTCGATGCCGCAGATCCATGCGACGGTGCGCTCGACGCCGAGGCCGAAACCGCTGTGCGGCACGCTGCCATATTTGCGCAGATCGACATACCAGCGATATGCCTCCATCGGCAGGCCATGCTCGTGAATGCGCTGCTCCAGCAGCGCGCCGTCGCTGATGCGCTCGCTGCCGCCGATGATCTCGCCGTAACCCTCCGGCGCGAGCAGATCGGCGCTCTTGCACACCTCCGGCCGGCCCGGATACGGCTCCATGTAGAACGCTTTCACCGCCGTCGGGAAGCCAACCACGAACACCGGCTTCTCATACATCTGGGTCAACGCAGTCTCGTGCGGGCTGCCGAAATCCATGCCCCACATGATGTCGAGCAGCGATGGGTCGTCGATGCCTTCGAGCGGCTTGCCGTCGTGGCGCAGCACCGGCTCGCCGGCGCGCAGCTTTGCCTGCATCTCCTGCAGCTTCGCCACCGCGTCGTCATACGTGATGCGTGGAAACGGCGGCGCGATGTGCTGCAACTTTGACACATCGCGCTCCAGCACCTTCAACTCGCTGGCATGCTCGCGCAATGCAACCTGCACGATGTGGCTGGTGAATTGCTCCTCGATCTCCAGCAACTGGTCAAGGTCGCAGAATGCGGCTTCCGGTTCGACCATCCAAAATTCGGTGAGGTGCCGGCGGGTCTTGCTCTTCTCAGCGCGGAAGGTCGGCCCGAAGCAATACACGCGGTTGAACGCGAAGATGTTGGCCTCGTTGTAGAGTTGGCCGGTCTGGGCCAGATAGGCCTTGTCGTCGAAGTAGTCGACCTCGAACAGGTTGGTCGTGCCTTCGGCTGCCGACGGCGTCAGAACCGGCGTGCTCATCTCGACGAAGCCGTGCGTGTCCAGCCACTCGCGGATGGCGCGCATGACCGTGGCGCGCACCCGCAGAGTAGCCCATTGCTTCGACGAACGAATCCACAGGTGGCGATTGTCCATCAGAAAATCGACGCCGTGCTCCTTCGGGCTGATGGGATAGTCCTCGGCGCGCTGCAGCACCTGGAGCGACTGCACATCGATCTCAAAGCCGCCTGGCACGCCCGGCGCGCGCGCGTCGGCCTTCACATTGCCGGTGACGATCACGCTGCTCTCTTGCGGCAACTTGTCGGCCAGCGCAAACACCTCTTCGCCGACATTGGGTCTGAAGACGACGCACTGGCAGATGCCGGTGCCATCGCGCACTTGCAGAAAGGCGAGCTTGCCCTTGCCGGTTTTGTTGTAGAGCCAGCCGTGCAGGGTGACGGATTGGCCGGCGTGTTGCGACAGGTCTTTGATGGAAACGACGGTCATGCGCTCGATTTTAGCGCCGCTCAGCCCGAAGTCATCTGAGTCGGATCTGGTCAATATGCCGGCGTGATCGGCTCGCACGCGAAGTTGATGCGCGCCTCGCCGGCAAACTCAGCGTAATGCACCTCGACAAAACGCCGGCCAGCATTCAGCTTCACAGTTCGCGGCCCCGCGTTTGGCGCATCCCACGAATTCAATTCATCCACCAGACTGCCATCCACATACACGCGCGCGCGATCATCAGCCAGCAATGTGCAGTCGAGGCCGGCAGCCGGCACATCAAGGATGCGAACCCATTGCGCCGAGAAGTTATCGTTGTTTACCGGTTGTCCCGGATTTTGCGGCCAGATGAAGTTGAGCTTGACATCCTCTCGAATCATGGCCGGCAGACCTTCGAGGTTGTTGTTGTTGTAATAGCGGCCAAGCCAGTTGTGATGCACATCGTGGCTGATCGAAGAGCGCAGCCGAAGCAATGCTGTCCCACTGTTGTCATAGTATTCCACCCGCAACAAGTGTGTGGCCGGCAACAAAGGCACCCGCACCTGACGCGCGCGCCGCTTCCACATTTGCCATTCATCGATCACAAGTTGATTGTCAATCCACAAACGCGCGCCGCCATCGACGAGCATGTCATAGATGTAGCTGTCGAGGCGATCCATGGTGAAGTTGCCAATCGCCACCATCTTAAAATTGTCCGGCAACATATTCGGGCGCGGCTCACCACGCCCGAAGTTGTAATCCAACCTCTGCACAAACTCTCTCCACACCGGATCGCCGATTTGATCGCGGTCGGCGAAAAACTCAACGCACCAAAGATTCGGCGAAAGGTGGCGTTGATCGCATCGCAGGTCATCATCGGGCGGCGCATCTTCTGGTCTGTCCGATTGCACTGCAATCGCCGTGCGCGGCTGTGAGGCGGTCGCCGGCGTGGGCGTCAATGTGGCTGCCGCCAGCGGCTCCAGGCGTGCCAGTACAGCCGGCGTGGCAAGCGCGAACGGTGCAGGTTGCGACGCAACGACCTTCGGTGCAACAGACTTTGGCGTGGCGGCTGGCGCATTGAGCACCAGCACCAGCAGTGACATGCTCGCCGGCAACCCGACGATCAGTCCCAGAAGCAGCAGTCGATTCCCGCCGGCCGATTCCTTCGGCCGACTGTGTTTCCCGCTCACTCCGCTGGATTCAAAACGATAGCGCACAGCGATTACCCCCTAATCGCCAAGCTGATTGGCACTATGACACGAAAGAGCAGCAATGCTTGCCGAGATTCAACTGAAACACCCTGCGCAAATGCTTGAGAAATTCTATGCGAAGTCGCAAAAAAGGGGGTCTGTCAGACGGGATCAACGCCGCGCAGGCTTGATTTGGCAGCCGGTCAGAAGACTTGGCTGAGTTCCCTGATCTCTGTTGGCGATAGGTCTAGCACCTGCCGCGCGCCGCGTCCCAGATGCGGTTGATGCTCCACGCGCCGACGATCAGCTTCTCAAATCCATCGAGATGGCGGGCAAGCACGGACTCGCGCAAGCGATCCAATTCATTCGTCAGCGCGGTTTCCATCTGCGCGGTGACAGATTTCACGTCCACCTGCCCTGCAACGACTGCCGGCGCGCCCACGCGCATGAATGCCTCCGGCTTTTGCTCGCCGATAAATTCATAGCGCAGCGCGACCGGCACCAGCGCGACCGGCATGCTGGCTGCAACGCGCTTTGCCACATGGCCGGCGCCGGCGTAAAAGCCCAGCGGCCGGACATCATTGGCGCGAATCTCGCCCTGTGGAAAGATCAACAGCATACGATTCGGCGCTTCAGTCAATCGCGCAACGGCATAGGCCACGCTCTGCATCGCGCTGCGGCCGTCACTGCGGCTGACGCTGAAAGCGCCGCAATAGCGAAAGAAACCGTAGCGTGAAAGCTGAACATCCTCCATCATCACATAGCCATCGCGATGCCAGCGCTCCTGGTTGGCGATCATGGGCAAATGCGCATCCCACCACGAAGAATGATTGGCATAGAGGATGATCGGCGCATCCATCGGCAGCGGCTGCGCCTGGCAGTAGTGCAACGCGTGAAAACTTCCACGCACCGCCGGCTTCATCAGCAGCAGATAGATCAGCGTATTCCAGAACAGATTTTTCTTCGCCGGCAGCATCGCGCGAATCATACATTTCACATGCCATGTGGTTCCATTCTGATCCGTCTCCGCGCGCGCAGCGCATGAAAACAACCGCAAAATCGGGATGAGAAATCGATGTTGCGCTACAATCGCGCGCTAAATTGCGCAGCACAGACTGCTTTCATCGCTGCGCAATCTGGTTATTCAGTGAGGAGAACGAAAAGCAACATGAAGAAGAACACCCTGTTTGGCACGCTGATGGCGGCAACGCTGTTGCTGGCAGCGTGCGCTGCCCCAGCTGCGCCGGCGGCCACCCAGGCGCCCGCAGCTGCAGCCACCACCGCGCCGGCAGCTGCCGGCGGCCTGCCAGACCTGCAAGGCCGCGAAGTCACAGTCGCCATCGAAAACGCCTACATTCCCTTCAACTACATCCGCCTCGACAACGGTCAGGCCGAAGGCTGGGACTATGACGCGCTGGCCGAGATCTGCAAGCGCCTGAACTGCAAGCCGGTTTACAAGGAAATCGCGTGGGATGGCATGATCGCTGCTGTGGCCGCCAAGCAATTCGACATGGCCGCCGACGGCATCACCATCACCGACGAGCGCGCCCAGACCGTGGATTTCTCGGAAGGCTACATCAAGGTCGACCAGCGCCTGCTGGTGCGCGCCGATGAGACGCGTTTCAAGACGATCGACGAATTCAAGGCCGGCGACTTCAAGTTGAGCACACAGAAAGGCACCACCAACTACAACGAGGGCGTCAAGCTGGTGGGTGAGGCGCGGGTCACCGCCTTTGACGATTTCGGCTCTGCGGTGCAGGCTGTGATCTCAAATGACGTGGACGCAGTGATCATCGATGACACCGCCGGCCAGGGCTATGTGGGCGTAAATGCCGACAAAGTCAAGTTGCTGGATGGTGTCGTCAGTCAGGGGCAGGAGCTTGGCTTCATCTTCCCGAAGGGCAGCAACCTTGTCGCAGCCGTGAACGCCGCGCTGACCGCCATGCGCACCGATGGCACGCTGCAGCGGCTTCAGGATCGGTGGTTCCCACAGGGCAAACAGGTCATCAGCTACGATGAAGTTGGCCCCGGCGCATACGGCACACCTGAGCCGACCAAGGCGCCTTAAGCGCCGCTTTCCCGTCTAGTTTCGCAGACAGGATTAACGGGATTGACTGGTATGCAGCCGGTTGATCTCGTTGATCCTGTCTTCATTTTCACGCTGCTCGCGCTGTCCGCGCTGCTCGTCCGGCGCTCATTCTGGTTTGAGGATTGCGCGATTTCGGCTATAACCCAGCCTCATCAAACGCATGGTCGCATCAACCCCAAGACCCGAGTCTGCCCAAACCAGAATGATCAGCCGCATGTCGGACTGGCCATGGTGGCTGCTCATCATCGTCGCCGTCGGCGGCATCGTCGCGTGGCAATTCGCCACCAACGAGCTGTACTCCACCATCATCAACAGGCTCATTCGCGGCATCGGCGTCACGATCTTCACCACCATCATTGCCTTCACCTTCGCCATTGTTATTGGCTTGATCGCCGGCCTGGGGCGCGTGAGCAAGAATCCTGTCATCTTCAACCTCGCCACGCTGTATGTGCAGATCATTCGCGGCGTGCCGATTTTGGTGCAGTTGCTCGTGATCGCATTCGTGCTGGTGCCGGCGGTCGTCGGCGCGCTGAATGAGTTGGGCAACCTGCTGGCCCCGCTGCTGGGCGCAAACAACTTTCTCACTGCCACCAGCCCGCAGGACGTGCCGTTCCTGGCGCGCTGCATCATCGCGCTGGCAGTTGCCTACGGCGGCTTCGAAGCGGAGACCTTCCGCGCCGGCATTCAATCCATCGGCAAGGGGCAGATGGAAGCCGCGCGCTCGCTCGGCATGAGCTATGTGCAGGCGATGCGTTTCATCATCTTGCCGCAAGCCATTCGCCGCGTGCTGCCGCCACTCGGCAACGACTTCGTCTCCATGCTCAAGGATTCATCGCTGGTGTCGGTGCTGGGTGTGCGCGACATGACGCAGGAAGCGCGCCTGTATGCATCGGCCTCATTCCGCTTCCTTGAGACCTACACCTCGCTCGCCTTCATGTATCTCATCCTCACCATCATCCTCTCGCTCGGCGTGAAATGGATCGAGACCAAGCTCGGCACAGAGGGCAAAAGCTGATTGAAATCTCGAATGACGAATTGTGGATTCCAATCCAACACTGAAAACTTGAGATTCAAAATTCACAAACATGATTGAAATCAAGAACCTCGTCAAGCAATTCGGCAAACTGCGCGCAGTGGATGACGTCAGCCTCACCGTCGACAAGGGCAAGGTGACGGTGGTCATCGGACCGAGCGGCAGTGGCAAAAGCACCGTGCTGCGCTGCATCAACCATCTCGAAGTGCCGACCAGCGGCGAGATCTGGGTGGATGGCATTCAACTGACGCACGACAGCAAGAACATCAACGCCGTGCGCGCTGAGGTGGGGATGGTGTTTCAACAGTTCAACCTGTTCCCGCATCTCACCGTGCTGCAAAACGTGATGCTGGCGCAGAAGGTGGTGCGCCGGCGCAACGACAAGGAAGCGCATGATGTGGCCATGCAGCAACTCACGCGCGTTGGCATCCCCGAAAAAGCCGCGAGCTATCCCACGCAGCTCAGCGGCGGCCAGCAGCAGCGCGTCGCCATCGCCCGCGCCCTCGCCATGAATCCCAAGATCATGTTGTTCGACGAGCCGACGTCGGCGCTTGATCCGGAGATGATCAAGGAAGTGCTGGACGTGATGCAAGAGCTGGCAGCCAGCGGCATGACGATGGTCGTGGTGACGCACGAGATGGGTTTTGCCCGCAACGCTGCCGACGAAGTCGTGTTCATGGATCATGGCAAGATCGTCGAGCAGGCCACGCCAGAGACGTTCTTCACCAATCCCCGTGAAGAGCGCGCGCGCAATTTCCTGAATCAGATTTTGAGATAGGCATTGAAGTGAAAAAGTCGCCGGCCGTGCCACCAATCCTGACGGCAGGTTGAAGACTGTATAATCGTCTCACGTTCAGGCCCATTTCCCTGCGCAGTAGGCAGCGCGAGTGCGAAGTCAGAGAGTTGGCGGATGGTGCGAGCCAGCATCAACGCGATGCCGAAATGGAAGGGGAGCCGGTGACGGCTTGTGTGACTGGATGACGAGTGGCGGCGAATCGCCGCAACTGAGGTGGCACCACGAGCGTGAAGCAACGCCCGTCCTCAGACGTGAACAACGTTTGAGGACGGGCTTTTTTTATCTAACAACCATGAGCATCCAAAACAACATCGTCTTCTCTGGCATGCAGCCCACCGGCAACATGCACATCGGCAATTACTTCGGCGCGGTGGCGAATTGGGTGCGCATCCAGGATAGCGGCCAATACCAAACCATCTACTGCGTGGTCAACCTGCACGCCATGACGATGCCATATGACGTCGCCGGCTTGAAAAAGACGACCGAATCGCTCTTCGTCGATTTTCTTGCCGCCGGCCTCGACCCCGAAAAATCCATCGCCTTTGTGCAATCGATGGTGCAGGAACACGTCGAGCTGAGTTGGATATTGGGCTGCGTGTGCAGTTTTGGCGATCTTACACGCCAGGCGCAATTCAAGGATAAGAGCGACCAGCTCGAAGGCAAGCAGGACGCCTTCATCAGCGCCGGCCTGTTCACCTATCCGGTGCTGCAAGCTGCCGACATCCTGCTGTATCGCGCCGGCCTGGTGCCAGTCGGCAAGGATCAGGAGCAGCATCTGGAACTCTCGCGCGATGTCGCCAACCGCTTCAACAAGCAGTTCGGTGAATACTTCCCCGAGCCGGCGGTGCTGAGCACCACCACGCCCAAAGTCCTTTCGCTGAATGATCCGTCGAAGAAGATGAGCAAGAGCCTCGGGCCAAAGAGCTATGTCGGCTTGTTCGAAGATGAAGCGACGGTGCGCAGCAAAGTGCGCAGCGCCGTGACCGACACCGGCGATCCTGCGGAGCCGATGGGTGATGGCGCAAAGAATTTGATCGGCCTGTTGCGCGCATGCGGCAAGGATGACGTGGCCGCCGAGTTCGAAAGACAGTACGCCGATGGCCCGCGCCGCTATGCACCCTTGAAGGACGCCACCGCCGACGCGCTGGTGGAGTTGACCGGCGCCAAGCGCGCGCGCCGCGCCGAGATCATGGCCGATCGCGAGAACGTCAGGCGGCTGATGCAGGCCGGCGCGGAGAGAGCCAGCGCCATCGCCAGGCAGACCATGAAGGATGTGCGGCGCATGACCGGACTGCCAAAGATGAACTGAACGGGCTGAGGATTGCCGGTTGAGGCACAGCGTCGTTCACCGGCGTGTGGCATGCGCTGCATGCAATCGCGGACAATTTTAAGCTTCGCTGGGTAGAGTGAGCGCGATGAAAATGATAGACGACCTGCCAGAGCCGGCGGACTTTGACCCAACGCTCGACGACTTCCCCTCGCTCGAAGAGCAGGTGAAGTGGGCGCGCGCGCTGGGACCAATCTACAAGCGCAGGTCTCAGTGGGGCACATTTGTATTCATGGTCGGCCCAGAGGCCAACCGTTTCGTCATGCACACCGGCCGCCGGCATTTCAGCCACGACAAGGGCTGGACGCCGATCATTGGCGAGACGCTCGGTCATGGCCTGTTGAATATGGACGATCCTGAGCATGCCGTGCATCGCCGCATGTGGAATCCGGCCTTCACCAGCGCCGCCATGGAAGCCTACGTGCCAGTCATCCAGCGCGTGATTGAACGGCGCACCCGGGGCTGGGCGCAGCGCGATCAGGTGGATGTCTATGCCGAATCCCGCGAGATCACCTTCGATGCGGCAGCAGCGGCGCTCGCCGGCTTCGAACCCGGGCCTGAAGTCGACAAGATGCGCCATGCCTTCTACACCCTGATCGGCGGCTTCGACCCTGGCAGTGAAACCTACGACGATTACGTGAAGCGCGCAAAGGAAGTGCAGTTTGAGCTGGGGATAACGTTGATCCGGCTGATCAACGAGCGCCGCAACGCGCCGGCAGATGAGCCAGCGCGCGATGTGCTTGGCACGATCGTGCCCGCGCGCGATGAAAACGGCCAGCCGCTCAGCGACACCCAGCTTCTGGCGCACCTGAACATCTTGCTGGTCGCCGGCCACGAGACCACCACCACGCTTGGCGCATGGACGCTGGCCATGCTGGCGATGGAGCCGGCGCACCGCGAGCGCATCCGCGCTGAGTTGAACGCAGTGATGGGGGATGCCGATCGACCAACGGTCGAACACCTGCGCAACATGCCCTTGCTCGACGCCTTCATCAAGGAGACGGGCCGGCTGAAGCCGCCGGTGTTCAACGTGCCGCGCGGCGTGCTCAGCGACTTCGAGTTCGCCGGCTACCATATCCCCGAAGGCGCCCAGGTGCGGCTCGCACTCGCCGCCGGCCAGCGCCTGTCCAACAGCTTCACCAACCCTGATTGCTTCGAACCGGCGCGCTTTTTGCCGCCGCGCGAGGAAGACAAAAAGACGCCCTACAGCCTGGTCACATTTGGCGGCGGCCAGCGCATCTGCATTGGAATCAATTTCGCCAATATCGAAGTGCGCGCACTGGCAGCACATGTGCTGCGCCATTTCGATGGCGAAGTGGTCGATCCTGACAACAATCCCTTCCTCGGCTACTGGACCGCCATCATGCCGCAGGGTTTGAAGATGCGGTTCTCTGAACGCAGAGGGCAGAACGTCGAAGCGTAGAACAAATCACTCGGCGCTCATCACTCAGAACTCCCATGCAATACATCGCTTCCATCGATCAAGGCACCACCAGCACGCGCTGCATCCTGTTCGACCGCGCCGGCGGCATCCTCAGCAGCGCGCAGGAAGAGCATCAGCAGATTTACCCGCAACCGGGCTGGGTGGAGCATGACCCGGTGGAAATCTGGGCGCGCACCCAGGGCGTGATGGCCGAGGCGATGGCGCGCATCAACGCCAGGCCGGCGAACATCGATGCCATCGGCATCACCAACCAGCGCGAGACCACTGTGGTATGGGACGCGCGCACCGGCAAGCCGATCTGCAACGCAATCGTGTGGCAGGACACGCGCACCGCCGGCATCTGCGCCGAACTTGCCAAACAGGGCGGGCAGGATCGCTATCGCGCAAAGACCGGCCTGCCGCTTGCCACCTACTTCAGCGGACCAAAGATCAGATGGCTGCTGGACAATGTGCCAGGCGCGCGCGCGAGGGCCGAATCCGGCGACCTTCGCTTCGGCACCGTCGACACCTGGCTGATCTGGAACGCAACCGGCAGACACGTAACCGATGTGACCAATGCCGGCCGCACATTGATGATGAATCTCGCCACACTCGATTGGGACGACGAGATTCTGCACGATCTAGGCATCCCGCGCGCATTGCTGCCGCAGATCGTTTCGTCGAGCGAGGTGTATGGCGAAACGCGCGAAGGCATGAAAGTGGCCGGAGACATGGGCGATCAGCACGCCGCGCTGTTTGGGCAAACCTGTTTCAACGCCGGCGATGCAAAGAACACCTACGGCACCGGCTGCTTCATGCTGATGAACACTGGCGAGACGCCAATTCAATCGCAGAATGGCCTGCTCACCACGATGGGCTACCAGATCGGCAATGCGAAACCAGTCTACGCGCTGGAAGGTTCGATCGCGATTGCCGGCGCGCTGGTGCAATGGCTGCGCGACAACATGGGCTTCATCCGCCACTCGAACGAGATCGAAACGCTGGCTGCGACGGTGAGCGACAACGGCGGCATCTACTTCGTGCCGGCATTCAGCGGGCTGTATGCGCCATACTGGAAAGACGACGCGCGTGGCGTGATCGCCGGCCTCACCCGCTATGTCAATCGCGGCCACCTCGCTCGCGCTGCGCTCGAAGCCACTGCCTTCCAGACTCGCGAGGTCATCGAAGCGATGAACCGGGATCTCCGCGCCCCTCTCCCCTCGGGGGAGAGGCTGGGTGAGGGGGCGTCCTTGACCTCACTAAAGGTGGATGGCGGCATGGTGAAGAACAATCTGCTGATGCAGTTCCAGGCCGATATTCTGGACGTGCCGGTGATTCGTCCGAAGGTGAGCGAGACGACGGCGTTGGGTGCAGCATATGCCGCCGGCCTCGCCGTGGGCTACTGGAAAAACATCGACGATCTGCGTGCCAACTGGCAGGCTGATCAGACGTGGACGCCGGCCATGACCAACGCCGAACGGGAGCGGCTGTATCACCTATGGAAGAAAGCCGTCACCCGCACGTTCGACTGGGTGGAGTGATCGAGCGTCAAATCATCTGCGATCTATCACCGGCAGCCGCACCTTCCGCAGCGTCATGCCCTGCGCCATCACGATCAGTGGCATCTTGTCGGCGTGGTGAAATCGGGCGGCACGCGCGTTTGTGATTGGGCGACGGCGGGCGGACGAATACCCGCTGCCACAAGCAAAAGCCCGAGTGCGGCGAGTAGAATCTTGCTGGTCACAATGGCGAATCCTTCAACCAATGCAACGCCGAATTCCACGTTGCTCAACAATCGCTACCGGTTGCTGGCTGCGCTAGCCGCCGGCGGCATGGCAACAGTCTACAAAGGGCAGGACACACTGCTCAACCGCCTGGTCGCCATCAAGATGCTGCGCGACCGCTATGCCAGCGATCTGCATTTTGTGCAGCGCTTCCGCGATGAGGCGCAGGCTTCTGCAAACCTCAATCATCCCAATATCGTCACGCTGTTCGATGTGGGGCGCGATGTGATCGACGGCCAGGAGCGTCATTACATCGTGATGGAACTGGTCGAAGGGCAGGATTTGAAGCAGAACCTGCGCCAGCGCGCGATGAATGGCGACCCGATGAACGTGGATGAGGCAGTGGATATTGGCCGGCAGGTGTGCGAGGGTGTGGCCTATGCCCACCGGCGCGGACTGGTGCATTGCGACCTCAAGCCGCAGAACGTGTTGCTCACGCCTGATGGCCACGTAAAGGTAACCGATTTTGGCATCGCGCGCGCCTACACCGCCGCGCTCAACACCGGCGAGCGCAACGATGTGGTGTGGGGCACGCCGCAGTATTACGCGCCGGAGCAAGCCGCCGGCCAGCCGCCCACGCCTGCAAGTGATGTTTACAGCATCGGCGTGATGCTCTACGAGATGCTCGCCGGCCGGCTGCCATTCGATTCGCGCGACCCAAAGCAGCTGGCGCAGATGCACATGACCGCGCAACCGCAGCCGCTGCATACGCTGAATCCAAATGTCACGCTGCAATTGGAAAGCATCGTCAACCGCGCAATGGCGAAGGATCCCGCGCAACGCTACCCCAACGCCGATCACTTCGCGCGCGCGCTGGTGGCCTATGCGCAACAGGGCGACGAGCAGACGATGATGAACATGCCGCCGGTGCGGCTGCCGGCGCAAGCCGCGCGGAGCAGCGCCACTGCGCCAACTGCCGCCACCGGCCCCACCAGCACCGCACCGCGCACTGCATCAACGCAGCCGCAATCCAAACCGCAACCGGCGCAAAGCCAGCCCAGACAACCCGCGCAGCCGAAAAAGAAAAATGTCATCACCGACACCTACCCCACCGCGCCCACCCTGGCACAGGATCGCGGGCCAGACATCGGCGTGTGGCTGCTGGGGGCAATTGCACTGCTGTGTGTGTTGGGGCTGATTCCGCTCTATTTCCTCGTGTATCAGGCTTACACCGCGCCGCCGGCAGCACAAACGCCCATCGCACCGCCGGTGATCTTGCCTGGAGCGACCCTCATCGCACCAGCCGGCACGCCAACCAGCACGCAGCCAGTGCAAGTGCCACAGATCGTCGGCACACCGTTCAATGACGCTGCCCACGATCTGGCTGAGATCGGATTGAACATCAACCAGATCGAGGAGCGCGCCGGCGGCGTCTTCACCCAAACTGTGGTGCTGGAGCAGCGCACACCGGCAGGCAGCATGGTACCCCCGGGCAGCGTCGTGGATGTGGTCGTGAGCAAGATCAGCGAGATGCGCGAGGTGCCGAACGGATTGCTGGGGCGCACGATGGACAACGTCGTATCGCAAACGCTCACCGCCATCGGTTGGAATGTGGTGCTGATGCCGGCGCTGGATTTCTCGCCTGCCGGCACCATCGTAGACGTGCAGCCGCCTGAGGGTAGTCAGCTGGCCGTAAGTGAAACGCTCACACTCACCGTGAGCAGCGGCGGTTTGATCCCGCTGGATGTGCAAATGCCGCCCATCACGCTGGAATCTGTGACACTGAGCCGCGACACATTTTTACCAGGCCAAACCGTGCAGTTTGCGGTGCGCTGGCGCGCGAATGCGCCGGTGGGGCGCGATTACAACGTCGGCTGGTTCCTCTTTCCGCAAGGCAGCGGCACGCCGGCAGCGCAGGGGCAAGACCGCGAGCCGCACAACAACGGCGCGCCATCACCCACCTCGACCTGGGTTGCCGGCACAGTCGTCGATGACGTCTATACGCTTCAAGTTCCGTTCAATGCGCCGGCTGGCGCATATACTTTGCAGCTTGCGATGTATTCTGGTTCTGATCGGCTGCAGGTGACCGACCCAGGAAACACCGTTGCGCCGGCGAACCTCATCGTGCTTCATACCATCCAGGTGCAATAGCGCGCTCACCCCAGCGCCTTCAATGGCGAGCGAAAATGAGCGCAACTTTGCCAGCGGTAGTGCGTAACAGGTTGTGAGCATGGCCACACTGGCGATCAATCGAGGCATCGTGAGCACATTTGGGGGAACGGCCAAAGCCGTGCCATCCGCGCCGGCTCCGTTGAGCGAAGCGGAAGTGGAGCAGCGCGCCATCCAGGCGGTGCTGGCCGGCAACCGCGATGCCTTTCATCCACTGGTAGAGGCGCATCAGTCCCGCGTATTTGGGCTGGCGCTGCGCATGTTGGGCAACGAGCGCGAGGCCGAAGACGTCGCGCAGGATGCCTTCCTGCACGCCTTCGCGCGGCTTGCGTCATACAAGCCGGAGTGGCGCTTCAAGACGTGGATCATGACGATCACGTCGAATCTGTGCATCGACCGGCTGCGCCGGCGCCGGCTGGAGCCAACAAACTTCGCCGACTTAACTGCCAACGATGGAAGCGATGAGATTGATTTCACCAGCCTGGAGCCGCAGCCCGATGCGGTGGTGGCCAGACGCCACCGCGATGCCACTCTGCGCGCCATGCTGGCCGAATTGCCTGATGAAGATCGCAGCATGGTCGTCATGTTCTATTACAACGACATGCGCTACGAAGAGATTGCCGCAGCAATGAACACGACCGTCAGCGCGGTGAAGAGTCGCTTGTTCCGCGCGCGCCAGAAGATGGCGCAGAGCAAGCTGGCAGCGGGGATCACATGACAAACATCGACGAGTTGATGATGGATGCCCTGGACGGCACAATCACGCCGGCCAACCGCGCGCTGCTGGATGCGCATCTGGCGCAGCACGCTGATGCGCGCATCGCTTTCGAGCACATGCTGCGCGTCGATGCCGCCTTGCGTGAGGCGCCAGCAATTTCCCCGCCGGCGGATTTCTCGCGCAAGGTCATGGCGCAGGCGCACGCGATGCCCATCGCCAAACCCATGCGCAACAGCCAGATCGTCGCCATCATCGCCGCAAATTCACTGCTGGTCGGGGTGATATGGTTGATGCTGGCAGCGCTGCTGGTTGGATTGGCGTTGCTGGCGGCGCAGTTGCCGGCGCTTCAGCCAGTATTCGCCCTGGCGCACGCAGTCGCCACATATGTGCGTGATGCGCTTGAGCTTGCCACTGCCGGCGTGCGCGCCCTCGGTTCGCAACCCATCGCATGGGTCACTGCGCTGGCCGCGCTGTCCCTAGTGGCGGCATGGGTGGGCGTGCTGACCAAGGTGCTGTGGCCGCAACATGCGCACTGATCCCCGGCCTCTCAAATTTGTTCGCGAGCAACCTTCATCGCCCATCCGCGTAATAGCCATGCAACACACGCAAGCGACACACTTGCAAGACGAAGAATGATGGCAAACCTAAAAAGCAAAACCCTGCTGAGCGCGCTGGCGCTGGCAGGCAGCCTGTTGATCACGACGGCTGCCTTCGCCAACACCGCCACCCCGCCGGCGCCCACTGAACAGCCCGCGACTGAGCCCATCGCGCCGGCAGCGCTGCCGCTGCCAACAGCCGTTCCACCGGTTAGCATGGAGGACGATCGCCGCATCCTGCGCGGCAACCACACCATCACCGGTGACAACTTCACGCTGCGCTCCGGCGAGACGCTGCGCGGCGACCTCACCATCTTTGGTGGCAATGCCACACTCGAAGAAAATAGCATCGTCGAGGGCAGCGTTGCTATCTTTGGCGGCAACGTCGACATCGCCGGCACGGTGACGGGCGACGTGAGCCTGGTGGGAGGCAGCGCATTGCTGCGCAATTCAGCGGTGGTCGATGGCGACCTCTCACGCATAGCCGGCGCGGTCAACCGCGAAGCCGGCGCAGTGGTGCGTGGCGATTGGACGACGATGGGCGAACCGAGCGCAAGCAGCAACAACGCGCGCGTCGTGCGCAACGTCGGCCCATTGGGGCGATTCTTCTCATTCATCACAAGCGCCATCGTCGCAGTTCTGGGCGCAATTGCAATTTCGTTACTCGCCATCGCCATCGTGGCGCTGCTGCCAAACCATGTGGCGCAAGCCGCCGCAACGTTGCAGGCAAGCTGGCTGACCGCCGGCGTGGTTGGCGCGCTCACGTTGTTCGCGGTGCCGATCCTTGCACTCACGCTGGCAATCACGATCTGCCTGATTCCGATCTCGTTGCTGTTGATGCTGGCCTACGCTGCAGCAGTCATCGCCGGCTGGACGGTTTCGGCGCGCATTATCGGCGAGCGTGTGATGCGCGCGATGAACCGCCACGATTGGACGCTGGTCGGGCAGACGCTGGCCGGCGCGGTGCTGCTGGCACTGCTGGGCAGTGTGCCAGTCATTGGTGGGTTGATCGCCTTCGTGGCGACAGCACTCGGCCTTGGCGCGCTGATGTTGACACGCGCCGGCACACGCCGCTACCCCATGCTTGCGCCAGCCGGCCCCATCGCGCCGATGCCGGATGGGATCTCTGCACCGCGCGCAGAGCAAACTTCCCCGACATCTGATATGCCGGCTGCCATGTCGCCGGCGACCAGCGCGCCCGAAACAGATTGGTGGAAGACAAATGATGCGCCGTCGTCTGATGCACCGCCGGCGGTAGACACGTCGCCAGATGTCACACCGCCTGACCAGCCAGCGTAATAAAGTCCATACAGCAGAAAACCGCCTGAAGCCCCTTGGTTTCAGGCGGTTTTTTTGCATTGCGCGTCGGCCGAGATATACAAAAAATATACCGACGCTGCCACACCGCAACCTATACTCCTCTCAGAGACATACCGCGCGCCATTGCCGCGCGCAAAGATTGAGAAGGAAGCACATGAAAACCTTTTTGCACCGAACACATTCTCTGCTGTTGGCCGTTGCCATGGCAGCGATGATGGCCGCTTGCAGCGCAACCGCTGCCAAACCCGCCGGCACGACGCCGGCCAATGCAACAACCAACGCGACAGCAAGCACAAGCGACGCCTCCGCCACCGCTGCGCCGGCTGCCACAACCGAGAGCAACGTGAGCGACGCGATGGCAGGCAACGTCGCACCGCATGAGACAGTTGCAGAGACGCCGGCAACCGCCAGTGAAACTGCCATCTCGCTCAACGGCGACAACATCACAGCGGATGCTGCCGGCGTCGTGGTCGAGGGCAGCACAGCGCAAATCACCGTCGCCGGCATCTATCGCATCAGCGGCACGCTAAACAATGGCCAGATCAGCGTCAACGCGCCTGATGGCGAAGTACGCTTGATTCTGGATGGTGTGACCATTCACAACGAAACTGGCGCGGCCATCGACATCGTGAAAGCTGGCGTTGTGACGCTGATGCTGGCCGACAACTCGCAGAACACCCTTTCTGACGGCGCGAAGTATGTGTTTTCTGCGCCGGATGTGGATGAGCCAAATGCGACGCTCTTCAGCAAGGCTGATCTGACCATTGAAGGCGCCGGCGCGCTGACGGTGCAGGGCAACTACAACGACGCCATCGCCAGCAAGGATGGCCTGGTGATCGCCGGCGGCCAGATCACTGTCACGGCAGTCGATGATGGCATTCGCGGCAAGGATTACCTGGTCGTGAAGAATGGCAACCTCAACATCACGAGCAAAGGCGACGGCTTGAAGTCTGACAATGCAGAGGATGCTGAGAAGGGCTACATCACCATTGAGGATGGCACGATCGCCATCTCCGCCGGCGGCGACGCCATTCAAGCCGAAACGGATGTGCTGATCTCCGGCGGCAACTTCAACGTGACTGCCGGCGGCGGCAGCGGCGCAACACTGGCAGCAAATGCATCAGCGAAGGGTCTCAAGGCCGGCGCTGAATTGACCATCGACGGCGGCACGTTCGATATCGATGCAGCGGACGACGCGCTGCACACCAACGGCACGCTGATCCTGAACGCCGGCACCTTCGATCTTGCCAGTGGCGATGACGCCATCCACGCCGATGTCGCCCTGACCATCAACGATGGCACCGTGCGCATTTCACGCTCCAACGAAGGCATTGAGAGCAACGTCATCACGATCAATGGCGGCGACATCCACGTGGTGTCCAGCGACGACGGCATCAACTCCACTGACGGTTCTGGGGGCGGGATGCGGCCGGGCGGCGGCAATGTGACTACCTACACTGGAGACACCTGGCTCTACATCCATGGCGGTCGCATCGTAGTCAACGCGGCGGGTGACGGCGTGGATGTGAACGGCGCGGCAGAGATGACCGCCGGCACGCTGGTGGTGCACGGCCCCACCATGCAGATGAACGGCGCGCTGGATTTCGATGCCTACTTCAAGATCAGCGGCGGCACGCTGGCGGCCGCCGGCAGCGCAGGCATGGCGCAAGCGCCTGGCGCCGGCTCGCAGCAGGCATCGGTGTTGATCTTCTTCAACGCTGTGCAGCCGGCAGGCACGTTGGTGCATATTCGCAACGCCGCCGGCGAGGGCGTGCTGACCTTCGCGCCAGAGAAAGATTTTCAGTCGCTGGCCTTCTCGTCGCCGGCGCTGATTCAAGGTGAAACCTACGAGATCCTGCTGGGTGGCAGCGCCACCGGCACCTCTGCCAATGGCCTGTTCGTGGATGGCAACTACACGCCTGGCACGGCATACCAGCCATTCACCATCAACGGCGCAACTACGATGGTTGGCAATGGCGGCATGCGCCGGCGCGGCCCGATGCCCTAGCAATCATGAGAAAACGTTCATCATCGATTCATCAAGGGCGGTGCACAGCCGGCATACATTCGAAGTGTGCCAGGGCGCGGATGCGAATGATGCAGCGGCGATGGCTGCTGACGCACCGCTGCCCTGGCGCACAGAAAGATCCAAAACGAACACTCGAGGTTGAGTCATGAAATTTGCCATCCACACAGATCCCAAGCTGGCCCTCGCCATAGAAGCGCCGCGCGAGAAGCCTGCACCGGAGCCGTTTTGCGTGACAGAGGCATCCCGTGCATTGAGCAATGCAGCTGCCGGCTTCGCGCCGATCAGCCTGGAGGAAATGCAGGAGGTTGCACTGCTCGACCGGATCGACACGAAGTTTGCCTTGCCGGCGGCGCAACTCGCATCCCTGCTCATCGATTTGCAGAAGGACTATCGCGTGCTGGCTGTGCAGGGCAATCGCCTGAGCGAGTATCGAACGCTTTATTTCGACACGCCCGATTTCGCACTCTATATGGCGCACGCCACCGAGCGCGCCAATCGCTATAAGGTGCGCATACGCGAGTACGTGGCTTCGCGCATCTCGTTTCTGGAAGTCAAGCACAAGACGTCGAAAGAGCGCACAATCAAGGATCGCATAAAGACCCGCCAGCCGGCGACGCGCCTGACAGCGGAGATGGCTGGCTGGCTGCACAGTGTGTCGCCGTTAAGTGGCGAGATACTGGAACCCAAACTGTGGAACACCTTTCGGCGCATGACACTGGTCAGCGTGCGGCACGGCGAGCGCGTGACGATCGATATCGATCTGGCTTTCTTTACCCAGGATCGCCTGGCGCGGCTGGATGGATTGGCGATTGTCGAGGTGAAATGCGCAGGCAAGAGATCCCTCTCGCCATTCCTCGCACAAATGCGCGCGCATCGCGTTTTGCCGCGCAGTTTTAGCAAATACTCCATCGGCGTCGGCCTGCTGGTCGACGACATCAAGAAGAATAAGCTCAAGGCAAAGTTGCTCTGGTTGCAACGGCACATGCGTGAGATCCAGCGGGAGCTGGCCGCCGGCGCAGCTTTGCCAGAGCGCCAATGGCAAACATCATGAACAATCTCATCAACTTCCTGCTGGGGTTCGCCCTCAATCTGATCGCATCCATCGTCATCATCCGCTTCATCTACTATCCATCGAATCAGAACAAGCCCTATGTCTTCACATTCATGGCGCTTGGCACCACGCTGTTCTTCGTGCTGAGCCTGTTGACGAGCATCGAGTTGAGCGTTGGCGTCGGCTTTGGCTTGTTCGCAATCTTCTCAATCTTGCGCTACCGCACCGACACCATCCCGATCCGCGACATGACCTATCTGTTCGTCATCGCCGCCTTGTCAGTGATGAACGCCGCCGGCTCCAGCAGTGCAGCCTGGCCGCAACTCATGATCGCCAACCTCGGTCTCGTCATCCTGCTGTTCGTGCTGGAGCGCGAGTGGGGGTTTCAATTCGAATTGTCAAAGGAAGTGGTGTACGAAAAGATCGAGCTGATCGATCCGCAGCACCGCGCAGAGTTGCTGGCCGACCTGGAAGCGCGCACCGGCATGCGCATCAAGCGCGTGGAGATTGGCAAAATCGACTTCATGCGCGACATCGCCCAACTTCGCGTCGTCTTCTACACGCATCAGCAAGGCCTCGCATTGCATGCCGCCGGCACGCTGCCCAGCACTGACGGTCGACAAGATCACGACGACGATTAACATTGCACCTGCAGCACACCTGCAACTGGCCAACACATGTAGAAGGCAACAGCACCCTGTATGGCGACAAATGTGCTCGTGGTGGATGACACCAGCAACGTCCGCACGATGTTGAGCGATTTCCTGAGCAGCCAGCAATTCGCCGTGCTGACGGCCTCGGATGGTCGCGAAGCGCTCGACATCGTGCAGTCGGATCATCCCGACTTGATCCTGCTGGACATCATGATGCCCAACATGGACGGCTACCAGTTCATCACGCAATTGCGCCGCTCCTCATCGATACCGGTCATCATGATCACCGCCAGGCAGCAGGAGATGGATGTCATTCGCGGCTTCGATCTTGGCGCGGATGACTACATCACCAAGCCATTTCGCATGAAGGAGTTGCTGGTGCGGATGCGCGCTGTGCTGCGCCGCACTGCCGCACCGGAGCAGGAGAATGCGATTCTGTCCATCAACGGCATCTCACTCAGCCGCAGCCGGCATGAAGTGCGCAAAGGAGATGCGCTCATCGACTTGACGCCGCTGGAGTTTCACATCCTGGAAATGCTGATGCTGGCGCGCGGCAAGGTGCTGCGCCGCGCCGACATGAGCATGAAGCTCATGTCAAATGGCTACGCCGGCTCAGAATCAACGCTGAAGATTCACATTCGCAACCTGCGCCTCAAGCTGGGAGATGACCTGAACCTGCCGCGCTACATCGAAACGGTGTTCGGGGTGGGATATCGCTTTCTGGAGGAAACGCCGTGAAGCGATCGCTGCAAGGCAAACTCATCCTGTCTTTTCTGGCAGTGGCGCTCATCACGGTGGTGGTGGTCTCTGCGCTGATCTGGCTGACCTCGGGTCAGGCGCTGATGAATTTGGTGGTCGATCAACGCACCGCGCAGATGCAACAAGATTTGCAGGATTTCTACATCAGCAATGGCACGCTGGATGGCTTCCTCAATGGGTTTGCGCCGGCCAACGGAAAAAATGCGCCCTCACAGCCTGGCAATCCCAGCCGCCCGCCCCACTTTCGCGGTGTGGATGGCGTGGTGGATGCAGACCACCGCGCCGTTTTACCCACGCTGGGCTATGCCGTCGGCCAGCAGGTGCCGGCCAACCAGATTACCCAGGCAATCCCGGTCGTCGTGGATGGCAAGACCATCGCATGGGTGCTGCCAGACACCGGCTTCCAGTTTCAACTTAGCGCCGAAGAGCAGGTGTATCTGCAGCGCAGCGGCATGGTCATCGGCCTGGCTGCGCTCACCGGTGTGGCAGCAGCCCTGACGATAGGTTTTCTGCTCTCCAGAAGGCTATTGCGCCCCATCCGCCGGCTGACACAAGCCTCGCAATCCCTCGCGCGCGGCAACCTGAATCAACAGTTGCCGGTCACGTCTGAGGATGAGTTGGGGCAATTGACGGCCACCTTCAACCAGATGAGCGCCGAACTGGCGCGCGCCGACGAACAGCGCAAGCGGCTGACGGCTGATGTGGCGCACGATCTCGCCACGCCGCTGCAGGTCATCTCCGGTTACATCGATATGCTGGACGAGGGCGACGTGACACTGACGCCGGCGCGCATCGACATCCTGCGCACCGAATTGGGCCATTTGCGTCGGCTGGTCAGTGATCTCGGCATCCTGACGCAAGTGGAAGCCGGTGGAATTAACATCCAGATGCAGGCGGTTTCACCGTCGGCCTTGTTGCGCCACGTCGGACAGACCTTCGAACCCATCGCCAGCCGGCGCGGCGTGCAGGTCATCGTCGATGCGCCAGAACGCATCCCCGCAATTCACGCTGATGAAGGCCGCATGATGCAGGTGCTGCGGAATCTGGTGGAAAACGCGCTGCGACATACGCCCGACGGCGGGAAGATCGAACTGGGCGCAAATGAAAGGGGCGAAGAGGTGGAGTTGCGCGTGACAGACACCGGCGACGGCATCGACGCCGGCGATCTGCCGTTTGTGTTCGACCGCTTCTATCGCGCCGACAAAGCGCGCGGCGGAAACGCCGGCAAGATGGGGTTGGGGCTGGCCATCTGCAAGGCGCTGGTGCAGGTGCAGGGCGGCAGCATCACGGCGGCGTCTGCCGGCAAGGGGCATGGCGCAAGCATCGTCATGCGCTTCAGTCGCGCCGAGGCTGAAGTGGCCGCGTAACGCAGCGCTGAACGTCCTACAATGGGCAGGCTGTGTCATTAAAGGGTCTCACGCGCCTTGCCGTCACTTCAACTGCGTTTCAACACTTGATGGGGCAATTGCGCGCCGGTAACGCGCCGCGCGCGTTGGGGCTGCCGCGCGCGGCCCGCGCCATCACCGTGGCCGGCTTGCAACAGCTCGGACGCCCGATCGTGTATGTCACATCGTCCGTCGAAAGTTCGCGCATGATGGCCGACGCGCTGGCACAACTGGGGTTGGGCGATCAGCCGCCCATGCGCTTCACCGAACCGAACACTGCGTTCTATGACACCGTCGCGCCTGTGCGCGATGTGATCACGCAGCGCTCGATGGTGCTGGCGGAGTTGGCCGGCGCAAACGACCGCGCCACGCTCATCGTCACCGGTCCGCGCGCGCTGATGCAGCCAGCGATGCCGGCGAAGCGCTTTGCGCTGCTCACCCGCACGATCAAGCGCGACGACACCCTCTCGCTGGAAAACATGATCGCGCATTGGGTGCGCATGGGCTATGAAAATGAGCAGGTGGTGGAGCGTGTTGGCACATTCAGCCGGCGCGGCGGCATCATCGATGTATGGTCGCCGGCGCACCCTTCGCCTGTGCGCATCGAACTCTTCGGCAATGTCGCCGACTCCATCCGCACTTTTGACCCCGGCACACAGCGCAGTGGCGCCACACTGCCCAACGTGACGATCTCGCCGATGGATGTTGCGGGGCAGACAAGAGACGCGAGCGCGGAGATTGCAGACGCACAATCTGAAACCAGACATCTGAAATCAGGCGCCGGCAGTCTCGAATCCCTCATTGGTTACCTGCCTGAAAACGCCTTGCTCGTCATCGACGACGAAGAGGAACTGCGCAATGCATGGCTGGGGCTGGAAGAACGCGCGCAGCGCGAGCGCGAGACGTTGCAGCAATCCCTCGAAGCAGAAGGCATGCAAGCGCCGACAAACGACGGGCTGCCTTATCTGACATGGGAGCAGTTCAAGGTATCCATCAGCGCAGCGCATGTGCTGGTGCTGGGTCAGCCCGATGATGGTCTGCTCAGCGCGCACCCACTCGCCGGCCAGTTCAAGCAGCCGCCGCACTTCGCCGGCCAACTCACGCCCCTTCTCGAATACATCAAGACGACGCGCAGCAGCGACGAGGCAGCCGCTCCCTCGCTCGTTGTCGTCTCACGGCAGTCGGCGCGCCTGGCCGAACTGTGGAGCGAGCGCAACAGCCCGCTGGCTGCCAACGCCTCGCTCGACGAAGCGCCGCAGGGCGGCCTGCATTTCATCGCCGGCGCGTTGCCAACCGGATTCGTGATGGCGACGGATATCAATCCACAATCCGAAATCCCCAACCTCATCCTGCTGACCGACGCCGAAATCTATGGCAATGTGCGGCCAGAGTGGTTCATGCGCGGGCGCGCGCGCAAGGCTGCGCCCGAAAAGGCATTTGCCGATTGGCAGATCGGCGACGCAGTGGTGCATGAGGACTATGGCATCGGCATCTATCGCGGGTTGGTGAAGTTGACGGTGGCCCAACCCACCTCTCTCGGTGGAAGAGGGGACGGCGGCGAGGGGGAGCATGAGCGCGAATATCTGCTGCTCGAATACCAGGACGCAGACCGGCTGTATGTGCCGTTGCACCAGCTCGACCGCGTGACGCGCTATGTCGGCGCAGATGATGCAGCGCCAAAGCTGGATAAGCTTGGCAGTGGCTCGTGGGAAAAATCGCGCCAGAAGGCCGCCGGCGCTGCCGCCGAGATTGCGCGCGATCTGCTCAAGCTGTATGCCGAGCGCGAGATGATCACCCGTCAGCCTTTCAGCAAGGACACACCCTGGCAGATCGAACTCGAATCGAGCTTCCCGTTCATCGAGACCGACGACCAACTGCGCGCCATCCAGGAAGTAAAGCGCGACATGGAGCAGGGCAACCCGATGGATCGTCTCGTCGTCGGCGATGTGGGCTTCGGCAAAACTGAAGTTGCCCTGCGCGCGGCGTTCAAGGCGGTGCAGGATGGCAAGCAGGTGGCAGTGCTGGTGCCAACCACCGTGCTGGCTCAGCAGCACTGGAACACCTTCGCCCGCCGACTTGAATCGTATCCGATCGAAGTCGAGATGCTGTCGCGCTTTCGCACGCCGGCCGAGAAAAAAGAGATCTACGCCGGCCTCGCCGACGGCAGCATCGACATCGTCATCGGCACGCACGGGCTGGTTGGCAAGGATGTAAAGTTTCACAACCTCGGCCTGCTCGTCATCGACGAGGAACATCGTTTTGGTGTGAAGGCAAAGGAGAGGCTCAAGCAGTTGCGCACCGAAGTGGATGTGCTGACGCTGACTGCCACGCCTATCCCGCGCACGCTATATCTGGGACTGAGCGGTGTGCGCGCCATCAGCCGCATCGAGACGCCGCCAGCGGAGCGCTTGCCGATCATCAGCTTTGTCGGTGCGTGGGACGACACAATCGTGCAGCAGGCCATCCGCCGCGAACTGGATCGCGACGGGCAGGTTTTCCTCGTCCACAACCGCATCCAGACGATTCACCTGGTCGAGCAGAAACTGCGCCGATTGGTGCCAGAGGCAACGCTGGCGGTGGCGCACGGACAGATGGATGAGCGCCAACTGGCGCGCATCATGAATCGCTTCGCCGACGGGCAGGTGAACGTGTTGCTATGCACCAATATCATCGAGAGCGGCCTCGACATCCCCAACGCCAACACGATCCTCATCGACGACGCCGATCATTTCGGCCTCGCCGAGTTGTATCAACTGCGCGGGCGCGTGGGTCGCAGCACGATTCAGGCCTATGCATACTTCCTGCATGATCGCCGAAGCCGCATGACCGAAGAGGCGCGCGAGCGGCTGGAGACGCTGCGCGAGAGCGCCGGCATCGGCGCAGGCTACTCGATCTCCATGCGTGATCTGGAATTGCGCGGCGCCGGCGACATGCTGGGTGCGAAGCAGAGCGGCCACATCGCCAGCGTCGGCTTCGATTTGTACACGCGCCTGCTGGCGCGCGAAGTGAGCGTGCTGCGCGCCCTGCGCGATGGTGCGCCGATGCCGCCCGAAGCGCCCAAGCCTGTGACGATCGATCTGCCGCTCACGGTCGGCCTGCCGGAGAACTACATCGGTGATTCACAGCTGCGCGTCCAGTTGTATCGACGCGCAGCCTCGCTCGACAGCGAGGAGAAGATTCGCCTGTTCGAGGAAGAATTGGAAGACCGCTTTGGCAAATTGCCGGCGCCGGCGCGCAACCTGACCTATCAGTTGCGCCTCAAGCTGGCTGCCGCCAATCTCGACATCCAGGGCATCACGACCGATGGCAACCGCTTCACCATCCGCGCTGAGGCCTTGCAACGCATGAACCCGCAACGCCTGCAGCGCCTGCTGGGCAGCCACGCGACAGGCGCGGGGGCGCTGATCGGCAAGCATCAGGTGTCATTCCTGCGCAGCGGCACGCCCGAGCAGTGGAAGCAGCGGTTGATGGACGTGGTGCAGAAGCTGGCTGAGATGGCTGCGCAGACTGCGCCATCCGCTGCGCCGGCAGCCCCGCGCTTCGTGCTGGAAACAGCTGCCGACGCTGAAGATGAACCTGGAAAAGAGAGCGCCTTGCCGCCGATCACGCAGGATGTGGATTGGTGATCGCAAAAGCTTGGTTTCGCCCTGTTACTCGATCGATTGCGCTAGAAGCGGAGCAGGCACAGCATTTGACACGACGGCGCGCAAGATAGACGCTATTTCATCCCCAAGCAATGCCCGCCCTCGCTGCCACGCAGTCTCGAAAATAGCCTCGCCCAGCGTCTGTCGCGCTTCATCAGCGAGACGGGCATACTCCAACTTGTCGCATGGAAACAAAAACGGCGCCAGTTGCGCGATCATCCTGTCTGCCGCAGCCAGCAACTGCGCGCCAATGTGCGGCCAGCCGGCGCGCACCGCCACACCGCCAAGGCCGGCAATGCTGCGCGCGCGCATTTGCTGATAGTCACTATCCTCGCTGATCTTCAGCGTTTGCAAAAAGCCTGCCGCCGCTTGGGCCAATCGTCCTTCAGCGAATTCCACCCGCGCCAGATGGTGTGTGAGGATGAGTGCGCCCTCATGTCCACCTGTTGTTTTGAATGTTGCAAGGCCGGCCTCGAAACAAGCCCGCGCGGCCTCA
This sequence comes from uncultured Anaerolineae bacterium, assembly GCA_964590135.1. GTDB lineage: Bacteria > Chloroflexota > Anaerolineae > J036 > Brachytrichaceae > JBDHWI01. The sequence goes on along the minus strand of CAZPVX010000018.1, from coordinate 61,122 downwards.
AGCTCGCCAAGGATCAAGTGACATTCGCCCAATCCGCCGCGGCTCCATGCCAGTGAAAATACATCGCCAGCGTGCTCGAATATTTTGACCGCCTGCGCGAATATGGCTTTTGCCTCAGACACACAACCCTTTCCCATCTCCAGCAAGGCCCACTGCTGGGTGATGAAACCCATCTGTCCGGCATCGCCGGCAGCCTGCGCGCAGTCCAATGCCTCGTTCAGCATTGCGACGATGGGTTCGGTGTCGCCGGCGATAAGCGCATCTGCCATTTGCATGTGCGCCAGCGCCACCAGCGACGCAGCGATGCGTGGCTGGTGGCCGATCTGCCGCGCAATGACCAGGCTGCGCTGGAGTGCGTCAAGCGCCATGCCACTGTGATGATTGGTGTCGAAGTACGCCCAAGCCTGCTGTTGTAGCGCCTCGCATACGCCGGCCAGGTCGCCCTGACTTTCAAACAATTGCCGCGCCTCATCGAACAACACAATCGCTTCCTGCACATCGCCTTGATGCCGCGCGAAGTCGGCTGCATGCAGCAGCGCCTCGCCACGCGACACTGTGGATGATGTGCTGCGGCTGAGGATATCGCGCAGCCAGGCGCGCGCCTCGCTGAATTGCCCATTAGCTCGCCAGAATGGTCCCATCGCGTTGGCCAGCGCCAGCGCCGCATCCGGATTCAATTTCACATACCAGGCCATTGCCTCAATCGGCCTGCCTGACTGCGGCAGCGCTTCGAAGGACACTTCAACTTCTTCGACACGCGTGATAACCATGCGCTTGTAGCTGACGTGGATGCCGAAGTCTCGGGCGCGCTTGCCACGCGATTGCGCTGCCAACTCAATTAACTGGCTCGACGCTTCAAGGTCATGCGTGAGATGCAGCGCCGGAATAAACAGCGATGCGACTGCGTTGGGGTCTGGTTTGCGTTTGCCGCTTTCGAGATAGGCAATGTATTCGCGACTATAGCCAACCTGCCGGCCCAACTCATCCTGCGTGAGCCGCGCCCGCTTGCGAAAATATCTCAACGCCGGCCCGAATGCGTCAAATCTGTGTCCCGCTGCCATCTGTCACAAAAGTTTACCTTTTCTATCGGTCATGCGCCTACAACCCGCGATGCAGCCCTTTCCTGCCTTGGGGAGCGACAGGAAAGGGCACTTCAAGCGAATGCTGCATTGAGGAGATAACGATGAATGCATTAAGCGTGATTCGAATCCTGCTGGCGTCGGCGCTGGCCGCTAGCACATTGCCGGCGCTGCCTGTGCAGGCCAAGGCGCTGGATACCCTTGTAGGCAATGGTTCGCCAGCGAGTTGCACGCATGCGGCATTGGCAGCGGCCATCTCTGGTGGCGGCACGGTCACATTTGACTGCGGCGTCGCGCCGATGTCGATCCTGACACTCGATGCATTCACAGTTGCCGCCGGTGCAGCAATCACTGTTGACGGCAGCGGGCTAATCACACTCGACGCAGCGGAAGGCCACCGCCTGTTTGACGTGCAGGCCGGCGCATCGCTCGTCTTGCGCAACATCCACTTGATTCGCGGTCGCTCGGATGGCGGCGGCGCGGTGAAGAACGCCGGCAGCCTGACACTGGACGGCGTGACCATCACGCAATCGTTCGCAGTGGGCGTCGACGCAGGCGGCGGGGCAATCGGCAACGCTGGCGGCACAGTCGCCATTTACAACAGCACACTCGCAGCAAACGGCGCAGAGTCCATCGGCGGCGCAATCTCATCGCAGGGCGGCAGTCTCACGATCGAGAACAGCATCTTTGAGAGCAACCAGGCCGACACCTTCGGCGCGATGGACATTGCCGGTGATGCGACCCTGAGCAATGTCACTGTGCGCGGCAACACCGCAACCAGCGGCTGTGGCGGCGGTATCGGCGTGCAAACCGGCTTCGTCACCGTCGCCGGCAGCCTGTTCGTGACCAATACCTCAGCCTCGTGCGGCGGCGGCATTTACATCAGCCCAAACTTGACCGCGACCGTCACCTTGCGCGATTCGCGCATTGTGCAAAACAGCGCCAACCCGCTGTTCAGCGGCAGCTTGGGCGGCGGCATCTTCAACGGCGGCGCGCTGACGCTGACGCGCGTGACGGTGGATGGCAACAGCGCCTACAGCGCCGGCGGCCTGTGGCAGTACGGCAACGCTGCGCCGCTCGTCATCCAGGATTCGACCTTCAAGCACAACACGGCAGTGTGGGCCGGCGGCGCGATGCAACTCGGCGGCGGGCAAGGTCACACCCTCACCAACGTCACCATCAGCAGCAACAGCGCCGGCAACTGGGGCGGTGGCATCGGCGCGCTGGATTACCCAACCACGCTGCACAACGTCACCCTCAGCAGCAACGTCGCGCCCGCCGGCGCAAACCTCTACAGCGTGCGCACCACGATGACGCTGGCCAACAGCGTGCTGGCCGCGCCTTCGGGCAGCGGCAACTGCGGCGCGGAGCAAACCGCAACGCCGTTCACGTCGCAGGGCTACAACGTGATCAGTGATAACAGTTGCGCACTGGCCGGCACGGGCGACCAAAACAGCGTCGATCCCTTGCTGGGCGCATTGGCCGACAACGAGCAGGGCATGCTCACGCATCTGCCGCAGGCCGGCAGCCCGGCCATCGACCTGATCCCGCAAGCGAATTGTCCCGACCACGACCAGCGCGGCTATGCGCGGCCCGCCGGCGCAGCCTGTGATGCGGGCGCAGTGGAAGTGGGCACAGTGCCGCCAGAAGCGCCGGCGTTGCCGCCGCTCATCACACCGATCAGCTTGAACGTGGTGCGGCATGACTGGCGACGCACTCAGCCGCTGAAATATCCATTCGGGCGCGTGTTTGTGCCCGGCGACATCGCGCCCATCGACTATCTGCAAAACCGGCATCCGGTCGACTTGTCGATCTGCATGTATCGCGGCGACCTGGACGGCGCCGGCAGCGAAAAGCGCGCGCGCTACGAAACCATCCTGAAATATTTTGCCGACGCGGTGTTTGAGATGACCAACGGCGCGCATATCGTGCGCTACATCACGATCAACTATCCGTGCAACTGGCCGAGCGCAGATGCCAACGAGGACATCATCTGGCTGAAGAAGGCCTGGCCTCGTGCAACGTTTTCGGGCTATGGTGTCGCTGGGCAGCACATCATCATGGCCGATATTTTTGCCTTCGACCTTAAAGACGGCATACCCTTCACCGCCACACTCCCAGGCGGGGCAGATGGCAAGCAGAAAGGCACGAGTGACTGGTTTTTGCGCGGCGGCGGCTACACGCTTGCGCACGAACTGGGCCACTACCTGTACGGCATTGCAGATGAATATGCGGATATCACGGCCACCTGCCTCCTCACGCAGACCTATTACGACCCGTGCAAGGATGACCTCGCCATCTCCCCTTCGATCATGACCAACTCTAGGTTGGCGCGAGATGACTCCCGCAATTCCGACTACCAATGGCTGAATTTCTCAACCGCCAAGCTGCAAACCCAAAAGAACAAGCAATACCGGCTGTATCAGGCTGATGGGTGGACGACGCTGGCGCGGCCGGCCTCGAAAGACCCGCAGGAAATCTACAAGCTGCCCAAAGTCAAAGCGAATGAAATCGCCATGCCGGCCGCCCTGCCGCGCTACTTCTTCCCCGAACTGGCGAAGGTCGCGCCCAAAGGCAATGACAGCCCGAGCATTGAGTTGCCGCCAAATCTTGATGACCTGCGTGACTGGATCTCACGCCGGCTGCTGCAGGTGATCTGGAAGCGCGCCGGCGAACCCACCGGCAACCCGCCAATCAGCTTGTTGCCCAGCGAGACGCCCTTTCACCGCTGCCTGGCCTGCCCAGAAAACATTCTGGGCGAAAACAAATTCGTGTATCCGAACCCGGCCGAGTTCAACCTGCAACTGAAGCGCGAATGGCCGGTGGCCGGCGCGCAGGTGTTTGCCGAGGTGACCGCGCCCGACAACAGCGTGCAGCAGGTGCCGGCGATCGACGATGGCGCGGGCAACTATCGCGCGCAGTTGCCCTATGCGATGGGCGGGCAATACCAGGTGAAGTTCTCGTTCTTGAACACCGGCGGCAAAGCCATCTTCACCAGCGCCGGCACATCACACACCCCCGGGCCGGATGGCGCATCGCCGCCAGAAGTGAGCGAGCCGGTCGGCGTGCCGTTCACAGTCACGCTGACCACGGTCTTCACCGTCGCCGGCTTCCAGGCCGACGATCACGGCGACACGCTGGCCACCGCCACCGCGCTCACGATGGATGGCGAGCCGGTGATGGGGCGCATCGATCGGTCTTCGGACGTAGACGCATTCACGTTTGCCGTGACACAGACCGGCATGGTGGCTGTGCGCGTGCTCGACCTGACCGAGGGCATGCGCCCGCGCATCATCGTCACGCGCAACGGCGCGACTGTGGCCAATGTGACTTACGATCCAGCGGCAGCGCCGTATCTGTATGCGCGATGGTCTGCGAAACCTGGCGAGGTATATAGCGTGATGGTGACCGATGCCGCCGGCGCAGCTAGTGGTGGCGCGCATTACCAGATCAGCGCCGGCGCGCCGCTGGATTCAATGACTGAAACGCCACGCCCGGCCTATCTACCGCTGGTGGTGCGCTAAGCGATTGTTCAGAAGGCCTGACAGGTTTGTAAAACGTTCTATCTCAGCATCCAAACCTGTCAGGTCTTTTTGAATCCAAAAAAGCCCCGAAAGGGCAAGCTTTCGGGGCTTTTTGTTGCGCCAGATTTATTTTCAAACAACCGTCGCGCAAATGGTACAGCGTGATTTGCGCTAGTTGTCCGCCGGCTTGAGGATGACATCGTTGCACGGCGCCATCAACTGGATGTCGTCAATCTGAATCCATGCGTCCTTGCCAGTGGCCCAGAAGCCGGCGAAGATATTGTGCCAGCCCGAATACGCCGGTGTGTAGCGCACCTCAAGCCGGCGATAGTTCCCCAGCGGCCCGAACTTGACCTCTGACACTGGCTTCTGATATGCATCGCGGACGCCGAAGTAGCCATCGCGCATATTGCTTGATGAGCGAATTACGCCGGTCAGGATATATGGCACGCCCTGATTCAACTGCACCGATTGGCGGATCGCGTTCCAACCCGATGTGCTGTGCGCCCAGGCGTTGTTGCGACCTTCGGCCGACAAGCGCTTGCCCACATCGATGCCGGCTTTGCCCTCGGCAATCCAAGGCCGGCTGACCGTGTTGCGGTTCTGGCGTTCAAAACTGCCATCGAGCAGCGGGCTGGTGCACTGCCCCTGCGCTGGGCTGGCCTGCGTCAGCATTAGCATGCATGCCAAGCCAGAGGCGATCACAATGGTCGAGGTCAATCGCGTTTTCATGAATGCGCTCCTTACCAGACAAAACTCTGCAATGCCATCATCGCCGGATTGTAATTACATCCGTCCGCAAAAATGTAAACTTTCGTGACACATAGACAAGACGCATAGCTTTGTGACATTTGGATCGGTGCTGATTGAGATGGCACGTGGGTTACAGCCGCGAGCACATCACATCGCTGTTCGTGCCGGCGCTGTTGTGTTGAGCGCAGCCGGCCCCTTTGCTGATCATGCACATACCGTCAACCGCGCGTCATACACGGTGCTGAAGGCCATGAACAGCGCCGTCACCGCCAGGAGCACGCCAGCGTCAGGAGCAGCAACCAGTGCCCCATCCCCGAGCTTGCCACGCCTCTCACCATGGCTGGCGCCACGTCCTGTGCCAGCATCACCGGCAGCACGAAGAACACGCCGTAGGCCGCGACGAATGCCAGACGCAACAGCCAGACGTGCATTGTGATCGCGCCGAAGCGGCGCAGGCCGGGCCGTTGGTCAAGCGGCGCAGGTTGCTGCCGTCCGGGTAGATCAGGTAGATGTCCGCGCCATATTCCGAGCAAGTCGCCTCGTGGGTGCTGGTGAAGGCGATCTCTTTAGCGTCGGGCCGCCACATCACCGATTCGATGGGCGCTCCAGGCACGCCGTCGGGCGCCTGCCACAACAGGCGATCATTGTTGCCGTCGGGTTGGATCAACCTCAGGCTGCGCGCATCGTTGGCGACGTAGACGATGGTTGTGCCATTGTTGGCCTGCATTAAGGGTCTGGCATGAGCGGCCGGCAACATGCCCAAGCTGGCTATGAGCAGCGCGAGGCAGATGAGGGCGCCGATGGCGCGCCATTCCCTGATGCCGCTTTAGGGCAGCGTTGAAGAGGTGTTTGTATTCATTGCTTGGATCCTTTTCTCTAACGCTTCGCCAGCAACAGCCCAATCGCCAGCGCCAGCGTGAACAAATAGTTCATGAACGGCGGCCAGTCGCGCATCACGAATGGCGCGATGATCAGCAGGCTCAGCGCCGCAAGCCCCGCCACGATCCACCCCATCCTCGGCAACACGCCACCCAACGCCAGCGCTGCGCCGATCAAGATCATGGATGCGAGCGTGACGATAGTGTAGGCCCAGAACAACCGCCGGTCACCGATCGACACTTGCGGCGGAGCGCTTGCATCGAACGACGCGATCATTGCGGGTGCGGCGTTCAACAATTGCAGGCGACCGATGCTGATCGGAATCCACAGCAGGCAGGCGATGGCGCTCAAGACCGCGGCGGCAATCGCCACAGTCTTCGCGGTCGAAGGCGGCAGCGCGCCGGCGACCAGCATGAACGACGCGGCGATGATCGCCATCGCAATCGGGAAGAGAATCGCTTGCGCCGTCCAGCCAATCGGGTCGCCCGCAATCACCTGCAACTGCTCCAGCGGATCGGTTGGCGGCATGCGGCGAAAGTAGGCCGCCGCAAACGCTGCAACCGTGAACAGCACCGAGCCGACGAGCATCACGATTCCAGCGAGGCAGAAGCTGTTCGCGTTGACGTGAATGTCCATGTGACGATTTCGTAAATGTCAGAACCTTAAGGTTCTTCGAGAACCTTAGGTTCTATGGGAATTACTTCACCGTGAACGGCATCACCATGCCCAGTTCCGAATGCGGCTTGCCGCTGGCCGGGTCGGGGATGTCGCACGTGGCGACGTAGTTGCCCGGCTGCAAGTCCAGGTTGATGAAAGCCGCCGGCGCGGTGTTGGTGCTTGAGGAAGCAAGCAATCATGCGATGCTGGTCTGATCGGCATCACCTTGCGCCATCCAATCCCCCGTCCCACCTACAAGTAGCGCGCAATCACCATCAACGCTAGCGATGCAGTGGTCAACACTGCGCTGGTCATGGAACTTGTCCTCACCTCACCCAGCGCGCGCTGCATCTCCGCTTTCAATTCCGCCGTAGGCGGGCCGCCGAGAGCTTGCATCTGCTGATCCAACGCCGCAACCTTTTGCCCGGCATGCCTCGTGTGAAACAAGCCGTTCAAAAAGGCTGCCACTCCGGCCAGCGAGCCAATGGTAAAGGCCAGTCCGGTCGCGCTAAGGATCCAGTTGAGGTTGAAGGAATAGATCAAGGCATAGAGCGCCAAACCTGCAAAAGTCGTCAACATCGCCGCAATGCCCATCGCCTTCGAGATGCCAGCCATAGGCACGACGCGCGCTGCAGCCGGGCCGGCCCGCTGAATACCCGGCATCATCACCAGAACAAGCATCAGCCCGCTACCGGCCCAGAACGCGCCAGCGACGATATGCGTCAATCTCAGAATAATCAGCAAGAACTGCATGGGTTCACTCCTGCAAGAAACAGGCCGTTGCCAAAGCTTGCAAACAGCTTTGGCAACCATCCGCCAGATAGATGCGTCTCATTTCAATACCGGCTGCCTGTTGCGTGCAAAGTCGGCGGATCTACTGCACTGTGAATGGCATGACCATGCCCAATTCGCTGTGCGTCTTTCCGCTGGCGGGGTCAGGAATGTCGCATATCGCCACGTAGTTGCCTGGCTTCAGATCCAGGTTGATGAAGCCCGATCCCCCGACGCTGCTGATCGCCTGCATGCCGCCGGCCATGCTGAAGGGCTGCGGCCCTTCCGGCTTGGCATACCAAGCATAGATATCCTCCAGGGTCTTGCCATCGGCCAGGCGCACCAGCGCGATCTCGTGCGGTTGCGGCCCGTTGTTGACCACCTTCCACACTTGCTTGCCGGCTTTCACCTCTGCCGGCATGGTGAAGTGAAAATCCTTCATATCGACCGTGATATCAGCGCTTGGCTCGGTGGCCGCCACGCCTGCGCCTTTCACCGTCAATGGCCGAACCATGCCCTTGGCCAGATGCGGCACGCCATCGGCTGAGGGGATGAAGCACAGCAGCAGATACTGACCCTCCTGCAGCTTGAGCGTGACGCTGCCGTTGCCGTTGGGGTCGAGCGCGGCGACGCCGCCGACCAGGTTCACCATGCCCAGTGCGGCATTGCTGTCCTTCTTCATCGCCTCATCCAGTTGCTGCATGGTGACACCGTCATTGATCCGCGCCAGCTGGATGTGATGCCATTCCTTGCCGATATTCTGAAAGTTGATCGTGGTCAGGCCGGCGGGAATTGACTCAGGACCTTCGAAGCTGAAATCTGCGCCTTTGAATGTGACGGCCGCCGGGGCGGTGGAAGCCGCCGGGGCAACTGCGCAGGCGCTCAATGCAAACAGCGCAGCCAGCGCGCCAGCCAACAATTGTGCGATCTTGCTCATGATGTTGTCTCCTGATGAAAATCTTCTGGTGAATACGCAGCGGCATCAAGCGCTGGCACAACTTGATCTGCATCTTGCGCCTTCTGCGCAGACACGCTGCAGCTACGACACAGCTTCGGTCATTTGTCTCGCGCCTGCCGTGCAAACAGGATGCCGGTGACGATGATGGCCACGTGAATGACGATCCACACGATGTAGTTAGCCGGGTTGAAGCCGCGGCTGATCCAGATCAGATCGGCGAGCACGCCGCGCAGCGCCTCGATGATCACGATCAACCAGACCACGCTGACGTTTTTGAGCGGGTCGCGCGACGCCCACAACAAGAACAAGCCGATGCCGAGAAACTCGAACACGAACACCATCCACGCATCCGTAAACGCCCTGAGCACGGCCTCCGATGCCGCATATGGCAATATCTGCGCGTAGAACGGCGGATTGACGAACACGCCATACAGGTTCATCAGCGAGACCAGCACATAGAACCCGCCCACGATGCGAAACCACCATTGCAGTTTTTTTGTGCCACTTCGTTGCTCTTGAACGCTCGCGGCCCGTTTGATTGGCTGACCAACATTGTCGTTGATGGACATAGGCATAAATGTTCCTCCTGATATGAAATACCTGCTTTTGACTGATTCCCTGAGGTTTTTGTCCGTCATTCCCGCTTGTGCGGGAATCCAGGCGTGTGCCGGCTGCAATTCGGTTTGCGCAAGCACCCTCAAGGCGCGTTGATTGTTTTGCAAATGGCTCTAATGCGAGCGCGTCACCAGCCAATTGGCAAGGAAGCAAACCATGATCATGGCGCCGCCCAGAACGAAGCATCCGAATCCGAACATGACTGCGATATTCATTGTCTGCTCCTTGTGCCACTGACTGGAAGTTGCTGTGCGTCAGGTTAACGACACAGCGTGATCGGAACGTGAACTGCGCAAACGGTTACTGCGCCGGCTTGTCATCCTGCCAGCAACACAGGCATGGCCATGGCGCCCACGCTCAAAACGATGCCGAGGATGGCGGCGATGCCGCCGATGCGACAGATGGGTGCACTATTCATGGGTAAATCTCTTGTTACGAATGTCCGTCTGTTGATGACACTGACAATTTAAAACGGCGTCGTGATGAAATCGTGATTTATTCGCCAGGCGTAGCTGGGTCCGCGATGCTATTGCGCAGATAACTCACCATTGCATCCCAGTCAGTGAAGCCATGCCGCTCCTCCGAACCAACTTCCTCAATCACCAGCCGCCAGTCATCGCTGGCGTCGTTGCGCCACACGCGCAGCAGGAAGGCTGCATAGCGCATCTTGCGCGCGCCGGCAGCGGCTTCATCGCGATCACTCTCTTCCATGCTGTCATCTTGCGCCGGCATCGTGAATGATTCGTAAATCGCGCGCGCAACCCTATAATCTCGTTCCGATGGCAGCGGCATTGCGGCTTGTATTTCTGGGTGGATTCCGCGCTGTGATTGAAGATGCAGCCCTGGCCTCGCCGCGCACGGAATCCATCACTGACTTTTCTTCCACCAAGTCGCAAGCGCTGCTGGCCTATCTGGCCTGCACCCGGCGGCGGCATACCCGCGACGCGCTTGCCGCCATGTTCTGGGGCGAGTTTGATGACGAGGCCGCCAAGACCAGCTTGCGCCAGGCGCTGGCCAACCTGAAGAAACTGGTCGGCGCGTATCTGCGCATCGAGCGCGACGCTGTCGAGTTCGACGCGCAGTCGCGCTATGCGCTGGATGTCGAGGACTTTGAGCGCGATGCGCATGGCGATGCGGATGCGCGCAATCGCGCCGTTGCCCGCTACGCCGGCGATCTGCTCAAAGGGCTGGTGGTCAAGAATGCGCCGGAGTTTGAAGAGTGGCTGGTGGTCGAGCGCGAGCGCCTGCGTCAGCTTGTCGCCGAGACGCTACGCCGGCTTGCTCACGAAGAGGCACATGCGGGCGATGCCGGCGCGGCCATCACCCATTTGCGCGCGCTTATCGCCCTTGATCCGCTGGATGAATCGGCTTGCCGCCGCCTGATGCTGCTGCTGGCGAGAAACGATCAGCGCGCCGTCGCCCTTGCCCAATACGAAACGCTTGCCCGCGCACTGCAGGCGGAATTGGGGGTGCTGCCTGAGGCAGAGACGACCCGCCTGCGCGACCGCATTCGCCACGCCACCCATGTCATCCAACTGCCGGCCGAGCCGATGCCGTTGATCGGGCGCGAGGGCGAATTGCAAATATTGAGCCAGCGGCTGGCTGACCCAAATTGCCGGCTGATCACACTCGTCGGATTGGGTGGCATGGGCAAGACGCGCCTGGCGGTAGAAGCCGCGCGCGACAATGCGGCGCGTTTCCTGCATGGCGCGTGCTTTGTGCCGCTGGCGGCAGTGCAGGACAAGGCCGGCTTGGTGGCTGGCACGTTCGCCGCGCTGAATGTGCGCTCCGAAGCTGACGCCGCGGATATGACGCAACTGGGCAAGCACCTCAGCGACAAGGAGATGCTGTTGGTGTTCGACAATGCCGAGCATGTCGTTGCCGCCTGCGCCGAAACCATCGTGGCGATCTTGAAGGCGGCCCCCGACGTGAAGTGCATTGTCACCTCGCGCGAGCGGCTCAATCTGCGCGCCGAATGGGTGCTTGTGCTTGATGGCCTGCCCAGCAGCGATAAAGCCTCTGCAAGCGTGAGATTGTTTCAGCAGGCTGCATCGCGCGCGGGGTGCGAGGTTGCCGGCACGCCGGAGTTGGCGCGCATCTGCCAGCGCCTGCAAGGGCTGCCGCTGGCGTTGGAGTTGGCCGCGCCCTGGGCGCGCGTAATGGAGATCGAGCAGATCGAAGCCGAATTAGCGCGCAGCCTCGATCTGCTCAGCACTACCATGCGCGATGTGGATGAACGTCATCGCAGCTTGCGCGCGGTGTTCGATCATTCATGGCATCTGCTCTCGCCGGATGAGGCGCACACGCTGGCAGCGCTGTCCGTCTTTCGCGGAGGGTTCACGGCAGAGGCTGCGCGCAACGTCGCGGCGGCGATGCCGGCAATCCTGTCACATTTCATCGACCGGTCGTGGCTGCAACAGCCAGAGCCGGCGCGCTTCGATCTGCACGAGTTGGTGCGCCAATATGCGCAGGGGCATCTCACCGACGATGCGCGAGAGGTAGCGCTACAAAAGCACAGCGCCTATTACGCCGGCTGGCTGATGGCACGCGAAGGGCTGCGCCGCAGCCAACGACAAAGGGAAGTCGCGCGCGAAATACAGACCGAGATGGACAACATCCGCCTGATGTGGGAAACGGCAGTGCGAACCAGCAACGTCTACATCTTCGACAAGGCGCTCGTTTGTCTCTTCTGGATCAGCGACATCCTCGGCAGACAGCATGAAGCCATGCGCATGTACGATGCGGCGACGGAATGTCTGCGAGGCCAACCCAATGTTGAAATCATCACGGGTCGATTGCGCTTGCGCCACGGCGTTCTGGCGCGCATGATCGGCCACTATCAGGAAGCCGAGCGATCATTGACGGAAGCCGAGCAGTTGCTGCGAAATTCAGGCGACCAGAGCAACTATGCCTACGTCGTGTGCCAGTTGGGCGTCATTCGAGTGCTATTCGGCAACATCGAAGCCGGCGTGCAGCAATTCGAGAAGAGCTTGTCGCTCTATCGTGAACTTGGGGAACTTCAAGGCGTTGCGGACGTGCTGATCAGCATGGGGATTGCAGAAGCCCGTCTGGGTCATTTTGATCGCGCTGCGCTGTTGCAGGAAGAGGCAGTCGACATCCTGACCGAGATCGGCGACGAGATGGAACTGGCAGTGGCGCAGAACAACCTGGCGGATACGGAGTATTTCCGCGGCAGATTCGACGCCGCCCTGCCACGGTATCGCGACGCCATTCACACGCTGCGACAACTCAATGACCGCCGCAAGCTCGCCATCAGCTTGAACAACGCCTCCAATTTGCTATGCGATATGCAGCGCTGGGATGAGGCGTTGCCGATGGCGCAGGAATGTGTCGAGATCTTTCGCGAGATGGGCAGCCGCGATGGTTTGATGAACGGGCTGAATAGCACCGCCGGCGCGCTGCTGGGCATGGGCAATGCCGCCGGCGCGTTGCCCTGCATTCGCGAGGCATTGACCCTCGCCCAACAAGTTGGGGCCGAACCAGAAGTGATCAACTTGCTCGTCGTGGGTGGGCGGCTGCTTTACGCGCTCGGACGTCCCGCCGATGCCGCACAACTGCTGCATTCCATCATCAGCCACCCATCTGCAACAGCGTTTGTGGTGGATGCGGCCACCACAGCCATGCGCGAGTTCCATCTGAAACCGTGCGACACCGCGCCATGGACGCTGCAACAGATGGTCGATGTGATGCTCAGGCAAGCCGGCACGACCTGAACAGACATCTCACACGGGGGTCGATTTTTCAGTCGTTCCGCCTACGCCATGCCAGCCGTTTCAATCCAGCGGCGGAAGTAATCTTCGGGCTTAAACCCGATCAACGCCTCTGCGCGCGCATAGCTCAGCAAACTCTCGTTGCCGGCGAGCGGCGACCTGATCTCGCTTTCAGGGAAGAACAGCCGCGCCAGCAACACCGATGGCAGACCAATACTGTTCTCAGCCTCGCACACAAACAGCGGGTGGCTGCCTTCGTAGCTTGCTGTCACACCCTTCTCAAACGCCTGTGCGGCATCTTCGGCGCTGATGGCCGCCCAGAAATCGGTGTAGGCGCCGGCGACGATCGCCATCGGCCCGGGCGCCGCCGCCGGCGGCTGCCGCTCTTGCCACGGCACTTCAGACAGGCGCGCCGCGCGCATCTCATCGCGCTTCGCCACCGCTTGCTGCGCCATCTCGCGCAGATCTGTCTCCGGCAACTGCATCAACTCGTCCAGCTGTGCGCGCCCTCCGCTGATGAAGCGCTTGATGCGCCGCAACAATTCGGGATTGGCGGAATACACGAAGGGCATGCGCAACTGCACACCCGAGATGCCATCGCGCCGCCAGAAATAGCGCGCAATCTCCTCAACGGTGCGCTTGGAGAAGGAATACACATCGGTGGTGTGGCTCGGGTGATCTTCATCCATCGGCAAGTACTGGATGGGGAAACTGTGCACGCCGAAGTTGAAACCGAGCGCGTTGATGGAGCTGGCGCTGACCACGCGCCGGATGCCTTCCTGCGCCGCTGCGTCATACACGTTGAACGTGCCGGCAACGTTGATCTCAAAGATGGTGTGCGCCGGCCCGGCCGCAGGATGCGTGAGCGCCGCCAGATGCACGACGGCATCCATGCCGCGCACGCTCTCGCGCACCGCGCTGTAGTCGGTTAGATCGCCGGCGATGCACGTTGCACGCTCGAAAGGATTCTCTGTTGCGCGGTCAAGAATTCGAACAGTGTGGCCATGGTTGAGGAGCCGTTGTACAACAGCCCGACCCACGCTACCCAAGCCGCCAGTTACAAGAATATTCATTTGGATATGGCAATTTCGCGCCCAGACGTCGAAAACCGCGCGGTTTTGCGCCGTGGCGAGAGAGGTTGAGTGTCAAGCGAGCAGATCTTCGATGCGCACCACGCGCTGTGAGGCGATGGATTGATTTGCAGCGATGCCGATCAAAATGCTCATCGCGCCGGCGCGTGAGCCGGCCATGTGACCGAGCGGATCAGGCATCGGCTGACCGCCGAACAGGCGCTGCAGTAGGCGCTCGTCGCCGCCGCCGTGACCGCCGGCACTCGCCGGCACCGCGTGCGTCACGCGCTCGCCATTCGGGTAGGCCAGCACGATCTGCATCGCATCTGGGTGCGCGCCCGGCCCGCTCTCGATCTCCAGCAATTCCATTCGCCCGCGCGTGCCGTTGATCGCCGCGCGCCAGCCTTCATAGGCGCAGTGCGCGTTCAGTGAATAACTGAGCAGGATGCCGCGCGCGTAGCGCACGCTCGCGCTCATCGTGTCATAGATATCGATGTCGTCGCTGAACACGCAGCCATCGCGCCAATAGCCATCCTCATGCTCGGCATCGAAGTAGAGCGCCTTATAGGCTGGATCGTGCGCATAGTCCTTGAAGAACTCGCAGCTCCTGGTGTAAGCGCAAGTCGAACAGCGCTCGCCGCGCTCAGCGCGGGTGGGGCCATAGAAGCGCAGTTCACCGAAGGCCGACACCTGTGCCGGCTCATCTTCGATCCACCAGTTGACCAGATCAAAATGATGTGTTGATTTGTGCACGAGCAAGCCGCCGCAATTCTCCATGCGGCGATGCCAGCGCCGGAAATAGTCCGCACCGTGCGAACGATCGAGCAGCCATTCGAAATCGACGCTCAGCACATCGCCGATGGCGCCGGCGCGAATCAACTCCTTCGCCTTTGTCGCATATGGCTGGAAGCGATAGTTGAAGGTGACGGTGATGGTCTTGCCGGTGAGCCGCTCGGCAGCCAGCACGGCGCGGCACTTCTCATCATCGATCGTCATCGGCTTCTCCGTGATCACGTCGCAGCCGGCTTCGAGCGAGCGAATGATGAATTCGTGATGGTAGCGATCCACCGTGGTGACAATCACGCAGTCGGGCTGCGTTTCGCGCAGCATGGCGTCGAAGTCGGCATAGACCGGCGGATGGCCGCACACGCCGGCAAGCAGGCGCGCGCGGGTCTGGTTGATGTCAAACACGCCAACAACCTGGGCGGTGCTGGCGAACCTTTCGGCGATGGGTCGGGCATACATGCCCACGGCGCGGCCGCTCGCACCGGCAAATGCATAGCGTTTCATAGCGCGTCAATTGTTGGCACGTCCCTGCGCAATGTCAATTTGGCTCAAGCGCATCGAGCCTTCCGACGCAGAGGATGGCGGCGCGCGTGTTGGCTGCATCCCATCGAAAAGCGGTGAAGCCGTGCGGCGGCAGGCCCAGTAGAGTCGCCGGCGTCGCCGAGGCCATCCGGCAGGCATCGGCGAGCGGGACGCCAGCCAACCGCACCGCAGTTTCCACACCATCCTTCAGCGAACTGGCCGAGCCGGCGAGATACGGCGTTCCAATCACCGACAGCCGGCCATCCGCATGCAACTCCACTTTGCCGCCGATGGCAGTGTCGTAGATGCCGGGGGCCATGCGCGCCAGCGCCACTGCATCGCTGGTCAGGATCAACCGCGCCGCGCCTTTGACCTTCGCCAGCACCCGCATCACGCTCGCCGGTAGGTGATGGCCGTCGAAGATCGCGCTGGCAAACAGCCGGTCGTCGGCCAGTTGATCCCAGATCATATTGGGGTGGCGCGGCAGCATCGCCGGCGCGCCATTGCCCAGATGCGTGGAGAGCGTCGCGCCGGCGCGCACGGCAGCCGCGATGACTGGCGTCGCGGCCAGCGTGTGGCCAAGCGCGACGACAACGCCGGCGCTCACCAATTGTTCGATGAGTGGAAGCGCGCCATCCAACTCTGGCGCAAGCGTGACGAGCTTGATGTGGCCTTGCGCGGCATCCTGCAAGCGCCGGAATACATCCCAATCCGGCAATTGCACATGCGCGAGTGGATGCGCGCCGCGCGCACCGTCCGCCGGCGAGATCCACGGTCCTTCGAGGTGGATGCCGGCAACTGCATCGCGCACCGTTGCATCCTGCATCATTGCCCTGGCTATCGCATCGAGGCAATACGCCATATGCTCGCGCGATTGCGTGATCACCGTCGGCAGGCAATGCGCCACACCTTCATCAGCAAGACGCGCGACGATGCGCGCTGCGGTTTCGGGTGTGACATCTGTGGCGTTGAAGTCGCCGCCGGCGAAGCCATTCACCTGAATGTCGATCCAGCCTGGCGAGAGAAAGGCGCCTGGCTCGGGCAGTTCGGCAGTTGCGCCTGCACGCCACGCGCCGCCGGTGTTTTCGAGGGCATATGCCTTGCCGGTCAGCACGTGCTTTGCGACAACTCTCATTTCAGCAAGCTCGCCGCAGCCGGATCGAGGTAGAGCGCACAATCAGGATGCTGCTGCAGGATGGACGCCGGCGCCTGCGGCGTCACGCTGCCCTGCACGCTGTTGCGCACCGCCTCGGCCTTGCGCGCATCTGGCACACTCGCTACGACACAGCGGCTCTTCATGATCTGTCGAATCGACATCGAGATGGCCTGCCTCGGCACAGCGTCGAGTGTGGGGAACCAGCCTTCGCCGAATTGCTGCTGCCGGCATGCCGCATCCAGATCAACGATGATGTACGGCGCTTCCGTCTCGAAATCCGCCGGCGGGTCGTTGAAGGCGAGGTGACCGTTTTCACCGATGCCGACGAAGGCCACATCGACCGGCGCGCCGTGAATGAGCGCGCCGAGCCGGCGGCACTCCGCCTGCGGATCACCCTCGCCGTCGATATAGTGAAATGCGGCCAACGGCAACGGCAGCTTTGACACAAAGCGCTGCCACAGATAGTTGCGGAACGATGCGCCATGCGTGATCGGCAGGCCGATGTATTCGTCAAGGTGAAAGGCAGTCACCTTGTCCCATCGGATGTCAGGCAGCGCGGTAAGGTGCGCCAGCATCTCGAACTGGCTGATGCCGGTGGCGACAATGATGCGCGCCGCGCCATGCGCAGCAATGGCATCGCGGATGCGCTGCGCGCCCAGCTCTGCCACCGCGCGACCCAGCGCCTGTTTGTTCTCACAGATCATGATGTTCATCACCGGCCATTGTGGGTGAGGCTGATGCAAAGCGCCAGCGCGGTAACATTGCATTGCTGACGCTTGCCGCCAACCATCAACTTCACCATGCCAATCGACACCAACCAGATTCTTGGCGCTGTGCTGAACTACGCCTTTCGGGTGCTGCTCGCCATCGGCGTGCTATTTTTGGGGCGTTTTCTCGCGCGGCGCACCAAATATCTCACCGCGCATGTGCTGGAGCAGCCGCAGGTGAAGGAGCGCATGACGCCGACACTTGAACGCCTCATCTTGCAGGCCGTCTTCTACGCGATCATCGTGAGCGCGGTGGTGATCGCGCTGTCGCTGGTCGGCGTGCCGGTGGTGTTGATCGCCGGCGCCACCACCACCCTGCTCATCGTCATCGCTGTCGCCCTGCGTGAATCGCTCGCCAACCTCGCCGCCACGATCATCTTCTACGTCTTTCAACCTTTCAAGCCCGGAGAAGTGATCGAGACGATGGGACGCGTTGGCACCGTGGAAGAAATTCAACTGTTCAACACGATCATGCGCCTGTTCGACCAGCGCATGGTGTCGTTGCCGAACAACCAGATTCAGGAGAGCGGCGTGACCAACTTCACACGCAATGGCGTGGTGCGCGCGGACGTGCGCCTGGTCATCGCCTACAGCGCAGACCTTGAGCGCGTGCGGGGGATGGTCGATGAAATTCTGGCCGGCGATACGCGTGTGCTGCATCGTCCGCGCCACGACATCCTGTTTCTGGAGACGGGGCAAGACGGCATCTTGATGGAGGTGCGCGCATTTGCGATGACAGGTGATTTCTTCAAGTTGGCGAGCGACCTGCGCCAGCGCATCACCTCGCGGTTCAAACAGGAAGGCATCGAGATTGCGCCGGCGCGGCAAGCGGTTGAGTTGATCTCAACGCCGGCAGGTGGAGAGAGAGTGACGGCAAAAAGAGGAGATGAGGAGCAGTAATCTCCCCATCGCCCCATCGCCCCATCTCCTCATCATCCGTCATTCACTCCGCCATCACAGGCGAGCCAGGCGCGCGCTTGTCACGGCACGAATATTGCGGCACAAAGCCAAAAGCGCGCTCGGCAGTCTTGGTGCTGACCAGCGATGCATGTCCCTTCAGGCTGCCTTTGATCTTTGCCCCCGGAAAGAAGCGTTCAACGATCTCGCGCGAGGGTGTATTGATCGAGCTGTCTCTGGCTGAGATGAACGCAATCGTGTGCGACTGCGCCGGCAACTCGGCGGTGGCGGCCAGGAAGAACGCCCGCGCCGCGTCGCGCACATCGATGTAGGTATAGAGCGCGTAGTGCGGATCCCTGGCCTCGCCGGCGGGCAACTTCGCCACCTCTTCTGGCCGCAACACCGATGGCGGACGGATGCTCACCACCGTCAATCCATAGTGCTTGCTGAACATCTCACCCAGCTCCTCGCCGACAGCCTTGCACATGCTGTAATCATCCTGCGGATCAGCCGGATGTTGTTCATCCAGCGGAAAGTAGGCATAGTTGATTGGCGAGCGCATGGTGACAGTGCGGTTGACCTGGATGGACGACGCTGCCACTACGCGCGGCACACCCAGCCTCGCGCACGCTTCGAACACGTTCCACGTGATGGCCGTGTTCGTGATGAACGTCCTGGATGCAGAGAACATACGCTGCGAGGGAATGGCCGCAAGGTGAATGACCGCATCGGCTCCGTCCAGTGCATCGATCGCCTGGCCGAAGTCAGTGAGGTCGGCACTGAGGTAATCCGCGACATTGCCGCGCCCGACGCTATCCACGCCGAATGCCTGCACCCCTTTCTGCTGCTTTGCGTAGTCGAATGTATACGAGCCGATCAAGCCCTTGCAGCCAGTGATGACGATTTTCATTGATGGTGTCTCCAGCCTGGAAAGAAGGGGAAAGTTGAGAAGGTGAGGCGCGATCTCGCCTTTTGTTCCTTCCTACTTTCGCCATGAGTGCTCCGCCATAAACCCGAGTTTCTCTGCGGCAACCCTGGCGCTGATGAGCGCCTCGTGATCTGTGAAGGGCGCGCGGCGCTCAGCATGGGGGAAGTAGGTCGCAATCCACTCCTCCGACGGCATGTCGATGGCGGTATCTTTGGCGGTGACAAAGGCGATGGTATGCGAGGCCGCCGGCAGATCAGCCGTCGCAGCCAGATACGTGCAGCGCGCGGCGTCATCGACATGCACATAGTGCGGATAGGGCCACGGCACGCCGGGGCGCAGATGCTTGCCGCGCGGCAGTTTCGACCAATTGTCGTGCGTGACGACGCCGGCGTAGCGCAAGCTCACCGCTGTCATACCCCAGTGCAGCGCAAAAGCGTCCGCAATGCGCTCGCCCACCTCCTTCGACAACGTATAGTCATCGTGCGGGCTGAGCGGATGCGCCTCGTCGATGGGAAAGTAATGGAAGTCGAGCGGCGTGCGTGGCACAACCACATGGCTGAGTTGGATGGACGATGCAGCGACGACGCGCTTGATGCCGAGATGCGACGCGGCGAGAAAGACGTTGTAGGTGCAGCCGACGTTGGTCATGAACGTCTTCGCAGCGGGATACAGGCGCGGATCGCGGATAGCCGCCAGGTGAATGACAGCATCCGCGCCGTGCAGCACGTCATACACCTGGCCGAGGTCAGTCAAGTCGGCGCTGATGTAATCGCTGAAGTTGCCCATGCCGGCGTTGTCCACGCCCAGCACGTCTGCGCCCTGCGCCTGCGCATACGCCATCACGATTGTGCCCAGCCGGCCCTTGCAACCGGTGATTACGATTTTCATCTGTTATTCGTGCTTCTGCCCATACACTGCTTCGCGCAGGCCACGGATGTAGCCAATGGCGTAGAGCCGGCCAAAGCTGGAGTAGCCGGCGTTGTCATTGCTGTCGCCTTCCACCGTCGGCACATGGTCGGGCCGCAGCACGCCCTCGAAGCCAATGTCACGATACGCCTCCAGACACGCCTTCATGTCAGTTTTGCCGTCGTCGTGCCACGCCTCCTGGAAGTTGCGCACATCGCCCTTCACGTCACGGAAATGCACAAAGTGAATCTTGCCCTGTTGCCCGAACTTGCGAATGGCCGCAGGCAGGTCGTCGGTCATCAGCGTGAAGTTGCCCTGACACAGACAGATACCATTGGCTTTGCTCGGCACGAGGTCGAGCATGCGCTGATAGTTCTCCACGCTGCTCATGATGCGCGCCACGCCATTCAGCGGCGAGAGCGGCGGATCGTCAGGGTGCATCGCCATGACCACGCCGGCCTCCTCGGCGACAGGCACAGTGGCTTTGAGGAAGTATTCCAGGTTCTTCCACAACTCCTCTTCGGTCACACTTGGGTTGGCTGGCCCCTTCTCATACTCGGCCAGATTGAAGCCGGTGACGAGCGAGCCGCCGCGCGAGTGAATCGACATATTGGTGCGCGTCCAGTTCATCACCGCCATCCACACGCTGCACCACACCGGGATTTCAAGCCGGCCCATGTTCTGGATCAGCTTGATGCACCACTCCAGCTCCTCGTCTTTGCCCGGCAGGCCGCGCATCAGACGATCCATCGGCGGGCGCGCCTCGATCACGGCCAGCTTGAAGCCGCCTTCTTCATAGCGGTTCTTCATGCGCAGCAGCGGCATGTAGTCATAGGGGGTGTCGTTGGGGCCGAGGTCGCTCTTCAGCGGCAGGCCGCCCACTGCGTAATCGACGCCGGCCTGCTTGGCCAGTTTCCACAAAGGCGTCACTTGTGAGGGAATAGCTTCTGCAATCTTGATCATGGTTGTCTGTTGTCCGTTGGCTTTTTGCCAGTGGCAATATGCACGCGGATGCAGTCACTGGCAAATCGCTTGCGGATTGTAGTACCTTTCCAAAGATGCGCTGCAAGGCAGTTTGTGTTAAGGTGGTAGGAGGAGGCGTTACACTAGCCGTCTCCGACAGCGCTCAATGTTTCGTCGTTTCGTTTCACTTTTTCAAGGAGTAGATGAACATGAAAACCTCTCGTTTGTTTGTCATGGCGGGGACGATGGCCGCCATCACACTGGCTGCCTGCGCTGCGCCGCCGGCGGCCGCACCAGCAGCCACCACCGCCCCGGCCGCGGCCACCACCGCGCCAGAAGCCACCGCAGCGACCGCTGGCGGCCCGGTCACCATTCGCTGGGCCATGTGGGGCGATGCCGAGGAGTTGAAGGCGCATCAAGCCGTAGCCGATGCCTTCATGGCGAAGAACCCCAATATCAAGGTCGAGATCGTCACCTCGCCTTGGGACGATTACAACACCAAGCTCAAGACGCTCATCGCCAGCGGCGACAAGGGCTTGTACGACGTGTTTTTCTACGGCTTTAACGTCGAAGACCTCGTGCGGCAGGGCGTGATCGAAGACCTCGATCCGTGGGCCAAGCAGACTGGCTACAGCTTTGACGATTACTGGCCCGGCATCCTGGATCGCACCACAGTAGACGGCAAAGTGTATGGCCTCGTGCGCGACGCCGACGCCAGCATCCTGTATTACAACAAGGACATCTTCGATGAGGCAAAGGTGGCCTACCCCACCGATGCCTGGACGTGGACTGATCTGACTGCAGCCGCCGAGAAGTTGTCGAAGATCGAGAGCAATGGCCGCGTGACGCGCTATGCGCTGGGCATGGAAGCCGGCAAGAACGATGCGTGGCTGGTGGCGAATGGCGGCGGCTATGTCGACGACTTCACCAATCCGACCAAGTGCATCCTCGACACGCCGCAATCGCTGGAAGCGCTGACCTTCTTCCATGACATGATCGAGAAGAATTTCATCATGAAGCCGGCGGATCTGGCGCAGGGTGGCGGCGACTCAGCCGCCTTCCAATCCGGCAAGGTGGCGATGATCCTGCAGAACGCCTCGCGCATTCCCGCGTTCAACGCAGCCAACCTGAACTACGACATCGCGCCAATCCCGCTCGCAGCCAGCGGCAAGCGTGTGGCTGAGGCCGCCGGCGCATCGTGGCACATGAGCGCGAAGAGCGAGAACAAGGAAGCTGCCTGGACCTTCATGCAATTCCTGCAAAGCGCCGAGGGCGGCCAGGCGATCTATGCCAAGTCGGGCGGCATCTTCCCGGCGCTCAAGTCGATGGTGAATTCACCGGCCTTCCAGGACCCCAACCAGAAGCCGGCCAACCGCCAGACGTTCAAGATCGTCGGTGAAACGATGAAACTGCTCAACCCGATCACATGGAAGCACTGGGATGAGTTGAGCGGCACGATCATCGGCCCGGGGCTGGACAAGGTGTGGGCGCTGGAGCAGACGCCGGCGGACGCCGTGAAGGACATCTGCACGAAAGTCAACGCCTATCTGGCTGACAAAGCCGGCAAATAGCATCTACAACAGATAGTGAGAAGGGGAGAAAGTGGGCAAACCCCGCTTTCCCCCTTCCCGCCTTCTCATTTTTTCCCTTCTTCCTCTTCATCTGATGCGCCGCTGGAACCCTAATTCGCAGCCTGAAGGCTATCTCTTCCTGCTGCCCGGCCTGCTGATCGTGCTGGCGTTCACGGTCTTCCCGGTCATCTTCGCCGTCGTCATCGGCTTCACCGAGTGGAATCTCGTCGCGCCACCGCGCTTCGTCGGCCTCGCCAACTTCACCAACCTATTCACGCAGGATGTGCTGTTCGGTCAAATTTCGGTGAACATGGCGTTCTACGTGCTGACGATTGTGCCGTTGCAAACGATCCTGAGTCTGGCGCTGGCACTGGCGCTCAGCCGGCCATTGCGCTCCATGCGCATCTTTCGCGGCATCTACTACATGCCCGTCATCACCACCATCGTCGCAGCAGCCATCGTCTTCCAGTTCATGTTTGACCGCGATTACGGCCTGATCAACGCGCCGCTGTGGTGGCTGGGTGATGTGTTGAACATCCGCGTCAGCCCGCCAAACTGGCTGGGCAGCTCGCAGTGGTCGAAATGGGCGGTGGTGATTCTGACACTGTGGAAGAACGTCGGCTTCACCACACTGCTGTTCCTGGCGGCGCTGCAAAGTTTGCCGAAAGAGGTGCAGGAAGCCGCGCTGATCGACGGCGCAAATCGCCGGCAGCGCCTGTTCAGCATCACGCTGCCGCTCATCAGCCCGACCACGTTTTTCGTGGTGGTCATCCTCGTCATCGGCGCGTTCAAGCTGTTCGATGAGCCCTTTGTAATGACGCGCGGCGGGCCGGCGGGGTCATCGATGACAGCGGTGATGCACATCTATCAGACTGCTTTCAACTACTCGAACATGGGCAAGGCATCGGCCATCGCGCTGGTGCTGTTCGCCGTCATCCTCATCGTCACGCTGCTGCAACAACGGCTGCAACAACGCTGGGTATATTACGAAACGGGGGGCGAGTGATGGACTCAGCGCTATCGCCCATTGCATCTGCGCCGGCGTCTGCCGCCAGCGAAAAGAAAACCGAGCGCGCGATCAACATCGTAGTCGTGGCGATTCTGATCGCCGGCTCAGTGCTCATGCTATTGCCCTTCGCATGGATGCTCAGCACCTCGCTCAAGCACCCCAGCGAGATTTTCACCTACCCCATCCAATGGATTCCGAAGCAGTTGCACTTCGAGAATTACACCGAAGCGCTGACCGTGCTGCCGTTTTCGCGCTTCTTCTTCAACAGCTTTTTCGTCGCAGTCACGGTCACCATTCTCGATCTTTTCACATCGTCGCTGGCCGGCTTCGCCTTTGCGCGGCTGCGCTTCAAGGGGCGCGATGCGCTGTTTGTGCTGTATCTCGCCACGTTGATGATCCCCTCGCAGGTCACACTCATCCCCAGCTTCATCATCATTCGCGCGCTGGGCTGGTATGACACCTATCCGGCATTGATCGTGCCGTTCATCAGTTCGGCGTTCAGCACCTTCTTGCTGCGCCAGCAGATGCGCAGCATTCCGATCGATCTGGACGAGGCGGCGCGATTGGATGGCGCCGGCTCGCTGCGAGTGTGGTGGCATGTGGCGCTGCCATTGGTTGCGCCGGCGCTTGCAGCGCTGGCCACACTCACTTTCCTTGCCCAGTGGAACTCATTCTTGTGGCCGCTGATGGTGACCAATTCGCTGGAGATGCGCACGGTGCCGGTTGGCCTGCAGACCTTTCAAGGCCGCAACAATACGCAGTGGCATTTGCTGATGGCGGCAGCAGTGATCGCGCTGTTGCCGGTGCTGGTCATCTACCTCGTTGCCCAAAAGTGGATCGTGGAGGCTGTGTCGCTCTCGGGCGGCGGCGGCAAATAAATTGTGAATTCTGGGTGATGAATGTGGCATGACTTGCCGGCATTCGAGGCTCACAATTTACAATTCAACATTCCTATGGCCGAAGACATTCCCCTGTATGACAATCCCGAAGGCAGTCCCTTCGAAAAAATGCCGCAGCGCCCGCCAAGCGACGCGCGCGTGACCGACTACCGCGTGATGCCGTGGCCAGATGGCACGCGCGTGACGGTGGAGATGGGCTTGACGCCGTTCAAGGAATTTCCCTCCATCGACATCAGCATCTTCACCGAAGCCGGCGAGATGCTCAAGCTCACCTCGATGGTGGGGGCGATGGAGCGCCGGCCAGCGCCGACGCTGTGGCTGCCACGCGGCATCCCAAAAGGCCTGCCGCTCGTCGCACTGATCGAGGTGCTGGGCGATGGTGCGCCGCTGCAAACGGTGCGCGTGCCGTTCAACGTCGCCGGCCCGATCATCAAGCAACTGGTCGACAAACCATCGCCGTGATGAAGCGATGAGGAGGTCAGACAGTACTCGATCCTCTGGCCTGTCCTCTCCCCATCTACTCGCTCACTTTCTCTCTGTCGCCATCACCTCTGCCCTCAGGCACAACTCCGACGCCAGAAAGGTGTGCGCCTGCGGCATGGCTGTCTCGGTGCGATTGAGGATGTCACCGATGAGCGATGCGCCATACGGTCGCGGCACATCCTTGCAGTCGATGTAGGTCACGCCGGTCTTGTCGACCAGAAAGAGGTGATCGCCGCCGGCGCGCCCGCCAATGTCCACATATTTGCGCAGTTCGATGTAGCCGTCCGTGCCGAGGATCGTCAACCGGCCATCGCCCCACACCGGCAATCCATTCGGCGTGAACCAGTCGACCCGCACATAGCCCATGCCGCCGTCGCCGCGCAGCACCATATCGCCGAAGTCTTCCAGCTCTGGGAATTGCGGATGGTTGACATTCGCCACCTGCGCCGCGACAACGTTCGCCTGCGTCGAGCCGGTGTAATACAGAAACTGATCGACCTGATGCGATGCGATGTCGGTGAGAATGCCGCCGTATTTCGCCTTCTGGAAAAACCATGCCGGCCGCGACGGCACATTGATGCGATGCGGGCCGAGGCCGATGGTCTGCACCACCTTGCCGATCGCGCCGGCCTTCACCAACTCGCCAGCCTTCACTGCTGCGCCCACTTCGAAGCGTTCACTGAAGCAGATCGAATAGATGCGCCTGGTCTCAGCCTGCACGCGCTTCACTTCGTCGAGTTGCGCCAGCGTCGTGAAGCCCGGTTTGTCGCTCATGTAATCCTTGCCGTGCTGCATGACGCGCACGCCGAGCGGCGCGCGGTCGCACGGAATGCCGGCGCTCACAACCAGTTGAATGGTCGTATCCTCAAGGATCTCCGCTTCGCTGCCGGCCTGCTTTGCCTGCGGGAAGGCGGCCTGGAACTGCGTGACGAGTTCTGGCTCAGGCGCAAAGCATGAGACAAGTTCGGCGCCGGCGTCGAGCAGCAGCCGGCATTGCCCATAGATGTGCGCGTGGTTCAGCCCGATGGCTGCAAAGCGAATGGAAGGTTGCGTTGTCATGGCACACAAATAGTAGCAGCGAGTCGCGCGTTCCGCAGTGAATCGCCGGCTTGTGGGGTATTGCTGGGCTGAGACGGCACTTCCGACAGGCTTGGGTACACTGTGTCAGTCGTTGAAGGAGAATCATCACCCATGAGCCACCCCATCCGCGGTTTGATCAAAGCGGTGCTTCGCCTGCTTGTTTTCTTCATCGTCACCACGCTGTCGCTGTTGCTCACGGCCGCCATCCTGCCGGGCTTCAACCTCAGCGCGACAGCCGGCAATTCAACGCTCGTGACCGCCGGCGCAGCGGCGTTGCTCATCGCCCTGCTCAACCTTCTGGTTCGGCCCATCATCATGCTGCTGGCGCTTCCGCTGGGCTTCGTGGTGGTATTCATCATCGGCTTCTTAAGCAGCGCCATCATGCTGCTCATCACCGCCCGCGTGCTGCCGGGCTTCGAGGTCGCCAACATCGTAACGGCGCTCATCGCCGGCGTCATCCTCGGCATCATCCATGCGATCATCAGCAGCATCGTCTATGCCAACGACGATGATTCGTTCTATCAGGGCATCATCGAGCGCATGGCGCGCCGGCAATCCTTCGCCGGTCCCGTCGAGCAAACTCAGGGCATCGTCGTGCTGGAAATCGACGGCCTGAGCTATCACCACATCCACAAGGCCATCGACGAGGGCTACATGCCCACCATCAAACATCTGATCGAGGAGCGCGGCTATGAGCTTTCGCGCATCGATTGCGGCCTGCCGTCGCAGACCTCGGCGTGCCAGGCCGGCATCCTGTTTGGCGACAACTTCGACATCCCCTCGTTTCGCTGGCTGGACAAATCGACCGGCAAGCTCTACGTCTCCAGCAGCGATGCTGCCGAGTTGAACGCGCGCTATGCGAAAGGGCACGGACTGATGCGTGGCGGCAGCAGCATCAACAACATGCTCACCGGCGACGCCGAAAAGTCGCTGTTCACCTTCGCCACTCTTTTTGGCGGCACGCCCGAAGATCAAAGGCGCCGCTCGCAGGACATCTACCTGCTCACACTCAACCCGTTTTTCGTCACGCGCATGGCTGCGCTGTATATCGGCGATGTGATTCTTGAGTTGTTTCAGGGCTGGAACCAGAAGCGCAAGAACGTGACGCCGCGCCTCGACCGGCTGCACAACTTCTATCCCTTCGTGCGCGCAGCCACCACCACCTTCATGCGCGATATCGCCATCGCGCTGGTCTCACTCGACATCATTCGCGGCGCGCCATCAATCTATACGACTTATTGCGGCTATGACGAGGTGGCGCATCACTCCGGCCCATGGACGAGCGACGCCTTCGGCACACTGCGCCAGTTCGATCAATCCATCGCGCGCGTGCTGGAGACGATCGACAGGAAGGCGCCGCGCCCGTACGAGCTTCTGCTGCTCTCCGATCACGGCCAGTCCTTCGGTTTCACCTTCAAGCAGCGCTATGGCATGGATGTGAAAGCTTTTCTCGAATCGCTTCTGCCACATGGCACGCAGGTGGCGCAAAGCATGGGCGGTGATGATGGCGCGTTGTCGGTCGCGTCGATGTCGGCTGAGTTGAGCAACATGCAGCATCACAATGTGGGTGGTCGCGTCGGCAAAAGCGTGGTGAAGCGGACCAACAAGGCGATGGCGCGCATGGCAACGGAGATCACGCCGGCCGCCCTCGCTGCGCCGGCCCACATCACTGTATGCGGCAGCGGCAACCTCGCGCAAGTTTACTTCGACCTTGCCAAGCGCAAGTTGAATTACAGCGAGCTGAACGCCGCCTATCCAGAACTGATAGACAGGCTTGTCGCACACGAGGGCATCGGCTTTGTCGTTGCCTATAACGACGATGGCGTGCCGCTGGTCTTCGGCAAGCTTGGCGCGCGCAACCTGCACACCGGCGAAGTCACCGGCGAAGACCCGCTGAAGCCTTACGGCGACCCCGACTTCCGCGCTGCGCAGGTGCGGCGCGTGGCCGATTTTCCCAATAGCGGCGATCTCATCATCAACAGCACGCTTTATCCAGATGGCACGGTGGCTGCGATGGAAGAACTGATTGGCAATCACGGCGGCCTCGGCGGCGAGCAGACCGACGCCTTCATCCTGCATCCCAAAAACGTGCCGATCCCTGAGACAAGCAACTCGGCAGACGTGTTCCACATCCTGAATGGGCAGCGTGACGTTGTGGTGCCGCCGGCTCCGCCTGCCCCAGCGCTGAAGCCGATCGACAGTTGGAAGCCAGCGACCTTGCTCAAGGGCATCACGCGCGTGAGGGCGTGGGCCGGCCTCGCTGTTCGCTCAGCGGTGCTGGACCGCAACGCCTACAAGATCGTTGCGCACTCGCCGCTGATGACGGGGCCGGCGCTGCTGATCGCCGTCATTGCGGCCATCCTCCAGACGTTGTTGGGCAGCGGCACACTCACGCTTGGCGGTTTGATTACGGCGGTGGCTGCATTCTTCATCACGGTGTTGATGGCGCATCTCGCAGCACGTTTGTTGCGCGGCAATGGCACTTACACCGCAACTTTTCGCGCCATCGGCTTCGGCATGTCAATCTATGTGCTGGCATTGCTTGCGCTATTTCCCAATCTTGCACCGATCATCCGCTTCCTCGTCACGGTCGGCGCATTGATGATCATCTGGATTGGCGCGTCAGAGGCACACAGTATCTTCGGGTGGCGCACGTTGCTGCTGCCCATCGTTGCATTCATCATGCTGCTCGTAATCACCTTCGCGCTGAATGTATTTGTCGCCGGCGCAGAATTTACCTTCTCTGCGCTGCTGAGCGCCTTCGGCATCACACCGTAGACAGGCCGGCAACGTTGCAAACAGCCCGTTGGTGAAACGGGCTGTTTGCAAATCACAAGCAGATCGATATATGTCAACGCATGAAACGGATATCCCCACAAATGTGTGGACAGGTCTGGACGATACATTGCAGAATGCACGACTTTATTTTGCGCAGTCCAACCTGGAAAACTTGCAGAACCTGGTGCGCTTCATCGACCAGAAGGCAGCCTTCATCCTGACTGCCGTCGGCGTGCTGACGGCGGCACTGTTCACATTGGTCGCTGGCACCGTGTTTGCGCCAGCGAAAACATCCTTCGACACCGTCGCAAAAATCACGCTGGGGCTGACCACGCTTGCCTACACCATCCTGGCATCCACCGTCGTGTATGCCGCCGCGCAGATCTACAGCGCCGGCAGCAATGCGCTCAAGCCTGATACAAACGCGCCAGGCATGATCTTTCCACTCACCTTGTTGCAACGCTACAACGCCGATGAAGTCAGCTACCACGCTCGAATGCTCGACCTGAGCTATGCAGACATGCTGCACGATTACGCCAACCAGATGATGGAAGTGTCAAACATCTACCAGCAAAAACATCGCTACGTCAATGTCTCCATCAACCGCTTTCGCTGGCTGTGCATGGCATGGATCGTCGCTGTATTGATCGGCACCATGATCCTGCTGGGCGTGGCATGAGACAGCGGTTCCTCTACGGGATCGGCGTCGTCACGTCTGTTACTTGAATCACGAAGCTGTCCTCGCGCCATTGATTCGACGAATCGACCCAGCGCAGACGAATGTGGCGCGGCGCATGCATGCCCGGCACCTCCACACGCTGCTCGCGCCCGATTGGGCCAACGAAGCCGCGCCCATCACCGCTGTCAAACTCGCCATAGCGGAAGTCGACAATGCGCCACACGACGAAAGCGCTGGTGCCACGCCGCACGGGATAGGGCGGCTCGATGCACAAATTGCTGACACCCATGCCGGCGCGGCTGCACGGAAATAGATCCACTTTCGGCGTCGGCGTCACTGCCGGCGGCTGCACTTGCGTCAGAATGCTGTCGACAAACTGGCGGCCGGCGGTGTCTATCCAGCGCAGGCGAATCACACGCGGCGCGACGATGTTGGGCACATCCACTTTTTGCTGCCATGCAATGGGGCCGACGAAGCCGCGGCCATCGCCTTTGTCAAGTTCGCCATATCGAAAATCGGGAATGCGCCACAGCACGCTGAGCGTGCCATTGAACGCCACTGGAAACGGATCAATGCACAACCCCGACAAGCTGAGGGCAAAGCGGCTGCACGGCGCATCGGACGTGGTGGGGAAGGTGGTGACTGGCGGGATGGGAATCGCAGTCGCCGGGGGCACGGCGCCTGGTGCCACTCGCATGCGCAGCCGGTGGTTGCCTCGCGCCTCGGTCGCCGGCGCAATGGCGATCACGTAATTTACCGCGGCTGAGACGTTGTTGAAGACAAAGCTGTGCCATTTGCTGCCAGTGGCTGCCAGCGGCGCATCATTCAACTGCTGTGCAACGTTGGCGCTGGTCACCGGCGCAGCAAACACAAACACGTCGAATGCGCCGCGCGTGACCTGCAACTCGATCAGGGCCGCGCCATTCAGCCGTTGCATCTCCGCAGCGATGGCCGCGCCTGAATACTGGTAGCACAGCACATCAGCGGTGTTCACCGCAGACACCTGCCGATTCCAGGGCGTCACGCCGACCACGCGATCACAATCGATGATGGTGTCTTGCGCCCTCGCCGGCTGCGGTGACGCGACAATGCCGGCCAGCAACGTCACCACACTCATGAGCCATGCCATCGCTGCATGGCGCGCGCGCCAGATTTGTTGAATCTTCATCATCACGCACCTCCGATGAAGAATTGTAGGTTGATTCAGCGCAGCGAGCTTCTTTGCACCGCGTCTGCGCAACCAGGCCGGCGCTGCACAGCAAAAAAAGAAAGGCCCCAGATGAAGAGCGATCTGAAGCCTTTCCAAATTCCGGCGACAGCCCCCACCCCTCTACGAAGGCCCCTGCCGCCGGCACAGACAGCATAAGCGATCCGAAATGCCGCGTCTGTCATCCAGACGACACAGCTTTGCTTGCGCCAGCAGACATCATTTTTCATCCAGCGCAGCGGCTGCGCGGCGCAGCGCCGGCAGATCTAGCAATATGATCTTGCCACGGCCAGTTTGCAGCCAGCCGGCGCGTCGCCAGCGCCCCAGCGCCGTCGCCACAGTCTGCCGCGTCAAACCCACGCGCTGCGCAATTTCCTCCTGCGAAGTGACGATGATGTTCGTGCCGCCGGCCTCCTGGTTCAACAGCACCAGTGCGCGCGCCAGCCGGCTCGGCGCATCCAGGAATGCCAACGCACTTTCACGCGCGCTGCAATCACGCAAGCGCTGTGCCGTCATCGCCAGCACTTGCTTCATCAGCGCCGGCATCGTTTCGAGCGCGCACTCAAACGCAGCCACCGGAATGGCAAGCACCTCACTGGCCGCATGCGCCACCGCACTGGTGGAGCGGCGCTTGTCGGTCAACACTGAAAGCTCTCCGAACATGTGGCCGGCAGTCAGTTCGCCGATCACAAGTTCGCGGCCATCAACAGTGCCAAGCACCAGCGCAATGGCGCCGGCATACACCACATACACCGCATCGGCCTCATCGTTCTGACTGAACAGCAGCTGACCTTTGGCCAGCGCCACCATGCGGCTTGCGCCCACCAGCCATTCAATGGAAGTCTTGTCAAGCGCGGAGAAGGGCGGCATGGCTTGGAGCAATGCGACGATCTGGGATGGGTTTCGACGTATGTTTGGCATGGCGCGACTCGATTCTGTCAGTTTAACCCGATGCAGACGCCATGCAGGCACTACGTGCAATAATGGATGCGCTCAGCGCTGACGCTCGCATGACTCAACAACTCCCGCTGCACATCTACATCCCCATGGATCGCCGGCAGGCCATGGCCGAAGGTCGCACTTTGGCTGATGCCTGCACCGGCGCAGCGCTGTTCGCCGACATCTCCGGCTTCACACCTTTGACCGAAGCCCTGACGCAGGATCTGGGGCGCAAGCGCGGCGCAGAGGAATTGACCCGCTACCTCAACCTGATCTACACCGGTTTGATCGACCAAGTGCATGGCTTTCGCGGCAGCGTAATCAGCTTCGCCGGCGACGCCATCACCTGCTGGTTCGACGATGCCGCGCCCGATGCCATCGCTCGCGCGGTGACTTGCGCCCTGCGAATGCAACAGATCATGGCCGAGCGCGGCATCGTGACCACCCCTTCCGGGCAGCGCATCCAGCTTGCCATCAAAGTGGCGGTGAGCGCCGGCGGCGCCCACCGCTTCATCGTCGGCGACCCATCCATCATGCTCATCGACGCGCTGGCCGGCGCCACCCTCTCACGGTTGGCCACAGCCGAACATCTTGCCGAGCGCGGCGATGTCGTGGTGACACAAGAAGTGGCAGACGCCCTGCGCGACGACCTGCTGGTGCGTGCCTGGCGCGATGATTCTGACAGTGACAACTGTGTCGCCGTGGTTGCGGCGCTTCGCCGGGAGGCGCCGCAACAGCCGTGGAAAGATTTACCTGCCGGTGCGCTGAGTGATGATGCGGTTCGACCGTGGCTGCTGCCCGGCATCTATGAGCGCAAGCGCAGCAACACCGATGCTTTCCTCGCCGAGTTGCGGCCGGCAGTCGCGCTGTTCGTTCGCTTTGAGGGCATCGACTACGATGGTGATGCAGAAGCCGGCAGCAAACTGGATGCGTTCGTGCGCATCGCGCAATCCGCTGTGCGCCGGCATGAAGGCTCTTTGCTGCAACTCACCATTGGCGACAAAGGCAGCTATTGCTATATCGCCTTTGGCGCGCCAATCGCTCATGACGACGATGCTGCCCGCGCCGTGGCTGCCGCGCTCGACATCCGCGAGCAACTGGCGCAAATCGATTTCATGCAGCCTGCGCAGTATGGCATCAGCAGCGGCACAATGCGCGTCGGCCCATACGGCAGCGCAGCGCATCGCACCTTCGGCGCGCTGGGCGATGAGGTGAACCTCGCCGCGCGCCTGATGTCGCGCGCTGAGCCGGGCCAAATCTTCATCAGCCAGCGCATTGCCGACGCGGTCGATGAACGATATGACCTGCGCGTCATCGGTCCGGTGCAAATGAAGGGCAAGAGCGCACCGGTGATGGTGTCGGCAGTGGCGGGGCTCAAGGACAATTCATCGCGCGCGCCGATCACGCTGTACGCCAGTCCGCTGGTGGGGCGCGAGGCGGAACTGGCGCGCATGAATGAGGCGCTTGCGCGCGCGCAGGCCGGCGCTGGCCAAGTGTTGCGACTGATCGGCGCCG
The DNA here is from genome assembly GCA_964590135.1 of uncultured Anaerolineae bacterium. Classification (GTDB taxonomy): domain Bacteria; phylum Chloroflexota; class Anaerolineae; order J036; family Brachytrichaceae; genus JBDHWI01. Next base: position 28,000 of record CAZPVX010000018.1, on the reverse strand, counting down.
CAGGCATTGGCAAGAGCCATCTGACTGCCGACTATTCGCTGGATGCTGTGGGGCGTGGCTGGCGCGTGCTGATGAGCGCCTGCCAAAGCATCACGCGCGACACAGCCTATGCGCCGTGGCGGCAGGTGTTTCGCGCGCTGATCGGCATCTCGGCCAGCGCGCAGACAAACACCGAAGAAGCCATCGCGCGCGCCAGCCGCTTCGTTGAAACAGCGCATGCCGAATGGCTGGTGCGTCTGCCACTGCTTGGCGATCTGCTGGGTCTGCCTATTCCCGACAACGCAACCACAGCCGCCTTCGACCCCAAGCTGCGTCAAAACGCCTTGTTCGATCTCGCCTGCGATTTGCTCCAGGGGCAGGCGACCGTTCACCCACTTTTGATCGTCATCGACGACGTGCATTGGATCGACGAGGCATCCGCCGGCCTGGCATTGGCTGTGGCGCGTGCCATTGCCACATCGCGCGTCTTGCTGTTGCTGGCACAGCGACCGATCTCGGAGGAGGAACCGGTACTGTCGCAACTCAACGCACTGAGGCATTACTACGCCATCACGCTGGGCGAACTGTCAGTGGCGGGCGTTGCGCAGATCGCTTCGGCGCGGCTGGAAGGACCGGTGAATGCCCTGGCGCTCTCGCTCATTCAGACGGTGACGCAGGGCAACCCCTTCTTCGTCGAGGAGTTAGTGGATGCGCTGCGCGAGGCCGGCCACTTTGCTGCGCAACCCAGCGGACAGTGGGGTTTATCCAATGGTTTGTTCAACACGCTGCAAAGCGCCGGTTTTGTGACACACGAGGCAGGACGTTGGACATTGAGGCCAAATGCGTCGCTATCCATCGGCGATCTCGGCCTGCCCGACAGCATCCAGGGCATGGTGCTGGCGCGCATCGATCGACTGGGTGAGTCGGAGAAGCTTACGCTGAAGGTGGCAAGCGTGGAAGGCCGGCGTTTCGAGGTGGATGTGATATCGCAGGCCCATCCGTTGCGGCCAAGCGCTGACGCGCTGATCGAGCAAATCCACCAGTTGGAGGCGCGTGACTTTACGGTGCCTGCAAACGAGATGCCGCGACAGGCCTATTTCTTCAAGCACAATGTCACACGCGACGTGGCCTATGACACGCTGTTGCACGAGCAGCGCCTGCAACTGCATCGCGCCGTGGCCGAGGCGCTGGAGATGCTCACGCCGGAGGATGCATCACAGATCGGCTATCACGCCTTCGAAGGGGAGGACTGGCCGAGGGCGATGCGCAACCAACTGGATGCCGGCGAGCAATCGCGCCGGCTATTTGCCAACTATGCCGGCATCGAGCATCTTCGCAAAGCGCTCAAGGCAGCAGAACGGGTGAACGAGGACACATCTCTGCAACGCCTGAGCATTCACCAGAGCCTTGGCGAGATGCTCACCACCATCGGCCAATACGATGAGGCCTTTGAACATTTGCAGCAGGCATTGGTGCTGGCCGAGCAATTCGATGACCGTGATGCACAGGCGCGCGCGTGCCGCTGGATCGCCTACACGCATGAATTTCGCAGCGCATATGCGCCGGCGCTGGAGTGGATCGAGCGCGGGTTGAAGGTGCTGGGCGAGCGCGAGACACCTTTCACTGCCGAGTTGCTCGCCATCGCCGGCCTGATCAGCAGCCGGCAGGGCAACCTCGATCAAGCCGAGCGACTGTGCCAGAGATCGATCGAAACAGCGCAGCGGCTGGGGCTGGTGGACGGTCTCGCCTTTGCATACAGTTCACGCGCGCTCGTTTCATACTCGCGCGGCGAAACGACGCATGCAATTGAGTATTACCAGCAAGCCGCCCGTCTCTATAGCGCTGCAAGCAACATCCAGGGCGAGGCGATGGCGCTCAACGGCATCGGCACGACCTATCAGGAGATGGGGCGCTGGAACGACGCGAAGGAGAATTTGATTCGCGCGCGCGAGATCTTCGAGCGCACCGGCGACGAGTTGCACAAGGCATTTGCCGACAACAACATTGGCGAATTGCTGCGGCAGCAGGGCAATCTCGATGAGGCGCTGCGCTACTACACAGCCGCGCTGACAGCGCTGGAGCAGGTCGGCGGATCGCGATATGCCATTGCCGTGCTGCACATGAATCTGGGCGCGACGCATGTACGCAAGCACAACGCCGGCGATGCCATCCGTCACCTCAACACCAGTCACGCCATCTTCGATGCAATTCAAGCGCGCGATTTTCTGGCCGAGTTGTATGGCTATCTCGCGGAGAGCGAAAGCATCGAATCACACTTCGACGCAGCAGCCGAAGCCGGCATGAACGGTTTGCGCATCGCGCGCGAGCTTTCGATGAAGACTGAGGAAGGCAAGTGCCTGCGCGTCCTCGGTGATATCGCGATGGCGCAATCAAACCCAGACGAAGCCAAACTTCTGCTCGACCAAAGCCTGATGGTGCTGCAGGAGGTGGGCAACGCATATCCGCTCGCGCGCACCTGGCTCTCACTTGCGCAGTGGCATGCGCAGCAGGACGATATCGATGAGGCGCGCATCTGCCTCAACCGCTGCATCCCTATCTTCGGCGAGATGGATGCAAAGATGGATCTGGAGATCGCTGAGCGCCTGCTGGCCGGCCTGTGAACGACGCGCATTGGCGACGCATCCCCAGCCTGTGTTTGTCACCAAGCCGAAGATGCGCCGCACCTTGCATGTTCACGGCTTCACAAAACTCCGCACGCTGCCCATCGTCACGCTGCGGCCATTTGTCGCCACCACTGCAAAGTAGATGCGCTGACGTGAGGGGATTCCGGCAAGTGACACATCTGCGCTCACCGTCGTCGGCGCGTTGCCGGCGAACCAGTTCGGCGTGACCGTCAACACATTCAACAGATTTGCCGCACTTGGCCCCCACACAATCGTCACCGTCGTGGTCAGGTTGCCGGCGCTCACCACGCCATTCAGCGTGGCCGACGCTGCTGTGATATTCGTGGCGGGGCTGGTGGTGGCAGAAGGGTTGTTGCCCGCCGGCGCGGCACAGCGCTGCGCAGCCGCCCTGGTTGCCGTAGCCGTATTCCCATTCAGCGTCCACATCAGCGGCGTGCCGATAAAAGCCACATCGAACACGAAGTGCTGCCTTCCAGGCAGGAAGGTTGTCACCTGGCCGCGATTCGAACCGACGGGCATGAAGCGATTATTCGACCCCACCGGCATCTCCACCGCGAAGGTGTTCGGGTTGTCATAGCCGAACCGCGCAATGTAGCGTGGAAACGCGCGCGACCCGCGATCCACCACGCATTCCAGCATGGGCAAGATGGCTTGTGCATTCGGGGCGGCAGCGAGCGTGATCGTAAACGACTGCGTCGCATCCGGCAGATTGCCATTGCCAGCGTTCACCACAACCGGATACGCGCCGGGCAATTGCGCAGGCATCCATTGAATCACGCCGCTGGCCGGATTGATGGTCATACCCGCCGGCGCGGCAGCAAGCGTAATGGACGGTGATGGCACACCGGTGGCGTCCACATCATAGACATACAGCACGCCCTGCGTGGCGGTCAGCACTGGCTGGGTGGTGATGGCCGGCGGCTGGGCGATGGTCGTCGTGGCAAAGCTTTGCTCCGCGCCAAACGCGATACCACCGGCATTCACCGCCCGCAAGCGATAGTAGTAAGTCTGATTCGGCGCAAGTCCGCTCAGCATCGCGCTAACCGGCAATGTGGCATTGCCGGTTAGCGCAGTCGCTGTCGGCACACTCTGCGTATACACGCCGCTCTGCGCGCCAACATCGAACGTGGCGGATGTGCTGCTATTGTTCGGATTCACGCTGCCATTCAGCGTGGCGCTATTGAATGTGACGCTGGTCGCCGGCATGGTGGTTGCCTGCGGCGCAGCGGCGATCACGCTAACCACCGCGCTGTATTCAGCCTCAAGGTTGTTCTGATCGCGCACCTTGCCGCGCACATTCAGCGCACCAGCGGCCGATGTGGCGCACGAGGTTGAGTTCGCTGTGCCAAAGGCGCCATAGCCAGCGCCACAATCGAAGGCATAGCTGAAGCTGCTTGACGAGGGGCCGCTGGCGTTGTTCAGCGCGAGGTTGAATGACTGGCCGGCAACCACCGGCGACGCCGCCACAAACGTCGCGCTCGGCGCTACTGCGCTGATCGTCACTGTCGCGGTGAATGTTTGCGTCGCCTGCGTGATAATCTGGCCGCGCACGGTGAGCGGGCTGGCGGCATTCGCGCTGTTGCAGGTGAATGCGTTCGATGCCGATGGCGCACTGAAGCTGCCATTGCCGCAGTCGAAGGCAAACTGCGCCGGCGCGGTGTCGTTGATTGCCTGCGCCAGCGACAGCATGATCGGCGTGCCAGCAATCACCGAAGCCGGCGCAAAGAAGCGCGCCTCGGCTGCTGCCGGTGTGTCGGCCACAAACGGGTTGTTGTGGTCAAGCGCCGCTGCCACATTGCCGCTGGCGTCGACGGCTTGCACAAGATAGAAGATGCGCCCGCCGATGGGCGTGACGCTGCCCTCAGCGATGCCGGCGCTGGCGTCATAGGTCAGATCGGCAAGCCGCCACGCGGTGTCAGTTGCGCCGGCATAGAGCACCACCACGCGCGCCACATTCAGGCTGTCGTCGCTCGTTCGCACGCGGAAGGTCAATTGTGTTGGCGAACTGATCACATCGATGGCGGTGATGACTGGCGCGGTGAAGTCCGCATCAGCCTTCGGCGCGGTCAGCACCTCAAGGCTGAGGTTGCCATAGCGACGCATCAAGCCGGTCGTCGGTGAGCCGCTGTTCACATCGGCCTGGAACTGCGCCGGCACCACGACTAACTGTTGCTGCACATGACCATCCACCGTGAGCAGGCGATTGATGCTGGCCGGCAGCGGCGGGTAGAACTGTCCAAATGGGAAATTGGGCCGCACCGGCGAGTAGATCTGGTCGGTCACGATCTGCGTGATCATCGGCACGAAATTGGCGGTGTCGCTGAACGTGCCGCCCAGCCACAATACGCCATGCGCGATGTCGTCGCCAGTGCTCAGGCGCGTAACCTGCACTGGCAGCACTGGCTTGCCGCCGCCGGTTGACACGTCATTCGTGCCGTTCACTGTGTCGTAGCTGCCGGCGCCGACCAGCGCGCTGTTTGGCGTAAAGCTGTATGACAGGTTGAAGTTGGTCTGGCTCTGCGACGCCGGCGGCGGCACGGGCGGCTGGTTGGGCAGGCGCACCTTCTGCATCGGCAGGCCATACAGCGCCATCTCGCCCAGCACCTTTTCATCGTAGTTGTTCAGATTGCCGGCGGCGAGCGAGTTGAAGTATTGCTGCTTTGCCAGCATCAATGCGCGGCCGGCGGTCGGCATCGCCACATCCACCGCGCCCAATTGCTGCGTGAAATACACCATCAACTTCTTGGTGTAGAGCAGCAATTCTGAATCGCCATAGGCGAAGCCGGTGCTGCCGACGAGAGCAGAAGCGTTGCGCTGCGTGAAAGCCTGCGCCCAATCGGTTTGCAGCGTTGGGTTGCCCGGGAAGTATGCATCCGGCACATTCAAGCCGGCGTGGCAGCCCACTGAGAAAATCAGCGCGTTGTTGAAGTTCGTCGCTGCTGTCAACACCTCTGTCGCAAATACGTTGTTCGGGTCGTTCGGGAAGAAGCGGTAATGTGCGAAGTGCGAGTTCAACGAGTTCAGGCCGGCGGCGCTGGCGCGGCCAAAGAAGCTCAGACGGAAGTCGCTCGCCGTCCAGGTGTTGTCGATCAACGTCTGCACATCATTCACGCCAAAACTCCCCAGCGTGGCGCTGACGACCTTCGCCTGGTCGATGAGGAAATCGTATCCACTGACAAAGGCGCTTGTCGGCGCAACAGTTGGCTGCGCGATGAAGGCATCAATCTGCCGCGCGATGTCGGTTGGACTTTCGACCAATCGCCCGATGCCGTATTGCGGCAAATACAACTCGCGCCCCTTGAACGGGATGGGGATGACGCCGGCGTAATAGTCGTCGCTCAGGAAGTAGCGCGCCTGCTGCGCGCTGTCGATGCTATTGGGCGAGGAGCCGGCCATGCCAGTGTAGGTGCGCTCGTTGGCAATCAACGCCTCATCCACGACCCGCCGTGACGGCAACGCTTGATCCGTGCCGACCAAAACGATGTGCTTCAGGTTCGGATACGCCTGAATGTAGCTGTAGATCAACGCCTTGATGCTGCGCGCCACATAGTTCGCGGCATAGGGATTGAGCGTGTTCGCCGGCTGATCCCACAGGGCATAGGCGTTGGCAATGGCCGGCTGGCCCAACATGTCCTGCACGGTGTCAAGGTTGACCACCACGCCATTCACATTGGGGTCGGCAGCCAGCATCGCCAGTTTCGCCGGCAGTGTTGCTGCATTGGGGTCGCTCGAATACAGCGACTGAATGCGCGATGGGTTGGCAAGGATCAGCGTCTGGATGGCGGTGTCGGTGACCGGCACGGCAAACGCCGGCACAGGGTTGGTGATGATGGGGTAGCCGCTGCCAGGCTGCACTTCGAGCGTGAGGGTAAACGGCACGGCGATATCGCTGTTGGTGTGACCGGCGACGACGATGAAATATGGGCCGGCTAACTCGTTCACGTTATAGACGAACGCTTCGGTCGAAGCCGGCTTGGCCGAGATTGCCACAAGGTTGCCGATGTTCTCGGTGCTGGTCATCGCCTGCGTCACCACGCTGCCAATACCGTTGAGCGAACCGATCCCATTCAGCGAGCCGATGCCATTCAATGAGCCAATGCCATTGAGCGAGCCGATGCCATTCAGCGAGCCGATCCCGTTGAGTGAGCCAATGCCGTTCAACGAGCCGACATCAACCAGCGTGCCGATGCCGTTCAACGAGCCAATGCCGTTGAGTGAGCCAATCCCATTCAACGAACCGATCCCATTGAGTGAGCCGATCCCATTCAACGAGCCGATGCCGTTGAGTGAGCCAATGCCATTCAATGAACCGATGTCCTTGATCTGGCCAGTCTCCTCATTCACGCGCGGCGCAAACAGATACAGGTCGTAATCGGTCGGCGCATTGAGCGTGGCGCTGATCTGCGAGCCGGGGACAGGCACATCGACGCGGAAATAGCGCACGTCACCCAGCACTTGAATGCTGTTGGTGACGCTGTTGCCGGACGTGATGGGGATGGCGGTATCGCGCGTGCTGCCGGCATTTTGCAGCGCGCCAATGTCACAGCTGCCGTTGCGCAGTTGGCCGCGCTGGTCAGTCGGGTTGCATGGCTGGCCATTCGCGCCGTTGATGGCCGGGCTGAGTCCCAGCGGCGCCATGCTGAAGGTGGGGCCGCCAAAATCGCCCAGCGGCAAGAGCAATGGATCGCTCACAGGAATGCTTGCGCCGCAATCCTGCGCCGGCCACTGCAAGTTGTTGCCGCCGTCTGTCACAGCGATATTGCAGTTCGGGCCGGCCGGCGCGATATTGTTCGCAAGGATCGAGCGCGCCACAGTAACGGTGCCACTGCCGGCGCGATACAGCCCGCCGCCCGTGCCGCCAGCACCGGCGCTGTTGTTCGCCAGCGTCACGTTGTTCAGGGTCAGGTTCGTATCCAGGCTGTAGATGCCGGCGCCCTGACCTGCGTTGCCGGTCGCGTTCCCAGCGATGGTGCTATCTTCGATGGTCAGTGTCGCGCCGAACTGGTTGTTGAGGATGCCGGCGCCGGTGTTGGTCGCGCTGTTGTTGATGATCGCGCTGCGCTGGATCAGCGCATTTCCGCCATTGCCCAAGCCGCCGCTGGTGTTGGTGGCGGTGTTGTCGGCAATGGTCGTGTCAAGAATCGTCAATGAGCCATTCAGCAGGCTGGTGGCATTATTGATGCCGCCGCCGTTGCTACCCGTGTTGCCGGTGATGCGCGATGATTGAATCACGCCGCCGAGCGAGTTCACATCGAAGAAGATGCCGCCGCCGCTGTTTGCGCTGTTGTTCTCCACGCGGCTGTTGTTCAGGTTCAAGTTGGCGGCGTTGCCGACGAAGATGCCGCCGCCCAGACCTGTGGCAGTGCTGTTGCGCACCACCACGTCATTCAACGTCAGCCCCTGGCCGGCGATGAGAAGCGCGCCGCCATCCGTGCTGGAATGACTGTTCTGCACGGTGACGCCTGTCAAGGTCTTCGCGCCGGACGGACCGAAGGAGAGCGCGCGGCTGCTGATGCCGCTGCCATCGATGATGGTGTTGGCCGAGCCGGCGCCCTGGATCGTCAGGCCGGCACTGATGCCCAGGCCACCGCCAGCGCTCAACAGATAGGTGCCGGCGGGCAGAGTGATCAGCGTCGCGCCAAACAGGTTGGCCTGATTCACCGCCTCGCGCAGCGTGCAGTTGGTGGCGCTGCAAAAGCCATCGTCATCATCGATGGTCGTGTTCACTGTCAACGTCGCGCCGGCTTGGCGATCATCAATGATTTTGGCCGGCGAAAACTGCGAGCTGTTGCCGTTGGCATCGGTGGCAATCGCAACCACGCTATCGCCACTGGTCAAACCGAAGCCCGACACATCTCCCAGATACGCGATCTGGTTGTTCGTTGGCCCGGCCACCGACGCACTGCCCAGATAAATCGGCGGCTGGCCGACCTTCTGACCATAGAAGTCGACGTCCATCGGGTAGGTCGAGTTCGGCGCGACCGAATCGATGCCGAAGGAAACGTTCAGGTCATCAAACGCGCCGGCGCGCGTAGCCGTCCTCAAGATAGGATAGTTTTGCCAATTATTCGCGCCAGTATCGGGGTCTCCGGCGTCGTTCGGCGTCAGCACCGGCACGCCAAAGTCAAAATCGCTGATCCCATTGTTGTAGATCACATTGCCGCGCACACGGTTGCCTGTGCCGGAGAAGATGCGCACACCGGCGGGATCGTTATTGGCAATCAGGTTGCCTTCGCCTGGCTCAACGCCGCCGATCGTGTTATTGGACGTGAAATTGCGAATGGCGATGCCGGCGCTCGATCCTTCTGTATTGTTGCCCAGTGGCGTCACGCCATCCGCGCCCACACCGATGGCGTTGCCCTTGATGATTGTGCCGCTGACATTGTTCCATAGCGCGATGCCATCGCCGCTGTTCGCCGCAATCACGTTGCGCAAGCTGGCATCTGCGCCGCCGATCAGCGTGCCGGCCACGCCGTTGCTGTTCATACCAAGATAGATGCCGGCGTAGAGATCACCTGCTCCGTTGGGGATGGCAGCCATGCCGGCGGCATTCGTGCCAACGTAGTTATTGACGATGCGGTTGTTGCTGATCGGACCGGCGGCATCCACCAGGATGCCGGTGTAGTAGTTGTCGCCAATCACATTCCGATCCTGCGCAAACAGGCCGCCGATCTGGTTGCTGGAGCCGGCGACCACAAGGCCAAACGCGCCAGAGCCAGGCGCGCCGGCAGCGCCGGCAGCATCTGTGCCGAGATAGTTGCCCAACACGATGTTGAAGTTGCTGTTCAGCCAGATGCCCTGGCTTATATATCTATTCAGCACGAAGCCACGCACGATGCTGCTGCCGGCGTTCACGTCGAACACACTGCCGGCGCCATTGGCATTGATCTCAATGAGTGGCGTGCCGCTGAAGCCGGGCTGGCTCCAGCCATCCAAGATCACCGGCTGCGTGAGCGCCGGCAATGCCGAACCCAGCACGATCGTCTGTGCGCCACTGCCGATGGCGAATTGGATGTGATTTGGCGAGGTGCCAATATTGGGCGTCGCGTTTGAATCGATGACAGCCTGGCGCAATGAACCCGCGCCGCTATCGCCGGTATTCGACACAACAAAGATGTTGCCGGCCTCGTAGGGGCCGATATCGCAGGTTGTGCCGGCGGGACGGGTGTTTCCACGCGCATCCATCGCCAGCGGAAGCGAGGTCAGCGGGTCGGTGCAATTGCTCACGCCGGCGTCGATGGCGTTGCTGCCGCTCAGCAATGCAAATGTCGGCACCGACCCGCCATTGTCGGCCAACACTGCGCCGATATTGGTGGCCGGCGTTGCTGCGGGATCGCAGGTGGTGTCGTCAGCCAGAATGCCGCCGTAGCTGACCAGGCCGCCCGCGCTGAAGCACTCCGCGCCGCTATTGCCGATAAAGATGGTATTGGCGATGTCCATACTGCCAACAATCTGATTGATGGCGCCGGGTGGCGTGATGGAGGTGTTGTAGGCAAAGATGGAGTTGTAGACGCGCGTGTATGGATCACCACCGCCATTCACCGTGATCAACATCGCGCCGGATGCAGCGGATGAGTTGTAGGCCACCGTGCTGTCGATGAGGTTGATCTCGGTGTACTCGTAGTACGCGCCGGCGCTGTCGCTCTGAATCGCGCCGCTATCGCCGGCAGCGGTGTTGTAGGCAATCGTCGAATGATAGACATCGACGCGACCGTTCTGATAATCATAGATGGCGCCGCCGCTGCCGGCGCTGCTGTTGTTTATGAGCAGCACGCTGTTCAGCGTCAATCTGCCGCGATTGAAGATGGCGCCGCCGCTGCCGGTGAAGAAGCCGCCGGTGGCGCGACCGTGACGCAGGGTGATGCCGGAGATAAAGACGACAGCTGCGTCATTCGTGATGTGAAAGAGCCGGTCAAGGCCATTGCTTGCATTCGTGCCGGCCTGGATGAGTGTAGTCTTCGTGCCGGCGCCGATGATGTTTACGCTGTCACTGATATCGAAGTCGCCGCTGACATTGGCATCATCGCTGTTGCCAGCGAGCGCGAGCGTGTAGACACCAGCAGGGATGTTGATCTGGTCAGTGCCGCTACCAGCAGGACAATCGCCGCTGGTCGTGTCGGCATCAGCGTTGGCATTCTGAATCGCCTCGCGCAAGGTGCATTTGCCATCGCCGGCGATCAGGTTGTCGAAGGTGGTGTTGACGGTGATGGTGGCTGCCTGGGCGACAAGCGCCGGCTGCACAAAGCTGCCGGCCAGGCCGGCCACTGCAATGACGATGACAAGCCACATCGAGAGAACGAGCGAGCCGGCGCGAGACGCATTCCCATTCATATGTTGCCCCCAAACGCAAAACACGAGCAATTGTTTTGCCAGCCGGGTGTGTGAGCCGGCTGAAATGTGTGTGGCTCCCCTCTTTGTTGCCACAGCGAGAGCGAAATGACAGTTTGACGCCGCATGCGTCAAGTTGCCGTCATTGTATGACTAAACCTCGTGTTTGCAGCACGAAGATTCTGTCCTGTCCTTGCTCAAAATTCCGTTGGAGGCGCGCAACATTGTTTCAGTCTGGCTCATCACGCCAGCGTATGACGTCGCGCGCAGGCTGTCTGTCAGGGGTGTGACACAGCTGCATCCGCTAGGTGTCGCCGAGGTAGTCGCGCAGCCGGCGGCTGTGGTGCGGATGGCGCAATTTGCGCAACGCTTTCGCCTCGATCTGTCGCACGCGCTCGCGAGTCACGCCGAAGGTGTTCCCCACCTCTTCCAGCGTGTGCGTCTTGCCATCCTTGAAGCCAAAGCGCATCTCCAGCACCTCACGCTCGCGCTCGCTCAGTTGCGTCAATACGCTGCGCACTTGCTGCTTCAACATGCCAAGCGAGGCCGAATCTGACGGCGATGGCTCATTCTCGTCGGCGATGAACTCACCGAGCAGACTGTTTTGCTCGCTGCCAACCGGTGATTCCAGCGAGATCGGCTCCAGGGAAACCTTCATGATCTGCTGCACGCGCTTCACTGCCTGTTCCAGCTTGCGCTCCAGCACGGGGTCAACCGGCTTGCCGGTGGCCTGCGCCTCCATGATCGCCGCCAGTTCACGTTCATCCAGAAAATCCATCTCCAGCGCAAGGTCTTCACTGGTGGGGTCCTGTCCCAACTCCTGGGTCATGCGGCGCTGCAAGCGCGTGAGCTTGTTGATCGTCTCGACCAGATGCACCGGAATGCGAATGGTGCGCGCCTGGTCGGCGATGCTGCGGCTGATGGCCTGTCGAATCCACCACGTGGCGTAAGTGCTGAACTTGAAGCCACGCCAGGCATTGAATTTCTCGATGGCGCGCAACAGCCCCATGTTGCCTTCCTGGATCAAATCCATAAATGAGATGCCGCGACCGATATAGCGCTTGGCGATGGAGACGACGAGGCGCAAATTGGAGCGCGAAAGCGAATCGCGCGCTTCAACGGCGCGCAAACTCACCTCGCGCAGGTGGTCCTCACAGTCCAGCGCCGGCGGCATCCATGCCCGCGCCTCATCCCACTCTGGCAGTGCTTCGGTATGCTCGTAATGCGCTTCGAGCTGTTCGATGAACGCGGGGGGAAACAAAATTGCGCACAACACCACCTCGTACAGCGGCTTGCTAATCTTCTCCACTGTGAGGTCTTGCCCCCAGCCAAGCGCGCGCAGATAAAGCTGCACATCCGATGGGGAGGGATCGGTGTAGCGTTGCGGCATGTTGCGCGCGTCGCGCAGCATGGCCGGCAGATCGGGCGGATCGACTTTGCGCTTTTTGCATTCGCCCAGCACGTCCAGCCACGATTCCCACAGATGCTCGTAGGCCATGCGCCAAAAGTGGCTGCCACGATCGTTGCTGCGATCGTTGGCAATGTCGCGCAGGCGTTCGGCCAACTGCTCCGCGCCGAAGGTGGCGCAGGTTCGCAGTTCCTGATCGGCGGTGAGCAGCGGCGTAGAACCGATCTCGCGCAGATACGTGCGCACGGGGTCCTGCCCATCGCCGCCGTCATCCACCTCGACCAGCCGGCGCGAATCGAGATCGGTCAAATCATCCAGCGCATCGTCGTCGATGTCAGCAAGCGCGTAGGCGGCGGCTTCGGCTTCAGCATCCACCGTTCCCAGCACAGAATCGCCGGCGCTGGCCTCATCCGACTCCAATTCATCAGACGCGAGCATGCCAGCAGCGTCAGACGCCAACTCCATCAGCGTGTCATCGCCAATGTCTGGGCTGTCGCTGCTCAGTCCAAGCTCCTCATCCTCAGCCGACAAAGCTGCCTTCACGGGCGCCGGCTTTGATTTTCGGGAAGGCTTGGAGGAATTGCCAGCTCGCGTCGATTTGGTCACTGGTTTGTTCCCCGCGATGCAACGTTCAAGTCACATTCAATGCGCTGCGCAACTGCAATGCCTTTTGGGTGCAAAGCAATTGAGTGAGCACGCGATGTAATTCTAAACGATATCGCGATGCGACCCCGGCTTCATTCGCCTGTCTTGCCTCATCGATCATCAAGTTCACGCCATCGCGCTCACGCACGAGGTTGCGCTCGCGCAGACGCAACGCGGTGCGCACGGTCTCCTCGCGCAGCAGCAACTCATCGCCGGCATTGGTGTCGATGGCGTCATAGTCAGCGATGAGCGCCAGCCAGTCGTCGCTCTCCTCACCTGCTGCCGGCAGCGGCTGCCCCGTCGCCGCGCGGCTCAACTCACGAAAGCCCTCCCTGAAGGCAGGATTGAGAAAATCCTCCTCACCCAACACGGTCAAGCTGGCGCGCGTCAACGCCACGTTTGCATCCATCAGCAAGTTGGGCCGGCGCGCCAGCGCTGCAACCAGATGCTTCTCCAGATCGACCTGATTTGCGCGCGCCTTGCCCGGCGGCAATACGGTTGATCTATCAGCAGTCGCCGGCGCGTTTTCCAGCTGCGACGATCTCTTCGCCCGCAGTTCGCGCAGGCTTGCGTTGATGGTTTGCAAAATGGCTGTCGCGCTGATCTGCAGCCGGCGCGCCAATTGCTGGATGTAGAAATCGCGCTGCACCGCATCCGATGTATCCATCAAGATCGGCGCGACAGCGCGCACTGCATTCGACTTCGCGTGAGGATCGTGCATGTCGAAGCCTTGCAGCGTGACATCGATGACATGCTCGATCACCGGTCTGGCGTTCGCGATGATGCCACGCCATTGATCCGGCGATTCGAGCACGATCTCGTCGGGGTCTTTGCCATCCGGCATCACAGCCACACGAATATCGGCATTCAACTTCGATTCCTGCTGAATGGCGCCGCGCGCATCAAAGACGATCTCAGCCTTGCGATCGAGCGATTCGCGCGCCACATCCACGCCGCGCAGCACAGCGCGATTGCCGGCAGCGTCGGGGTCCAGCGCCAGCACCATGCGGTTGGCGAGCCGCTTGAGCGTCTTGAACTGGTCTTCGGTGAGCGAGGTGCCCATGCCGGCGACTACATTGGTGAAGCCGGCCTGATGGCAGCCGATTACATCCATGTAGCCTTCGACCAGCACAGATGCCTGTTCGGTGCGAATGGCATTGCGCGCCTTGTCCAGGCCGAAGAGCAGCCGGCCTTTGTCGAACACCAGCGTCTGCGGCGAGTTCATGTACTTCGGCTCGCTGCCATCCAGCGAACGCGAGCCAAAGCCAACAACCTGGCCTTTGGCGTCTTTGATCGGGATCATCAGCCGGCCACGGAAGCGATCGTAGCGCCGGCCTTCCTCGTTCTCTATGACCAGGCCGGCGTCGATCATCTCCTGCATGCTGAAGCTGCGCGTAGAGAGGAAATTCGACAGCGCCTGATAGTCCATCAGGCTGTAGCCAAGCTGCCAGGCCTTCACTGTATCGGCAGTGAGATGGCGCTTGTCGCGGATGTAGGCGCGGCAGCCTTGCGCCTGCGGCGCGGTGAGCAGCAGTTGATGGAAGTAGTCGGCAGCGGCTGCCAGCGCCTCGCGCAGACGCGTTTCGTGGTCGGCGCTTTTCACCTGCTCAGGCGTCTGCACTTCCATCTGCACACCGGCGCGCCGCGCCAGTTCGCGCAGGGCTTCGCCAAACGTCAAACCTTCCTTCTTCATCACGAAGGAAAACACATCGCCCTGCTCGCCGCTGGAAAAATCCTTGTAGGTCTGCGTCTCTGGAAAAACAAAAAACGATGGTGTGCGCTCGCTCTGAAAGGGTGAGAGCCCTTTGTAGCTGCGCCCGCTGCGCGTCAGCTTCACGTAGCTGCCAATGACATCAACGATGTCGAGCCGGCTGCGCACCTCATCGATCACAGACATGCATCGGATTGTACAAGTGCGATGCACGATACGCTTTCAGATGAAAGCTGGATAAACATGAGCGTCAGGATGCAAGCGCCGGCATCAAACTGGTTTCCTGACTCCAGAAAAGCGAGCACCCGCCCTTGCGCAGGGGGCGGGTGCTCGCTTCAACGAACACTAGTGATCAGGGCAGGATTACGGGATGGGTTCAACCCAATCGAAGGGCTTCTCCGGTCCGATCAACGGGGAACCACCTGGCGTTGCAGTCTCATTGCCAAATGGCCACAGCCCGCCGAAGTTGTAGGTCGGGAATCCGCAGTCCACGCGCAATGGCTTCTCATCACCGTTCACCACCTGGCCGCCGCGCAACGCGCGGAAGCGAATCTTGTAGGAGCCGGACTTGTTCATCTTCCACGTCATCACGCCCGACGTGTGATTCGACACCGTCACCCACTGTCCGCCAAAGCCCGCCGGCACAGTGCGGCTGGGGTCGGGCGGGAAGACGTTGGTTTCGCAGCCCTGCATTGGCAACGCGTCGATGCCAAACTGGATCGTGTCGGCTGGGCCGCCACCGTCGATCTTGTCCATGTTGGCCCAGAAGAACGAGTAGTACCACTTCTCGCGCGCAGTGGTGGGGTATGGGTCGGTGACTCGCAGCAGCGGGTCGCTGCCACGCGCCGGCCCAGTCTGCGTCATCTTGTCGAAGAACGGGTATGTCGTCACACCTGGCGGCAGGAACACCCAGCGAATGGTGTATTGCTTGTTGCTCTGACCGCCCGCATTTGGCGTCGCCACGCGGATGTACCACGTCTGTGGTGTCGCCAGCACGCCAGCGGTGTCACCATCCGCGCCACCCGGGAATACCAGTCCGCCGGCGCGTGACAGCACCTGTGCGCCGGGCGTGCCCACTGCGCCAATCGGCTCAACGTAAGGGTCCTTGCGCAACTGCGATGGGATGGTGTGCGGGCAGAGATCCTCTCCCACGCCATTGAAGCGCACCGGCGCGCGCACCTGCACTTGCGTGCCGACAGTATTGTGACCTTCCATCAGCAGCAGGATCTGGCCTGACTGCGTGATCGTGATCGAGTAGAAGTCATACTGGTCGTTGTCGGTGGCCGTGAAGATGGCGCGTTCCGGCAAGGGCGTCGCCTGGCAGGTGTTGTTGTTCGGCTCGATCTCGGTGCCAGAGCCACCGCCACCACCGCGATTGAAGCCCCAGCCGATGGTGTAGGGCGACGGCGCAGGCTGGCCGCTGCCGCTAACCACGCGGAAGAAGATGCGCCCTGCCGGCACGTTGTTCACCACCACCGTCGGGTTCGGGTTGGTGCCAAAACCCAACAAGGTATGCACGCCGCAGCCGTTGCCGAAGGATTCGACGACGACCTGCAACTGGCCGGCCACGCTGGCATAGTTGGTCAATGACACGACGATACTTGCGCCAGGGGTCGGATTGCTGGCGAAGAACCAGCTGTCAGTTTGAGTGTTGCTGACGGTGTAGCGCAGATAGGAGCCGAGCGGCCCGCCGCGCCGGTTGCTGACAGCATTGCATGGGTTGTTGTCGGTCTGCGTGATCGTTTGTGGAATGGTGGTGACGCCCGCATCACGGTTGAGAGCAGGCACAGCCAGACGAGAGCTGCGCGACAAGTCATAGACTACGCTTTCCTGAACGCCTCCGCCATTCAAGGTAACCTTGAACAGGATTCTGGTGATGGCTGTGTTGACGCCACTCAAACCAGTTGCCGTCAGGTCCAGGGTGGCATTGTTGTTCACAGGCTGTCCAACAATGCTCTGGTCTGCCTGTGGCACACCATTGACGATGAGGACGAATTTCGCGCTATTGGGGTCAAATGTGCTTGTGGTGGTTGCCACGCGCACAGTGGCATGCCCTGATGAAGTGATGTTCAACGCCCCTGAGCCCGGCGTCCAGATGATCGCATCGGCTGCCTGCGGCTCCACTGGCTCCGCCGGCACTGCGGTTGGCTCTTCCTTGGGCGCCTCGAAGGGGCCTTCGGGCAATGGAATCGGCGTGGCCTCCGGCGGTTGATCGCCCTGCGCCTGCGCCACCGGAATTGCGGTCATGGCGAGCGTGGCCAACGCCAGCGCCGATGCCAGCATCAAACGGAATGATCGAGAATGTCGTTTCATCTGCATCTACTCCTTCCAGAAATAAAAACCGATGAAACAGCCTGATCCAGAGGCTGTTTCATCGACTCCTTATAAATTACGGCAAAGGCGTGGCGCCACCACCACTTGGGGGTTGCGGTTGCGGTTGTGGGTTCGGATTCGGATTCGGCGCAGGGTTGCCGCTGCCACCGACGCCAATGCACAGAATCTTCTCGCCAAAGTCGGTGCGGTTGCCGGCATTTGTATCAAGCCGCAACGTGATGCGATAGCACCCTGGCTCAAATTCATTTGCGCGGAAGGACTGCGGGCCGGTGCCGGTGGTCGGGATCGACCGTTGTGTGGAGCCGGCTGGTCCCTGCGAACTATTCGGTTCAAACACCAGATACACACCCTTCACGCCATACACGTTCCAGGCCATAGTCAGGGTGCGGTCATTGTGATCGATGTTAAGACCTGGTGCACCGCCGACCCACTCCAGATCCTGGCGCTTGCAGAACGTCCAGGAGTCTGGGTTGCCGTTTTTGCTGGCCTGCCAGTCGGGATTGTTCGGATTGCACTCGACGTTGACCACCGGCGCAGACACGACACCAGCCACATTCAGCGTCAGCGTGTCCTGATGGGCCGCCCCGTTCGTATCGGTCCACTTCAACAGAAGCGTGCGCGGGCCGGTGACATTTGGCACATCCACGCGCATGGCTTGCGCGATCGGGCCCTTGCAGCCGGCGCCATCCGCCTTATCGAAGCAACCTTCCTTGAAGTTCGGAATGTTCCAGAAAGCCCAGGCCGTGGTGCCGGATGCCACCGGGTTGGCCTCCAGCCGCAACACATTTGCGCCGCCGGCCAACGCGCCACCGCCACCGGCCGCCGGTGCAGTGCCACTGCTGTTCAACGCCAACGTGTCCTGCTGCGCCGCGCCATTGTTATCCGTCCACTTCAGAGTGATGGTGCGCGGACCACTCACGCCCGGCACATCCACGCGCATGGTTTGGGCGATCGGGCCCTTGCAGCCGCCGCCATCACCGCGGTCGAAGCAGCCTTCCTTGAAGTTCGGGATGTTCCAGTAGGCCCAGGCGGTGCCGCCGGCGGACACCGGATTGGCCTCCACCTTCAGCACGTTTGCGCCACCCGTCAGCGGGCCGGGCGCGACCGGCTGCACTTGTGGCGGCGCAATAGTCACCAGCGGCACCAGCACCGGCGGTTGCGCCGGCGCAGCTGGGGCAGCGGGCTGCTGTGCGACCACCGGCTTGGGCGGCGCAGAGGCAACCGGCACGTTGTTGGCCGCAGCATTCGCCTGCACGTAATCCTTGATCACCCAGCCCACGCCGCCCTGACCAGATGGGAAGGAAATCTGCCACCACTGGCCATCGGCGCTCTTGCCTTTCACCGGCGCGGTCTGGTTCTGCTTCAACTCGCCAATTTTGTCGTAGGCAGTGTCGGGGCCGGTGCGAACGTTGACAAAGTCGTTGGTCACAGTCAGGCTGGGCGCGCTGTTGTTGGCATTGCCGGCGGCCGGCGCGGTCGTCGCTGCCGGCGGCGCAACCGTTGGCACGGCCTGCGCATCGCCAGCTGCCGGCGTTGTGGCCGGCG
The DNA here is from genome assembly GCA_964590135.1 of uncultured Anaerolineae bacterium. GTDB lineage: Bacteria > Chloroflexota > Anaerolineae > J036 > Brachytrichaceae > JBDHWI01. The sequence goes on along the minus strand of CAZPVX010000018.1, from coordinate 9,405 downwards.
CTGTGGTCGGCGCCACCGCAGTGGTGGGTTGCGCCTCGGCAGTCGGGGTGGCCGGCACCGAAGCAGCCTGCGCGTTCAGCACCAACGGTTCAGACTGCGTGAGCAGTTTGTCATCCGGCGGGCCAAACGCCTTCATCTGGATGGCGTGCGTGCCGGCGCTCAATGGCGTCCACGGCACATTGATCGGGAAGCTTGGGACGCCCTTGCTCTTGTCTGGCGCATTCAGCGTCGCATACGTCTGCCCGTCAATGATCACATCCACGCGCGAAATGGCGTCGCCGGTGGCGGTGCCAACAATGGCGACGCTTTGCCCCACATTCAAGGCCGCGCCCGACTCAGGCGCGGTGATCTTGATTTCAGGCGGCTTGCTGGAGCCGCCGCCGCAAGCGGTCAACACCATCAGCCCAACCAGGGCAAGGGCGCTCAACCGCCCACGATTGCTCCGGCGCAGGGGTAACTTCATATTCTTCATCTCCTTGATCATTTCCGCAATCACTTGCCTGTCCATGCAGGCTCGAAAATCCCTCAAATTGGGTCACTTGACGCCCTTGCGAGAGATTTGGTTCACAGTCCTACATCACTACATCAAATGCCAGTCCAGAAAGCGCTCGATGCGTTGCAGCGCATCCAGCGCATTGCCGGCGTTGGCAAAGCCATGTCCTTCATCGGGATAGGTTTTGTATTCAAATGGCACGCGCTCGCGCTTCAACGCGTCAATCAACTGCGCCGACTCATTCACATGCACGCGCAGATCGCGTTCGCCATGAATGACCAGCAGCGGCGCGCGAAAATGCTTGACGAAGTTCAACGGCGAGCCGGCTTCGTATTCGGCTGCGTGGTCTCCCGGCAAACCCATCTGCCATTCCAGATCCTGTCGGCCTGAATGATCGCCCATCGCCCACGACGTCTTCAGATGGCTGTCACCATACAAGCATACACCGCACTTGAAACGATATTGCGGGTCTTTGCCCAACGCCAGCAAGGTGAGATACCCGCCGTAGCTCTGACCCCAGATCGCCATGCGCTGCGCATTCACCGCCGGCATCGCTGCCAACACATCCCCGCCGACCAGACAATCCTGCAAGTCGCCCACACCCCACCTCAGCACATTGCCTTCCTTGAAGTGCCGACCATAACCTGTCGAGCCTCTGAAATTGGGGCAAAGAATAACATAGCCTTTTGCAACAAAATATTGGCGGATGGGATCCCAGCTCAAATCATATTGCGCCGTCGGCCCGCCATGCGGATAGACGATGGCCGGAAAGCCGCGCTTCGGCGCAGGGTCGTTGTGCAGGGCTGCTGGCGCATATAAAAAAGCGGGAATCAACCAGCCGTCGTGGCCGGTGTATTCGATGTGCTGGGGTGTAACAAATGGGTATTGCTTCAACGCCGATGGCGCGCTGCTCGTCAACGGCTGCGATTCGCCCGTGCTGCCATCACACAGATACAAATCTGGCGGCTGATTAGGGCAGTCGAAGCCGGCAACGAAGGCATTGCGACCTGCCACCCATCGCGGTGCGGTGTGATTGCCGGCCGGCCTCCTCAATTGGCATGTTTCGCCGTCGGCAATGTTAACGATATACAGCGGGTCATTCCCTTGCTGACTGCCGATAAGCACTATACGTTTGCTGTCCGATGCCCAAGTGAAATCTTCGACATCCTGATTGATGTGCGTGAGCTGGATCAATTGCGCGCCATCCGGCGACATCAGCCACACCTCGTCGAAGCCGCTGCGATTGCACAACAGCGCCACGCACGAGCCGTCCGGCGCCGGCAGAGGCGACCAGTATTGTGCGCCATCGCCCGGGGTAAGACGCGCCGGCGTGCCACCCGGCGCCACCACATAAACATCTGTTTGCTTGAGCTGACGCTGTGGTGACGCGCAAAACAGGATGCGCGAGCCATCGGGCATCCACACTGGCGCGCTGCATTCATCGTCGCCTTGCGTCAGACCGGTCACCCAACCGCCATCGAAGTCGATCATGGCGATCTGCGAGGCGTCCCCTTTGTAGGTGCTGAAGGCGATGCGGCAACCATCGGGCGAGATCGCCGGCTCAGCAGCATCGTCGCTCACGTCGGTCAACTGGCGGGGCTGACCGCCCGCTGCCGGCGCCACGAACAACTGGCCGATCCCATCAACATAAGCGCCATAAACTAGGTGTTGGCTGTCAGGCGTCCATACCGGCGGCTCATCTTCCCACCAGTTCACATACGGCCGATCAAAGGTAAGCCGGTTCGGCCAGTTTGGCGCGCCGTTGCCATCAATGGCAATCGTATAGAGATCGCTCTGGTTGTTGCGGTCGCGGTAAAACGCCACATGCAAGCCATCTGGCGAGACGGCATGATTGTGAATGCGTTCGACGCCATTGATGACCAACTCTGACCACAAACCCTCAGGTGGCGTGGCATTGGGTAGCGGCAGGGATGGAATGCCGTAATGCTCTTCCATGATGATTCAAACCGACCCATTATCCCGCGATGATAGATGCAGGGGCGATGGCGGTGATTGCGCTTAGCGGCGATGCTTCCGGCCCGCCAACCCCAGCAGTGAAATGCCGCCGGCGATGACGAGCGATGCCACAGCCATGACGAACATGAGCGAGTTGGTGGCGTCGGAGCCATGCTCAATTTCCACCGGCAAGGGTGTAGGCATGGGTTGCGGCGCCGGCGCCGGCGTGGGCGAGGGGGCAAATGTCAGCCAGCCATTTTGCTCATCGGCCGGCGTCTCACGCTTCCCAACGATCACTGCCGGCAAATGCGATGCTGCCTTGCGCCATGTCACCGTGTCCACCTGCGCGCTGCCCTCCACAACGATGGCGCCGTTGCCCTGCGCTGGCGGCTGCGGGTCGATGGCGCTTGCAGCCAACTCTCCGTCGATGAAAACCTCGACGCGCTCACCAACCAACTGCATGCTCAGTTCATGCCACACTTTTGCGTCAACACCGTCCAGTGCGACAGATGCAAGCGTTGTGCGGCTGGCTCCCACACTGCGCTCAATGTCGAGCCGGCCCGTGCGCAACACGGCGCGCACCATACTGCCATCATCTTGCACACGCGCCGCCACACCCCACGCCCCATCCACCGCGCGGCCTCTGGCCGTAAAGACAAGATCGACGCCGGGGAAGGCCGTTTTGAGCCATGCGCCCTGCCCCTCGCCGCGCAGCGCCATGCCTGAGTCGGCACGCTCCTCATCTTCCACCTTCCACTGGCCGCTGCTCTGATTCCAAACACCCGGATCGATGCGCCGCGTCATGCTGCGGCCTGCGCCGAGATCAGCCGTGCGGTAGTTCAGCACCCAGCCGGCGCCGGTGTCCTTGCAGTAGTAGCCATGCATCACGGTGCTGGTGAAAACGTGCTGAAACAGGCAGGCCTGGTTGTCACTCATCTGTGGCGCATCCGGCAGCAAGGTGAACGGGCCGGCGGGCGTGGGGCCGGCGTAGATCACCGTCTTCCATGCGTTTTCGTTCACCTCGGCGCTCAAGTAATACACGCCATCGACCGCCAGCATGTTTGGCGCAGCCAACTCATACGGCACATCGAACAACACCTTTTCGCTGGCTGAATCGGCCAGCCCTTCAACCGACGCAGCGCTGCGCATCTTGATCTGCCAGAAGCCGGCATCTGCGCCGCCGCGAAACCAATACAAGAAAAACATGCCGCTGGCTGGGTCACGGAAGAGCGCCGGATTCTGGTTGCGGATGCCGGCCTCGCGCTGCACGATGATGGCGTAGGGGTCGCTGAAGCGCAGGCCATCCTCGCTCTTGCGCAAAACGAGATGCGAGATGCCGCAGTGATCGCGATCGTAAATCATGTAGATCGTGCCATCGACCTTGAGCACCGCCGGCCAGCGCTCGCCGTCTTTGTTCAGCAGCGGCTCAGGCAGCTTGTCCCAGTGCAGCAGGTCGTTGCCGCCGCAATCGGCCAGGCCGTAGTAGCCCCAATATTTGTAGCCGGCGCGGTCATTCTCGACCACGCTTAGCGTGTGCGGCGGCTTGGTCTCCCAAGGCAGCGTCTGCGTTAGCACGGTCGCCGGCGCGCTGAGGTCAAAGTAGCCCGGGCCGGGAAAGCCGAACTCATCGAACATCTCGAAGGTGCGCCGGCCGCTCGACAATGTTTCGGCAGTGTTGTTGCCAGAATACAGATACAGCGTCGTCTCGCCATGCGCCGGCAACTGCGGCGCCTTCACCCACAGCACACCCTCTTGCGTTGCCGCGTCGAAACGCTCGATCCAGAAATTCAACTGCCTGGTGCCGCTTGCGTCAGTCACGCGCAGGTCACCGCCGGCCGGTTGCGCCCGCGAAAAATCGAAGTTGTCCGCGTCGAGCGCGATGCGGATTTGAAAGTCGCGCAATTCGCCGGCGTTGGGGTTGCTGACGGTGACGGGCCGGCGCTCGGCCCACTGCGCCGGCTGCGCCTGCGCGCCGGCTGCCGGCAACACCAGCGCCGCTAGCAAAAACAAAATACGATGAAGCATTTTCTCCAGATCAGATCAACAAGACGATCTCGCCTTGAATCCTGTCTCATTTCATGGATTGACTGTGACGCGGCTGACGGTGTACTCGGTGGCATCGCTGCCATCGATCTTCAAACGCTCGAAGGACGGATATTGATACAGGCCGATTACGATGTCGTAATTGCCCGCCGACGCGTCCTGCGGGATGGCAATCGCGCGCGTGTCGGTGATGATCTGGCCGGCGCTCCAACTTGAGGTCGGTGCAGCGCCATTCGCCGGCGGGCTATCGAAGGCGGCAATCTGCGCGCCATCATCGGCGTTGCGCAAATGCATGAACACGGTGTAGTCGGTCGGCGGCGGTTGCAACGCCTTCCAGATCAGGTCGAGTGTGACGGCGTCGCCAGGCTGATATGTCATGCTGCGCTCGCGCACGCCGGCAAGCTGAATCTGCCCGCCAAAGCGCACATCTTTGGGCTGCACCACCGCGTCCTCGCCTTTCGCCCGCAGGTCATACAGCGCCAGCGCTGCATCTTGAAATCCCTGCGCATAGGTGCGCGCGCCCTTTGCCGCGAGCGCCTGCTCCGCCGCAGAGCGTGGCTGCAAATTCATCGCCCAGCCGAAGTTGATCAGCCACACGCGCTCCTTGTCCTGCATGAATTGCTGCACTTGCGCGGCCACCTGCGCCGGTGCAGCTGACAGCTCGTCGTTCTTGACCACGAGTGTTTGCAGGTTGGTTGGCCCGTAGTAGTCCATCAGCACATACTGATCGCTGTTGACCATGACCACGCCATCGGCGGGGCGGCTGCGCTGGCGAATGGCATCGACCAACTCGTCGTAGCGGCTCTTCTGCCACGATGTATCGAACAACTGCGAGATGCCGGCGAGTGCAGGCATCAGCGCGACAAATGCAACAATGGCCGAGCTTGGAGATCGCAGACCGCGCGCATCATCCGATCTCGAATCCTTCATCTCCAATCTCATCATCGACCAGCCGCCGGCGGCGAGCGCGAGCGGCAGCAGCACAAACAAGAAATAGCGCGGGTTGAAATCGCTGACCAGCCCAGATGGCGCAGCGGTGAGCAGCACAAGCAACATCGAGATGCCGATCCAGCCGGCGATGAGCAGCGCCACGCCGCGTTTGCCGCGCCGCCAATAGCCGAGCAAGCCAGCCAGCGCCAGCGCAAACAGCCCCAGCGCGATGATCGTCGTGCCGGCGTCGGCTCGCATGCCGAAGATCAATCCATTGATGCCGCGCCCGATGTTGTTCACGATGTCGTCCCACAGCGGCACGATGCGCGGGCGCGATTGCGCTGAGCGCACTGCATAGCGCGATTGCAGGCCGACGAACCAGCCGAGAAAGATGGCGGCGATGATTGCATGCGCGATCACCCATTCGGCCATGCGCCGCGGGTTGCGCATGCGCAGCGCCACGATGCCTAGCGCAATGGCGTTGGCGAGCAACACGCCGGCGGTGTAGAAGTGCGTGAACAGCGCGCCGAGCGACAAAATCACATACATTGACCAATCGCCAGTCGCCGAGCGCGATTGGTTGCGCGAAGATTGCACGATCAACACCGCAAACAACATCGCCCCACCGGCCATCAACGCCGCCAGCGCATACATGCGCGCTTCCTGCATGAAATAGAGCAGGATGGGCGAAGTGGCGAGCAATAGCGCAGTCAGGATGGAGACATAGACGCCGCCGATGCGCCGACCCAGATTTGCGCCGATCGCCACCAACAGCACGCCGGACATCACCGAGAGCGCGCGAATGGCAAAGACCGACTCGCCGAGCAGTGCGCGCGCTGCGCCGAGGGCAAGGTGATACAGCGGTGGCTGCGCATCGAGGCCGGCGATGAGCGTAAGCGCCGGCTGCTTGCTCGCCCACACAGAAAACGCCTCATCACCCCACAGGCTGCGCGCATCGAGCGCCCATATGCTCAGGAGAAATGTGGTGAAGCAGCACAGCAGCGCTATTACGCGCGCCTTGTTGGCAACGGTCACGCGCGCGATGATAACACCCGCCGCAATGTTAGAATCGCGCCGCAGGGCAGCCGCCCTTCATCCTGAATTGCCGTGAACTTCATCGCGCTGCCCGCCTACAACGAAGAAGAAGCGCTCCCGCGTTTGCTCGCCCGCATCGCCGCCGTTTCCAAATCGCATTTCAACAATGAGTTGCGCGTGATCATCGCTAATGACGGCAGCAAGGACAACACCGCCGGCGCTGCCCGCGCCGCCGCCGATGCCTGTGATCTGTGCTGCGAAATCATCACCCACGAAGTGAATCAAGGTCTGGGCGGCGCAATCAAGACTGCACTCACCACCGCGCTGATGCGCAGCGCCAGCCCCGATGACGTCATCATCACCATGGATTCAGACGACACGCACATCCCCGGCCTCATCCCGCGCATGGTGCTGATGATCGAAGAGGGCAACGATCTGGTGATCGCGTCGCGCTACCAGAATGGCTCGCGCATGCTGGGCATCCCGTGGTATCGCCAGGTGCTGAGCAACGGCTTGAGCATGCTGTTCCGCATGGTGTATCCCATTGCCGGCGCGCGCGATTACTCGTGCGGTTACCGCGCCTACCGTGCTGGCTCGCTGCAAGCAGCCTTCGACCAGTTCGGTGACAAACTCTTTGCTGAGCACGGGTTCGCCTGCATGGTCGATCTGCTGATCAAGCTGCATCTCGCCGGCGCGACGGTGAACGAAGCGCCGATGGTGCTGCGCTATGACCGTAAGCCCGGCGCGACGAAGATGCCGGTGAAGAAGACCATCGTGCAGACTTTTCGGCTGCTGGCGCGCCGGCGGATCGGCATCATGGACTGAGCGCAGGTCGTCAGATCAGCCCTGGCTTACCGCCAACCGCGTTGTCAGACTTGAATCTGACATCTCAACGCCGGCGCAACTGTGCGCCAGGCCTCACGATCCACATCACTGCGCGGGTATGGCACAAAACCCGATTGCAGATAGAGGTTGAGCGCGGGAATACGCACGTTGTGCGTCTCCAGCCACGCGGCCGTATCGCCTCGCCGGCTCATCACCTCCAGCGCCGCGCTCATCATTGGCTTGCCCAAGCCGCGCCCCTGTGCCGCCGGCACGATGGCGACCCAGTGGATATGCCCCATCGGTGTGCCGTCCAGGCCGCTGTCGTCCCACGCCGTGATGGTGCCGATGTCTTCGCCGGCGGGGTCGACCAGAAACATCACCCGCGCAGCGAGGTGCCCATGATCACCCGGCATCGATTTGGCGAAATCGTCAGCGGTGGGGATAGAGAACTTTTCTGCAGCCGCCTGGATGCGCACCCATGTCGCCACGTCGCCCTCGCGGTAGAAGCGCATGTGGTAGCCGGCCGGCATTGCAAAGTGCGGCGCTTGCGCGAGGTTGCGATGCACCATGAACAGCGGGACGATCGGCGTATTGGTCATGCGTTGAGTGTAGTCGTAGTGGAAAAGTCCGTCACTCAATCCCCGGCCTGATCCTCGCGTGGCAACACCGGCGGTGGCGCAGCCTTCAGCTTCGCAATCAGCGCTGGGTCTTGCAGTTCCTCAAAGTGCGCGCCTGCCGGCGGCAGCATCGGGTAGACCTTGATATCTTCGAAGCCGAGCCCGCGCGCAATGCCGGCGATGGCTGTGGCCGCCTGCTGGCCGGCTTTCTCCAGCAGATCCTTGTCGATGGCCGCGTTCACCAGCGCCTCCATCGCCTCGCGCCGCGCCTTGTCCAGCATGCCGATGTCGCGCTCGCTCAGCCAGCCGGCTTTGTGATGCACCACGCGCGTGAGTGACTCGTCGATATACACCATCAGCACTTTCGTCGGCGGCAGCGTGATCTCAACCGACTTTCCGCTCACCTGCACATCCTCTTCGCGCAGGTGCTTGAGGTTGACGCCGGCGACCACCCGCACGCCCACATCCATCACCAACTCCTCGCCGAAGAATTTGTCGCGCAACGGCTTCGCCACCGATGCCGCGCCGGCCTTGTCGCGCTCTTTCTTGACGGTTACAGTGCCGATCTCGCCATAGGTCACCAGCGCCGCAGCGCGCACCTCATTCACCACCACCGTGGGCGTCAGCAGCGTGGTGGTCTCGTTTTGGGGCCTGGGAGATGGAGCTTGCGGCCTGCGCGTGGCTGCAATGAACAGCGCGACCAGACAGGCCAGGGCAACGCTGGCGGCCAGTAGCGCCTGCCAGTTGGCGTCGCGCAGGTTGATGGCGAGATAGAAGATCGCGGCGCCGGCAATCACCAAGACAACATACAGCCACACCCCGCGTAACGCCTCAATCAATTTGTTCCAGAATGCATTCACCGGCATCATTCTATGACGATCAGATTGCAAAAAAGGCCGGGGCGCTCGCGGCGCTCCGACCTTCATCATCACATCATCACGTCAGACGCGATCTTAGCGCCCCAACCAAGGGGCGAAGAAAATCGGACTGACGATCAGACTAAACAGGCATAGCAACCCGATGCAGCTCAGCAGTACGTTGACCGCGCCGAGGATGATGCCAGCAAGCGCGAGGCCATCACCGCTCTGCGCGCCACGGCTGGCTGCGATCTCGTTGCGCGCCACGATGCCAGCGACGATGCCGACGATGCCGCCGATACCAAACAGCCCCAGCCAACTCAGCACGCTGCTGATCAGGCTGACGACAGCCCACACATTGGTGGTCTGCGCCGGCGTCAGGTAGGCCGCTTGTGGCTGCTCGCCGAGTGGCGGGAGATGAGCCGGCGGCGCGGATGAAGCCGGCGGCAATTGTGGTTGTGGCTCCGGCGGTGCGCCGGCTGATTGTTGATTCTGCTCACTCATCTTTTCACTCCTCGCTCCATGATACGCACGATCTGGCAAAAGGTCGCGTCTTTGTGAAGGCAGGAAATAAGAAGGTGGGAAGATGAGAGGTGGCAGGCTTGCAAGGCGGATCTGCTGATTTGCCGACCCTGAATACGCAGCATCA
>CAZPVX010000017.1:91243-100926 GCA_964590135.1 uncultured Anaerolineae bacterium | reverse complement strand
AGGCGGCAACATCAACTACATCTCCGGCCACGCCATCTTCGAGGCCACACATGGCACCGCGCCGAAGTATGCCAACCTCGACAAGGTCAACCCGGGCTCGGTGATCTTGAGCGGCGAGATGATGCTGCGCTACATGGGCTGGGTGGAAGCAGCAGATGCGATCATCACCGCGCTCGACAAGACCATCAGCCAGAAGACTGTAACCTACGACTTCGCCCGCCTGATGGAAGGCGCGAAGGAAGTGAAGTGCAGCGAGTTTGCTTCGGCCATCATCGCGAATCTGTAAACGCGAGGTTCCATTGCAACTGCGAAGACCACGAAGCAGCCACGAGCGCTTCGTGGTCTTCGCGTTTATCTGGATGGAGAAAACGATGGGCAGCGACCACTTTCAGGCAATCTTCAACCAGCTCAAGCCGATCCTGCAAAAGCATGCAGCCGGCTTGACCGTGACCGAAGATTCAGCGACCCACTACGCGCTGGATGCAAAGTCAGCCGGCCCAAACGGCAAGGCGCTGTTCTTCGGCGCGGTGCAGATAAAGAAGAGCTACGTTTCGTTTCACTTGATGCCGGTCTATATGTTTCCCGATCTGCTGGATGGGGCAACACCGGCGCTGCGCAAGCGCATGCAAGGCAAGTCGTGCTTCAACTTCAAACGGGCCGACGCCGCGCTATTCGATGAGCTAAACACTTTGACCGAGCGCGGACTGGCGCGCATCACGGCGGCCTAGCGCCGGCGTCTTCATCCGCATCGTGCTTGCATTGTCGCAATGAAACAATGCGCAGGGGCAATCTCCTTTCTGCATTCCACACCTTGAATGGCACGCAACAAGACACTATCACAAATGCGCAAAGACCGTGCAAAGTGTTGTGATGTGTGAAATTGCAAGACACAACGATTGTCCTGCATTGATTTGGCCGCATGACTGGCGACTGTCATGTCAACCCATCCGATGATTGAGTTGAAACCAATAGAGATGTTTGTTTCACCAACAAAGCCTTTCATCGAAACACCGGATGGAACAACAGTATGGAGTGGATGACGATTTTGTTCCTGGCACTTCTGTGCAGTCTTCCAGCCGCGCTGCTGCTGTGGTCGGCGACGCATGTGGGCAAACAGGGCGAAGGTTGGGATGAGGACGATGACACCACGACACAGGCCATCTCCACCAAGCCCATCAAACCTCAAGTCGACTGAGCCAACCACTCAGTCCCATCTACCACGCTTGCATTCTCCGGCATTCATCGCACATACTTGACGGCGATGAAACCAACACTCTGGCCTGTTCTCACCACCTACGATCAAGACCATCTTCTGCGCATCGCGCTGCCGCTCGGCGGCATCGGCACCGGCACCGTTTCACTCGGCGGGCGCGGTGATCTGCGCGATTGGGAAATCGTCAACCGCCCTGCCAAGGGTTTCAAGCCAAAGCAGACATTCTTTGCGCTGTGGGCAAAATCCACCGGCGAAGAAGCGATCACGCGCTGCCTTGAGGGCGTAATCGACCCGCGCGAATACGAGGGCGCGTTCGGCAGCAAGACGCCGAATCACGGCCTGCCGCGCTTTCAACGCTGCGAATTTCAAGCTGCATACCCCTTCGGCCAGGTGCTGCTAAACGATCCGAGTGTGCCCGTGTCCGTTCGCATCCAGGGATTCAACCCGCTCATCCCCACTGACACAGCACGCAGCAGTCTGCCCATCGCCGTGCTGCGCTTCGAACTGACCAACAAGACGGGCCGGACAGTGGAAGCTGCGGTGTGCGGCAGCCTCGAAAACTTCATCGGTCAGGACGGCCATGTGGTCGCGGATGGTCGTATCAACACCAGCGAGCGCAGCGGCGCGCAAAACAAGACTGCGTTCCGCAAACTGCCGGCATCTGCGCGCAGCGGTGGCGGCAGTGGTCTGTTCATGCACAGCGAGGGCGTCGATCCGTCCGCCGAGCAATTTGGCACACTTGCGCTCGTCACTACAGCGATGCAGGGCGTCACCCATCGCACCACCTGGGCCGACCTGAACTGGGGCGACACGCTGCTCGACTACTGGGATGATTTCTCGGCCGATGGCGCGCTCGAAGAGCGCGAGGCGAACGTCAACAACCCCGTCGGCTCGCTCGCAGTGAAGCTCAAGCTCAAGCCGCGCGAGACGAAAACAGTCACCTTCGTGCTGGCGTGGCATTTCCCCAACCGGCGCGGCTGGGGCGTGCGCAACGAGCAAACTGAGAGTTACGGCACCGGTGTGCGCGACGTGCCGGCGACCATTGGCAATCACTACACGACGCAATTCAAGGACGCATGGGACGTGGTGAAGCGCGCGCTGCCACAACTGCGCCGGCTCGAAGACGACACACTTGCCTTCGTGAACGCATTCCTCGCCAGCGATTTACCGCCCGTCGTGAAGGAGGCGGCGCTCTACAATGTCTCGTCATTGCGCACGCAGACCACCTTTCGCATCGCCAGCGGCCATTTGATGGGCTGGGAGGGCTGCGGCGACAACGCCGGCTGCTGCTTCGGCTCTTGCACCCATGTGTGGAACTACGAGCAGGCCGGCGCGTTCTTGTTCGGCGATCTCGCCAAGACCATGCGGGAAATCGAATTCAAATACAGCGTGCGACAGGACGGCCTGATGTGCTTTCGCGCCGATTTGCCGCTGAACTACGCAACAGAGTGGATCAACGCTGCAGCGGACGGCCAGATGGGCTGCCTGATGAAGCTGTATCGTGACTGGCAACTGAGCGGCGACGACGCCATGCTGCGCGCGCTGTGGCCCAGCGCGAAGAAAGCGCTGCAATTCTGCTGGCGACCCGGCGGCTGGGATGCCGACGAAGATGGCGTAATGGAGGGCTGCCAGCACAACACGATGGACGTGGAATATTACGGCCCCAACCCTCAGATGGGCACCTGGTATCTAGGCGCGCTGCGGGCTATGGAGGAGATGGCAAAGCATCTCGCCCGCACCCTCAACGCTTCCCACAGGGACGTTCTGCCCGATGGCAGGGAAGAATTGGAGGCCTTTGCGCAAAAGTGCCGCCGGCTCTTTGAAAGCGGCAGCGCGTGGATGGATAAATATCTCTTCAATGGCGACTACTACGAACATGCCATTCGCCCACCGAAGAACGATTTCATTCTGGATGGATTGCGCGTGGGCATGGGCGCCGGCACAAACGAAGATCCCGATCTGCAGCTTGGCGCTGGCTGCCTGGTCGATCAACTCGTCGGCCAATACTTCGCCCATGTGTGCGGGCTTGGCTACTTGCTCGACGCCGCGAAGGTGAAAAAGACACTGCGCTCGATCATGCGCTACAACTTCAAGCGCGACTTCAACGATCACTTCAACCACCTGCGCAGCTTTGTGTTGGGTGATGAGAGCGCGCTGTTGATGGCGACATATCCAAAGGGCCGGCGGCCCAGGCGCCCATTCCCCTACTTCAACGAGGTGATGACTGGCTTCGAATACACCGCCGCCGCCGGCATGCTATATGAAGGGCAGGTCAAAAATGGCCTGCGCGTCATCGAAGCCATCCGCGCGCGCTACGACGGCCAGAAGCGCAACCCCTTCGATGAGGCCGAGTGTGGCCATCACTACGCCCGCGCCATGGCAAGCTGGGCGGCGGTGCTGGCGCTGACCGGCTTCCACTATTCGGCGGTCGAACAGACCATGACATTCGACCCCATCATCGGCACGCACTTCTGGTCAACAGGCCACGCATGGGGGCTTTGCACCATCGCTGCCGGTAAAGCTGTCAGGGATGAAGTGCGCGTAAGCATCGACGTGCTGGGCGGCAAGCTCAAGCTCAAGCACTTCGTGCTGCGCGATGTGGGCGAAGCGCCGGTGGTCATTCGCCGCGCGCGGTGAGATCCAAGCAGGTCGGATTCACATTCATGACACTTTCGTTTTCATTACCCCGCGTTGCGCTCGGCACAGGCCCGCTCGGCTCAATGGCGCATGCCTTCGGCTTCGCTGTGAGCGACGACGAGGCATATCGCACCATTCAACATGCGCTGGATGCCGGCGTCACCATGATTGACACCGCGCCGTTCTATGGCAACGGCGTGGCTGAAACGCGCGTCGGATATGCGCTAAGGGGCATTCCACGCGAGCGATACCTGCTCAGCACCAAGGTTGGCTGGCTGGTGCAGGAGGTTGGCAAAGTCGGCGCCGGCACGCGCAGCTATTCTCGCAACGCCATCCTGCACAGCATCGAGGCCAGCCAGAAACGCCTTGGCATCGACGTCTTCGACATGGCGCACATCCATGACCCCGAAAATGGCGATTACCGCCGCGAGATCATGGCTGAGGGCTATCCTACGCTCCTCGACCTGAAGCGGCAGGGCGTAATCCGCGCGGTGGGCGCCGGCCTCAACCAAACCGCGTTCCTTGTCGACTACGCGCAGCATGCGCCGCTGGATGTGGCGCTGCTGGCGAACCGCTACACGCTGCTCGAACAGGAGCCGATGGAAGAGGCTTTCCCGTTGGCGATGAAGCGCGGTATCCGCATGATGGCCGGCGGTGTGTTCAACAGCGGCATTCTGGCGACCGGCGGCGTGAAGGGCGCGCGCTATTACTACCAGCCGGCGTCCGAGCCAGTGCGCCGGCTGACACGCTTGATCGAGGGTGTATGCGCAAAGCACGGCGTTTCGTTGAAAGCGGCAGCGCTGCAATTTGTGGCCGCGCATCCGGCGATCAGCACGCTGGTGCTGGGCATGGCGCAGCCGGCGGAGATCGATGAGAACCTCGCGCTGCTCGATGCGCCCATCCCTGCAGCATTTTGGGCTGAGTTGAAGGCGCGTGGGTTTATCGAAGCCGGCGCGCCGACGCCAGCTCCGATAGAATCGCCGGCATGACGCTCCAAGCGCGCAATGTCCTCGGCACTCCGCTCAAGCCGTGCAGCTTCAAACCGCTCACCGGCTGGTATCGCGATGGCTGTTGCAACACCGGCCCAGGCGATGCGGGTTTGCACACGGTGTGCGCCGTGGTGACGGACGCGTTTCTGCAATTTTCGCGCATGGTCGGCAACGACCTCAGCACGCCACACCCCGAAATCGGCTTTCGCGGCTTGCAGGCCGGCGATCAGTGGTGCCTGTGCGTCGAGCGCTGGGTGGAAGCATATACGGCTGGCGTCGCACCGCTTGTCGACCTCGAAGCGACGCATATCTCGACACTGGAGTTCGTCGATCTTGCCATATTGAAGCAATACGCAATGCAGTCTTGAGTGAAGGGCGTCCGGTGCGCGCGTCAGGAGGCATCGCAATTTCTCTCTTTTAGCGATGTTGCAGCGGCGCATCTCACGATGCTAAACTCATCCGAACGCATGGCCGACGACCTCACAAAAATCACCGCGCAGCGCATGTCCATTGCCACGCTGCTCACGCCCAAACCCATCGACGCAGTCACCTGGTATTTCGCGCTGGAGCATGAGGCGCGCCGCGCCAGGCTTTTTTTGAGACAGGATGCGCAAGGACGGACTATCGCGTTTGCCGCGGTATGCCAGACCGGCCTTGATCTCTTTCGCCCACTCGTGGTGATGCGAGGCGAGGATTCAACTGCGCTGCGACAGGTGTTGAAGGAAGCGCTGCACGCACGCCGGCAATACCTCTTCAATGCGCTGCCCTCGAACAAGCCTGACCTCGAAGCAGTGGCTGAGCTGCACGGCGAGGCGATTCACGCCATCTACACGCTCGACCGGGATGCCTTCAAGCCAGTGGTGAACATCCTCGTGCAAACGAGCGCGACGCCGGACGGCCTGCTGCGCGCAGCAGTCAAAACACGCGACGGCGACAATGCCGCCGAAGCCGGCACATCGTGGATCTCATCGCGCTATGCTGAGATTTACGTGAAAGTGATCGAAGGGGCGCGCAATCGCGGGTTGGGCAAATCGGTCGTCAGTGCGGTGAGCGCGCAGGTGCTGCAAGCCGGCCGCACGCCGCTCTACATCGTTGACCCCGCCAATACTGCATCCATCCGCCTTGCAGAGCGGCTCGGCTATCGCAACACAAACACGTTTGAAATCAGCGGCGCGTTGACCCCACGTCAACCTTAAAAGTAAGTAATAACTGTAAAAAGCATCTTCACGAATCAAAGGATAGCCATTACCATCTTCGCAAATCCTTTCCGATATTAAGAAGAAGCAATGTCCAAACGAAGAGAGATTGAAGCGCGCCAGCAGGCACAACAGCGCAAGCAGTGGATTCAGATCGCGGTCATCATTGCCGTCATCGCCATCGTGGTAATTGGCGGCGCGATCGTGTTGAGTTCAGTCACAGGCAACCAGCAGGCTGCCGGCGGCCGCTCACTCCCGGCGATCAAGACCTCGACCAAACCGGTGCCGCCGAATGCGGAGCCAAATGAGATCGCATGGGGGCCGCAGGACGCGCCGATCAAAGTCGAGGAGTTTCTCGACTATCAGTGCCCGGCCTGCGGCCAGTATGCGCGGAGCTTTGAGGCCGGCGTCATCGATGCCTTCGCCAACAGTGGCAAGGTGCGCTACGAGGTGAAGTTCATGCCCTTCCTCGAGGACCAGGTTGGCGGCCGTGAATCGCGCGACGCGGCGCAATCGGTCTTGTGCGCTGCCGACCAGAACAAGGGCTGGCAGATGCACAACACCTTGTTCGCCAACCAGCTCATCACCGGCGAAGAGAACATCGGCAACTTCAGCAAGACAAGGCTGAAGGAGATGGCCGCCACCATCCCGGGCATGGATACTGCCGCGTTTGGCGCCTGCCTGGACAGCAACAAGCATGAGGCGCGCGTCCTGGAAATTCGCAAGGATGGCGAGGCGCGCGGCGTGCAATCGACGCCCTCGTTCTTCATCAACGGCAAGCTGAACCCGAACGTCCGCGCTGCCGATGACTTCCGCAACGCATTCAAGCAGATCGCGCCGGATGTGGTGCTGCCGTAAACATGTCCAACCCCCTCCCCTACTCGCTGCCCGCCAGCCGCACGCCGCGGCCGGCCATTTGGGCCGATGTGCCAGACGAACAGTGGGATGACTGGCGCTGGCAATTGGCGCACCGCATCAACACCTACGAAGAGTTCGCACAGATCATCCACCTGACAGACGAGGAAATCGCCGGCCTCAACGCGCCGGAGAAATTTCACGTCGACATCATACCCTACTTCGCATCGCTGATCGACCCCGACGACCCTGATTGTCCGGTGCGTCTGCAAGTCGTGCCGCGCGCAAGAGAATTCGAAGCCTTTGACAGCATGATGGAGGATTCGCTGTCGGAGGATGCGCATTCGCCAGTGCCAGGACTGGTGCATCGTTACCCCGACCGCGTGTTGATGCTGGTGACGACGCAGTGCGCCAGCTACTGCCGCTATTGCACGCGCAGCCGCGTCGTCGGCGACCCGCACGCCGCGTTCTTCAACCGCGCGAATTATCTGAAGCAACTGGAATACCTGCGCAACACCCCGCAGGTGCGCGACGTCTTGCTCAGCGGCGGCGACCCGCTCACGCTCAGCCCAAAGGTCCTGGACGAACTACTCGCCGGCTTGCGCGCCATCCCGCACATCGAAGTGATTCGCATCGGCAGCCGTGTGCCGGTGTTCATGCCGCAGCGCATCACCGATGATCTCATCGAGATGCTGCGCAAATATCATCCGCTTTGGATGAATATCCACGTCAATCACCCGAAGGAAATCACACCGGAGTTGACACGCGCGTGCGCGAAACTGGCCGACGCCGGCATCCCACTCGGCAATCAGAGCGTGCTGCTCGCCGGCGTCAATGATCATCCTGAAACGATCAAGAAGCTGTGCCACGAGTTGGTGAAGATGCGCGTGCGACCCTATTACCTTTACATGTGCGACCTGGTGCAGGGCAGCGGCCACTTCCGCACCACGCTGGCTGCCGGCCTTGAGATCATGGAGGCGTTGCGCGGCCACACCAGCGGCTACGCTGTGCCGACTTTTGCGGTTGACCTGCCTGGCGGCGGCGGCAAAGTGCCGGTGCAGCCGAACTACCTGCTCAGCCAATCGCACGACCGGCTGGTGTTCCGCAACTTCGAGGGTTACATCTCCACCTACACCGAGCCGACCAATTACCAGCGTCCGAAGCCGACGAAGTGGATTCCCAAGCCACGCACCGAAAAGGGCCAGCGCGGTGTGTCAGGGTTGCTGGCCGGCGAAGAGATGACGATCAAGCCGGCGAATTGGGAAACACTGCACCAGCGCGACGAAGATGACAACGACGAAATCGACATTGCGCAACTGCAGGGCCGGCGCGACGTGGAGATCGCGCCCGAAGGCGACGACGCGACCTGGATGAAGATAAACTGAATGAAACGATCTGAGATCAATGCCGTGATGCAGGATGTGGATGCATTCCTGCATCGCCTTCAGTTTCATCTGCCGGCGTGGGCTTACTGGTCGCTGGAAGAATGGCGCGCGCAGCAAACAAGCGCGCAAGAGGTGATCGACCGCCGGCTGGGCTGGGACATCACCGACTTCGGGCGCGGCAACTTTCGCGAGTTTGGCTTGTTTCTCTTCACCATCCGCAACGGCACGCTGAGCGCACTGCGCGCCGGCAAGGGCAAGAGCTATTGCGAGAAAATCCTCGTCGGCGACCCCGGACAGATGAACCCGCTGCACTATCACTGGACGAAGACCGAAGACATCATCAATCGCGGTGGTGGCGATTTGATCGTGCAGCTTTACAACGCCACGCCTGAAAGCGGCCTGGCAGAGAGTGATGTGACGGTAATGTGCGACGGCGTGCGGCGCACGGTGAGCGCCGGCGGGACGCTTTGCCTGAAGCCCGGTGAGAGCGTCACGCTGGAGCCGTATTGCTGGCACCGCTTCTGGTTCGAGGGCGGGCGCGTGCTGATGGGCGAGGTGTCGCTGGTGAACGATGACAACACCGACAACTGCTTCAATGAGCCGCTCGGTCGCTTCCCCACTGTTGAGGAAGACGCCGCGCCGCTACACTTGCTGGTGAACGACTATGCACACTTTTTACAGGGCTGAAACCTGTGAGGGCGCGCAAGCGCATAAAAGCTGAGGAGATGCAATGGCTGCATACGTGATTGCCGACATCGAAGTGACTGAGCCGGTGGAATATGAAGAATACAAGCGGCTCGCCGGCCTCACGCCGGAAAAGTTCGGCGGGCGCTACGTCGTGCGCGGCGCGCCCGTGGAAGTGTTGGAAGGCGAGTGGACGCCAAAGCGGTTTGTGATCCTGGAGTTTCCCTCGCTCGAACAGGCCAAAGCCTGGTATCACTCTGAGGAATACAGCAAGGCAAGAGAGATCCGCCGCCGCACTGCGACGGCTCGTGTGATTGTGGTGGACGGCGTGAAGCCGGCGTAAAGATGCGTGGGTCAATCGCCGAGCAAACGCATTCGCAGCCGGCCTTCTCATCATCATGGATGCGTGGAAAATAGCGCGCTGTATCCAGCATGAAACCCATATCCACTTTTTGCTCATTGGCGGCTGCACTGACACTGACGAGCATCGCCGGCTCCGCGCCAGCATCCGCACAGGTTGGAGCGCCACCCGCCGGCGAGAACATCGCTGCAGTGCAGAGCAAACTACAGGCGCGCGCCTTCAGCGGCGCACTGGCAAATGGCCGCACCGCGCAATTGAACTACCTGCTGTATGTGCCGGCCTCATATGGGCAGGAGCCAGAAAAACAGTGGCCGCTGCTCATCTTCCTGCATGGCTCGCGCGAAGTGGGGCGTGACATCAATC
>CAZPVX010000017.1:80842-91233 GCA_964590135.1 uncultured Anaerolineae bacterium | reverse complement strand
CAGATGTTGGAAGAGAACCCCGATTTCCCTTTCATCGTCATGGCCCCGCAGGCCACATCACAGCAATACGGGTGGTATCCCAGTCTCAAACCGATCGAGGCGGCCATTGACGAATTGCAGGGCGAATACAAGATCGATCCCGACCGCATTTACGTCACAGGTTTGAGCATGGGCGGCTATGGCGCGTGGGCGCTGTTGATGGACGAGCCAGACCGCTTCGCCGCGGTCGCGCCGGTGGTCGGCGGATACTTCTACAACCCCAACCAGCTCTGCGAATTAAAGGACAAACCGATCTGGGTGTTCGCCGCCAAGCGCGACCGCAACGTTCCCTTGAAAGAAAGTGAGCGCGTGGTGAATGCGCTGAAGGCATGCGGTGCTGCGCCACTTTTCACCGTTTTTGAGAATGCCAATCACGATCAGGGCTGGGAGTTGGCCTACACCACAACGGACATCTTCCAGTGGCTGCTGGCGCAACGTCGCGGCCAGCCGGCGGCGGAAGAGTAGTGACAACCACCCGAACAACCTGAAGGCAAGTCAACCCGCTGGGCGCTCCGACAACCTATAATGCCAGCATGTCGCAGCTCAGCGGCAAAGTCATCGCCATCGCCGGCAGCACCGGCGGACTCGGACCCTCTGTAGTCAAGGCATTTGCCGATGCCGGCGCATTTGTCGCGCTCGGCGATCGCCATGCCGACAAACAGCGCCAGTTGATCGCAGCCCTTCACCTCGAACCAGATCAGCACGCGCTTCATACTGTAGATTTGCTTGATGCGTCACAAACTGGCGCATGGGCAGACAGCATCCTGCAAAAGCACGGCCGTGTAGACGGCGTGATGCACCTGGTGGGCGGCTGGCGTGGCGGCACAAAGATCGCGCAGTTTCCCGCCGCTGACTGGCGCCTGCTCAACGACCTGCTGATTCAGACCACCTGGAACATGATTCGCGCTTTTGTCGAGCCGTTGAAGGCCGGCCGCGGCCGCTTTGTTCTGGTGTCGTCGCCACAGGCGCAAAAGCCGGCGCACACCAACGCAGCTTACGCCGCCGGCAAGGCTGCCAGCGAAGCACTCGTGCTGGCCTTGGCCGACGAATGCAAAGGCACAGGCGCAACGGCCAACATCATCCAAGTCAACGCCATCCTGACGCCGGCGATGCTGATCGAGAAACCAAACGACAATTTCCAGAAATTCACCCGCGCCGAGGACATCGCCACAGCCATGGTGTTTTTGTGCTCAGATGCAGCCTCGGCCATAAACGGTCAGCGCATCAACCTGTTCGGCTCTTTCTAACGATGATCATCCGCACACCAGATCAACGGCTGCGCGTGTTCGTCAGCTCCACCTTGCAGGAGATGGCCGACGAGCGAGTCGCCGCGCGCGAGGCCATCAACCGGCTAAGGCTGTCCCCTGTGATGTTCGAGATCGGCGCGCGGCCACACCCGCCGCAGGATTTGTATCGCTCCTATCTCGATCAAAGCCACATTTTCATCGGCTTATATTGGGAGCGCTACGGCTGGGTTGCGCCGGATATGACCATCTCTGGCCTCGAGGACGAATATCGGCTATGTGGAAATAAGCCCAAGCTGATCTACATTAAAACGCCGGCGCCGAACCGCGAGCCGCGCCTGAAGCAATTGCTTGACGACATCCGTGATGACGATAGCGTGTCCTACAAGTCGTTCAGCAGCGCCGCCGAGTTGCAGCAGTTGATTGAGAACGACCTTGCGATCATGCTGACTGAGCGGTTCGAGATGACGCAGCAGGCGCCGGCGATCGATGCGCTGCCCGCGCGCTATGACAATCTGCCAGCAGCCTCCACCCCACTGATTGGCCGCGATCCCGATATTGCGCGCATCACCGACCTCGTGCTGCGCGGCGATGTGCGACTGGTCACGCTGCACGGGCCAGGCGGCATCGGGAAGACGCGGCTTGCGATAGAGGTTGGCCGGTGCGCGCTCAGCCGCTTCACGCATGGCGTGTGCTTCGTGCCGCTGTCAAACATCACCGATCACAACCTCGTCATTCCTGCCATCGGCGCGGCGCTGGGGCTGGGTGAAACTCGCGCCGCCGGCCTGACCGAGCGCGTCATCGAGACGCTCCGCGAAAAGAATCTGCTGTTGATCCTCGACAACTTCGAGCAGGTGCTGCCGGCGGCCACCGCCATCTCTGATCTGCTGACCACTGCGCCGAATGTCGAGATGCTTGTGACCAGCCGCATCGTGCTGCATGTGCGCGGTGAGTATGAGTGCCCTGTTGCGCCGCTGGGTTTGCCCCCGCAACGCGCCGCGACTTCTCCCATACAAATCGAAGACAGCGCGGCTGTGCAGTTGTTTGTGGAGCGCGCAAAGGCCGTGAAGGCCAACTTCGATCTCACGCCCGCAAACGCGCAGGCGGTCGCCGGCATCGTCGCCTATCTCGACGGCCTGCCGCTCGCCATCGAGCTGGCTGCGGCTCGCGTCAAGCTGCTTTCGCCGCAAGCCATTTTGTCGAAGCTGATCGACGCCGATCAGCAGGGGCGATTACTCAGTGGTGGCGCACGCGACCTGCCGGAGCGGCAACAGACATTGCTCAACACGCTGGCCTGGAGCTATGGGTTGCTCACGCCAGACGAACAGCGCTGGTTCGAGCGCACCAGCGTGTTCGTCGATGGCTGGACGCTTGAGTCGGTCATGCATGTATGCGAGTTTGAAGATGAGTTTGCAGCAGTTGATGCAATGATCTCGCTAGCCGACAAGAGTCTGATCACGCGCACAACCCTCACCACCGGCAACGACCGCTTCTCCCTGCTCAATACGCTGCGCGACTACGCAGCGGCCAAACTCGCTGAGCGTGGCGAGACCGATCATGTGGCTGAGCGCCATGCAGCTTATTTCACGAATCTCGTCACCCAGGCCGAGCCGCAGCTCATTGGCGCAAAGCAGAAGGAATGGCTGGTCATCCTCGATGCTGAAAACAGCAACGTCCAGGCAGCCTTGAGCTGGTTGATCGATAAGGGCAATGCGGCGATGGCTGCGGAGATTGGCTGGTCATTGCGCGCGTATTGGCTGATCACGACGCGCCAAAGCGAGAGCTTGCGCTGGATGACAGCGGCGCTCTCGCGATTGGACACGACGCCGACTGCCGGCGGCGTGGATCGCGCCAAATTGCAGGCACGCGCGAAGGCGTTGTGCGTTGCCGGCTTCTCCGCAGCGTGGCAGGGCAACGCCGATTGGGCGCACTTCTTGCTGACAGAAGCCGAGTCAATCAGCCAGGACCTCAACGATCCGCACCTCATGGGCATGGCATACACCGGCCAGGCCATTGCAAACTTGAGCATCCAAGCATACGAGAAAGCGCAGGCATATTTTGAACAAAGTCTGGCTTGCTTCCGCGATGTCGGCGAGCACTGGACAGCGGTGATGGTGCTGAATGGCCTCTTGCGCGTGACTGGCGAGCGACGAGACTTCGCTGCCGCCGAGCGCGCCAATCACGAGTTGCAGACCATGCTGCCGCTGCTGGGGGATGGGGTATCGGTTGCAGTTGCCACATATGAAACCGGCTTTGTAGCGCTTCAACGCGGCGAGGTTGCAGCGGCTGAGGCGCAGTTGCGCGCTGCAATTCGCCTATGCTTTGAGGCCGGCTATCGCGAAGGCGTGATCTGGAGCATCGAGTCGCTGGCCGGCGCTGCGTTCCTCGCCAGTGATCTTGATCGCGCCAGCACGCTGCTGGGTGCAGCCAGCACCATCCGCGACCTCGCCGGCATTCCCGTCTGGCACATGGACGAAGGCACGATGCTGAACAACTTGACCCATGCAGTGAAGACGCAAGACCCGCAAGCCTATGCAACTGCCTTCGCGCGCGGCGCGGCAATGTCGCTCGAACAAGCAGTAAGCTATGCTACAGCTTGAGGTGCAAACATGGATTTGTTTGATCGCGTGAAATTGCTGGTGCGCTCGACGTTGAGTGGCGGCCTGCCGGAGATTTCTTTTGTGCAAGGCGACCCGCAGAAGATGCTGGACAAGGCTGAGGCAAAGCTGGAGATCCTGCGCGATGACCTGGCGCGTGCAGAGAAGAAGGGCAACGACGAGCTCGCCGGCAAACTCAAAGTCGAGATTGCCGAGTTGGAGAAATTGATTGCAAAAGCGCGCAGCAAGGTGCAGCCGGCGCCGACAACATCGCAACCAGCGGCGGCAGCGCGCGCACCCGAAGCGACGCCGGCGCAAGCCGAGGCAAAACAAGCAACTGCTACGTCATCGGCAGAGACAGGCGGAGAAAATGCCAGGCCGGCGGATGTCATCATCGACGAAACGCGCGTAGCCGACCAACTGAAGAAACTGCGCGAGGGAAAATAGAAAAAGCCCCAGCATTCTTGAAGAAGCTGAGGCTCAACCCACAAGCTCACTCGTCGTCTGGCTCCTCGCCGTCATCTTCACCCGGCTCGGGTTTGGTCGTCGGCGCAAAACCGCCGGCCTGCCCATTCGCAATCGTATCGCGCACGCGCTTCTCAATCGATTGCGCAACCTCGGCATGTTCGGTGAGGTAGGTCTTGGCGTTCTCGCGACCCTGGCCGATGCGCGTGCCGTCATACATGAAGAACGTGCCGCGCTTCTCGACGATGTTCATGTTGGTCGCCACATCCAGCATATCACCCAGCACGCTGATACCCTCATTGAAGTTGATGTCGAACTCGGCCTCGCGGAAGGGCGGCGCAACCTTGTTCTTCGTCACGCGCACGCGGGTGCGATTGCCGGTCACCTCGCCACCAGACTTGATGCCTTGAATGCGCCGCACATCGAGACGCACTGAGGCGTAAAAGCGCAGCGCCATGCCACCGGTGGTCGTTTCGGGATTGCCGAACATGATGCCGATTTTTTGGCGCAACTGGTTGGTGAAGACGACGGCGGTATTGGTCTGCTTGATAATGCCGCTCAGCCGGCGCAGCGCCTTGCTCATCAAGCGCGCCTGAATGCCGGGTTGCATGTCGGTGATCTCACCCTCAATCTCGGCTTTCGGCACCAGCGCCGCCACCGAGTCGATGATGCATACGTCAATCGCATTCGAGCGAATCAACTGCTCAGCGATATCGAAAGCCTGCTCGCCTGTGTCGGGTTGCGAGATGAGCAGGTTGTCGATGTCCACGCCGCACTTGGCCGCATACGCTGGGTCGAGCGCATGCTCCATATCGATATAGGCTGCCATGCCACCCAGCTTCTGCGCGTTGGCAACGACATGCTGGCAGAGGGTGGTCTTGCCCGAAGATTCTGGCCCATAGATTTCAATGATGCGACCGCGCGGGATGCCGCCGACGCCCAGCGCCATGTCCAGGGCCAGGCTGCCGGTGGGGATAACCTCGATGTTGAGATGCGTCGCCTCGCCCAACCGCATCACCGCGCCATCACCGTGCGCTTTCAAAATGGATGCGAGCGCGATATCGAGCGCCTTCTTCTTGCCAGCTTCAGTTGCCATGTGTGTCAATCTCCTTGTCACGCCGCCGACCACGCTTTTCAGCCGGCAGCCATCTCTCGAACAGTTGTTCTATTATATGGTTTTCGAATAGGTGCGCAAGCCCCATCCGCAAAGATGTGTATCCTGCGCGGAGTCTGCCGTCAATGGCAAAGCGACGGATGTTGCGCTGACATGCATTGCACCAATGCGTCCGCCAAACGACGCGCTGCTTCAAGAAAAAGAAGAACACGTCCGATTGACGAACGTGTTCAACATTGGCGCAACAGTGGTGGTGGATCAGCGCACGATCAACTGATCGCGCTCTGGTCCGACGCTGGCGATGGACACGCGTGCGCCGGCGCACTGTTCGATCTGCGCGATGAAGTTGCGCGCGTTCACCGGCAGGTCATCGAAGCGCCGCACACCTTGCACGTCTGCGCTCCAGCCGGCTACATCAAGATACAGCGGCGTGCATTGTGCCAATACTTCCGAATCTTGCGGGAAGGCGCCCAGCGTCTCGCCACGATACACATATGCGGTGCAGATGCGCAGAGTGTCGAGACCACTCAACACATCCAGCTTGGTCAGCGCCAATTCCTGGATGCCGTTCATCTCGACGGCATAGCGCAGTGCAACGGCATCAATCCACCCGACGCGGCGCGGCCGACCGGTCGTCGAACCATACTCATCCCACGGGTTCGCGCCCGTGCCGCGCAGGCGCAGAGCCAGCTCGCCTTCCAACTCTGTGACAAAAGGGCCAGAGCCAACCCGCGTGCTGAATGCCTTTGCCACACCCACCACGCGGCCGATGCTTTGCGGCGGCACGGCCAGGCCGGTCAGCACCCCGCCGATGGTCGCATTCGACGATGTCACAAACGGATAGGTGCCATGATCGATGTCAAGCAGCACAGCCTGCGCGCCCTCGGCGAGGATGCGCTTGTTCGCCTTGATCGCATCACGCATCACCTCGAAGGTATTGGCGAGATGGGACTTGAGTTGCTGCGCGGCGCCGGCATATTCCGCAGCCACAGCAATGGCATCAATGGGCGGGCGGTTGTATTCACGCTCCAGGATGCGATTGACGTCAGCGGTGTGTTGCTGCACTGCGTCGGCGAAACGCTCGGGGTCGGCCATGGCGCCGGCGCGGATGCCGATGCGCTCGGCCTTGTCACGGTAGGCATAGCCGATGCCGCGCTGGGTGGTGCCAAGTCCGCCGGCAGTCGCTTCCTTCGCCGCATCCAGCGCAATGTGGCCAGGCAGAATGATGTGCGCGGCCTGGCTGATCTTCAGGCGCTCTGGCGAAACTTCAATGCCGGCGGCGCGAATCTCCGCCATCTCCTTCAGCAAGTTGCGCGGGTTCAACACCACGCCATTGCCGATGATGTTCAGACATCTATCGCGGAAGATGCCCGAAGGGACAAGATGCAACTTGACAACCTGCGCGCCGATGGTGATGGAGTGGCCGGCGTTGTCGCCGCCATTGAAGCGGGCTACAACATCGGCGTCATGCGCCAGCGCGTCGGTGATGCGGCCCTTGCCCTCGTCGCCCCATTGCGCGCCTAGTAATACGGTGATGGACATGCGTTATTTGCCTCGTTGAGTTCTGAGTTCCGAGTTCTGCGTGATGCATGAAAGACCATGCGTTCGCGCTGCATTTTAAGTGATGACGCATGCCGTTTGACGAGTGGCGATCACGCTTCACGATCCATCAACGCTTCCAACCCTTCCTGCACCTCGTTGCGCGGCAAACCGCCAAGCATGAGTTCATGGTCCTTGAGTTGCAGCAGGCGCTGGTAGAAAGCGATGCCGCGACCGCACACCTGCGCATCCAACTCCTCATCGTCTTCACTCAAATCAAGCAGGTGATACAGATCATCCTCGGCGGCGGCAAACTGGCCAATGCGCTCGTGCAAGCGAAACATGCGCTCGCGCGTGTCAAAGGGCGGGTCAAAATGCGCGATCTTCGCTTCCAGTTCGGACACGCGCTCGATGTGTTCCTTCGCCACACCGAACGGCTGGCGCAGCACAGATTCAGCCAGCACATTCATCGCCTTTGCATAGCAGATGGCGGCGGTTTCCTCATCGCCGGCCAGCGCGTGCCAGTCGCCATCCAACGACAACAGATCTGAAAGCACCAGGCTTTTATCCAGGTCGCCGACACGGCTGTGGCCGGCGCTCAGAATCAGGTAGTCGTCTGGCGCATTGCGCACAAATTCTGCATCAAGGCCAAGCGCCTCTTTGTAGGCCAGGTCGAGTTGCTCCCGCGCTTCCGCCTGCCGGTCCTCGCGCATGAGCGCCTTCAGCGCCAGCAGAAACTCGCCAAATTGCTCCAGCATGCGCTTGATGTAATCTTGAGAATACGCCATCGGATGCGATTGTCGCATATTGGCGGATGCGCTTTAATGCAAGAGCACGCGGAAGCGCTGGGAGAAACACGCGGCGCATATTCGATCGACGGCAACACCGTCACGGACTGTCGCCCCTTTGTGCTTTCGCACTGAGGGAGATTCATATGGGCAATATGATCAGAATCGGCATCGTCGGCTGCGGCCGCATCCTGAATGCGCACTTGCAGGGTTACCTGAAATTGCGCAAGCTTGGCATCGACAATTTTCGTATCACGGCGCTATGCGCAAGAAACATCGACGACGCGCTGATGTTCCGCCGGCGCGGCGAAGGGCCGCCGCCCCGTCCGCCCGTGCTTGATCCCTCCACCGGTGACCCGCTGGCCGCGCCGCACACCTACATCAGCGACTTACACGATGACGTAGACGTCGGCGTGTTCACCGATTATCACGAGATGATCGCCAGCGGCACGGTCGATGCGATCAACGACCTGACCACGCTCGCGTTGCATCATCAGGTGGCGTTTGCCTCATTCGACGCCGGCCTGCACCTGCTCACGCAAAAGCCGCTTGCCATCTCGGTGCGCGCCGCACGGATGATGGTCGAGCGGGCGCGCGCAAAGGGCTTGACGTTCGGCGTGTTTGAAAATGTGCGCCAGGCGTTGGGCGTGCGCGCGGCGGCATGGGCGGTGAAGTCGGGCTTGATTGGCGCGCCGTTGATCTCAGTATCAGGCTCACTCGGTGGGTTCTGGTCGCCGGACAAGGTGGTGGCCGAGACGCCGTGGCGGCACAAGAAGCTGCTTGGCGGGGGCGGCGGCAGCATTGACATCGGCGTGCATCAGATGCATTGGCAACGCTATGTGATCGGCGAGATTGCAGCGGTGAGCGCGCTTGCGCGGGCATTTGCGCCAGAGCGCGTGCTGCGCGACAAAGCCGGCCATGTATTGCAGACCATTCATGCCGACGTGGATGACACATATTTCGCAACACTGGAATTTGTGCGCGGCGCAATCGGACAACTGTGGTGGTCGTGGGCAATGAGTCAGGACGGCGTGGGCGTGGAAGGCGGCGCGGCGGTGTTGGGCGAGCATGGCGCGCTGCGCAATGGGCAGATTTGGACAGCCGATGGCAAGAGATTGCCACTGGTCGAAACCTTTCAGCGCGAGATGACAGCGAGCGAGCGCGAACAATTCTTCCCGCTCGGCTTGGATGATGCTTACGCGATTCAAAATCTTGACTGGCTGCGCGCGATTGAAAATCACCGCGACCCCGAGACAAGCGGGGAAGAGGGGCTGCGCGATCTGGCATGCGCGTTTGCGATTCTGGAGTCGTCGGCGCTGGGCCGGCGCGTGACGCAAGACGAAATGCTCGCCGGCGATGCCCATGCGTATCAGCGCGAGATTGACGAATATTACGGATTGATATAAACCTGACACGAAACATCCTGGCGATGCAGGGGCGTCCTGCAAGTGTCCCGGCGCGAATGGACGATCGCCGGTTGCCCTTACGACGTGGAGAAAAAGATGTTCAAGCAAACCGCATTCATCGCTTTGCTCACCGCCGGCTTCATCGCATCCTGCACTGCAACACCTTCGCCTGCCGCAACACCCGCCACCTCACCCCGCACAACTCAAAGCGCGACGGCGCAAACAGCGGCATTGCAGCGACCGGTGCTCATCGAGTTCTACTCGACGATATGAGCGATCTGCAAACAGATCAAGCCGGCCGTGAGCCGGCTCGAAGGAGAGTATGACAAGCGCGTCGATTTTCTGGCATATGACGCTGCCGGCCTCGATAACGATGTCAAACGCCGCTACAAATACATCGGCTTCCCACAGATCGTCATCCTCGATGCGCGCGGAGAAATTGCGTTCAGCCGGCTCGGCTACCAGAGCTACGACAGCTTGAAAGCTGACATCGAAGCAGTGCTGGCAAAGTGACCACACCTTTCACGACAACAACAAATTCATCGCATTTGGGCTGCTGCTTGCAATTCATTTGACAATGTATTTTGCAAGTGCTACAAACCGTTCAAGAAATGGTTGGAGTGACGCCAGCGCAAATGTAAAACCATAGTTCTGAGGAGGTGATGTCGTCAGGTTTCCCAACTTGATCGCGTTTGTGACACCGCACTTGATTGGATAAACGATTTGCAGGAGATGACACCATGTCTTCGAAAAGAACCAGTTTTCTTTCGCTCGTTACATTGGCCGCAATCCTGATCACCGCGTGCCAAGCTGCGCCAGGCGCTGCGCCGGCAGCAACCACTGCGCCGGCTGAAGTTATCAATCCGCCGGTCATCAAGGACACCGCTGCAGCCCCCACCGAGGCGCCGGCGGCAACCGAAGCTGCCCCAACCGAAGCGCCAGCGGCGACTGAAGCTGCAACCACCGCGCCGGCTGCAGGCGCCGGCACTTTCACCGTCAATGGCGTGACCATGCCGTTCAACCGCAATGAAGCGATCGTCATGGACCAGACGAACTTCTCGGTCTTCGACAGCTTCAACCCCTTCATCCCGAATGGTCTTGAATTCGCTGGCGGTTGGTGGCAGATTTCAACTGAATACCTGTGGTACGCGAACTACGCCACCGGCGAGATCATTCCCTGGCTGGCGACCGGCCACGAA